>CAINGU010000019.1 GCA_903848645.1 uncultured cyanobacterium | reverse complement strand
TTTGGTGATGAAGATGATTGTTGTGATATACATCATAATAATCATAGAAATCAAATAAATCATAGTTCAGATTTTTTGGTGATGAAGATGATTGTTGTGATATACATCATAATAATCATAGAAATCAAATAAATCATAGTTTAGACAAATTAATAATATTGGGGATGAATTTTGACAAGATGCTATTTTCCCAAAGTTCATGCAAATTTGCCAAAATCCCAATTGTTCCCACCCCTTCAACCCGAAAGCCTCTAAATCTTGCCTAAGTTGCCACGAAAGTAACTTTGGAGAAATGCTGCGAAACCGCTACCGGGTTTTGAGGTTACTAGGTGAAGGTGGGTTTAGCAGAACCTACGCTGCTGAAGATGTAGATAGACTGAATGCACCTTGTGTAATTAAGCAATTTTTCCCCCAAGTTCAAGGAACTGGACAACGTGCTAAAGCAGCGGAATTTTTCAAAGAAGAAGCTTTTAGATTGTATGATTTGGGAGAAAATCATTCCCAAATTCCGCGACTTTTAGCTTACTTTGAACAAGGTTCTAGTTTGTATTTAGTGCAGGAATTTATTATTGGGAAAACTCTCCTAGAAGAAGTTCAAAATCAAGCTTATAGTGAAGCAGAAGTTCGGCAACTTTTAGCTGATTTATTGCCAGTTCTAGATTTTGTTCACAAACATAATGTGATTCACCGTGATATCAAACCAGAAAACATTATTCGTCGGGATAGTGATAGAAAACCCGTATTAATTGATTTTGGTGGTGCGAAACAAGTTACTCAAACCAGTATCGCTAGACAAGCAACAGCTATTTATACCCTGGGTTATGCACCAACAGAACAAATGGCCGGGTTTGCTTGTCAAGCGAGTGATTTATATGCTTTAGGTGTCACTTGTGTGCGGTTATTAACTCAAGATTTACCCTTGCAAGATGATTATGGACAACTTCAAGATCATCTTTATGATGCCATGAATGCTAAATGGTTATGGGAAGAACGTTTGCGAATTAAAGGAATTACTATTAGTGATGAATTAAAGCAAATCTTAGATAAGTTACTCCAACATTTTGCTAGTGATAGATATCAGTCAGCAATGGAGGTTTTGGATGATTTAAACTTCGCTAAAATTCCCGTTGCTATCAAATTTTCTTCCCTGCCTAAACCATCATTAACACCACCTCCCCCAGCACCTCCCACAAAAATTATTGTTCCCTTACCCCCCTTATATAACTTTGATTTTTATGTGATTACTGTAGATACTTCTGGGAGAGAAGTTAACCGTGATAGACGCAATACTAAATATTTTGCTGAGGAATTAGGCAGAAATACAACTTTAGAAATGGTATCAATTCCCCATGGGAATTTTATCATGGGTTCTCTGAGTTGTGAAGGTGATGATGATGAACGTCCTCAACATCAAGTCATAGTTCCACCTTTTTTTATGGGGAAATATCCTATTACTCAATTACAGTGGAGAACCGTAGCAGCTTTACCTCAAGTTCAACAATCACTACACCCTAACCCATCAAAATTTAAAGGTGCAAATCTGCCAGTAGAAAACGTTTCTTGGTATGAAGCTGTGGAATTTTGTGCAAGACTGTCCATGAAAACTGGGAGAGAATATCGTTTACCCAGTGAAGCAGAATGGGAATATGCTTGTCGTGCAGGAACTAACACATCTTTTCATTTTGGAGAAACAATTACTTCTGATTTAATTAACTGTAGTGGTAGTGATACTTATTCTGTAGAACCAAAAAGTAGATTTCGCAAAGAAACAACTAATGTTGGTTATTTTGAAGTTGCTAATGCTTTTGGTTTATATGATATGCACGGGTTAGTCTGGGAATGGTGTGCAGATCCTTGGCATAATAACTATCATGGCGCACCTACAAATGCTAGTGTATGGGAAGATGGTGGTGATAAACATCGTCGGGTTTTAAGGGGTGGTGCATGGAATTTTAGTGCGGAACTTTGTCGCAGTGCTAGTAGAAGTTGGAATGAAGCAGAAGGTGGTTTAAGACTTTGTGGTTTTCGGGTAGTTTTTTCTGTTTAAAATGGTACTATTTCAAAGGCAAAAGTACCAATCAGACGTTTATCAATATAGACTTCTATTTGATATTTACCTAAAGGATCTCCCGAAGAAATAGTCCAAAAATTTTCAATTACACCATTAACAGGTGTTTCTGTCCGCTGGGAAATTGCTGTTTTCCCATCTTTTGATATGGAGAAATTTTTATGATCTTGTGTTATCCAAGTTTCGGGAGCTTGTGGTAAAGTTAAAACTTCACGCCATTGGACTTTACCTTGATAGTTATTAAGTTTAATTCTCCAACCATAAGCATCACCTTGTTTCAAGGGAACTATAGTAGTTGGAAAAAAATTGACTTTTCTGGCTGAGTTTACTATCCTGACTCCAAATTCAGTTTTATTAACAACTATTTGCTGACTATTACTGGAGTGAGTATATTTTTGTGTATTCTTTGCTAAAGCCACGCTAAATGGGGTTATTACACCCAATATCAAAGACAAAAAACTTAATAATATTTGAGGATTTAAAATTTTCATCAGCTTTATTTTCTAGTAAATAAGTAGGATAGAAAATGTATATATCCTACTTTAAAAAAATATGATTGGCAATCGTTAATCTTCGTCAAGTGCAGGTAAAATTTCTTCAAACTGCCATAATTGATCTTTATTTTTCAGAAACCAAATTCGAGTTTCTGTCGTTAATTTACCCCAAATAACATCAACGGGAACATGGGGAGAAGCATACTGAAACTCTTCACCAATAATTCTGAGATTATCTTCTATATTCCTAGGAATACCAAAATCTTCCCAATCAATTTTGACACTTCTGCCGGTAACTCCCGCAGTCGGATCAAAAATCAATTGTGCGGCTCTAATTAAATCAGCAAAGTGTTGTGCTTTTAGTCCAATTATTTCTTGGATTTGAGATGATTTTTGAGGATCTTGAGACATTTTCACTGGAGTTATGTAGATGTGTAATTTCGATAACTTAACTTACTGCCAGAGATGATCCCAGTATCTCTAGTTTAGCTCATAAAATCCACAAGAAATCAATATTTCCAGGTCAACCGATTTTGGATTTACGTTAGCGAAGCGTACGCAGCGCAGCGAGTATTTTGGATTTTGGATTGACTCCACCAAACAAGTGTAGAGCTTGAAAATTTTGGATTTTGGATTGACAATTTTTCCGTCGGAGAAGGACGGGGCTTGTACCAAATTTTTTTAATCTAAAATCTAAAATTCC
>CAINGU010000018.1 GCA_903848645.1 uncultured cyanobacterium | reverse complement strand
GGGACTATTTGTGAACCTGTTTATTTAGTCACAGGTGGTCATGCTTTGAATCTGAGTTTATTAGGTGTACCGTTACCAGCACCTAAGTAGGTGAGCGTTAAAAATTGTCGTTGGGATAAGGCAGGGGAGCAGGGAGCAGGGGGAAAGAGTTTGAGCTTGCTTTGCTTTTCTTCACATACCTTAAATTTTTTCTGTCAACCTACTTAAAACTGACGGTAGAAGATGTTTTTACAGGGAAGATTTAGCGATCGCATTCAATATCTTAATCATTCCACAAAACGCGATTCCTAGGTCGCGCTTCGCTATCACAATTTTCCTCGATGAGCTAACAATCAAAAACAACGATCTTATTTTTATAAATTGTCGTACTTTGAAACAAATCCAGTAGCACTGAGAAGAAATATAAACTATATAATCAGGTGATTGTTCATTAATAAGTTCTGGCAAGGTTACAGAATCCGTATTGAACAGCTAAGATAAACTGTATATAGCGAATGTAGTTATTACATTACTGAAATTTTATCTTCTTGATAGGAAGCATTCTGGGATGTTCTTCAATGGAAAAACTTTCTATTATCAAATTATCTCCTACAATTGGCAGTCTATCTATCTGATCAAGGATTTCTTTCTCTCTAATCAGAAATATTAGTAAAGAATTAGAATCTGAGCTTAATTTACGCCCTTCAATACTTGTAGGAGCTAAATTAATTTGTATTTGAAATTGTGGATTACGCCCACTTTTATCAATGTTTCCTCGATCAATAAATTTAACTTCCCCTCGAATAATTAGGCGCTGGTTATTGTCTGATTCTTGCTTCTCCATTTTATTATTCGCACCATTTGATTTATGATTACCTTCTTCTCCAATTGAATAAGAACGGCAGGATAAGCTGATCATCAAAAAAAAGGAGAAGTACATTTTGATATCTATTCAAGGATTTTTTCATAGGTTATGAAAAATAGGTTTATCTAGCAAAATATCCCTGATTAACATGAACAATTCCTGCATTTTCCTCATGAAAAGAAGATGTAGGGTGTATTAGGGTCGGCGTAATGCACCCAAAGAAATATAAACATGGTGCGTTACATTTTATTAACGCACCCTACGAAATTGGCGATTCCTTCGGAGCGCTTCGTTATCGCTCATTTTTCCGGAAATATCCAGCACAGACTACTTGATAATATTTCCATTGCGATCAAAGTTTTGATTTATTTCTGAACCATCAGCTTTGATCATATTTCTGGTTTTTAATTTTCCGTTATCCCAATAGATATATTTATCTTGCCACTCTAATTTACCATCAAGGTTTTTTTCAAACCGTTCAAGTTGTTTACTACTGTTGTAGTATCCCACATAATACGACCGACGTTTTTGTGCCTCCTCTTGAGAAATAGGTTCTACAGGCACAAAAGGAATTTGGTAAGATTTCCAACTACCAAAATAGCTAACCGAGTTTGTAGGAGGAGTATCGGCACGGCTTGTCATACTGATATTCACATTTTCTGAAGATGTACATCCATTCAAACCAGACGCGGCAACAGCCATGATTACTAATAATGTAATCGGTAATAGTATTGTGTTAGCCTTTTTATAAATTATCACGATTGTTTAATTCCTACACTCTTCATCAGGCTCTCCTGGAATGTATGACAGTTTTGACCAAATCCGAAAGTCCATCGCCATTCTCCACTATAACTAGAGGCAAAACTGCGAATATCTGCTTTAATTTGTGTATCTGTCTTGGTTCCTGTGTATACAGGATGAAATACATCTGGAGCAGAGTCTCCATGATGAGGATCTTGTGTTGCCGAGCCACCAAAGGATGTCATCCCGTTTAATTCACCATCCACACCAAATAATGTCTGTTTTATTCCTCCTACAGGATACTTAGGCCACCACCCATAACTCTCATTAGAGTCTATTTCTGTCCACCAATGACCATACTTATCATCTCCTTTAAGCTGAATATGTTTTCGCTTCATAGTGATGAAATCTAATGTCCGTGATGATGGAGTTCCTGTTTTGACTTTGCGCTGAATAGCTCCTGTTTGCTGAACAACATGAGTCAACTCATGGGCAATCAACTCCTGTCCTCCTCGACTACCAGGATTATATTCCCCACCTCTAAAGAACACATCTTGCCCTGTGGTAAATGCCCTTGCTTGAATTGATTGATTTAATTGGTCAGATTGTGCATCATTGTGAACTTTCACTTGGCTAAAATCCACTCCTCCAAATGCTTTTTCCATCGGTTGTCGGATGTTTTCATCTAATGGCTGTCCGCTACCCCTTGCCCCTTGAATAGAATTTTCTAGATTAGGTGTTGCGGCCATTCCCCCTTTCAGAGATTTACCTTGAAGTGGTTCTTCCTCTTCCACACGCTGAATGGTATTGGAAATAGATTTACCTTGAAGTGGTTCTTCCTCTTCCACTCGCTGAATGGTATCGGAAATAGATTTACCTTGAAGTGGTTCTTCCTCTTCTACACGCTGAATGGTATCGGAAATAGATTTACCTTGAAGTGGTTCTTCCTC
>CAINGU010000017.1 GCA_903848645.1 uncultured cyanobacterium | reverse complement strand
GCGTGAGTGATTTTTTATCTTCAGCCCAAATAGAACGGATTATGGAAATATTGGGGTGATGAGATTTATCCACAGGTAATAATACTGGATATCCATCAATTTCCATAAATTCCGGTTCCCTATATTGCAAAACAGATGACCAATCTTCTGGTCCTTCATGTTTTTCAATAATCCTATCCCACCTCACCAGTTTGATTTTTTCTAAAGTTTCAGGTGATAAATCTGATAGTTTCATAAGTTTTACAAAATTTGGCTGTTGCAAGAATCTCTAGGTTCTGAACACGAACAGGACGATGATATCAATTCTATTAACTTGCTTTAGTTGTTTTCACGACTTGAAAGTTGCAAAACCACTATCAGGTTTACCAATCAGCACTTCTGCAAAGTCTGTTTCTTTTAATACGACGACTACCGTACCATGAGCTAAATCGTAACAAGGTAACGTAAAACGTAAAACTTGTAACTATTTGGTGATATCTGTAGCCTTGGTTTCTGCCATTAGCCAATTCAGATAATCCTCATTTCCTGCCTCAATTGGTAAAGCCACCACACAAGGTACTTCATAAGAGTGTACTGATTTTACTTTAGCTGTTAATTCTGCAAATAAATCACGGCGGGATTTCATAATTAGAATCGCTTCTGTTTCTACTTGTAATTCACCTTGCCACCAATAAATACTATCCATACCGTCAATTATGTTGGCACAGGCCGCAAGACGGGCTTGTACTACGGCTCTACCTACGTTAAGAGCTTCGGCACGGTCTTTACAAGTGACGTAAACAAAAAGAAATTCCATGTTTTGATTTTATTATATCTGTTTGGGGTAGTAATTGATAATTTTCTTGGGGGAAAATATTGGTAGAGCGATGCCTACAACGAGCAAAGCGATTCCTGCGGGGCGTTTCGCCAAACGATGTTATTTACTACAAGGAAAGTTACATTTTTTATGCGTAAACTACTAATTGATACAGATACTGCTTCTGATGATGCAGTGGCAATTATGATGTCCCATTCATGGACAGATGTGGAAGTTGTTGGTATCACAATTGTTAATGGAAATGTCCCTGTGGAACAAGGGTTGAAAAATGCACTTTACACTTTAGAAACTTGTAAAGCTAGTACACCTGTGTATGTTGGATGCAAAAAACCAATTCTCAGAGAAAGTAATTATGCTGAATGGTTTCATGGCAAAGATGGCATGGGAAATATGTATTATCCTGATTCACATCTCAAACCTCAACTGTCAGATGCAACTGATGCAATCATAGATTTACTAAAAACTTATCCTGGTGAAATTACCCTCGTCACTTTGGGTCCTCTGACTAATATTGCGATTGCATTAAGTCGCGCTCCTGAAATTGCTTCTCTAGTTCATCGCTGTGTAGTCATGGGTGGTTCTGCCAATACGGTGGGCAATGTTACACCTGCGGCTGAATACAATATTTGGGTAGATCCAGAAGCAGCAAAGGTAGTTTTTCATAGCGGAATGCCGATGGAAATGGTCGGTTGGGAACTTAGCCGATATACTGCTGCGTTAACCTCAACTGAAATTGATATGATTGCGGCTTTCGGAACAGAGAAATCACTTTTAGCAGTGAATAGCAATCGAGTTGCTATTGAAGCTTCTGTAAAACTACAAGGAGCTATGGGATTAACACTAGCAGATC
>CAINGU010000016.1 GCA_903848645.1 uncultured cyanobacterium | reverse complement strand
TATTTTCATGGAATGCGGACAACTTCAACAGTACAGCAACAAACTTGACAAGACATTGAGTTTATGTTTGATGGATTAATACAGAGTTGAAATCAATATAGAATGTTAGTAAGAATACTAATCAATAAAATAATAAGTTATAGACGCTAATATTTGGGTTGTTTCAGCTTATGAAGCTTATTAACAAGCTGATATTATTCACAATAATTATTAAACATATAGTTTTTTGAAAGGAGTACGTTTCAAAAATCTGTCGGTTCGCAGACTAATTGAAAAAATTTCAACGGAATAATCAGGGTTTTAACTTCCCTTGTCGCAGACAAAGTGAAAATCTGTCGCGGATTAGATGAAAAATTCCTACCAAAATCGCGGACTAATTGAAATTTTCCGCCAAATGAGGATAAAAGTTCGCAACTCATTACAGTATAGGCTTTGGAGCAACACTTAACACTTAATTAGCTATCGCTCTTAGGGTACGAAAGAATAAGGGTAAGGGTTACACAAGCATATTTTCAATTAGTCCGCAACAAAATTTCATTTAGTCTGCGACATTTTCACTTTGTCTGCGAACCGACAAATCAAGCCAGGAAAACCACTGCTTTGGGGTTATAATAATTGATATCAATCCTAGCTATCATGACTGCCAACAAGACCCCACCCAGCGAGATGATTCGCGTGCCTACTGTACTAATATCTGTAGTACGTCACTTGGCGAAAATACACCGTGATGGTCATACAACTGCTTTACTGCAAGGCTTACAGGAAATGATATCGCGTTTTGATAGCAGCGTAAAACTGGAAGCAACCAGCGAATTACAGCAGGTAGAGGAGAAACTGGGAAAACTGGAAACACACCTTACCCAACAAGATGAACTGGTGTCCACTAAACTGGAAGTCCTTGGTAAACAGTTGGAAAAAATAGAGCGATCGCTGGCCTCTGGTAAATACGGTGGTGGTAACTCTAAACCCCGGCGTTCAGGATATCCTTATCAGTATCAACAGCAACCAGTAGAAATAACTTCTTTTGCTAATGAAAATTTAGCGCAACGATTGGGAGTTACACCGCAGAGTTTAATTAGAGAACGAGAAAGCAAGAGTGAGAAGGAATTTATCAGTTGGTCAAGGAATCGTGACCCGATGAGCTTGGGATGGAAATTTCAGGAGCAAGATGGATTATATTATCCGGTTAGGCAGTAGTAGTCTCTACTTCTATTTCAGAATCTCGCCTAACTCACTACGCTGCTAAATAAAAGTTCATTAACAGTTCATTGAGTTGAGCTATATTGGAGTATAAAAAATGCCCAAGTGTCTATGCCTAGCAATCCCTCAACTCAATTATCCTCAGAGCCAGAAAACAGTCTTCAGGAGAAATTAATCCGCTCAATCTGGCTGCATGGAGACAAATACTGTTATTTATTTGAACCAGATGGCTCTTATAGATTGTTAAGCACTGACCGCCGAGGTAGGTACACCATCTCAGCTGATGGTCGCTTTGTTTTACTAGATTGGACAACAGATCCCTTCACTGAAGAATTGTCTGTGCTGGAAGATGGGAGTTTATTCATGAGTGGGAGTAAATTTGTGGAAATTGGTACGCGATCGCCTACGGCACCATTGCTCGACCCCTACTATTCGCCTCCTGCCAGCACCCAAACCGTTTATCTGGAACTCTCCGACGACCATTCCCACAAGTTCTATGAAGTCGCTATTAACGGATTAAGTGTCACAATTCGCTATGGACGCATTGGTACTTCTGGACAAACCGACAGCAAAACCTACAGCAGTCCTCAAAAAGCTCAAGCTGCTGCCCAGAAGAAAATAAATGAGAAGTTGAAAAAAGGTTATGTGCAGTTGCCGACGGCAGAAAGTCCATCACTAGCTTCTGGATCATCTCTAATTACCCAAATAGCAAAAGAAAGTCCTGTATCTAATTTTACTCCGTACTGGCTACATGAGGATTTTCGCGTCTTTACCAATGACAGAGGTATAGTTAGCACTCATTCCGGTGGGGCAGAGGGATTTGAGGCGAGAATTTTACCTACCGTGAATCAGTACACTGAGGCAGATGGCGGATATGTCGCATTTTACTCACGAGATCCAGGCAAGGCTGTGTATTCAGTGGGTGGAGGGATCTATGTGGTGGGGCAGATTCGCCTCAAGGGCAGATATATAGGACGAATTTTTCATCCAGCAGGTTACGAAAATCAAGATATCAGTGCTGCTCCAGAATTCAAAGCGTTATGCCGTCAAACCTTTGCTGTGGAAGGATGGGCAGGAGGGGACACAGGAGGCTGGTTTGCTGGGGTTAATTACCGCCCCGAAATGATGGAAAGCACTGTCTCTGTTGAGGAAACTGGTCTGACAACCCAGGGGATTCTTGTTACCGTTAAAGCAAGAGAAGATGTTTGGTGGAGCATTGTAAATTTCCGACCTGGCTCTACTGTAGAAATTGTCGCTATCTCCCCTAATTCCTGGTTCTCCTTCAATCTGATGGCAGGGGAAAATTTTGCCTATCACTTCAATCCGCGTTCCAATGAAGGACAAATCGTCCAAAATACTAAGGTCGGGAATTGGGGGCTGGAAGAAAGACTTCCCTTCCCCCAGGAGATGGCCTTTGGTAAAAAGTTTACTGTGAAGATTGCGGTACAAGAAACCCAATTAGCTGTTTATTTGAATGACACTTTTCTCTCTCATTACCAACATCGTGTCCAACCAGCGGAAATTGATAGTCTGCGATTAATCTGTACTCAAGGTAATCTGCAAGTTTTGTCGGTCAACATATCTGAGCCAGTAGTTAAAACACCCAGAAAACCATAAGCTAAACCCAATGTTTCTGCATCTATGCTTTCATTGATTTTATGGTTACGGACAAATTGATTGCCAGACTTGATTTTCATTTTTTGTCTTGAAGAAGTTAGGGAATAGAAAATAAGCCTTCTCTGTTCCCTTGTAATTTGCGTTTTACCTTACACAGCATCTTGCAGATTTCTAGTATAATTCTGCACGTTAACTGGTAATTTAATCTCTGGTGATAGACGCGGATCTGGTATTGGCGTTGTGGTTGTTAATCGTAATGGCAATTCTCCCGCCCACACGCTTAAAGCGTAATCTTCCTCATAGTCAATTGGTGGTCCTGTTCTCACTTTGGCAGAGGCTTCTGTTATGGGTAGTGATAATACCAGTGTTCCGGCAAGTTCCTGACTGGTGGGAGGACGCACCTCGTCCCAGCGACCAGAAACAACGTGTTCAGTAAATGCTTTCAATGCTGCTAATTTTTCGGCTTCATCTTCCACAACGGTTGCAGTTCCAAAGATGACAACAGAACGAAAATTCATTGAATGACGAAAAGCTGAACGTGCTAACACTAACCCATCTAACAAGGTGACAGTGATACAAACTTCGATACCCTGTTTCAGGTTACGCAACATTCGACTAGCTGGGGAACCGTGGATGTACAAACTCTCACCTATTCTGCCGTAGGCAGTAGGAATCACAAATGGTTGAGAATCAACTACAAATCCGACATGACAGACCAAGCCTTCATCTAAGATTTGGTAAATCTCTTGACGCTCATACTTTGCTTTGTGAGGTAATATTTTGATTTGATTGCGTTGGGTAATTGTTAATAAATCAGACTGGGTTTCAGTTGGTAATGAATTCATATTGATTGCTGTTGTGAATGTTGTGAATAATCTACTAATCAACCAAGAGAATGCAAATCTAGCCGCATCAGATTGCTGTTTATAAATCCCAATTGTGAATAAACAGGTTCACCATCTGGTGAGGCATTTAAAACTGCATGGGTACAACCAATTGTTTTCAGATAGTTCATCGCTTTTTTTGTCAATTGGGTGGCAATTCCCTGACGACGGTAAGCTGGTTGCACATAAACGCCCCAAATATATCCATCACAGCGTTCTCTTGCTTTCATGATATTTGGATACAATCCAGCAAATCGTTGACAACCGACAGAACCGACAATGAAACCGTCTATTTCTGCGACAAATGCCTGATATTCTAGTTCTCGACGGGCATGATCAATAAAGTGCAACACTGTGTCCAACCAATCGGCTGTAATTGCTTCAGGAGAAATGCCGATATCTAGCCACATCTGATAAAAGTGTTTTCCAATTAGGGCATCTTCCTGGGGAGTTTCTGCCCTAATCTGAATCTTCTGTTGGGTTAGCATCATTGAGTTGTTGAAATCCTGTTATGACTAAGTTAGTCAGTTAAGTGGACTTTCACAAGAGCCAATTTTATACTTTTATATAAGTCCACTTGGGAATTCATATCGTTTCCCCTTAAACACGACAGCAGGGGAGCAGGGGGCTTTCTCGCAGGGAGAGAGAATTCTCCGCTTGTTGCACAGATGCCTAAATTACAACTAATCAGTATGGATTTAGCGATGGCTTCGCCCGCCGCAGGCATCGCTCTAGATAGTCGTCTACCACAGCCACTTCATCAACAAATCTACGAAGAATTACGGCGGGCAATTTTGACTGGGCGGTTACTACCACGCCAAAAAATTCCCTCCACGCGATCGCTGGCCAAATCTCTAGGCATTTCCCGGACAACGGTAACACAGAGTTATGAACAACTTTTAAGTGAAGGCTATTTGCAAACAATTATTGGTTCTGGTACTTATGTCTGCGCTCAATTGCCTGATGACCTGCTGCATTCTGTGCCTGTAATTACGGATGAAAAACACAATGCTTCCCCTATTCAGCTTTCACAGCAAGGAACTCGCTTAACCAAGACACTATTCTCATTACAGACAGAAGTGAACACTACCATCAGCTTTCGCTATGGAAGACCTGCACTGAAGGATTTTCCGAGAAAACTGTGGTCTAAGTTGTTGTCACGGCACTGCAAGGCTGATTTAGACTGGTTGGACTATGCGACGGATTTTCAAGGATATCTGCCCCTAAGAGTAGCGATCGCTCATTACTTAGCACGAGCTAGGGCTATAAAGTGCGATAGTGAACAAATCATCATCACCAATGGGACTCAACAAGCTTTGGATTTAGTGATGCGGTTGTTGATTGATCCGGGTGATAGTATAGCGATGGAAGATCCTGGATATTTGAGCGCCCGTCGGGTTTTTCTCAGTCATGGTGTAAATTTGTTACCTGTGCCTGTAGATGACTCTGGTTTGATGGTCGAAAAACTGGCAAACAGCGATGGACAAAGAATTCGCATGGTCTATGTCACTCCTTCCCATCAGTTTCCTACTGGATCTACTCTATCTCTACTCCGGCGTTTGGAGTTGCTCTTATGGGCGCAGCAGCATAATGCGTTAATTTTAGAGGATGACTATGACAGTGAATATCGTTATGGAGATCGCCCAATTCCTGCGCTCCAAGGATTAGACCAGAGCAATTGTGTGATTTATATTGGTACTTTTTCTAAGGTTTTGTTCCCTTCGCTGCGAATAGGTTATTTGGTTGTACCACCACATTTAGTATCGCTGTTTGCTCAGGTGAAGTGGTTGAGTGACAGACAGCTACCAACTCTAGAACAAAAGGTATTAACAGAATTTATTGCTGATGGATATTTGGAAAGTCATATTCGGAAAATGCGCTCTCTTTACGACCAACGCCGGCAAGTGCTGGTGCAAGCATTAAATACACATTTTGGCGAACAAGTTACTATTTTTGGTGAGAATGCAGGTATTCATATTATGGTGAAATTTGACACTCATTTGAGTGATGAAACCATAATTGAGCGTGCGGAAGCGGTGGAAGTGGGTTTGATGTCTGCTCGTTCTTCTTATCTCAATTCGTGGAGTCAGGGTGAATTTATTTTCGGCTATGCTGAACTGGATGAAATGCAGATTCAAGAAGGTATTGGTCGATTGGTTGAGGTTTTTGGCGTTGCTGATTAAGAGTATGATTTTGTTTCACGCTCCAGGCGCTCCAGTCACAGAGAGTAAGAGTTTGAAATCATTGATTTTTCAATTTCATACCCTAATTCAGCAACGCCAGGTTTTTAAGTAGTTACGCCAAATCAGTAATCAGTGGTCAAGTCCATAGTAGCAATGAGAGCATATCTATACGAAGGTCAATTTATAGCTCAAAATGGTTATCATGACAACAGAATGGAACATCAACTGCTGGGGATAAAACTCAAGAATGCGAGCTAAAATACGGGATACAGAAATCTATTTTGATGTTGACGGTTGTGGTTTGGTAGTTGAAGAACAAGGAATACGAGAGAAACCTGTTGCTTTGATTATTCATGGTGGACCTGGAGTGGATCATACAAGTTATAAACCGTGCTTTTCTCCCCTGGTGCATCAGCTCCAGCTAGTCTATTTTGACCATCGGGGGCAGGGAAGGTCAGCCCGTGGACTCAAAGAAACCTATACTCTGGATAATAATGTTGACGATATGGAAGCCTTACGCCAATATCTAGGACTGGAGAAAATCGTTTTAATCGGTTCTTCCTATGGAGGTATGGTTGCTCTTTCTTATGCTGTGAAGTATCCCCAAAATGTTTCACACTTGATTGTCATTGCCACAGCAGGTAATTCCCGGTTTCTAGAACGCGCTCAGGAGATTCTAGCAGAACGGGGAAACGAAGAACAAAAAGCAATTGCTCTTCAACTTTGGTCAGGTAATTTTGAGAATGAAGAACAGCTACGCCAATTTTTTCGGGTGATGGGTTCAATGTATTCCCAAAGCAATGAAGGGAAATTAAATTCCCCAGACTCAGACCAAACTATCCTCTCAGTTGATGCCATTAATGTTGCCTTTAGTGGCTTCTTAAATGACTATAATATCCTCAATAAATTACATAAGATTACCTCACCAACTCTCGTAATTGCAGGGCGACATGATTGGATCTGCGCCCCAGAATTTTCTGAAGAAATTGCTCAAGCTATTCCTAATGCTCAGTTGAAAATATTTGAGAACAGCGGACATTTGATTCGTGTTGATGAACCGCAATTAATGTTGGATGAAATTGCTAGGTTTTTAAGTATTGGTAATTTGGTGTGATAGGTCATCCGATATTTATACAACACCAAAATTATCTGTTTATTTTCAACATTTGGTTGCCACCTTTTTGAAATTCATAAGCAACTGGCTGTACTGTTATATCAAACTGTTGACTGGAGAGGAGATTGACTACTAACTCAAGATAAGGTGATGGTTCACAATCAAGTTTCAATAAGGGGAAAATCCTCACTTCTTTTGAGATTCTCAAAAGTTCATGAATAGATGCAATGTGAAAATCAAGAGATAGGTGATCTGAATAAAGAAAGAGTAAATGAGAACAAACACATAGTTCAAATTGATGGTCAGCTAGTTGTAATTTTGGTAGAGATTGCCACAAATAACGCCCTTTTATTCTACCGATTTCATAATCTAGCAAAAACTTCTCCATTACTGCCAGTCGAGCGTAACCAAGTTGTTCTGGATCATGAAAATTCTGCCAAATGTAACGATCAATATTTTGCTTAACTTGCGAGATGATTGGTTCATAAGTTTCTTGTACTCGTTGTCTAATTTGGTTTCCAGAAAACTCATAAATGGGGTCAATGGAAACAACTGAATATCCAAGTTCTGTCATTTCAGCATTGAAACTTGCTGGACCATCACCACAGCCAAGAATTTTCTTGTTTAGGTCTATTTCAGATAGATTAAACATGAGCTTATACTCTTGTAGTGTTCTACCCCAAGGCACAACTTCATTTAATTTCATGCTTTTTCTGATTTAGTGATTGACAAGCTAGACCACAGATACCAACAAGCGATAGTGCGGTAGGGTTTCCAGTTTTCTCCTAATTGTTCTACAGTTGGTTTGTTAGGAAGTTCTGGTAGACTATAAAGGCGATGGATAGCATTACGAATACCCAAGTCATCTACAGGTAAAACATCCCAACGATGTAATCTAAACATCAGCAACATCTGTACTGTCCATCGTCCAATTCCCTTAACTTCAGTTAAGATTTTGATGATATTTTCATCATCCATTAACAGTAAATCATCTATAGTGGGTAATTTATCAAATCGTTGTGCTAAGTCTTTGAGATATGAAATCTTAGGACGAGAAATGCCAACTTCTCGCAAAACATCGTCTGAGGTGTTGAGAATATCGCTGGGGGTTAAAACAGTGTAAAGTTGTAAAAATCTTTGGTGAATAGCTGTTGCTGCTTTACCTGATAATTGTTGGTAAATTATTGACCGACAAAGTGAAGATAATAAATCCCCTGTTTGCTGGACTTGATTGAGTCTACACTCCCCCACCTGTTCTATTAACTCGGCTAAAATTGGATCTGCTTGTTTTAATGTGTCAATAGCAACTGCGTAATTCATGAAAATTTGAAGTTATCCACTGTGATTGGTTAATTGGTTATAATTCCCACATCTGTGCAAAAATTTAACAACAGTTCCCCTTCGTTTTTAACGTCTTATACTTTCCTTTGGAGAGCATATAGAGCAAAATTCAGGAGTCAAGTCCTATGGCTATAGCTTGCGTGACGACGTAGGAGTCATACGCTACGCGGGCACGTCCAAGTTTTCAATCTCACCCTTAGAAGGGTAAAGGGTGGGTTTCACTGTTAAGAGTTCCCCGTTCCCTGTTCTCTGTGACTTCTAACTTCTTGACAGACTACTAGCTTTGTACTTTATTTACTTGCGATATGCTGTAATTTTTTTTTGTTGCTCCCCGTTAACCTTATAATTACTGAAAAGAAAAATCAACCATGCCGAAAAACTGGATTATTAAAGTAGACAATTATTTCCATGCTAAACCTGATTGCATTATCGCTACTGCCCATGTAGATACATTCCCTACAGACTTACCTCTAGAACCAAATATCAGAGAACCAAACCGCAAAAGTTCAACATACAGGCAAATCTTTGACTCTCTCACTACCGAACCAGAGAAATTCTTTGAGCGTCACAGTGGTATAGTTCTCTGTGCCAATAAAGTTAAACCTAGTAGAGACCAAAAACAATTGGAACTAGAGGTTTTAGAAGCTGCTGAGGGTGGAAGCGATGGCGTTATCAATGGTGGTCACACAGTTTTAGCTTTTGATAGTGCTAAAAATTATAAATATGACGTTAGCGAAGCGCGGGTCAAAATTACTATTCACATTGGACTAGAAGAAACTGAAGCCAAAGACATAGCTTTAGCCTCTAATACTACATCACCAGTAGATTCTCGCTCTAAGGTCAATGCTAGGGGAGATTATGACTTTATCAAAGGTTATTTAGCCCAGTTAGAACTTAAAGAAAGTAGAAAATTTAGAGTAGCTTATTACCAGAACCAAAGTGGTGTTCCTAAAAATACCCATTGTAATGTTACCCATTTGTTCAAGTTACTAAACTGCTTGGATAGAAATAGATACAATCCCGAAGGTAATACTAGAACTAAGCACCCCGCTGTTAGCAGCACTCCTAGTCAACTTTCTGATGCTGAGAGGGAAAGATTAACCAAACTACTGCCTCTGCTGGCTAAAGCTATGTGGATAGAACAAAGGCTGTATGAAATTATTCAAGAATATATCAGCGCACCTAAAAGAAAAGGGATCAATGATTTAGCATCAATTGATATGCGGAAAAATACCCTTCTGGCTGACAGTAAATATTCTTTTGGGTTTGGTGCGCCGGGAGATTTAGCGTTACCAATAGTTGCATCTTACAGGGTATTTCTAGATAAAGATTATAACTGGATTGTGCCTTTTGAGGACTTCTCTGAAGATTTTCTTCAACAGTTATGGGGTACTTATTTTCGGAAGTATTTAATTTCCGAGAAAATTGCTGGTAATACGGTGGGTGCGAAAATCTGTCGTAATCAAGAGATTTGGGATAGTCTCTATATTTTTGCTCAAAGTTATCTGAATCAGCTTTTGGTGAAGATGGTTAATTCTGCTAAACGTAAGGAGTTGACGTTAAAATAGTTAAAAAAAAACTCAGCATTTATTGTCCTTATCGCATTGGGAGCAATTTGGATTTTAACAAATCAATAAAAGTTTCAACAATGTGGGTAATTTTGCTGCCAGGGGAGTAGGTTGTTAATAAGTAGTCGGACAAAATTAAATTCACTCGTTGAGAGAGGGAACAGGCAACAGAGAGCATAAAAATCAGTTCTGTAATTAATTCTGTCCCATTACTTAAGGCGAATTTTGAATTTTTTCGTTATTAACAGACCAAAACCCTAGTACCGTAGGGTGGAATTAAAAATTAACAATTAAAAATTAAAAAGGCAGATGACACAAGCTTCTTGAGAATTTTTAATAGTTGGTTTATTTACGCCGTTGTGTACTAGTGGAGTTAGATAAAATTCTGCCCAAAACGAATTTCACTATCAAATTTATGCAACAAGTAATTAAGCAAATTAAAGAGCGATACAAAATTGACTTACAATCTCAGGATATCAACTACCAACTGTGGAGATTGGATGATACAGAGTACATAAAATTACAAAAAAATAGTTTGCCGATCGCAGATGATTCTAAGATTTATAGGGAGCTTTATTTATCTAGAAACGAGGCAGAGAGAAATAAGCTTAACTTAGCACAACTGTTGACAATCTTAGAATGGTTGTTCGGCGAAACTAGCAATTTACACGATCATTGGAAAGGTGCATTTTTTTTCCCAACCTTACTCACTGTTATCAAAAAGAGCGGAACTTTCTATTATTTGATAGATATTTATGATCATCGCGGTTGGCTATATTTTAGGTTGTATAAAATTCTTGAACATGGTAAGGAGGAACAAGATAACCAAACATTACAAGAAGCTTTTAATTTGGAATTTTCTCAACAAGAAATTAACTATTTTTTCTCTTGTTTTTATGGCTACTTAATTGGATGCTTTCGGATTTTAAAAAAATTCAATCCCGTGCAACCATTTTTAAAGACAATTGATTCTAATTTGATATTATACGGTTATAAAGAAGAAGAATATTTTGAAAAGCACTGCGATTCTGAAGAAGTGTATCAAGCTGAGATTAAATCTTTTGAGGAAGTTTATGAAAAGTTTTTTAATAAAACTGATGTGAGTGCTATTTTGCAAACAATAATCAGGGAAAACAGCGAAATGTAGGTATAAAAAAACAGAATCAAAATACGCTGGTTTGTTCTGTAATAAAACTTGTAGCAAAATAGATGATAATAAAGAGAATCTGTTTACACTCTGATTCAAAGGGTATCACTTTGGCTCAGAAGTGACAGATTGAGAGTCAAATGCTAAAGACAAACCATCAATTGATTGTGTTTTGATTTTAATTTTCTAATTCAACAGATTAGTTTTGGAGACTTGCCATGAAAGTTACCATCAAAGATAGTCAAACACTCAAAACAGTTCAACCTGATATTATCCAGGCACACCTTCAAGCTACAGGGTGGCAGGAAACAGGACGAATTTATAATGATGCTGGGGCAATTTGGCGATTAAACAAAGACACAGCAAATCAATATGAAATTTTGTTACCTCTTCAACATAATTTAGGAGATTATGCTGAAAGAATTAGCAATATTTTAAAAACATTAGAGATAGTAGAAAGTCGTCATCAAGTTGATATTTTAAGCGAATTTATTACCAGTAATCCTCAAAGGATACCTGAGAAGTAATCAATTGTACAAATAAACTTTTTCTCCTAATTATTAAAGGTAAAAAAAATGGCTTATAGTGATTTTAAATTAAGTGAAATTATTCAGAAATTTGAATTGACTTTAAATGAAGTATCAGGATTATTTGGAGATATACCAGAGACAGAACCTAGTGATTTACTAGCAACAATTCTCAAGGAAAATGTTGATTTGGCAGTTGCAATTAATACAGAAAAAGCCCGTTCCGAAATGATAATTAGCCCAATTTTACTAGAAGTAAGAAGAAAGTTAAATAATGAAATTAGTTTATTTTCGGGAGTAGATTTTAATGTTGATAATCAACAAGGTTTAAATGGTTTTTGCGATTTTCTGATTAGTCTTTCTAAAGAGCAGCTTTTTGTTCGCGCACCTGTAATTACATTGGTAGAAAGTAAAAACGAAAACTTGAAATCAGGTTTAGCTCAATGTATAGCTGAAATGCTGGCTGCTCAATTGTTTAACGAACAGAAACAAAATGCGATTAAGATTATTTATGGTGCTGTAACTATCGGTACTATTTGGCAGTTTTTGAAGTTAGAAGATAAAACTATTTCTATTGATTTAACTGAATATTATATTAAGGATGTAAAAAAGATTTTAGGAATTTTAATAAGTGCGATTAAACAGGAATAGTTTAATTTTAAAAAAATTATAATCCCGTACATCCTAAAATTATGGAACCCCTGATACTAACAATTAAACCGTCAACAGTTAATCTTTTATGTTAAATTACAATCCATTAGATTGTTTACCTTCATCGGCAGAATTACCAGATTCAGACGATACCCCAGTGGATAACGAACTACAAATTTTAATTCCCAACTTATTATTAGCTATCTTAGCCACCTTATGGCAAACCCGTAAAGATTGGTTTTTTGGCATTAATATGGGAATTTATTATATAGGTAATAAATCTGCCATCGTCCCAGATGCCTTTTTGAGTTTAGGTGTAGAACGTTTTGTTGATGACAATGGACGTTCTAGTTATGTCCTCTGGGAAGAAGATGGAATTCCGCCAATTTTAGCTTTAGAAATTGTTTCTCAAACTTACAATCATGAATATGAACAAAAGAAACTAGATTATGTAGAGTTAGGCATTTTATATTATATTATCTATGCCCCCACACGCCTGCGTCGGAAACGCCAAAGTTTAGAAGTTTATCGCTTAGTTAATGGTGAATATGTTCTCCAACCAGGGGATAAAATTTGGATGCAAGAAGTAGGTTTAGGCATTGGTAGAGAAGAGGGAACTTATCAAGATAGAACACGGGAATGGCTATATTGGTACGACGAAAATGGGAATAGACATTCTACCCAAGAAGAACAAATG
Organism: uncultured cyanobacterium; assembly: GCA_903848645.1. Classification (GTDB taxonomy): domain Bacteria; phylum Cyanobacteriota; class Cyanobacteriia; order Cyanobacteriales; family Nostocaceae; genus Dolichospermum. The sequence goes on along the minus strand of CAINGU010000016.1, from coordinate 4,899 downwards.
CAAGCTCTTTTAGCTAAGTTACAAGCAAGAGGAATAGATCCAAATACATTGTAGATTGTTGACTGTATTTTGTCAGAAATGCCTATAGCTTACGTGACGACATAGGAATCATACGCCTTCTGTAAAGGATACGCTTCTTCGTGATTCATTTCATCTATATTCTTCTGATGCAAAGGGAGTAGAGAAAGTGGGGGACTTACGCGAATTAGTTAAATTGATGTATGGTGCTGATAATTTTAAGAGAGTGTAGCCTATCATTAGACATATTCTTACAATTTTTCAAATATTCTGACCAAATCCATGTATGCTAAATATTAAAGTTTATCTTTATAAATGATGAGAATAACGCTATGAAAATCGTTCATGGCACTTGGATACCTCACACAGAAACCGACTTTATTCAGTCAGGTTCATTTTATCTGTGGGTAGAAACGCCTGTACCAAAAAGCAGCCGCAATCATAAACAACAGATTCATCCTGGACATCTAGCTAAGGGTGAATTAATCAACTTTTTAGTCCAAGAATTGGGAATTAAAGAACCAGCGCCTCAATTAAGCCAACGCATATCTACTAAATATTTTGCTTTACCAACTGCTGATAATCAACCCTTGCCTTCACCAGAATTAATTAAGTATCTAGAAATAGAAATCCCAGAAGAATATACAGAATTTCAATATTGGCAAGTAGATTGTTATCAAACATCAACTTATGTTAAAAATAATACACCTGCAATTAATATTATTAGACTGCTCAATGATATTCATTTTTTAGCAATTAATAACCTGAGTGAAATTCAACTCGGTTCTGATTTATTATTTTGGTATCACTATACGCAATCGTTTAAACAAATAATTCTCAAAGACCAATATATCCCAACTTTCAAATATCGCCAATTAGAAACTCCTCCACCCAAAGGTAAAACTAAAAAACCGATTCCACCTGCATTTGAAATCTATGCTGGTTGGTCAATTATTTCCGAGAAACATGAAGAAAATATTCAAAAATATATTGAATATATGCCACTGATTTGTGTGGCAGGTTCAAACGGAGAAAATGAAAATATTGAGTTTTTTGATGAAGAAACCCTATTACGTCACTTTTCTGAATCCATCCTCAATAACATAGTTACTCACACTCCCTCTACTGCTGCCTTTGATAAACAAATTACAGATTCCTTAGTTTACTATTGTTTCTCTCAACAACATAATCCCCGCACAGCAAATATAACTTTAGAAGAATACAAACAATGGCAAACGTGGAAAAGTAAAATTACTCGCTCCCAATCAGAATTGCCTTTTCATCTCTGTTTTCAATTAAATTCACCTGCTGCTGAACAAATAGATAACTGGGAAATGCAATTTTTGGTATCTAGTAAACAAGATCCTTCTCTCAAGTTACCTTTAGCAGATTATTGGCCAATGAGTCAAAAATCTAAAACAGGTGTACAGAAGGAGTATGGTAAAGACTTTGAAACTAATTTGCTGTTAAATTTAGGATATGCAGCACGAATGTATCCGCAATTATGGCAAGGATTAGAAACAGATACTCCTGTGGGAATGCAACTAACATTAGAAGAGGCATTTTCATTCCTCCAAGAAAGTGCTTGGGTGTTAGAAGATGCAGGTTTTAAAGTTACTGTTCCGGCTTGGTATACTCCTGCTGGTCGTCGTCGTGCTAAACTGCGACTCAAGGCTTCTGGTAAAAGTCGGTCTGCAACTAAAGGAGAAAACAAAAGCTATTTTGGTTTGAATTCTTTGGTACAGTATGAATATGAATTAGCAATTGGTGAACAAGCTGTTACTAAGCAAGAATGGGAGCAATTAATTAATGCTAAAGCTCCTTTAGTACATTTTCGCGGTCAATGGATGGAATTAGACCGTGATAAAATGCAGCAATTACTAGAATTTTGGCAATCTCATGGTGATGAAAAACCAGAGATGTCTGTGCTGGAATTTCTCCAACGTAATGCTGAATCTGGGGAAGATTGGGATATTGAACATGATGAAATTTTGTCAGATATGATGGCGAAATTACAAGATAAAAGTAGTTTAGAGCCAATTTCTGACCAGTTAAATCTGCAAGGTAATCTGCGCGAATATCAAAAGCGTGGTGTGGCTTGGTTAGAATATTTGGAACGTTTGGGTTTAAATGGCTGTTTAGCGGACGATATGGGTTTAGGTAAGTCAGTACAGGTAATTGCTAGACTTGTCCAGGAGCGAGAATTGCTTTCCTCTGAGGAGGAGATAGGAAGGTGGGGAGATGAGGGAGATGGGGAAAATAAGGAAAATAGGGGAGAGAAACGCAACAAGGGGGACGGAAAAGCAAGATTATCTAATCTGCCACCAACTCTGTTAATTGCACCTACTTCCGTGGTTGGTAACTGGCAGAAGGAAATTGCTAAATTTGCTCCACATCTGCAAAGTATGATACATCATGGGAGCGATCGCCTGCAAAACCTAGCTGAATTCAAAACCGCTTGTCAGCAGCATGATGTCATCATTACCTCTTTTACTTTAGCTCGCAAAGATGAAAAGCTATTGCATGGTATAAAGTGGCAACGAATTGTTTTAGATGAAGCGCAAAATATTAAAAATCCTAAAGCTGCACAAACCAAAGCTATTCTCAAACTTTCAGCTAAACACCGACTAGCTTTAACAGGAACTCCGGTGGAAAACCGTTTGTTAGATTTATGGTCAATTTTTAACTTTCTTAATCCTGGATACTTGGGTAAAGAAGCACAATTCCGCAAATCTTTTGAAGTTCCCATTCAAAAAGATAACGACAGAATAAAATCAAGTACGCTGAAGAAATTAGTTGAACCTTTGATTTTACGTCGGGTTAAAACAGATAAATCTATTATTAACGATTTACCTGATAAAGTTGAACAAAAACTCTACACAAATTTGACTAAAGAACAAGCTTCATTGTATGAAGTAGTGGTTAAAGATGTAGAAGAGAAATTACAAACAGTGGAGGGAATTCAACGCAAAGGTTTGATTCTTTCTACTTTGATGAAGTTGAAACAAATTTGTAACCATCCTGCTCAATTTTTACAAGATAATAGCGAATTTTCAACAGGACGTTCTCACAAACTTAGCCGTTTAGTAGAAATGGTAGATGAGGCAATTTCTGAAGGGGAAAGTTTATTGATATTTAGCCAATTTACGGAGGTATGCGAACAAGTAGAAAAATACATTAAACACAATTTACGTTGCAATACTTACTATTTGCATGGTGGCACAAGTCGTCCACGACGAGAAAAGATGATTACGGAATTTCAAGAACCTGATACAGAAGCTTCGGTGTTTATCTTATCATTAAAAGCAGGTGGTGTAGGGATTACTTTAACTAAAGCTAATCACGTTTTTCATTTTGATAGATGGTGGAATCCAGCGGTGGAAAATCAAGCCACAGATAGAGCTTTTCGGATTGGACAGCAAAAGAATGTGTTTGTGCATAAATTTGTGGCTATTGGTACTTTAGAAGAGAAAATTGACCAGATGATAGAAGATAAGAGAAAACTTGCTAATGCTGTGGTTGGCAATGATGAATCTTGGTTAACTGAGTTAGATAATGATGCTTTCAAACAACTAATTGCTTTAAATAAAAGTGCAATTTTGGAGTAAAATATTATGGTTAAATTTAGTCGAACATGGTGGGGTGATAGGTTTATTAAAGCATTAGAAAATTTTACTGATGATGGTCGCTTGCAACGAGGACGTTCCTATGCAAGTAGTGGTAAAGTTCTAAATTTTGAAATTGAACAAAATCACATTACTGCTAGAGTCAAAGGTTCAGTTAATCCTTACTTTGGCGTGTATAAAGAACCGACTTACAATATTTCCATTGAAATTAAATCAATTCCTAAAAGCAGTTGGAATGAAGTTATTGACAAGCTATCATCTAAAGCTAGTATTGTTTCTAGATTGCTATTAAATGAAGTCCCAGAGAATATTGAAGATACTTTTAAACAATTGGGATTAAATTTATTACCTCATAGTAGTAAGGACTTTCAAACTAAATGTTCCTGTCCAGATTATGCTAATCCCTGTAAACATATTGCTGGGGTTTATTATTTAGTTGCGTCCCAATTGGATAATAATCCATTTCTCTTATTTGAATTGCGGGGGTTATCAAAAGAGGAACTTCAATCTAAACTGGCTAAATCTAATTTAGGTAAAGCACTTTCACAGGAATTAAATACTCAAGAAGTTAGTTTAGAATCTTCTACTTCGTTTTATCCAAGGTTAGAAAAAAAATCTGTTGATGAAAAGCCAAGTGTCAGGGAATTTTGGTTAGGAACAAAGCGTTTACCGCAAACTATAGAAGTGCCAAGTTCTAGTGGTGTTTCGGCAATTCTTGTCAAGAAACAGGGCGATTTTCCGGCTTTTTGGCATAAGGATAATTCTTTTATTGAAACAATGGAGGAACTTTATCAACGGGTGAAAACGAAAAATCAAAGTTTAATGTGAGACTGAATAAATAGCAGGAGTCAGGAGTCAAAAGTCAAAGTACATCATCGTAGGTTGAAAGCCTGATAAGTACGGATATAACATTAATTTCCTGTCATTTTATTCTGTATCCTTTATTAGTTAAGATGCAGAGTCCAATGAGAATTGCCTGACAATACTTCCATTTATTGCTTATGTCTCAAAAATTTCTGGTCTTTCAATAATGAACCATTCATGATACAAAATTGCTAGAAAAAAGTTTTCATTTTTTAGGCGGTCACAAACTGTCATAAAGCCAGAAAAGAAGGGATCATCTTCATAGGTGGTATCCGATAAAAATAGCGTGAGTGATTTTTTATCTTCAGCCCAAATAGAACGGATTATGGAAATATTGGGGTGATGAGATTTATCCACAGGTAATAATACTGGATATCCATCAATTTCCATA
>CAINGU010000015.1 GCA_903848645.1 uncultured cyanobacterium | reverse complement strand
CACCTTGGATAATCAATTGGGGAGTGTTAATCGTCAAATCGCCACCGTCGCCACTCCCGACTGTCCCTGCAACTATCACACTGCGGGAATTAGGAGGGTCTGTTGAGGCGCTAATAACTTTCACAGAGTCGCTAGCATTGATAATTAAATTACCACCGTGACCAAGAGAAGGCAAGACCAAATCCCTGGCTTCAATACCACTGCTAGAAGTAATCCCTGCGCCTTGTTCTACGAGTAGAGAGCCTGTATTAATTTCTAGATTGCCGGCGTTTCCTGTACCGAGAATTGTATTAGTGCCCAAACCTGTACCAAAGGGACTATCTTCTCGACTTTGGGATAAGATAATCGAGTCAGTAGCGTTCACCAGCATGTTTCCTCCATTACCTGCACCGAAAGTTGACGTTGATATTACTGCGCCATTTTCCACAGTCAAATTGAGTGTATCAATGGTTAAATTGCCACCATTGCCACGATTATAAGCTGGGGTAGACAAGCCAGATTCGCTTACCTCCATTACTACTCCTGTAATCACCCCCGCTATTACCGCTATTCCGACTATTACCGCTATTACCGCTATTACCGCTATTCCCACTATTACCGCTATTCCCACTATTCACACTATTCCCACTATTTCCGCTATTCCCACTATTTCCGCTATTTCCACTATTTCCGCTATTCCCACTATTCCCACTATTTCCGCTATTTCCGCTATTCCCGCTATTCCCACTATTCCCACTATTTCCGCTATTTCCGCTATTCCCACTATTCCCACTATTCCCGCTATTTCCGCTATTACCACTATTTGGGCTATTGCCACTATTTGGGCTATTGCCGCTATTTCCGCTACCACCACCTTTATTGCCTCCGTTATTACCCCCACTATTGCTAGTTTTAGATGTAGTAAAGCGACGTTCAAACCAAAGTCCGGCAGCAATGAGGGAATAACCGCAAGTACCAAATACTAAAGCCCGGAAAAGAACATCAGTGTTATACTCTAAAACTCTGCTGATAATTTGCAAAGTGAATAATAGCATCCCGCACCAAAAAGAGGTTCTTTTGCGTAATTTCAACCCTTCTTGAATTAATCCCCAGGCTAATATTGCTAACAAAACATTGAAGATAAAAATGCCTAGTTCAGTAATTCTGGTGATAGCTTGATGCCAAAAAGGAGTAATCAGAATTAAACCCAAAAAAGTAGTAATAATACCAATTCTGAAAAATACTTCCCGTCGGAGTGGACTGTTGCTTTGCCGAATCAGAAACAACCATTGCAACACTGCTAAACCACTAAGAATCCCTAAATCAATAATTGGCAAAGACGGCGATACATTGGATAAATTACTGGTTTGATCGAAGGGGTTTAAAAATGCTAAACTGCCACTAGAGTCTACAGATTCCCATTGCCAACGAAAAGACAAAAGATAAAAAACTACCCCAAAACAGATCAAGCCTAAATTGCGTGCCAGGGGTTGAAATAACCGATAATTAACTGTAGGAAAAAGTAAATCGTCATAACTCCAAAGTAAGGCAGGTGGTAAGGCTAAAGCAAAGGAAGCTATCCAAGAAACTACATCAGAAACTGTTAACAGTGGCAAAGGTCTGAGGTTATATTGCAAAGATAGGATAAATGCCATCACCCCCAGTCCAAAAATCCATCGGGATCTGCAAATATAAGCTAGGGGGACAAATAGCAACCATGATAATAAGGGCATATGGCGCACAGCTAAACGCGCCCAAGTCACTTCCCCAGATTCAGTCCCCAAATTACCAATTCCTATCCAATAACCGATTTGAATGAGGACAATGGCCATAATTCCCAAAGAATTGAGGGAAAGACTATAAGCCATGACTAACACCCCAAACCCCCAAGCTAAAAATAACTCGGAAGCTGAACCGTTAATATTGAATATTTGCCCCATTAACATGAGGCTTGCCCCTAAAATAAAAGCACTGAGAATTAACAATGCTTCTCCGAGTACCCGTTTACCCTCCTGAGATTTTTTACCTTGATTGGTAATCAGTGTGGGTTCTCTCCAGGTTAAAAACCCAGTAATGGCTGTGGAGAGAAACAAACTCATTAACAAGATAAACTTGACTTCCCGTGACCAACCCTGCCAATTTGCGCCTACAAGGGTCATTAAACCTAACCCTAACAGTAAACCGCCGATGACAATGGCAATCACACCAAAACTATCACGGGTGGACTCTTCTAGGTTATTTAATTGATGACGCTTGGCTATTTGGTCATACTGAGAAGAACTAATAATTCCTTCATCTCGCCAACGTTGTGATTCTTGGCGGAGTTTTTGCTGAAAATTGTTAAATATCATGACCTCTCCGGTAAATAAGTGTAATACCAAATCTAAAATCTTAATTTGGCATGAGTTTGAGAAGCATTAAAACAAGGTTAGCCTCTAGCCAAAAGCCAGAAGCCATACCGGACAAACTTTGCAAACGCCATCTGAATATCGGTCAATGTCTTTTTAGTATGCAGCCAAATATATTGATTGCATTGTTCTCATGTAACAGTTTCTCTTCTGATTTAATTTTGTAGAAATTAATATGCAAAAACCTTCTAATTTATTGCTTAAAGTTACCCGACGGCTATTTACAAATGTAAATGAACAAACAAAGTTTATAGAGGCATTAGTTCATCCCCAACCTTTTGCACCTTCTATTCTTTGGTGTCAAGATAAACCCGATATTTCGCCTTTTAATGTAGAAACGCCCACCACAGTTTGGCAACCGCATTTTGTAGACCGTTTATCTTTAGGAGAAAAACCTGGTAAACATCCTCTTCATGAACAAGGACATTTTTATTGTTTAGATTTTTCTTCGGTCTTTTCTGCTTCGGTTCTGTTGGCAATTCCTGAATCAATATCTGTAGTTTTTGATATGTGTGCTGCCCCTGGTGGTAAAAGTGTGTTTGCTTGGAAGGCTTTAAAACCTGATTTGCTAATTACTAATGAGGTGATTGGTAAGCGGTTGGGGATGTTAATTTCTAATTTAAAACGTTGCCAAATTAAACCCAGTGGGGTAGTAAATAGGGATTCTAGTATTTTTGCAGAATGGTTGCCCGCTTCGAGTAATTTAGTCATAGTTGATGCCCCTTGTACTGGGCAATCTCTACTAGCTAAGAATGAAAAAGCACCGGGATGTTTTCACTCGACTTCAATTAATAAAAGTGCCAATCGGCAAAAGCGCATTATTGCTAATTCTGCCCAAGTTGTTGCCCCTCAAGGTTATTTAGCTTATATGACTTGCACTTATTCTGTTGAGGAAAATGAGCAGGTTTGTGAATGGTTTTTGGAACGGTTTCCGCATTTTCAAGCTGTAAAAGTTGAGCATTTATCTGCTTTTCAGTCTCATTTAACTACCATTCCTTGTTATCGGATGTTTCCTCAATATCGGTTGGGTGCTGGTGCGTTTACGGCGTTGTTTAAAAATACGATGGAAGGTGATGTGAAGGGGGTTGATTTAGAGTCTATGTCTGCTATGTGGAGATATCAAAATATGTAATATCTAGGAATGATCAATGATAGCTGAAAAATTTTCACTGTTGTAGGGTGGGCATTGCCCACTAAAACTCATTTACATCATTCTTAACATTCCTCAAACCGTTTTGGATAAGTAGGTGAACGGAAAAAAACCGAAATATGTAACGAAAAGTAAAGTTGCCTAAAACCTCTTCTCTGTTCCCTGTTCCCTTGTCATAACGACAATTTTTAACGCCAACCTACTTATATTTTGATTTTCTCTGTTACATTTTTTGTAACCAAGTCTTCTTTAAATTTAAGCAGTGTGAAACTATAAATATACAAATTGCATCAAGTAATTGTATTTTCGGTGTAACAATATTTTTGTGGCTACAGTTAACCAAGAATTAATAAGTTATTAGAGGAGTGTTAAGTAAAATGTCTATCACTGTTTTATCTAATTCCCGTTTTCCAGTCAGGAATTTTGGGAAGATATTATCTTTGAGTATATTTCTAGGCGCGATTTTTATATTACCTGCATCGGCGCAAGAAAAAGAAAAATTATGGCGGACTTTAACGGTAAGTGGACGGGGAGTAGAAACAATTTCTACAACTTTATCCCAAGTTAGTTTGGGTGTAGAAGTTCAAGGAAAAACACCTCAAGATGTCCAAAAAGAAACTGCTCGTAAGTCATCGGCTGTGGTAGACTTGCTAAAAAAACGCAATGTCCAGAAATTAACCACTACAGGAATTCGCCTTAACCCATTGTATAGCTACAGTAATAATACGCAGCGAATTACTGGTTATGCTGCTAGTAATACAGTAAATTTCCGCATTCCTACAGATCAAGCTGGGCTATTATTAGATGAAGCCGTGAAGGCTGGGGCGACGCAAATTAACGGTGTGAGTTTTATTGCTAGTGATGAAGCGATCGCCAACGCCCAAAAACAAGCTTTGAAAAAAGCTACTCAAGATGCTAAAGAGCAAGCAGAAGCCGTTCTCAGCAGCTTGGGATTACAACAAAAAGAAATTGTCAGTATTCAAGTCAATGGTGCAAGTCCACCACCACCAGCCATGCTTTACCGATCTGAGGCTAAATTAACTAATGCTAATGCTGATGCTTTTACTCCCATCCTTGGTGGTGAACAGGAGGTACAAGCATCAGTGACATTGCAAATTAGTTATTAGTCAGTTGTTCGTTGTCAGTTGTCCGTTGTTTTTTTCTGACTACTAACAACTGACCACTGACCACTGACCACTGACCACTGACAACTGACCACTGACAAAATTAGAAATTATCTGGAGACATATCAGACATCCCACCTTCACTATCACGCTTAGAACCTAGTAACTCTAGTTGATCTACGTGAATTATGGGATTAGAACGGTTAACTCCGGTTTGGCGATCGCTCCAGGAATCAAACCGCAAAGAACCTTTAACCCCTATTTGTTTGCCTTTACGAACATAATTACCGGCTATTTCTGCTGTTTTCCCCCACAATTCTAAGTTAAACCAGTCTGTATGTTCTCCTTCACGGGTACGACGACTGACCGCTAGAGTCAATCTACATTTAACTTTACCCGAATCAAAAAATTTCATATCAGGATCGATACCTACCCGGCCAATAAGAGTGACAACATTAATACTCATGGATTTTACTTTTGGTACATTTGTATTGAAATATTCTGAATTCTATAATAACTAATTGTGAAAGTCTTGAAAATATGTTAGAATTCTCACAATTAATTCTCATCAAAAAATTCAAAAAATACTTGGTATTTAAAAAAAATTATACGGTTATACTGAGTGGCATTGAGAAGATAGAACATAAAAGTCCTGAAACTAAAATTCAGATTGACAAAAACTAGATAAAAAAATAGTCTAGGTTACTGGAGTCAGGCAAACAAAAATCATGGAATCAGTCATTATTAACTATTATCTTTGTAGTCACAAATAGCGTAAATAGGGGGCAGAGAGACGCGTGGGTCTTTTCAGAAATTTTCGTCCATCATGGGATATGGGTATCGACCTCGGTACAGCCAATACCCTAGTTTATGTATCTGGTAAAGGAATTGTTCTTCAAGAACCTTCAGTAGTTGCCATTGATCAAAATGAAAAAGTGGCGCTGGCAGTGGGAGAAGAAGCCAAAAAAATGCTCGGTCGCACACCTGGCAATGTCATTGCCTTACGTCCTCTGCGGGACGGTGTAATTGCTGATTTTGATACTGCTGAATTGATGCTAAAAAGCTTTATTCAGCGGGTGAATGAGGGAAGATCCCTGATGCTACCCCGCATTGTGATTGGAATTCCCAGTGGTGTTACAGGAGTAGAAAGACGGGCTGTAATGGATGCAGCCACTCAAGCCGGAGCTAGGGAAGTATTTTTGATTGATGAGCCAGTCGCAGCGGCAATTGGTGCGGGACTACCAGTTGCTGAACCTACAGGTAACATGATCATTGATATCGGTGGGGGGACAACAGAGGTAGCGGTATTAAGTCTTCAAGGTACTGTAATTAGCGAGTCTGTACGCATTGCTGGAGATGAGTTGACCGAAGCAATTATTCACTATATGAAGAAAATTCATAATCTAGTAATTGGTGAACGAACTGCCGAGGACATTAAAATTAGGATTGGTTCTGCTTATCCGACCGCAGATGATAATGAGAGTGTGATGGAAGTCCGTGGCTTGCATTTACTGTCTGGCTTACCGAGAACTGTAACTGTCAAAGGACCAGAAATTCGGGAAAGTATGGTAGAGCCTCTAGCAGTCATTATAGAAGCAGTCAGACGGACACTAGAACGCACACCACCAGAACTGGCAGCAGATATCATTGATCGCGGGATCATGTTAGCAGGAGGTGGTGCATTACTCAAAGGTCTGGATACCTTGATTAGTCACGAAACAGGCATTGTTACCCACATTGCCGCTGATCCTTTAAGTTGTGTAGTTTTGGGAACAGGTCGTGTATTAGAAAACTTCAAGCAGTTAGAAAGAGTATTTAGCGGACGTTCTCGTAATATGTAGCAACAAGTAGTAAATTAAGAATATTGGGTTCTGTATTTATTTATAATTATAGAATCCACTATTTTGATCAGCAGAACACCGGAGTTGAGTGCAAAATTTGCGGATAGCGAATCTAGACGATGGACTAAGCTATATTCCTAAAACTCCTGAATAATTTATATGAATATATACAGGTCTATATGTTTACTTTAAAACGTTGGTGGGAATACAAAGGATTACAAGCAGGGTTATTGGCCTTAGTCTTAGGTAGTGCTTGGACACTCAGAGAAACAAAAGGGGCATTGTTACGGGAGATGTATCAAGGAATCACTAGCCCATTACAGATGTTACATTCAGGGACGATTCCTGAGCAAAATATTAAAGATGCTAAATTTTTAGAGTTACAGACTCGCATAGCTGATTTAGAAAACCAAAATCAAAAATTAAAAAATTTACTGGGTTACGTAGAGAAAGAAACCCTGCCACAGAAACCAATTATAGCAAGGGTAGTGGGACGTAGTGCTGATCATTGGTGGCAACAAGTGATTTTGAATCGGGGAACTACATCGGGTATTCAAGAAGGTTCTATTGTTAAAGCCGATGGTGGATTAGTCGGTTTGGTAGAAAGTGTCACAGCCAATACTAGCAGTGTCTTATTAGTTAGTGATTTGAAAAGTCAAGTGGGTGTGACTATCAGCAGCACATCAGCCAAAGGAGTTTTACAGGGTGATGCTTCTGCTGAAGCGGTGTTAGAGTTTTATGAAAAAGTTCCTAATGTTAAAGTAGGTGATTTAGTATCTACATCTACTTATAGTCAGAAGTTTCCGGCAGGTTTAGCAATAGGCAAAATTAAGTCTCTGGATTTAAAGAAACTCCCGGCATCCATAGCGAGGGTAGAGTTATTTCCGCAAATTCGGTATTTAGATTGGGTAACTGTTTATCCTAAAGCAGAAAAACAAGCGTGGGAAACTCCAAATATGACTAATTGATAGATAGGAATCATATTTGATAGTTGAAAAATTTTAAGTCCTGTAGGGTGGGCATTGCCCACCAAAACCGACCTATTTATATCAAAGGGGTACTATAAGCACTAAAGCCATAAGCCAAATTTGTCTTTTGTGCCTCCGCTGGCTTGAGACTATGATTAATTGCTTTAGCAAAAGGGACAACAACTCCCTTAATCTTTTCTGGCAAAATAGCATACTCTTTAGTTGGTTCTACCACATATTCTAAACACTTGGCTTTTAGTCCAGCCTCTGCCAATAGTTCTTCAATTTCTCCACTAGAATATTGCTTGAGATAAATAGGATTTCTACTCACTGGATTCAATTTTCTGATAAAATTGTGGACAATGTGAGAAGGACAGGCTTTATTGTGAAAAGAGTGATTAAAAACAAACATTCCACCTGGCTTGAGGACGCGAGCTATTTCTGCCATTAGCTTTCTTAATTGTGCATCGGGGATGTGCATAAAAACACAATTAGAAATTACTAAATCTATAGAATTATCTTCTAAAGGTAGTATTTCCGCAGAAGTGCAAATGGGAAAAAATTCAGCACCAGGAAAAAAATCATATTCTTGTTTAAACTTAATTAACCGTTGCAACAGAGGTTCAGAAATATCAATCCCATAATACTTTTGACATTGCAGGTTTTTATCCTTAGAAAGGTGTAATGGAGCGCGACCGTAACCACAACCAAGTTCTAGAATACTATCAACAGACTTATTGAGGGGGAACTTATCCCAAGTGCCTCCTAGTTTGCCAGTCAGGAGAGTATAATCTTGTTTAATTGCAGATGTTTCCTCAATAGTATCAATTTTTTGAGAACCATAGTAGGTTTTACCAATTTTATCCCATGTTTGTTTATGTTTAGTTTGAGTTAACTGAGCGTAGTCGCTAGGAAAATAAATGCCTTCTATCAATTCAAAGTTATTTAAACTGAGTTGAACATTAGTTGGTGAACTCATAGGATAATTCCTGATAAAATATTAACGATGCTTTATTATACCTGAAATTTGGTATTGGAGCAAATAAAGAGGTAGCAGATAACACTTTAGAAATGGCATGAAGACGAAAATCAAATCTCTTCTCCTTGCCATTCACCCTGGTTTTGTTGAGGGAAATCTTGCTGACTCTGGAAATTGAACAATCCCACCATAAGTAGGTTGGCATTAAAAATTGTCGTTATGACAAGGGAACAGGGAACAGGGAACAGAAAAGAGGTTTTGGGCGATTTTACTTTTCATTACATATTACTTTTCGAGAAGCCGCTCCGCGTCTACGGTTTTTCCGTTCGCCTACTTAGTATAGTTCCTTTCTGCCAGGAAAATTACTGAATATGTATAATATTTATCCAATCTTTACAAAGATCAAAAACAAGGAATCAGCGTGTACCCAAATTAACTCCACAAACATTAAAATCGAGTGATGATGGGCTGCTATATACAGCGGTTTCCGCTCTTATGAGGTACAAAGTTGAATCATAAAACTGTTGTGGTGCGGGCATCTTGCCCGCTAGATATGTACCTCATAACACCGGGAAGTGCTGTATGCTTATAATTGAGTCTTCAAGTGGCAATTAAATTAATGTCCAGTTTATCTCAAACCCCTTTCGGCTTAACTCTTGCCTTGTCAACAGCACAATTTTGAACACTAACCTACTTACCAAACGCCAAAAAATGAAAATACCTGGATTTCCTGGTGACAGAGATAAAAAAGCCGCTTCCCCTGCCCGAAAATCCTATTTTTTGATTCCCCCATTAGTGCTTTGGCATCCTTTGTGGCATCAATTTATGGATTGCATGGTAGTATTTTTGACTGTAATTTTATGTTTACTCATGTTGCCAACTCGTCTCCCAGGAATGGAATTATTAGGTATAGGCCCTCACTGGCTATTAATTTGGGTGGTGGCTTGGAGTGTCAATCGCTCAGTATTTTCTGGTATGCTATCGGGGATCATTTTGGGGCTATTGCAAGACGCAATGACATCACCTGATCCAACTCATGCCTTGAGTTTGGGAATAGTGGGAATGTTAACGGCACTGATCCAAAAGCAGCGGTTTATTCAAGAAGACTTTATTTCTATTGCTTTAATTGTCTTTGGTATGGCTGTGGTAGCAGACACTATTTTTGCTGTGCAGTTATCTTGGGCAGGAAATCGTCATCTAGACAGCATTTGGATATATTACCAGCGTGCCACCCTAGCTTCGGCAATTCTGAGTAGTTTGTGGGCGCCTGTGGTTTATTATCCTCTTAATCGCTGGTGGCAGCAGATAAAATTAATTCGTAATTCATAATTCCAATGGATAATTTCCCAGGAGTCTCTCCATTATCTGCATCCTTACTTAAAGATAGTCAACTTGTAGCACAGCCTGTAGTCAAAGAAATAGTAGGTAATGACTTTGACTCTCGCATGATGCTAAGGTGTGTAGAATTAGCTCGCGTTGCCTTAGGACGCACTTCACCAAATCCCTTAGTAGGGGCGGTAGTTGTCCAAAATGGGGAGATTGTGGGAGAAGGCTTTCATCCCCGTGCTGGTGAACCTCACGCCGAAGTTTTTGCCCTCAGAGCAGCAGGAGAACGGGCGCAGGGAGCTACTATTTATGTAAGTCTTGAACCTTGTAACCACTATGGACGCACTCCTCCCTGTTCCGAAGGATTGATCAATGCTGGTGTGTCTAAGGTGGTGGTAGGAATGGTTGATCCTAATCCCTTAGTGGCTGGGGGTGGGATTGCGCGGTTACGGGCTGCCGGTATCGAAGTGGTAGTTGGGGTAGAGGAAGCAGTTTGTCGGCGATTAAATGAAGGTTTTATTCATCGCATTCTCTATCAGCGACCTTTAGGGATTTTGAAATATGCTATGACCTTAGATGGTAAAATCGCTACTAGTTCTGGTCATAGTGCTTGGGTAACAAATCAAGATGCTCGCACTGAGGTTCATCGCTTACGAGCCGCTTGTGATGCTGTCATTGTCGGTGGTAATACGGTGAGACAAGATAATCCTTATTTAACTAGCCATCAAGTGGCGGCTCATAATCCCCTGCGAGTTGTGATGAGTCGTAGTCTGAATTTACCAGAACAAGCTCGACTATGGGACACTCATGAAGCCCCAACTTTAGTTTTGACGGAAGTTGGTAGTTCACAGACTTTTCAAAAAATGCTGCGCGACAAAGGGGTGGAAGTGATGGAATTTAGATCACTGACACCAGAAACAGTAATGACTCATTTATATGAACGCGGTTTTTGTAGCGTGCTATGGGAATGTGGTGGTATTTTAGCAGCTAGTGCGATCGCTCAAGGCGCAGTCCAAAAAATTATGGCATTTATCGCCCCCAAAATTATTGGTGGAGATCATGCTCCTACACCTGTGGGAGAATTAGGTTTAACCAGTATGACTGAAGCGTTACCTTTGGAACGTGTAAGTTGGCGTGTTGTTGGTGCTGATTGCTTAGTGGAAGGTTATTTACCACCAGTAATTAAATAAATAGCACAGATACTAAATTATGAGTGTTGGCGTTCATAAGCTAAATCACGAATCAGACTCAGCCGAGATTGAATGTAGTCACACAAGAAATCAATTTCATGGGCATCTAAGAAGGCTTGATTAGTTATTTGTTTAACCAACCACTGTACCAAACTCGCATCATCAAGCTGTAACAGGGTTACTGTGTGAGTGGCTTCAACTATAGACCAAAGCTGACGCATGATTGTGGGAGTCATTAGACCTCTATTTAATCATTATTTTAGTTATTTTCAGATTACACAATTCTGATATTAATTGACTGCCTAAATCTACAACTAGATATAACTATTATTAAAAATTTAATAAATGGACAAATATTTTGCTGAAAATGAAGAATTGTCAAGTTATATGAATTAACAAAAATTTACTTAACCCAGATCGTAATTGGTAATTAGTAAAAATTCTTGTTTCTTGCTTTTTACCATTTTTACTAATTTTGATCAATATAATAACGAACCACTCCATAACGCTCCAGCACACCGATAAATAAGGGTTTGAGAGGTTTGTGCATCAGTCCTAAAGTTTATTAACTTCCAATTTCAGATTTTTTGTACTAAAGTAAATGTAACCAGGTTATCTATATTTTTACAAGATGACAAAGTAATGGTTCAACCTGATAACATAAGGAATGCGGTTGAGAAAAACCTCTCAACGTTTCACTCTATTGATCTAAATAGCATAAATCAATATTGCCAAAACAATGCTGTTGGCAAAATGTTACCTGATGCTTTTTACATTCATGTTTTAGCTTTACATACTCTTGACCCTTGGCTTCAGGAATATGAAAGCCGCGCTCGTGGTGCTTTACCTCAAATTCAGGCAGCAACTTTAGTTAAATTTAGCACTAGTAAACCTAAAATTTCCTATCTATTTTATCCTGATTTTGATACAGATGCTCATCCGGCTTTACAAGTTAGTATTCAGGTTGATTTAGAAACTCTAGAAGTTGGTTATCGGGATTATAGTGATTCGGAAAATCCCCCCATTCTCCACCGCAAGGAAACTTTTGTTACACCAGACTATCCCCTCTATGAAGAGTTTGCGGCTTTAACTCGCGCTCAAGTTGCTTTAGGGTTACTTAATCATACTAAAGGAATTGGCACTAAGTTGGGTTGGGAACAACGGTTACAAGTTTTTGGGGTGGAAGTTCAAGGACATTGCTTAATTAAACGGGAAAGCAGTCTGATAACTACAAACATAGTCCCAAAAATAGAACGTCACAGAGCCGCTATTATTCGTCCTGATTTATCCCGTCCTGTGCGTTTAGCCTTAGAATCGAGTTTATTTAATCCAGAAACCACTTTTTTTGATTATGGTTGTGGACATGGGGGAGATGTTACCCGCATTACTGAACAGGGTTATACAAGTTGTGGCTGGGACCCTTATTATTCCCCAAATACGCCCCAAATAGCTGCGGATATTGTGAATATTGGTTTTGTGATTAATGTCATAGAACACATGAGTGAGCGTCGGGAAGCCTTGATACAAGCTTGGGAACTGACTCAAAAAGTGCTGCTAGTAGCTGCTCAAGTGTTGATAGCTGATATTAAACGTGGTGTAATTGCTTATGGTGATGGTATCATCACTAATCGTAACACATTTCAGAAATATTATGAACAAGAAGAATTAAAAATTTACATTGACCAAGTGTTAGGAGTTGATTCAATTCCTGTGGCTTTGGGCGTTTATTTTGTGTTTCGAGATGAAGCTGAAGCTGAGTTATTTCGCGCTTCTCGTTTCCGTTCCCGCGCGACTACTCCCAGGATACGTATTTGTGTAAAACGATTTGAGGAACATCAGGAATTATTAACGCCGTTGATGACTTTTATGACGGAACGGGGAAGACTTCCTATCAAGGGAGAATTACCTCAAGAAGCCGAAATTGCTGAGGAATTTGGGAGTTTACGTCGGGCTTTTAATGTCATTATACAGGCAACTGACACGGAAGAATGGCAAGCGATCGCAGACAAACGCCGTCAAGATTTGATGGTTTATTTAGCACTGTGCAATTTTAGCCGTCGTCCCCGATTAGGACAATTAGCCCCAGCAGTACAAGAGGACATTCTGGGTTTATATAGTAGTTATAAACAAGCCTGTTTAGATGCTGACCAAATGTTACGCAGTTTGGGAAATACAGAACTAATTATTAAGCGTTGTCAAGAAAGCAAAGTTGGGAAAAAATTACCTAATTCCCTTTGGGTTCATATTTCTGCATTACAAGCAATTGACCCTTTATTACGCCTTTATGAAGGTTGCGCTAGTCGCACCATTGGGAGGTTAGAAGCAGCAAATGTAATTAAATTCCATTTAAAAACACCCAAGATTTCTTATTTATTTTATCCTGATTTTGATATTAATCCCCATCCAATTTTATCAAAAGTCATGACAATTGATTTGCGAGATTTGCACGTTACTTATCAAGATTACGATCTAGAAGATGATCCCCTAATCTTACACCAAATAGATGCTTTAGTTACTCCCGATTATCCCCAATATGAGAAATTTGCTAAGTTAACTCGTCAAGAGGAAGATAGAGGACTTTTAGATAATTGGCACAGTATTAGTCATCTTTCTGGCTGGAAAAAATGTTTAAAAGAAAATTGTACCATTATCAATGGTTATAAATTAAATTGGTGTAAAGATGCTGATGCTTATAAATTAAAATTATTAAAAAATGCTGTTAATCATCGCAAAATCGAAAGAAATAAAGTCAATCAATGTCAAGATTCAAACTCATGAAATCTATTAATTCATCCGTCTTTATCTGCGGTCAATTATTCTTAAAATCTTATTCTTTAGCCAATCTTACCCAATCTGCAATTCCTTTTTTCGTAGGGATTCCTGAATGATTAAATGTCCAAATATCCCGTTTATGTTGTTGTCCATAACTAATGTGAATTGGTTGGTGGTAACTGTAAAAATACAAAGAATCAAAAGGTAGTTTTGTTTGTAATATCCATTCTACTAATTCTGTACTCGGTAAATCTGTAATCAAAAAATCACAAGCTGCACCTAATCTTGCACAGTAGTATTTACCATTTTTATTGATTTCATAGCTAATATGTTGGTCAAGATTGGGGGCTACACGCCCATTTTTTTGACCTGTAATCGGGTCTTTTTTCTGAAGATACTTTTTTAAGTCTGGAGAACAAAAACCGTAGGTAAGCCGAAATTTTTCTCTACCAAAATAATCTATAATTGGGTCAATGATAAATTTGTTTAAATCCTGTAATGCGGGAATTACTTCTGGTAGATTTTGCGGATAGGGGTTGATATTTTCGGCATATCTATGATAGGTTTGAGTGCAGGTACAGAATTCTTCTAAAGTCAGATATTTACCTAATTTTAAATTGTGAGTATTCATAAATACTGAATAGCAATGAGACTGGTGATTATATTGTAGCATTTGCACTTTAGTTTAATTAATTGCTAAGAAGTTAAAAAATGTGAATAATTTTATAATTGGAGATGTATTTATGATTAGATTAAATAAACGACAAAGTTAAACTATATTTTCAATCATTATTTTTTTAATTTCTAATTTCTAATTACTAACTATCAAGGTCTAGAAAAGTATGAATGTTCAAGAACTTTTAGCTAGGTACGCGACAGGAGAAAGAAGCTTTAACTGTATTGCTTTACCAGGAGCAAATCTCCAAGGAGTCAACTTGGGTGGTGTGGACTTCGGAAGAGCAGATTTAAGAGGAGCTAATCTAACAGCAGCTTCTTTAAGTGGAGCTAATTTGAGTAAAGCAAATCTCAAAGGAGCAACATTAGAAAGAGCGCATTTATCTGAAGTTATTCTTTGTGGTGCTGATTTAACTCAAGCTACATTAACAACGGCTCATTTAAATGAATCAGATCTGAGCGGTGCATTGTTAAGTGGTGCTAACTTATGTGACGCTAATTTACACATGGCCTCAATTTCCGCAGCAAACTTACAGGGTGCAAACCTGAGTGGTGCTAAAATGGGAGGTGTGAGAATGTGGAAAGCAGATTTACAAGGAGCGGACTTGAGTGGTGCTGATTTAAGCGAAGCTAATTTGTGCGAAGTGAATTTAACTGGAGCTAATTTGGATGATACAGATATGAGTGAAACCTTCTTAACTGGAGCGATTATGCCTGATGGTAGCATTCATAGTTGATCTTTGTTCGGAAATTGATGATCCATTTCTGGATTGCTCAAAATTCATTGTCTAGCTAAAATCATTATTAGTAGTTATAAGGCAGTCAATATGTCTAACCAAGAATCGAATTCCTCCAAAAAGAACCCATTGTCTAATTTTATCAAGCCGCTGTCTAATTTTTTCACTAAATCTAAAAAACCACAACCTCCCAAAGGTATAGGAAAACCAAAAACAGAATAATCAAAATGGCAGGTAAAATACCTGCCACTAAAACATTAATTATTTAGCTTTTGCTTGGCTTTTAGCCTGTTCTAAGGCTATTTCTTTCATAGCTTGATAGGAATTAACATTTGAACTGCCTTCAATGGCCTTAACTGCCAAATCCTGCACTTGTTTGAGGGCAGATTCTAGTTGTCTGGAAAGGTTTTGCAGTCGAGTTTCTTGATTAGTAATTGTCTGTTCTAAAGACTGTAATCTTTGCTCATAAAAACGTTTTTGTCCTTCCACTTCTTTAGCATACAAATCTGATTTTACCTTAGCCTGATAACTAGCAATACCTTTCCCTTCTTCGGTAGCTTTTTTGAGAGCAGTTTCTTTATCTTTAGGAAATGCTTCTACCTTAGCTTTTAATTCTGCAAATTCTTTTTCCCTATCAGCAATTGTTTTCTCTCGTTCACTCCACTGTTTTTCTGTTATTTGTTTCTGTTCTTCGAGTTGGTTATTTAATAACTTTTGTTCCTGTGCATATTCATCATTTGTTAACTTGCGTTGCAGTTCTAAATCATATTTATATTCTGCTGAATCTCGTTGTCGAGTGCGGTTGAGGTTTTCATTGCGTTCTTTAATAGTTCTTTGATGTTCTTCCTGTTCTTTTTGCCAATTATTATTGAGTTCTAGAACTTCTTGAGATAAAATTTCATAGCGTTGACTGTATTCCTCCTGATAGGCTTTTTCATTATCTTCATAAGCTTGAATTAAAGTATCTAAAATATCTTCAGAAACTTCTAAATTATGTAATTGAGATAATTGAGAAACTTCCTCTTCAACAACTTGCTGAATTTCTGATAATTTAGAAGCCTTTGTCGTTAGTTGTTCTGATAATTCATTCGCAGCACTACCAAATCCTAGCTGAATATTAGCTAAACTTTGAATTGTATTATTCATCTTTTGTTGAATAGTAGTAGGTTGAGTCATAGCTATTTTAGGTTCTGGTTTAGGCTGTTCTTTGGATACAGGAGGCTTTTCTGCGGGTTTTTGTTCTAATTGGCTTTTGAGTGCTGCTTGTTCTTTGACTAACTCGTCATAAGCTTGGAGAATTTCCGCTTTTGTATTTTTATCAGTTGGTTTTTTGGCTGCCATTATTCACCTCAAAATTATTCAAACTCAAAATTATGGAAACTGTCAATTTTCTATTTATTGCTAGAACTATCAAAAGCTCTCATTGCTAAATCTTGAGCTTGTTTTAAAGCAGTTTGTAATTGAGCCGCAATACCTTCAATTTGCTCAGTTTGCTTGACAATTGTTTCTTCCAAAGATTTAGTTTTTAATTCATAACTTTGTTTAGTTGATTCCCATTCTTTTTCAAACAAATCAGCTTCGACTTTAGCTTTTTGGCTAGTTTCCTTAATAGCTTCTTCCCTAGCTTTTTTAACAGCTTCTTCTAATTCTGTGGGAAACTTAACAGCCTGTTGTTGATATTCAGCAAATAATTTTTGATTATCAGTGAGAATTTTCTCTCTTTCAGTCCAATCTTTTTCTTTTTGTTGAGTATTTTCGGCAATGTCCCTTTCTAAATTACGTTTTTTAGCCTCATAAGCATCTGTGGTAAGTTTGCGAGTAGTTGCTAATTTATATTGATATTCTTCCTGTTCTTGCTGCCTATCTTTAGTCAATAACTCATGATAAGCTTGCAATTTTTCTGTAAATTCTATTTGTTCCTTTT
The DNA here is from genome assembly GCA_903848645.1 of uncultured cyanobacterium. Lineage (GTDB taxonomy): Bacteria > Cyanobacteriota > Cyanobacteriia > Cyanobacteriales > Nostocaceae > Dolichospermum. The sequence continues at coordinate 76,195 of CAINGU010000015.1, read as the reverse complement.
GCCATTCTTTCCTTCTTCCAGTTGCCTCTTTCTCTAAAGCCTCTTTTCTATTTGTAGTCTCCTGTTCTAGAACCTTTAACTTTTCCTGATGTTCTTGAGTAAAAATATCTAAAGTATCCGCGACAATTCTAATTTGTCTGAGTTCCTGTAACCGTTGGGTTTCAATCTCTATAGCTCTATTTAATTCATCTAATTTAGTATTTTCTTGAGCTAATTTTTCAGCCAGTGCATTCACAATACTGCCAAATTCTAACTGTAAATCAGCTAAACCTTTCACAATACTATCAACAGTGTAAGTAGAAGCTGCAACGAGAATTTCCTGATTTTTAACCTTTTCAGCTTCCTCCTGTTTAGTAGCTATTTTGGCATCAAGTTTTTTCCTTTCTGCACGAATTTGTTGAAAGGATTGTACCAGTTGTTGTTTACTGTCTTTAACTGCACCTGTGGACATTTTTCAACTTCCTTAAATTAGCTAATTATTTTCTGTATTCCCTATAGCAATATCCACTCGCATGAAGTACAAAAATTAGGTCAAAAGTTTGTACCTCATTAGAGCGAAATCTGCTGTATTTTCACTCCTTCTTTATTCCTCCTTCTTTATTCCTCCTGACTCCTGTGATTAGTATTTTTGTACTAAAAGTGTAATTGACAAATGTGCCGTTGTCAAGATAGACTTAGGGACTACTGACACAAAAATTTACAATTACCCCAAATACAAAGAAAATTAAAATAAATCCATCGTTAGTATGATTTATAATATACTAGGCTTTGTTATACACTTAAAAAATTAATGTATACTAGTGAATTAGCTAAATATTCTGTGAGAACGGATATTGGACAAACAAACCGTATCCTCATAGTCGAAGACGAAGAACTGATTCGGGAAATGCTAGTTGTGGCATTAGAAGAAGAAGGATATGAGGTAATCACCGCTAGTGATGGTCGAGCAGCGATAGAATATCTAAAAAGTTGTGAAAATAATTCCGAAGAACCATCTTTAGACTTAGTGCTATTAGATTTGATGTTACCGCAAATTAATGGTCTAGATATTTGCCGTTTTTTGCGTCACCAAGGCAACTCAGTGCCGATTTTAATGCTCAGTGCTAAAGGTAGTGAAACTGACCGAGTGCTGGGTTTAGAAGTGGGTGCTGATGACTACTTAACAAAACCATTTAGTATGCGGGAATTAGTAGCCCGGTGTCGGGCGTTACTTCGCCGCCAACGTTTAAGTGCATTGCCACAAGTCCCAGTTCTTAAGCATAAAGATATAACTTTAAATGCTCAAGAGTGTCGGGTAATTGTGCGTGGAGAAGAGGCGAACTTGTCTCCCAAAGAGTTCCGGCTGTTAGAATTATTTATGAGTTATACTCGTCGGGTATGGTCACGGGAGCAATTGTTAGATCAGATATGGGGACCAGATTTTGTTGGGGATAGCAAAACTGTGGATGTTCATATCCGCTGGTTACGGGAGAAGTTGGAGGAAGATCCCAGTCATCCAGACTATATTATTACTGTAAGAGGTTTTGGTTACAGATTTGGGTAATTGTTGACAATAGTTGTTAGTTTTGATTAATCACAAAGCAACTAACGACTTTCATGTTTTTACTGGGATTTTCTCTGGGTTTAGCTGTCGGCCTTGGTTTTTGGGTTTGGCAACAGGTTCATCTGAACTGGTATTTAGAGCAATTACTACAACCGTTAAATTCTCATACCCATAAAATTACTAACATTAAACTGCTGCTAAGACCTCGCTTACGGCAGGAAATTTCCATAGTCAATAGACAGCGGCAAGATTTGCAGCAGTCATTATCCACTTATCAGAAATTGCTGGAGTTTTCACCACTGGGATATTTGCAGGTAGATGAGGAAAATCAACTGCTATGGTGCAATCAGCAAGCGCGGGAAATTTTATGTCTCCAAAGATGGCAACCAGGACAAGTCCGTTTGTTGTTAGAGTTAGTGAGATCCTATGAATTAGATCAGTTAATTGAGCAAACTCGTGATTGGCAAAAGCCCCAAGTGCAGGAATGGGTTTTTCATCCGGCTTGTGAAGATGCTAAGGTGATGACAGCAGTAAAATCCATGTTTTTGCGGGCTTCTAGCTTACCCTTACCAGCCGGAGCAGTGGGGGTATTTTTGGAAAATTGCCAACCTGTGCTAGATTTGAAGCAAGAACGCGATCGCTCTTTTTCCGATTTAGCCCATGAACTGAGAACACCCCTCACGGCAATTCGTCTCGTGGTGGAAACTCTGCAAACTCGTTTAGAACCACCTTTAGATCGTTGGGTTAATAGGCTGATGCACGAAGTTGACCGGCTGATTAATTTAGTCCAAAGCTGGTTAGAACTGACGCAAATGGAAAATAACCCCACCATGCAGCTAAATTTAGAAGTGGTGGAAATGCGATCGCTGATCATCTCAGCATGGGAAACCCTACAACCAATTGCCCAACGTCAGTCTTTAAGCATAGCCTATTCTGGTCTAGAAAGCATCTGCATTCAAGCAGATAAATCTCGACTTTATCAAGTATTTATTAACTTGCTAGATAATAGCATCAAATATAGTCCCGCTACAACAACTATTGACATTGAAACTAAAATAATTTCTACTGATAACGGCCAAATGTTAGAAATCAATATTATTGACTCCGGTGTGGGCTTTGCTGTTGCCGACTTACCTCATGTATTTGAACGCTTTTATCGAGGAGATAAAGCCCGTTATCGTTCACCAGTCAATGAAGTAAATTCGACAACGGGAATTGCCGGCAGTGGTTTAGGTTTGGCCATTGTTCAGCAAATAGTCATTGCTCACGGTGGTGCAATTAAAGCCATGAACCATCCAGAAACAGGTGGTGCTTGGATACAAGTTCAATTTTCTCAAATCATGACAAATTCGCCTAGTCAAGACTATAGTTAAAAAATTATATACTCTTTTGATATGACTAGTGTGAAAACTGTCTTTTATACAACCAAGCATGAAATACCACAAATAGAACGCTCTATTAGGCGTTTGGAACGGGATTTACTCCGCATGGGTGCTTTAGTAGAACAATCATTTCGGCTTAGTCACCAGGCACTATTTGCCGGCGATTTAATCGCAGCAGAACAAATACCCCGACTAGATAAAAAAATTGACCGCTTTTATAGGCAAATAGAATCAGACTGCACAACCATTATCATCCGTCAAGCACCCACAGAGAAAGATTTGCGGTGTTTAAGTGCTTTTATGCAGTTAGTTCGGGATTTAGAACGCATTGGGGATTATGCCCAGGATTTAGCGGAAATTGCCATTAAACTCTTTCCCTATCCTCAACATAGTTCTTTGCCAGAGATTGCTGTTATGTCTCAACACGCCCAAGCGATGTTAGCAACTTGTTTAGTAGCTTTAGCAGATTTAGATGAAACCAGTGGACAAAGGATGAATCAGTTAGATGATGCTGTAGATAATGCTTATGAGCATCTATATCAAACCCTTGCCCATCAGGAAAATGTTCCCGGAGTAATTGAGCCAATTCTCCTCTTAACTTTAACAATTCGTTGTTTGGAACGCATGGCAGATCACGCTACTAATATCGCTCAACGAGTCACATACATTGTGACCGGTCAACGTTCTTAAATTGGGCATGGGGGAGAAATTAACTCAAAATTATCATCAAAACCCCTCCCCATTACTAAATTTAACCTCCTTAGATCACAATACAAATTTAATTTAAAGATTATCTATTCTTAAACTTTTGATATTAAATTTGAGTAGATAAATATCAATAATGTAAGATTGCTATTTTATTTTTGAAATACAAAAGGCTTGGGCATTGCCCACCCTACATAGTAGAACCATAAATAATAAGGATTGATTATTAATTAATCTAATAATTACCATCACATAAAACTATAGATTTTCCCAAGACGGACTGATTAATAAAAGTATCAAAAATCTAATGAATTATTCTGTAACTCATCTTCTAGCATCTCCAGGTGACAAACAATCAAACCAGCAGTTATTTGCTCGTCGAGAGGTAATTCCTCCCCAGGATGATATATTGTGGCACATTGAGCGGGGAGTAGTTCGGACTTTAACATGGAATGAGCATGGAACAACTATCACCTTGGGTTATTGGGGTGTAGGTGATTTAGTTGGCTATCCTTTCTCTAGAGTCAAACCTTACCAAATTGAGTGTATGACCAGTGTAGAAGTTACCCTAGTCTCATCACATTTCTGGCATCAGGATATTCAGGCTTTAGTATCTCATATCCAAAGAACCGAAGAACTTTTAAGCATTGTGCATCAAAAACCAACATCATTGCGGTTATGGAAATTCCTGATCTGGTTAAGCGAAAAATTTGGACGGAATCTAGACAAAGGTAGATTAATTGATTTATATGTTACTCATCAGGATATAGCTGAGGTACTCAACACCACACGAGTAACAGTAACACGGTTAATACAGAAATTTGAAGAAGAAGGCAAACTGTTACGTCACAAACGTAGTATAATCTTGTGTTTACCAAACAATAAATAAATCATAACTTTGTATAAAAATTTTGATATTGACTTGTGTTAAGTCTTATTTATGTTGTACAATCAGCACAGAACATTTATGTGTAAATTCCTGAGATTTGGAATTTACCGTAAGCTGGATTCGTTTAGGTGTGAGAGAGATTAAAATTTATGAAAAAAGCTTTCTGGAATATCCTCAAAGTTAGCCCCGCTATTGCTTTGAGCTTACTAACTGGTAACAGTGCTTTTGCTGGTGAAGCTAACGAACAAGTGACAAGTGTTGCTCAGTTGACCCAAGATTCTACTAAACTGGGTCAAGTAACATCCGTTTCTCAATTTTCCGACGTACAACCTACAGATTGGGCGTTTCAAGCTTTACAATCCTTAGTTGAACGTTATGGTTGTGTAGCTGGTTATCCCAACGGTACTTTCCGTGGTAATCGCGCTTTAACTCGGTATGAATTTGCCGCTGGCTTAAATTCCTGCTTAGACCGCGTTAATGAACTCATTGCTACAGCTAGTGCTGATATGGTGAAGAAGGAAGATCTAGCCACCTTACAGCGTTTGCAAGAAGAATATTCCACTGAATTGGCAACTCTGCGCGGTAAGGTAGATGCTTTGGAAGCTCGTACAAGTGAACTAGAAGCTCATCAGTTCTCCACCACCACCAAGTTGTCTGGTGAAGCGATTTTCAGCCTATCCCAAGCTTTTGGGGATAAGCAAGCACTTCGTTCTGGTAATAATGCAACACCAGGAAACTTAGATTCCAACACAACTTTCTCTGACCGGGTGCGGTTGACCTTGAACAGCAGCTTCATGGGTACAGACCAATTACAAACCCGGTTGAATGCGGGGAATATAATCTCGAATGGCACATCTGGTAGTTCAGCCGCTGGTAATACTGGCACTAACATGACCCGCTTGGGCTACGATGGTAACAGCACTAACAGCGTAACCATTGATAAACTCAACTATGCTTTCAACTTGAAAGACAAAGTGCGTGTCAAGATTGATGCTACTGGTGCTGAGTTGAACGAGAACGTCAATGTATTCAACCCTGACTTTAGAAGCAGTGGTTCAGGTGCTTTATCTCGCTATGGACGTTTCAGCCCCATTTATCGTCAAGCTAATGACGGTGCAGGTATCACAGTTAACGTCACTCCTAACGATAAAATTGCCTTGAGTGCAGCTTATTTTGCAACAGGTAGGGATAATAATGCAAATAACCCCGCACCTGGAACTGGACTATTCGATGGTAGTAACACCATCTTTGGTCAAGTGGCTTTGAAGCCCAATAAAGCCATTAACGTTGGTCTGACCTATGCTCATACCTATCAAAATAATGTTAATAGTATTAATCCCAACCTCTTTTTAGCTACAGGCAGTGCTAGTGCTAACAACCCATTCAGTAATGCTAAGACTGAAACCAGCAACTACGGTATAGAAGCTACCTTCCAACCTACTGCTAAATTGACTCTTGGCGGTTGGGGAGGTTATACGGCTGCCAGCACTTTAAATGGTAGTGGCAGCAATGGAGATATTTGGTATTGGGCAGCTACCTTGGGTGTGAAAGACTTCGGTAAAGAAGGTAATACCTTGGGTTTAATCTTTGGTCAACCACCAAAATTAACTGGTGGTAAAAACGTTACTGCTGACTCCGGTACTTCTTATCACCTAGAAGGTTTGTACAAGATGAAGGTTTCGGACAATATTCTTGTTACTCCTGGTTTGTTGGTAATCTTCAATCCTGAGAATAATAACAATAACAGCACCGAGTACGTTGGTACTTTGCGGACTACCTTCACTTTCTAGAATTAGCTTAGGTTAATAGTTCATAGCAGGGGTTTAGCATTGCTAAACCCCTACATTTTTTTATCCTATTTTTCCCCAGATAAATCTGTTGGTGGTCTATCATTACTCCAAGCCCACCAGACAAAACTGCAATGACAATGATAGAATTCTTGCCACTTCCGACGACGATCTGCGGTAGTTACAGGAGATCGCCTATTTAACCACACATTGATGGCTTCTCGACTACTAGCGTGGCATTTGGGACAATGAAATTGATAGGCGTGTACTGCTTGATTTGTCCATTCTGGCGGATTCGGATCAAAAGCGTCCATATAAATATAAAGTGTAATCTTAAGTAGTCAATGAATATACATAATTATCACTAATAATGGATGCTATGGAGCCAAATATTGAAATTCGTCGTTTGTTAGATGTGATGCCTGCTTCTGGGCGCATGATGGTTAAAATCGTCAGTAAACCAGAGCAAAAACAGGTAATAGATGCTGCTTTTCCCCTGCCTTTGAGTCAAGCAAGACCAATATATATTAATTTCGATTTGTGGCGACGGTTAACAAAACCCCAACGGGATTTACTCCTGTTGCAGATGGTGTCATGGTTAATCGGTGTGAAATGGTTGCAACCGAATATATATCAAGGTGTGGTGTTAGCAGGGCTTGTGGGGGGAATAGTGGAAGCAGTCCAATCTGATGTGGTAGGTGTGGTAGTAGCTGGGGGATTAACTGCTTTAGCGGCTATGCGAATTTGGCGCATGAATAAATCCCAGGAGTCAGAATTAAATGCTGATATAGCAGCTATTAGAATCGCCCAAAGACGAGGTTATTCAGAAACTGAAGCCGCCCAACATTTGTTAACGGCTATTGAAGCAGTAGGAACTATAGAAGGGCGTTCTGGTTTAAATTTTAGTGAATTAATTCGTTGTCAAAACTTGAAAGTAATTGCAGGTTTATCAGCAGTTGGTATCCCTAAAAATTATCAATAGATTTACAGTGAAGTAATTAAAATTTACGTAAGGGTTTAGCAATACTAAACCCCTAGCATAACCAGCAATTCGGCATCAGAAATACTTTAGTGTTTGACTGCTGCTAACCAAACCTGTAAATCATTTAAACTGGTAAAATCTAACAATGCTTCACTCAAATTTTCCATGACAGGTAAAGGTAAAGCCGAAATAGAAACGCGTAGTTCTTCTGGTAATTCTCCAAACCGTTTTGTTAACTGTCGAATAACTAGATTGAAAGTTGCTTGTTCTATTCCTTCTTGTTTAATTTCTCTGTAAGCGCGACTTCTTTCTAGTGAAATTCCTAGCATGACTTCAACCTCCCTTAAAGTAAGTTTTTCAAATTTGTACATCATTATTGTCGTGATCATTTCTATTATGACCTGACTTGATAAAGATGACGTTTCTTGATTATTTTTTGTTAACAAATACCTGGCTGCTTCTGGTGCTTGACAGATACTTCACATACCTTTTATAAGTTATGAATTATAAATTATCACGAATGGATGCGATTCAATCGCCAATTATTCCGGTGGTGGGAGAATTAATTAAAAACTCTCCAGGAACAATTTCTTTGGGACAAGGTGTGGTTCATTATCAGCCACCATTAACCGCAATTGAACTATTACCAAAATTTCTATCTGAACCCAAAAATCATCTTTATCAAGCTGTTGTCGGGATTCCTGAATTATTAACAGTATTAGCGGCAAAATTATCAATATTTAATGGTATTGATATTAATGAAGAAAACGCTATTGTGGTGACAGCAGGTAGCAATATGGGGTTCATGAATGCTATTTTAGCAATTACTTCTCCCGGTGATGAAATTATTTTAAATACTCCCTACTATTTTAATCATGAAATGGCGATTAAAATGGCGGGTTGTCATCCTGTATTAGTCGGAACAGATGCAGATTATCAGTTAATTCCCCAAGCTATAGCCGCAGCAATTACAGATAAAACCCGTGCGGTGGTGACGATTTCTCCGAATAATCCGACAGGTGTTGTTTATTCGGAAACTGCTTTACGTCAAGTTAATGAAATTTGTCGAGAAAGGGGAATTTATCATATTAGTGATGAGGCTTATGAATATTTTACATACAATGGCGTAAAACATATTTCTCCTGGGGCATTTTCAGGAAGTAATCAATATACAATTTCTCTTTTTAGTTTATCGAAAGCTTATGGTTTTGCTAGTTGGAGAATTGGTTATATGGTAATTCCCCAACATTTGTTAATTGCTGTGAGAAAAGTCCAAGATACCATTTTGATTTGTCCACCTGTGGTTTCTCAATATGCAGCTTTGGGCGCATTACAGGCAAAAGATGATTATTTAAAAGATAATATTAGGACAATTGCCCAAGTTCGAGAAATAGTTATTAATGCACTACAATCTCTGCCAGATTTATGTACTATTACACCCGCTAATGGTGCATTTTATTTTTTCTTAAAAGTGCATACCGAAATTAACGATTTGGAATTAGTGAAAAAACTGATTCAAGAATATAAAATAGCGGTGATTCCCGGAACAACCTTTGGGATGGAAGATGGTTGTTATTTGCGGGTTGCTTATGGGGCATTACAAGCAGATACAGCCACAGCAGGTATAGAAAGATTAGTCAAAGGTTTGCAAAGTATCGTATTATAACCACATAACAAAAATTAACACTCGTATTTTTATCTATGAGTCAAATAGTTTGGATAGCAAGACACGCTAACCGTCTCGATTTCGTATATCCCGATTGGTTTCTGACTGCTGAAAGACGGTATGATCCACCTTTATCAGATGATGGTATAATTCAGGCGCAGCAATTAGCAAAACGACTGAAGGGAAAAAAAATCACCCATATTTTTGCTTCTCCCTTTTTGCGAACTATCCAAACTGCCAATGCGATCGCGGAAGTTTTGGATTTACAGATTAAACTGGAAGTAGGTTTGAGTGAATGGCTGAATCCTGAATGGATGACTGAAGAACCTGAAAAACTCTCAACTTCAGCTTTAGTAAAATTATTTCCCAGAATTGATACTAGCTACACATCACGCATAGCTGCAAAATACCCAGAAACTCATGAACAGGTGCGGGAACGTTCAGCCCAAACAGCTAGATGTCTATCTATTGAATTTTCCCCCCATGATATCCTATTGGTGGCCCATGGTGCGTCTGTCTTGGGTGCAGCTATGGGATTAGTGGGAGACATCGCTAAAACTGAAGTTAAAGCTTCTCTATGTTCTTTGGTAAAAGTTGTGCGTCAAGATTCACAATGGTTGCTAGAACTAAAGGGAGATACTTCCCATTTGACTAAAGTTGAGGAATTGGTGCGATTTGTGTAAATATTTTAATGGGGATTTTCTCTAAATCGCAACTGATACTAACTAAGCAAAAGTAACTTACTAGCTGATAAATTTTATGACATTGCTACTAGCCGGAGACATAGGTGGGACAAAAACGATTTTGCGCTTGGTGGAATTCTCAGAAACCCTAGGTTTAAAAACTCTGTATGAGGAGAGTTTTCGCAGTGGAGATTTTCCCGATTTAGTTCCCATAGTCCAAAAGTTTTTGACTAAAGCTAATTCTAGCACACCAGAAAAAGCTTGTTTTGCGATCGCAGGACCCGTAGTAGAAAATACTGCTAAGTTGACTAATTTATCATGGTTTTTGGATACAGATCGTTTAGCGAAAGAATTGGGTATTCTGTCGATTTCTCTAATTAATGACTTTGCGGCTGTTGGTTATGGCATTTTTGGTTTAACTAAACAGGATTTACTGACTTTGCAAGTTGGTAAATATCAATCAGCAGCACCAATGGCTGTAATTGGTGCAGGAACTGGGTTAGGCCAGGGATTTTTGATTAAACAGGGAAATCAATATCAAGTCTTTCCTTCCGAGGGTGGACACGCAGATTTTGCCCCCCGCAATGAGTTAGAGTTTCAACTATTGAAATATATTATAGATAAATATAATATTGAACGAGTTTCTGTAGAAAGAGTTGTTTCCGGGTTGGGGATTCCGGCTATTTACCAATTTTTACGAGATCAACAAATAGCCACCGAATCTCCAGAAATTGCCCAAGCAGTCAGAACTTGGGAACAAGAAGCACAGACAACCGAAAAAACCCTTGATCCTGGTGCATTTATTGGGAGTGCGGCGCTGGAAAAAAGCGATCGCCTTTCTGAACAAACTATGCAATTATTTGTAGAGGCTTACGGTGCAGAAGCCGGGAATCTAGCACTAAAACTCCTACCCTATGGAGGATTATATATTGCTGGTGGTATCGCTCCTAAAATCCTACCTTTAATGCAAAATGGTAATTTCCTTGTGAATTTTACCCAAAAAGGGAGAATGAGTTCTCTTTTGGCAGAAATCCCCGTGCATATAATTCTTAACCAACAAGTCGGATTAATTGGTGCGGCTTTGTCTGCCTCTAGGTTATAACTAGCAAGAACAGTAAAATCTGCATCTACAAATTTTATAACTATGAATAGCAAAATTTTACTATCTTTAATTGCTGCTACTCTTTTATCTAGTGGTTATGCTGTCGCAGGGGTGCATTCACCTAAACCGACAATTACCGAGAAAAAACCCATTATTCCCCAAGTAGTACAGCCTAAATGGCGGGAATTCACCGCACCAGATGGACAGTTTACAGTTTTAATGCCCGGAATGCCTAAACGGAAAACCCAAATTCAAAAAACCTATATGGGGGAAATAACATTAGAAATATTTTTAGCCCAACCTCCAGAACAAGAAGCTGCATATATAGTTACATACAATGAATTTCCTAATAGCTATATGCAGATGAATAGCCCTCAAAAAATTATGGATGAAGCCCAATATGTAGAATTAACAACTACCAAAAGTAGATTACTAAATCAGCGGAATATTCGCAGTTCTAACTTTCAGCCTGGCAAAGAAATTGAATATGTCAATGCCATAGGCAAAGTTACGAAAACTAGGATGTTTATTGCTCATAATAGATTATATAAAGTCATGGCTATCGTTTCTAAACAACAGCATGAAACTTTAAATAAAACTATTACAGGCTATTTAAATTCTTTTCAATTAGTTGTCAAAACTTAAAGAAGTGACTATTCACGGGTTACATTCTATATATAAAGGATGAATATTTTCCAATTATGGCAGGACATAGTAAATGGGCGAATATTAAGCGCCAGAAAGCAGTAGTAGATGCAAAAAGGGGAAGTATATTTACCCAACTATCACGGGCAATTATAGTTGCGACGAGAAACGGAGTCCCAGATCCAGCGGGTAATTTTCAACTCCGAACAGCCATTGATAAAGCCAAAGCAGCGGGGATTCCTAATGATAATATTGATAGAGCGATCGCTAAAGGTGCGGGTACTTTCAGTGATCATAATATCCTCGAAGAAATTCGCTATGAAGGTTATGGTCCTGGTGGTGTAGCAATTTTAATTGAAGCTCTCACAGATAACCGTAATCGTACTGCTGCGGATTTGCGTGTGTCCTTTAGTAAAAATGGCGGAAATTTGGGAGAAATAGGTTGTGTAAGTTGGATGTTTTCCCAAAAAGGAGTTTGTGTAGTTGAAGGTGTGATTAATGAAGAACAGCTTTTAGAAGCTTCCCTAGAAGGAAATGCTGAGTCCTATGAAATGATTGCAGAAGAAACGGTTGAGGTATTTACGGAAATAGGGAATTTAGAGAAACTCAGCCAAATATTGAAAGTAACAGGTTTTAAAGTCACAGATATAGAATTACGTTGGATTCCTGGGAATCAGGTAGAAGTAACAAATATTGAACAAGGGCGATCTCTTTTTAAGTTAATTGATACCCTGGAAGGATTAGATGATGTCCAAAATGTAACAGCTAATTTTGAAATGGCTGATAATTTGATGGTTTTAAGTATGGCTTAGTATTTTGTGCTATTACCTTGCTCATCAGTCGTAATCGCGTCACAATAATAGTTAAAACCCTGTAATTTATCTTTACAATGTCCCTCTCACAGCTTACGCCCACCCTTTCTTCTCCCCACACCCCCACAGAAACCTACTGGGGATATGATTATGATTTAGTCATAGTTGGTGGTGGAATTGTCGGTTTAACCCTAGCCGCAGCTTTAAAAGATTCTGGTTTAAATATTCTTCTCATTGAAGCTAGAGTGGCATCAGCCGCAGTAGCCAAAGGACAGGCTTATGCGGTGCATATGCTTTCTGCACAAATTTTCCAAGGAATTGGTTTATGGGACAAAATTCTCCCCAATGTCGCCAAATATAACCAAGTTCGTCTCTCTGATGCTGATTATCCTGATGTGGTAAAATTCCAGACTGCTGATTTAGGTACACCAGAGTTAGGTTATGTTGCAGAACATTATGCACTGTTAGCACCCTTACAGGAATTTGTCCAAAGTTGTGCAAATGTAACTATTTTGTGTCCAGCGGAAGTAGTAAGTACGCAAAATGAGAGAGATATAGTTACTATTAATATTAAAATTGCCGACGAGAATCGGACAATTCGCAGTAAATTGTTAGTAGCTGCCGATGGTTCAAAATCTCCCATTCGTCAAGCTGCGGGCATTAAAACGAAAGGCTGGAAATATTGGCAATCATGTATTGTGGCTTTTGTAAAACCAGAAAACCCCCACAATAACACCGCTTACGAAAAGTTTTGGTCTAGTGGTCCCTTTGCGATTTTACCTTTACCAGGAAACCGTTGCCGCATTGTTTGGACAGCGCCCCATCAGGAAGCAAAAGCTTTATGTGCGTTGAATGATCAGGAATTTTTGGCGGAACTAACCAAACGCTATGGTCAACAAATGGGTAAATTGGAATTGTTAGGCGATCGCTTTATTTTTCAGGTACAGTTAATGCAGAGCGATCGCTATGTTCTGCCTAGATTAGCATTAATTGGTGATGCCGCCCATAACTGTCATCCCGTGGGAGGACAAGGTTTAAATTTGGGGATTCGTGACGCAGCAGCTTTAGCGGAAATCATCCAAACAGCACATAAACATCGTCAAGATATTGGTAATATTTCCATACTCAAGCAATATGAAAGCTGGAGAAAAAAAGAAAACCTGGCAATTTTAGGTTTCACCGATTTATTAGACCGAGTTTTTTCTAATAACTTCTTACCAGTGGTAATAGTGCGCCGTTTGGGTTTGTGGATTATGCAGCGAGTTCCCATAGTGAAAATATTTGCCCTGAAATTAATGATTGGATTAAAGGGAAAAACGCCAGAATTAGCCAAACGGTGAAATTAGTAAAACCAAAACATTCAGCTATCATAGATTTATATTTCCCCATTCTATTGATAGCTGATTACTGAAAATTAGATCAATTTTATAAAAATGCTACTTTTACTGTTACCATAGAAAAAATAAAATTATGAATTAATTGTGATGTTTAGTATTCCCCAACCAGAAACAGCAGAGAATAAATGGCGAGGACAGTTAGATAGATTTGTCAAAGACAATCAGCCAGAACTAGCCGCACTTTTTTGGGGATTGTGGCTAGAGAATGGTGATAGTCAGGGGACTATCGGTATTGATTTACAACCAACTCCCCATTTTGTTTATTGTCCCCAAGCCGAAATAGAAAAACTCAATGATAGAGTTGAAAATCGTCTCCAAGAACTTTTGGGAATTATTGATAATCACAAACCAGAAACAGAAGTAGTGATGATTGGTATTGGGAAAGGGGAAATTAAGTTAATTCAATTTGCACCCAAATCATCACCAGAAATCTGTTTTCAGGAAATAGGAAAAGATGTAGATGGATTATTGAATTTACTAGAACAGCGATTAATTGAGCAAATCAGGGATTGATAGAGCCATTTATTTTGCTATACTAGATACTGGATTTTTTTCAATTATAATATGATTCACCATCTTTCTATTTCTGCTCAAAATCCTGAACACGCTGCTGAAGTTCTCGCAGAAGTAATGAATGGAAAAGCATTTCCCTTTCCGCCAAATCCAGGTAGTTACATGATGGTATCTCTGGACGAATACGGAACAGCAATTGAAGTTTATCCATTACAAATTGTATTGCAACCGGGTGAAGGAAAACAGGATTGTCAATTTCAAGAAATTTCTCAACCTGTCAATTTTACAGCCACTCATGCAGCCATTTCTGTTAATTCTACTCAAGAAAAAATAGAAGAAATTGCTCATAGAGAAGGTTGGAGAGTTATCCGTTGTAGTCGTGCTTTCTTTGATGTAATCGAGTTTTGGTTAGAAAATAGAGTGATGATAGAATTCTTAACCCCAGAAATGTCCAATCAATATTTAACATTCATGCAGCCAGAAAATTTACAAAAGGTATTTGCTGGCTAAATTTATCCAAAACTCGGATTCTGAAGTTAAGTAGAGTGGAAAATAAATCTGGAAGATGCAACTTTATTAGACAAAAGTGCTAACAACTTGGTTTAATTAAGAGGAAGTGGTGTCACCAAAAAGATGATGATTTTGGCTCAAAGCTTAACAATTGATTCGGTTTTAGTAAACAACTGTATCCAGTTCACTACCTGGGGATTTTCCTCCCTCTTACTCGCAGAAATATTAAGAGACAGTTACCATGCTTTGTGTCATTACGTAACTTGGTTAGGGAAATGGCACAATAAACATCATGCCGTATACCGTCGAGATTTAACTTTAATTTCCCAAAAAGCCTATATAGATTCCCAATTGTATCATGATATCGTTGAATCTGGTCTACTAGTAATCATTTTAACAGCAATTGCCTTACTAGCTCATCAATGGGGGTTATGGTTAGGAGTCGTATATGCTGGCACTTTTTTATACGGTGCATCTATGCGATATTTTCAAGGAACAATAGACACAGACTACAATCATTTACCCGGACCTTTAGACACAATTTCCTCAGTTTGGTGGGTAAATAGAACCTATCATTGGCGACATCATTTTGATGATGTTAATGCTTACTATAGTGGTGTTTTTCCTCTTGTGGATAAAATACTAGGAACAGGACTTTCTCTTAAAGGTAAAACAGTCGCTTTAACAGGTGCTTCTGGTGCATTAGGACAAGCATTAGCCGCAGAATTATTAAAGCATAATGCTAAAGTTGTGGCATTAACAACTAATCCTGAAAAAATCGCAGTTCAAGATCGTGTCAAAGTTGTAAAATGGGAATTGGGTAATGAAGCTCAACTACAAGAAAGTTTAAATAAAGTTGATATTCTCATTATCAATCATGGCATAAATGTTTATGGAGATCGGACTTCTGCCGCCATGCAAAATTCCTATCAAGTTAACACCTTTTCCGCTTTGGAATTGATAGATATTTTTTCTGCAACTGTCACAGGACCGCAAGACAAAGCCACTAAAGAAATTTGGGTAAATACGTCTGAGGCTGAAGTTTCCCCAGCATTAAGTCCCCTATATGAACTGAGCAAAAGAGCATTAGGGGATATTGTCACCCTGAAGCGATTAGATCAAGTTTGTGTAATTCGCAAATTAATTTTAGGCCCATTTAAAAGTCAATTAAATCCCTATGGTATCATGTCAGCACCACAAGTTGCCCAGGGAATTTTATTTTTTGCTAAACGGGATTTTAGAAACATTATTGTCACAGTAAATCCTTTGACTTATATCCTATTTCCTGTCAAAGAATTTAGCACCTGGTTGTACTATTGCATTTTTAGTAAGAAGTAGCTAAGTAGGTTGACAGAAAAAATTCAAGGTATGTGAAGAAAAGCAAAGCAAGCTCAAACTCTTTCCCCCTGCTCCCTGCTCCCTGCTCCCCTGCCTTATCCCAACGACAATTTTTAACGCTCACCTACTTAAACGGAGGGTGTGTTAGCATAACGCACACCCTACCAGAGTTTTACCATTGACAGCATAATTCAAGGATAATTCACACCATGAACAAATTATTAGATGAAGCCCTGTCAAATGAAATTGCCAAAACTATCAAAAGTAAAGCTAAAAAACCTTTTGATAATGCTTATAAAGCAGTTTTAGTGACTGAGGGTGCAAAATATGTACAAGGATTTTTAGTATTTGCTGGTCAGCCATATAAACCTGTTGAACATGGTTGGCTGGAAGTTAATGATGTGATTATTGATCCTACACTTCCTTATCTGCAAAAAAATCCCCAGGAACTTTATTATTTTCCTGCTCAAAGTCTCAGTGCCAAAAAGCTAAAAGCCATGATTGAAGAATCTAAAGAAGATTATCCAGAGGATGATCCTTTACCTATTTATGGTGAAGCCCCCTATGATTATTATGGTGATGTCATGTTAGGTGGTCAAGAATATTTGGCAGCTTATGAAGCCGCACAGGCAAAATGCAAAGAAATCAATGGCTTAAATTATGAAAAAAATTAGTACCGCTTTCTCAGAATTCAAAATCCAAAATTCCCAATAATTTTACTACTAATTCTTTGTTTATGAGCATCTACCCATCTCAAACTAAATCTAATACAGAATACCGTCGTCGAGAAAATGACTGGCGGTTATTTTTGCGCTTAGTACCTTATGCCCGTAGTAGTGGCAAACTATTAGCAATATCTATGTTGCTGCTTGTTCCTATTGCCATTGCTAGTGCTATCAAACCTATGTTAGTAGGACAAGCAATTTCTTTAATTCGGAAAGAACCTAGCACATATCAATTCCTCCAAAATATGCCTCTGTGGCAAGGTTTAAATATTCTCATCGGAATGTTGCTCATAGCAACTATTATTCGCTTAGTATTAACAGGTGTACAAGGTTATTTAGTTCAAAAATTAGGGCAAAAAATCACAGCGGCTATTCGTGAGGATTTATTTGATCATATTACATCTTTAGCTGTACGTTTTTTTGATCGCACACCTGTAGGTAAATTAATTACTAGACTTACTAGTGATGTCGAAAGTTTAGGAGATGTTTTTTCTACTGGGGCTGTAGGAATCATTTCTGATTTATTATCTATGGTGGTGATTGTGGGGTTAATGTTTTCAATTCAATGGCAACTTGCTTGTTTGTTGATATTCATCCTTTTTCCAGTGACTTGGTTAATGATTTATTTTCAACAGCAGTATCGAGAGGCTAATTATAAAACCAGAGAAGAACTTTCTAAACTCAATTCTCAACTACAAGAAAATATTGTTGGTATTAATGTTGTCCAGTTATTTCGCCGAGAAAAGTTTAATGCTGAGTTATTTCGGGTAACTAATCAACATTATGTTAAGGAAGTAGATACTAGCATTTGGTATGATTCAGCGGTTTCTTCAACTTTAGAATGGGTTGGTTTAGTCGCAATTGCTGGGGTATTATGGTTGGGTGGTTGGTTGTTGTTAGATAAACAAATCACCTTTGGGATTTTATCAGCATTTATTTTATATGCCCAACAATTCTTTGAACCGTTGCGGAATTTTGCCGAAAAGTTTACAGTAATTCAATCTGGTTTTACGGCTATTGAACGGGTAGTTGATATTTTAGATGAACCTATCGAAATTAAAGATTACTCTCAGACTCAAGATTCAATTGTAGATTTTGAATTTGGCTATATTAATGAGATTGTTTCTAAGTTAGAATCTCAAGATTTTACTCCTATTCCCGCTTTAGGAGAAATTAAGTTTGAAAATGTTTCCTTTGCTTACAAAGACGATGATTACGTTATTAAAAATCTAGACTTTACTATTCATCCAGGGGAAAAGGTGGCTTTAGTTGGTCCCACAGGTGCGGGTAAAAGTTCAATTATTCGGCTATTATGTCGTCTTTATGAACCAACCCAAGGACGCATTCTGATTGATGGTGTGGATATTCGCAAGATTCCCCAAGCGGAACTACGACGTTATATGACGGTAATTTTGCAAGAGGCGTTTTTGTTTGCTGGTGATGTTAAAAGTAATATTACTTTAGGTGATAATTATAGTTTTGCAGAAATTCAACAAGCCGCGGAAAAAACCAATGTGGCAGAGTTTATCAACCAACTACCCCAAGGTTATGATACTCAATTGCGAGAACGGGCGACAAATCTTTCTAGTGGACAAAAACAACTTTTAGCCTTTGCCCGTGCTGCTATTCGCAACCCCCAAATTTTGGTGTTAGACGAAGCTACAGCTAGTTTGGATGTGAGGACGGAGGCTTTGGTTCAAGAAGCTTTAAATCAGTTATTGATAGAACGGACATCAATTATTATTGCTCACCGTCTGTCTACAATTCGTAATGTAGACCGGATTTTTGTGTTGAAGCGGGGGGAATTGATTGAAGAGGGCAGTCATGAAGAATTATTACAACAGGGAGGATTTTATGCCACTTTGCACAATTTACAAATGTTAGGAACATAATCAAAAGTTTGCAGTTTGCAGCATTCATGTGATATAAATCACTAATTTATGTTTGCAATTATCACCATAATATTTGATAATTTTCACAATTAAATGCTTGGGTTAATCACTTAGCTAAACTCAAATTTAGGAGATATTAAAGTTGTAGAGTTCAATTTTAAGTAAATGCCAGAAATCAAACTTCTCCCTGGTGCAGTTGGGGAAATTATCGCTACTAGCGCTGATACTGGCTTTCTTTCCTTAGCTGATCGTTATGGTTTAATGGCAGCTATTTTAGATGAATGCTTAGAGCAAGAAGAGCAAGAAGCTATCAATAGATTGTTGCGGTTTGTGGTTAAAGGTCGTATTAAAGTGACAAATGATATTTCTAATCATAAGTAGTTTTGACTAGAAGATCGTGTTGATAATTATGAATATATTTGATCTTTTACCTATTCCTGATAGCGGTTATTACTTGGATAAAATACAGTTTAGTTTGGAAAGGGCGCAGGAACTTGGAAAGGGCGCAGGCCCTGCGCCCCTACGGTTTTTGGGGTTTAAAACTGGATCTGACTGAGATGAAAATCGCTATATCCTAGTTGTAAAACTTAATTACGAATTACGAATTATTTTAATCTACTTCTGTTTCTATTTTGTCCCCACGTTCGAGTTCCCAGAGAATCTGATTACCTTCACGTCTTACCCGTGAAACTATCCAATTTCGCCAACGCCATTCGTCACCCCGACTGGTAACAGCACTAGAGTGGACACTCATTAAGTCTGCTAATTCCGAACTGGTGATTAGATAGCCTTTTTCGGCAATTTCGTCCGCAATACGCAAAGTTTCCACCAAGTTGCGAAGTTGTGAAACCCTGATTTCAGCGGGCTGTTCGTTGGTTGTTGTCGCAGTTGGTATTGTAGATGGTTCCATAGTGCTTATATCTGATGCAGACGGACTGCTTTCCACTGTATTTTTATTAATTATTGTAGATTTTATTGGATCATCAGATACTTTTACTACGCTTATTTCCCGAATTTTAGGTAAAGTTTCGTGAAGAAGTTCAGGTAATAACTGTTGTAGGTTGGGGATTTTATGGTTTGCAAAGGAGCGAGCAATCACATCACAGCGTTCATTGCCAATATTACCAGAATGTCCCCGCACGTGTTGCCATTGTACCAGTTGGCTATTGAGTTCATCGAGGATTTCTAAGAGGTCTTGGTTTTGGACAGGATTACCATCTGATTTTTTCCAACCGTTCTTTTTCCAGCCTTTCACCCATTTTGTCACACAATCAATTAGATATTTGCTATCAGTGTACAGGGTAATAGCTTCAGTTTGTCGAGATGATTTAAAAAATTCCAAGGCAGCGATCGCGGCTTGCATTTCCATTTTATTATTGGTGGTGTGGTGGGATGAATCACCCATTTCGTGAACCGAACCATCATTAAAATAAATTACTGTACCCCAACCACCCGGACCAGGATTGCCAGTGCAAGCGCCATCTGTGTATATACTTTGAATTATGCGTTGAGTAGACATGATGAAATTCTAGAATTTTAAAGGATTGCTATATTATTGGTAACGATACATTAATTCCAACTTCACAATATCTGTGAAACCCCAACGTTGATAAAATGGCATCATCTCCGGTAAACAGAAAAGAGCAATATTTTCCACTTCTTTTAATTGGGGATGATTAAGGACTTCATTTAATAATTTAGCACCAAATCCCATTTTTCTATAACTAGGTTTAACAATGACATCATAAAGAACGCCGCGATAAACGAAATCAGTCAAGACACGACAAAAAGCAATTAATTTTTCCTCTTCATCTACCAAAGTGATAATAATATCAGATGCAGCCAGCATTTTGACAACACCTTGATATGTCCGGTTCTGACTCCAGAATTCATTTTTATATAATTCTACAAGTTCAGAAATTTGAGCTTCATTTAGCTGGTTAATAATTTGGTAATTCATATTTTTTTAATCACCCAAATTCTGCGATTTACTCAAAGGAGTTGATAATCCATCAATACTAATCAGATTGTTTTTTTGTTGATATTCCTTAACTCCTGCTTCTCCTTTTTTACTAGCCCAATTAACTAAAATATCTCTTTGTCCTTGATATTCATATAGTGGAACACCAAAACCACAAGAAGTTTGAACTCTTTCAATATCTGCAATAATAATTTGTCGAGTTCCCGGAAGAGGAGGAAATAGAGGATAGAGAGCATTCCAGTCAGGAGAATCTGGTAAAATTGTTTGTCCCTGACCATAAAGACGGAGAATACAAGCAGGTTCTTGAAAAGCGCAAAACATCAAGGTTATCCGCCCATTTTCCTGCAAATGAGCAGATGTTTCGTTACCACTACCTGTTACATCTAAATAACCAACTTGGTGGGGGGAGAGAATGCGAAAACTTTCTAAACCTTTGGGAGAAAGGTTAACATGGCCTGTACAACTTAGAGGTGCAGTCCCCACAAAAAATATTTTTTGATTAATAATAAACTTTTGTAATTCTTCCGTGATGACATCTAAAACTTTAGCCATGATCTGCGTATTTACTTGGTAATTTTAGTATTTTATAGTATTCTAGTAAATAATAACTTTTTTTTTTAATGTCGTCAATTTTTTTCCCTCCACTTATTCAACAAATTAGCAATGAAATGGGGGCTAATGCAGGTGTTAAACTATCTGTATTACGGCTGGATCTGATGCACCCCCAAATCAACGGTAACAAATGGTTTAAACTGAAATATAACTTGGTGGAAGCTAAGGAGAAAAATTTATCCACAATTCTTACCTTTGGTGGAGCTTATTCTAATCATATTTATGCTACCGCAGCCGCAGGAAATCTATTTGGTTTCCGCACTATTGGCTTAATTCGTGGAGAAGAAAATATTCCTCTAAATCCTACTTTACAATTTGCAGTAGCACAGGGGATGGAATTAGTATATATTGATCGTCAGACATATAAACAACGCCATACAGAGGAATTACAAAATCATTTAAAACAGCGATTTGGAGAAGTATTTATTATTCCTGAAGGGGGTTGTAACTTAAATGGTATGCGTGGTTGTATAGAGATATTACAAACAGTTCAAGGATTTAACACTATTTGTTTAGCTTGTGGAACAGGAACAACATTAGCAGGTATGGCACTATCATTAAATCAAGAACAAAAAGTGATTGGTTTTCCTGTCTTAAAAGGTGGTGATTTCCTCAAAGAAGATATCAATAACTTATTAACAAATTATCTAGCTTCTAATTTACCCACACCTGTTAATTCTCCCGCACATTGGCAACTTATATCTGATTATCATTTTGGTGGTTATGCTAAAGTGACTAATAAATTAAAGCTATTTTGTCAAGATTTTCAACAACAATATGATATACCTTTAGATCATGTATATACAGGAAAAATGTTTTATGGAGTGATGGATTTAATCGCAAAAGGATTTTTTAAATCGGAATCTTTGCTATTAATCCATACAGGAGGTTTACAGGGTAATTGCGAATGAAAATAATGGAAATTAATTGTTAAGCAGAATATTCTTTTAAACGGATCATTAACCCGAATAAAGTCATGAGAGAGACTGCACTCAATACTAAACTTGCAGAAATTTCTATGCCTTCTGTAGCTTTAAATGCTTGTTTAATAGCTTTATCAAACTCATTTTGGTTAATCTTGAATATTTCGTCATTAGTTTTTCGGAATTGATCAAAAGCCCAGTTTGACTGATTCGGTTGATTACCAAGACAAAGAGAGATTGCTTCTTGATATTTGCCACTTTTTTCTAACTGACGAATTTGTTGATCAATAGTTACATATTTACCCAATGCAGAAAGGTTTTTCAAAGTAGCCTCTTCTTCTCCTTTAAAAGTAATATTATTCAATTCATCAGCTAAAAAACCTGTAAAACCTATATTTTTCTTGTCTTTATTGCCATTATTAATATTTTCCTTGATTTCTGTGATTAAATTATCAAAGGTTTTATTATTAGGTAATTTAGCAACTTTATTGATATTTTCATAAAACACCTGTTCATATTTTGATGCTAAGGCTTTATCAAGTAAATAGCGACTTTCCGCAGCATTAGCAATATAAATAGATGCCCTTGCTTGTCGTAAATCGTGCATAGAATTAAAAGCATCTTCCTTAGCAGTTCTTAAATTTTGAGAAGTCGAGAAAAATACACCTATAGTATAATTTAAAAAAGCTAAAGTTAAGATTGTTGCTGCTAATAAAAAAAGATTTAAATTCCGTTTAGTTCGGTAACTGAGAAATATTTGCGTTCCTATTAAAATAGTTAAAAGTATTACTCCAGATAAAACTATTTGAGCTAGAGATTTACTAATAGATGATTTTTGATTGTTATAGCTATTATCTAAAGCTTCTAAATTGACTTTATCTAACTCATCGGCTGCTGGTAAAAGTTGTTTATCTATAATTTCTATTGATCCGCGATAGGCAATTAACGTGTTATTAATATCTCCTCTAGCGTGTGCATCTCGTGCTTGTTGAACTTTGGTCAAATATTCACCGAACCCTCTTTGCATAGTTAAGATAGATTTTTCTTCTTTCTCAAAAGTAATATTTTTGGCAGCCTTCACTAATCTTTCTGTTGCTGCTTTATATCGTTCTTGATAACCTTTAATGGCATCTTGATTTTGTCCTGATGGTAATAATAATTCATTAACAACATTAGCATCCATACCTGCCATTGCATCTTTGAGACGTTGGGCAGTAACAATACTAGGAGTTGCATCTTCTCCAACTGTTTTAATTGCTTGTCTTTGTCCTTGAATACCTGCAATAGTAGTAGTTAAAGTAAGCACACTAGCAGCCCAAGTTAAATATAAGCTAGTTTTAAGAATTTTTGGTGTGGTGATTTTCATGATTTTCTGACGAGAAATATTTTGAATAATCATTGTTTTTCCTGATTTTTAATTGTATTTAACGGTAATTTTTGTCCAATGTCCTAAAGTAAATTCATCGCCATTTTCTAGGGTAATATCAGTCATTGGTTTTAATTCTGCCCCTTTAAAAATAGTTCCGTTAGATGAGCCAATATCCCGTAATATCAATGAACCATCTGCTTGACGAGTCAGCAAAGCATGACGATGGGAAACAGCATCATCAAAATCAAGAGCAATTTCTGGATGAATAGCTCTTGCTGGGCTATTACGTCCAATTAAATTAATTGATTGCTCTAAAGGAATAATTGATGGTGGTTGATTTGTAGGTGGTTCTGGACTGTCTGGATGGCGTAAAGATGGCTCGATTGTAATAATTAATTCCCATTTTTTAATTACTTCTTGTTTGGCGGTTTCTTCAGATTTTTTATCTAAAGAATTAGGGGTAAAACTAGGAATTTCTCC
Organism: uncultured cyanobacterium; assembly: GCA_903848645.1. Lineage (GTDB taxonomy): Bacteria > Cyanobacteriota > Cyanobacteriia > Cyanobacteriales > Nostocaceae > Dolichospermum. The sequence continues at coordinate 52,259 of CAINGU010000015.1, read as the reverse complement.
AGATGCTCCAGTGGTAAAGTTATATCCACAAATTTCACAAAATTTACCACTATCAAATTCATGGGGCGCAGCACAATCTGGGCAAGTTACAGCAGATGTATTTACTGATGATTTGCTGATGATTTCTGGGATAATACCATTAATTTTTAAACCACATTCAGAACAAAAATCTTGTTCTATAGAATCATGTCCTTTAGCACATTTATATGTTGTATTCATCATGGAAATAATTAAGATTTAGGAATGCGTGTTGTTTTGGTAGAACGGGTTTCTAATGCCATAGCATCTTCTTTGGCAACTTCTCTTTTTAGCCGGACTGTTCCTGTAGGTGCATCTTCAATATCAACTACAGTTCTTAATAGTTTGGCTGTGGCTTCATTGCCAGATTCATGAGCTAATTTTACAGCTTTACCTAATTTTGCGGTGGCAATTTCATAATCACCTTTTGCTCTAGCATCTAATCCTTCTTGAATAGATTCTGCTAGTTCTGCTTGTCCGGTGTAGTGGGCAACTCTTCTATCAATTTTTGTGGATTTAGCATCATCATCTGTCCATAAAGCGAGGATTTTAGCTTCGGTGATTTTGGTTTCTATGCCATCAATTGTATAAATTAAACTCGCTCTTCCTGCTAACATTTCATCACCAACATTACCGGGATTAACTTGAATACAAAAGTGATAATCACGGGATTCATTATTACCCCAAGAGCCAGTAGGATAGTCTAAGACTTGTGGTTTTATGATTTTGGCACGGTGGGTAAGATCAACAATTTCAGGACTGACTTGTTTACAGAATAATACTGTTGCTCCTTGGGGTGTCCATAACCGCATAGATACATCACTGACTTCTTTACTCATGGCTTTTTCAAGAATTGCTTGAAAGTCACTTTCCATCATGGCAGGATTAGGAATAATGTCTGTTGTTCCTAGTAATTTCGTGGCGATTTTTTTGAGTTGATTAACACGCCAATCTGTGCCTACTCCTCGACAATCACATTGAAATATACCTTCACATTGTTGGAGGACTTTTTCTAATTTTCCTTCGTCAGAATCATCATTTTGTCCATCGGTAAGTAATAATGCTTGGCGAATTGCATTAGGCATTTTTTGGAATTGCTGTAATGCTTCAATTAGCCAAGTTGACATTAAAGTTCCACCGTTAGCTACTCCCGATTTTACTGAAGTAATCGCTAGTTCTTTTTGTTGTTTTGTAGCGGGTGAAACTGGAAAAACAACTTTAGCTTTACTTGCACCAGTAACGATAAAAAAGTGGCTATTTTCTGGCAATAAGCTGATTATTTTAATAATTGCTTCTTTGGCTGCTTGAATTTTTCCCCCTCCCATTGAACCAGATGTATCGCAAATAATGCCAAATAGTCTATTATTGCCAGATGCTATGGGTTTTTCTATTCCCACACTTGCTTCTGTGGAAACTGTCATAATGGCGTGAACTTCTTTTGCACCTTCGGGAAGGTGTTGGTTTTGAAATACTTCGGCTTTGAATTGGTTAGACATGATAGGTTTTTTGGTGATTTGAGATAAGATAATTTATTGAGAGTTAGCTTTGAAGTAATTGTTATAATTTAAGTTATCTTGAGTTAGTAAAAATGTAAATAGTAACAATAAATTTTCATCAAATAATTAAATATTATTAAGATATTTTTAGTTAAGAAATCCATTTTTCAATACCTAAATCTACTAATGGTGGTAAATCTTTTAAAGCTTCTTGAAAAGCTATGCTTTCAGTAAAATAATCTTGCAGATTAAGTAAGTGAATTTTAAACCAATTTATGCCATAAATATTAGTATGGATAAATTCAAATTCTTTCAATCTTGGTGTAAATCCCTTTGTATAACCATTAGCTGACAGTACAACACCTATATCTACTTGATGACGAACAAGTTTTGCGTATAGGTTATCAGCATAATCCGCATCTAGTGGCTTATTTTCTAGTTTTGATTGAAAATATATTTTTAGCCCATTAAGATAGCCACTTCCATCTATACCACCATCCTTACCTATTGGACCTGGTTCTAGTCCAAGGTGAGCAGCCGCACGGCGACCTAATTCTCCTTTTGTTGATGGATCAAGACTAATAATTGTATCAATCAATTTTCTATTTATCCAGGTTTCTGTCATAACTATTTATACCTTTATTTTAATATCAATTAATTGCTTATACAATAATTCAATTCCTGTAAAAACACATTCAGAAATTTGTTCTGTCATCTCTAGTTCTTTTAATCTTTGCCAAGTTTCAGCAGTCACTTTCAATTTTAAGGAATGTGAACTAAGACTAGTTGGATATTCTTCTAGTTCTCTTAAATATACACCCTTATTTTGAGCATAAAACAGAGCATATTTAACAGCAGAGTTTAATGTAACAGAGAAAGATAATCCCAATACTTTACCAATTTCTCCTGCTTTATGTTCATGAGATTCAGGAATCATAATGATGAATTGATCTGGTTTTTCATTTAATTTAATCTGTTCAGAAGCTTCAGAAATCAATCTATCAACATAAGCATCTTCATGATGTTCTTTGGATTGTTTTATTTCCTCTTTTTGACTTTCTAAAGGCATAGTTAAATCCTCTCAATTTCTAAAAGTAAAGAAAAGGCTTGATACAAATCCTGGCAATCTGTATAATTCCAGATATAATTTCTATCTTCGTAAACTGCTAATGACATTTCATCTTCAAGATCACGAATTGGTAAAGCTACACTACAAGATTGTGGTTTATTATTTATTTTTTCTAATCTTTCCAAAATAAGTTCTTGTGTGACTCCTAGAGGAACAATTATCACTTTTGGAGAATAACCGTATTTACTTTCAAGTTTAGACATAGCTGAAAGTACAATATCTAATTTGTTCAGTGCTTTCCGTCTTTGAGATTTATTAACTGGAATTAAAATGATATCAGGGTCATTAGTGAGGATGATTTGAAGTGTATTAAGAAATTCACTATCAATATCAATCACAATATGGTCGTATTCTTCTAGATTAACAAGATTTGTAATTTTTTCCCGCTTTTGATTATCCAAAATTGATAATCTATCTCCTACTTTAAGTAATTCTTTGTCATTAGGCATTCGCTTGGCATAAAATTGCCATGAATCAGCTTGATCGTCACAGTCTATCAGTAGGGTAGTTCTACCAACTTGAGAAGCTAGTACACCCGCAGTATGGATAGCTAAGGTAGTTTTACCTACGCCTCCACTATTATGAGTACAAAGAATAATCAATTTTCTCCTCCAGATTAATTTTATCTACTCTCATACTTAAACTTCAACAAACTCTTAATACTCCCACTGTAATATTATCATGTCCTCCACATTGACGGGCAAATTCTACTAAAAACTGCGAGATATTCATAACATCTTTTTCTGGTGATTGTTTAATTAAGTTGCCTAAATCTTCTATGTCTGGGCTATAATTCCACAGTCCATCTGTACATAATAAAAGATAACCTGAATTGGGGATTTTAAAGTTAATGATTGTCGGTTCAGCATCACCGATGACATCTGCACCTAACCAGCGGGTAATAGCATGAGCATTTGGTGATTTTCTAGCTTCATTTTCTGTCATTTCTCCAGCATTTACTACTTCTGTTAACCAAGAATGATCTTGAGTTAATTGTTGATATTCATGGTTATTTATATCTAACCAATAAGCGCGACTATCACCTAACCAACCAATAGTAGCAATACCATTTTTGACTAAGGCTGTAACTATGGTTGTAGAGGGTGGATTGTTATTATCTTTAATTTTGATAGGCAGATCAGATATAGATTTGAGGGCGAAATTGATAGCTAATTTAATGGCTATTTCGGGATTTTCTAATTCTGTTTGGGTGAGAAATTGACAGGTACTTTCAGCGGCTGTCCGTGATGCTAGTTCAGGTTTTTCTGAACTGGAAACTCCGTCACAAACTACGATAATTTGGGTATTGTTTTGATCAATTTGCTCTAAAGCTAGGTAGTCTTCATTGCGATGATGTCGAATACCGCGATCGCTTACTCCTGCTAAGTTAGCATTAATCAAAATTTCTAATCTTTCTTTTTCATGTATAACATTACGAAATCCACATTGTGAACAATATCCTTCTTCATCAATATTTTCTATTTTTGCTCCACATTTCTGACAACCTTGAGTAGTATTTTTAGGGGCTGTAGCTGTTAAAGCTGTACCGCATTCTTCACAAAATTGATCTGTTAATAACACTGTTGCACCACAATTTGCACATTCCATAATTTTAAATCCAGGTTCTGGGACGGACTTTATTAGCTTCATCAACTAAACAAATTTTTTCATCACCATTTGCTAAGTGTGCCATATTTCTTAACGCTTTTTCTAAACCTTTACGAATATTAAATTCTTTTAAAGGTTGTCCTAAAATCATTAAATTATTGGCTGTTTGCAGTTGTTGAGAATTTAGTAAATTTAAAGCAGTTTCTAAGACTTGTTTGGTTAATTTATAACGATCTATTCCTTCTATAGATAAGGCTTCTATCGCTGTAGCTGCGGCTGTTAATTCTTGTGTTCCCGGTAGAGAATGTTGTTGATTAATTAAAGTTCTCGCAATTTCTACTCGCGCACGAGTGTACAAGTTCGATGTTTGGGAAACTCGTTCTAAAGCTGCTACTGCATCATCACGTTTTCCTAGAGAAGATAAACATCTCGCTAACCCAAATGCTGCGGAAACATAACTAGGATCTGTGCGAGATACTAAGTCATACATTTTGATGGCTAATTGATAATTATTATTCTTTTCTGCGGCTATTGCTAAACCTAATTTAACTGCTAATTCTCCTGGTAAGTCAAAATAAACTTGATCAAATTGTTGTTGCGCTTCTGATAATTTTTCTTGCTTCATTAATAAGCGTCCCCGATACCAATAAATACGCCAGTCCCAAGGGTCTTTTTCTTCTACTTTTTTAATAGCTTTTTCTGCTTCTTCATATTTCTCAGTATCCATCAAACTATTAGCTAATCTCAGCCATGCTTCACTAGATTGGGGATATTGTTTAACAATTCCACTAAAAACAAATACCCGTTTTTCTGCATCAGCTATTGCTGTGGCATTCACAACATTATTAAAGGCAGAATCATTAGTATCTAACATGGGAATTGGTAGATATTGATGATCAATTCTTATTGGTTCAAAATCACTATTATGAGTGAGTGCTAACATATCACTACCAAATACATTACTGTTAGCTGGACGGGGAATATTTGTCTGTAATGCTACTACTTCCCGCATTACTCCTAATAATTGATCTGCCATTTCATCTGCTGATTGAAATCTATCATCAGGTTTTTCGGCTGTGGCTTTAATTAAAAAGCGGTAAAGTGATTCTTGTTCAGCAAATAAAGGTTCTATTTGGGGACTGGGTAATGTATAAAGATGTTCTTTACTAAAGCCTTTAATATCTGTGAGTAAAACTGCCAAAGTTCTCGCTACTGTAAATAAGTCAGAAACTATTGTTGGGCCTTCTCCTGCTTCTGGTGCGTTATAACCAACTGTTCCATAAATATCACCATCGGGGTCATCTATTCGCCTGACACCACCTAAATCTATTAATTTTACATCCCCCCCTTCTAACATAATATTATCAGGTTTAAAGTCACAATAAACTAAACCTAAAGAATGTAAATATGCGAAGGAACTAAGAATCCGATGAATGTAAGCTATGGCTTCAGCTATAGGTAATTTACCACGACTTTTTCTAATTTCTTTTAAAGTTTGACCACCTACATATTCCATGACAATAAAACCTTCAGTCCCGTGATTCACAAAATTGTAAATTCCCACAATATTGGGATGTTTCACTGCGGCTAAAAACTTTCTTTCTGCTACTGCTACGGCTGCACTAGAAGCATCTTCAGTATTAAGTAATCCTTTCAAAACTACATAACGAGATAAAGTTTGATCAAATCCTAAATAAATCCAACCTAAACCACCGTAAGCAATTGCCCCTTTGACTTCATATTGGCCAATAACTAAATCTCCAGGATTTAAACTAGGAATAAATGAATATTTTTGTCCACATTTACTACAAAATCCTTTTTCTCTTTTTAAGGAATTATTACAGCTACTACAAAAGCGTTTATTTTCTGGTACTTTTGGATCAGGAAGAATTGCTTTTTCTGGTTCAGTTGAAGGTAATTCGGGTATGGATATTAATCCTACTCCTAACTGTCTCCGGCTACTTGTGCGCGAAGTGCTATTGGTGCGACGTGAACCTTTAGAACGATTCGTTAATGGTGAAGAACCTGTTCCCGTCGTTACTGAAGAACTTCTATTTGTCAGATTTAAACTTTGTTTTTGACTGTTTTCTGAAGATTTTACCGCTGCTAATCCACAAACATTACAATAACCATCGTCAATAGTTCCGCTACAGCCGTTTTTTGTGCAGTTCATACCATCCATTATCACCCCTCCTTTAATAGAAATTATACATCCAGTAGGTTTGATCTAAATAATTATACCAAATTATTATGAAGATCCATAGAATAAGATTTCAAGAATAATTGAACGCAGATAAACGCAGATAAACGCAGATGAATTAATAGATTTCATGATTCTGTGCAGGTTCACATAAAATTGGTATTACATATTTTTAATTTTTTACCCAATTATTTAATATTTTTTCATATTCACTGACTAATTTAGTTGCTTGATTGATAGGGGTGGGACGACTATATAAAAGTTGTCTAGCTTTTTCTGCTAAGTCAGAAAGGGTAGCATTTTCTATTAGTCCCTTTGCTAAGGCTTTCGCTTGTAGTGCATCTAATCTCCCGCGTAATTCTTGGCGAGTTTGCAATAAATTACTATAATTTAAATGTACTTCTTGGGCTAATAGATTGCTTTCTCTAGCTTTCTGTAACCAATTATCTAAACCAATAATCACAGGATTAACTAAACCCTCCCCTAATTTAGTTTCTAGTTTGATTAACCATTGACTCAAGGCTGTGATTTGTTCCTCGGTTAATGGAGTTTGAGTTATGGAGTGATCCATGACTTTCTCTTGACTTTCCGCAAAAGTTGTCACTGATTTATAATGATTTTCCTGTAATTCTTCAAGAAGTTTGTGAGATGTTGCTAATTTATCACGCAGTTGCGTTTGTTGTTGTAATACTTGTTCTAATCTAGCTTTGACCTGTTTTAATAAGGGTTGAATTTGTTGTTTTATTTCTGTGTTTACTCCTAATGGATCTTCTTCTATACGTTGTTGATATGAATGCAGATAATTTTGGACTTGAATTAATTCCGTTAAAGAGTTTTCTCCTAAAGATATTGCTATTTTTTGCAAAGAGTTAATTTGTGTTTGGATATCTGCAATGATAAGATCTAATTTTTCCCAAGCTGCATCAACTTCTAAAACCGCATCTCTCGCTACAGAGAACGCATGAATCATCATTTGCAATAATTGTGTTGGGGAGATAGCATTTACTTGATTATTAACACTTAAAAGTTGTCTTTTTGCTAATGGTATTTTCACTACAGATAACTCTATAGAAGCACCAGTTAGTAATTGTTTAATTTCATTGATTTTTTGTTCTGATCCTAAGAATTTTGGTAATTGTTGTCTAAGATTATTAGCTTTATTTACTGTCTGTATTAGTAAATCGAAATATTGAAATAAATCATTCATTGCTGCTAAAGCTGGAGTTACTTTAGTGGCAGTAATTCCTGTTAAATTAACTAAAGATAGTCGTTGATAACTTGGTAATTCTTGCAGTTCTAACAAATTTTGAGTAGCCGCAGAAAGTTGATTTTGCCAAGTCGCTAAAAGTTGATCAATTTCATTATTCATTTTGATAAAATATCCTGGTTTTAGCTATTTATTAAATATCCCTTACTTGTTAAATAAGTTAGGGATATAGTTAATTATTTTTGTAAATTTGCCTGTGCTTGTAACCAAGGATCTACAGGTTGTCCATCTTTGCGCTTTAATTCTATTTCTATTACCATCACTTCTTTTGAACCGGGAGGTGCGGGTTTTTTGTGGAAGATAATCTCGAAATCTAAGGGGTTTTGATTATGTTCTTTTAACCAATCTTGAACTTTTGTCAAGGCAAAAAATGATTGTCCTTGAGCAAACATTTGGGTAATTTGCATTTGTAATGTGTAAGGATTGATGCGACTCATTTTTATTGACTCCTTTGGTATTTAGAATTATGATTATCTCACGCAAAGGCGCAAAGGCGCAAAGAGGAAGATTGAGTTTTTATTCTTCGGTGTTGAAATCTACTTTATCATAAATATCTGATAATATAATTTGGCAGGAAATAGAAGCTATATTTAAATTGATATCTCCATTTGTAAATTCAGAAAATATCCATTTATTATTATCAGTTTTAAAATATTGTTCAATGTGCATTGTATATTGGTCAATTAAAATATATTCTTGTAAGGTGGGAATTGTCCGATAAGCTGCAAACTTTTCATCTCTATCATAGCTTTTGGTAGATTTTGATAAAACTTCTGCAATCATCACAGGATTTACTAAGGTGTCTTTTCTTCCTTCTGCATATTCTAAGGGATTTTTCACAACCATAATATCAGGGTAGGTATGAATTTTTCTGGTGGGAATCCAAAGACGTTGATCTGTCACAAAGACTTGATAAGGTTGACGTTTAAGAAGATAATTGAGTGTACCACTGAAATTAAGTGCAAGTTGGTTGTGATTGGGTGTTCCACCTGTCATGGGTATAATTAATCCGTTGATATATTCGTGACGTATTTCTGAGTTTACTTCTAATTCTAGGTATTCTTCAGGTGAATAGTAGCGTGTTTCTTGTGCAATAGTCATAATTTTAATTTATAGGTTTTATGGGTTGGCGATCGCTTCTACAAATTTCTCAACTCAGTTATAATTATAATCTAGCAGTTTCTTTACATACACATCTTATAAATCATGAAGGAAAAAATAATTGAGTATGCAGTTATTTACGAACGTGGTGAGACAAACTGGGGTGCTTATGTTCCCGACTTACCTGGTTGTGTCAGCATTGGGGATACTTTAGCAGAAGTACAGGAAAATATTAAAGAAGCTATAGAATTGTATTTGGAAGTATTGAAAGAAGATGGAAAACCTATACCCAAACCTTCTACAGAAGTTGGTCAAGTCGCAGTAACGTTATAAATACAATTACTGCTGAAGCTGATATCATATCTGTTGACAATTAGGAAAGGGTAAAATTCAAATGACAATTAAAGAACTTATAAAAGGTGATGTTGTTATTGTTATCCTTAAATTTTGAGATTATAAATCATACAAATCCTTAAACCATTTAACAAATACTTGTGCTTTGGGATGTTGTGGATCTAGAATTTTCTCCTGAATAGCATTATGTAATTGTCTTCCTGGAGGATTTTGCCAAGCTAACCAAGAATAAATACGAGCTTTATCAATATGTGAATTTATAAATTTTGCACCTCTAGCTTTTGCTTCTGTTACTACTTCCTGTGTATATTGCCAAAGAGGTTCGCTTTCATCTGGAATCATGTAAGCTAAAAATGTTTCTAACATACCTTTCAGTTGATTATCTGGCATAATCCAAACACCAAATTTCTTATCATCTAGTGTCTTAATAATTAATCCTGTTTCTGGAATTTGTTCAGGAAGAGTAGGAATACTTTCAATTTGCAAACAAGCATTCTTAATCATATTCCAACTGTCAGAAACATTTTCGTCAGCATCAATAATTAAACCTAAATGTGTTAATCCTCTGGCCTGTAACTCTGTAGAGATAAGGTCAGATGTGAGATTGTCTTTACCTCCAATTTCTCCAATTGGTACAATCGGTTTTTTATTTTCAATCCAATTAATCCCTGTTTTTTCAATTAGTTCTGGGATAACTCGTAAATCATCTTTACCTTCGACTAATAATCTTTTTACCATTGCTATCGTATCTCCAGTTCTCTTTGAGCAGCAATAACAATTTGTGCTTCATTAAACACTATACTTTTTTCTTTACCTCTCTCAATTCTATGAATTCTAATACCATCATCTGTTACATCTTCTTGTTCTGCAATATCAGCCAAACTTTTCCAACAATCATTATTATGTGTAGTTGCAAAAACTTGTACATTTAATCTTTTGGCTGTATCCCAAATCATTTTCCACATACCGGACATTGTAGTAAAATGAAGTCCAGTATCTATTTCATCTACAAATAAATATCCATCTTTAGCTGATACTATAGCTAGTGCAAGTCCTAATATTCGCCAAATGCCATCTCCCATACTTCCAATAGGTACACGCTGTTTTTTATCACTAAGACGCACAAAAAAACCAGTATGTGAATCAGCAGCAGAACGTAATCTTGCCATCTGAGTAGATTTTTGAACATTTGCTGTAGCAATACGTTCAATTTTTGGATCAATAATTTTCAGAGCTTCTGTTGCTAGTTCTTCTTCGGGAGTTAATACAACTGCCTCAAATAATTCTTTCATATTTGTGGTATTTAAAGAAGCAGAATTGACAAATACAGTCCTAGACAATTGATTTTTTTTGTCCCGGCTAGAACGTTTAATATATCTTAAAGATAAGCAATTATTATCTAATAAAGGCAAATTTAGAATTTCTTTAGCTTCATCTTCTCTATTCCAAACTACTCTGAAGTTTAGGCTTTTGAGATTACTTGATAACTCGTCAATAAGTTCTCTTTTTACTTCTTCATTTAACTCATTCAACTCTTCTAAATTAGCATCAATATGTAACTTTCGGCTTCCTATATTGACATAAAACTCTTCTTTAACATTGTCGTTAATTCCTGAAATAGAAAACTGACCATCTATATCAAATTGATGATCATAAAATAAATGACAAATATCAAGTTCGCGTTCTTCTCTTGGATCATCACTCCAAAAATACTCACCTCTGTTAATCATCATTTCACCAAGTGAATTAAGATTAGTTCGTGAACATAAAAGCTGAATAGCTTCTAGTATTGATGTTTTACCGCTATTATTTTCACCAACTAGTAAGTTAATTTTACCTAGTTGTTGAAGTTCAAAAGATTTGAAACCTCGAAAATTCTCTATTTTCACACTTTTCAACATAATTTTTAAGATGAAGACAAAAGAGAAATAATGAGAGTAGGATTATTATAACACTTAGATCCCCGACTTCTATTAAAAAATCGGGGATCTAAATCCTATTTCAACGCTGCTAACAAATCACTTTTCGCAGTTTCTAATGCTTCTGGTAATTTACTTGCATCACGTCCCCCAGCTTGCGCGAGGTTGGGTTTTCCACCACCCCCTCCTCCACAAATTTTAGCTATAGTTCCCACAAATTTTCCTGCTTGGACACCTTTCTTATTCACTTCAGAACTAAAAGCAGCAACGATACTCACTTTTCCTGCTTCGGGAATAGAACCTAAAACTACAGCACCGTTACCGATTTTTTGCAGCAATCTTTCCGCAGCAGCTTTTAATGATTCTGCGTCAATATCTTCCATTTGGCCGATAATGATTTTGTGTTCTCCGATTATTTCCGCAGTTTGTAATAAGCTGTCAGATTTAACTATTGCTATCTGTGATTTCAGACTTTGAATTTCTTTTTCGTTGTTGCGGAGTTCAGTTTGTAAAGTTGTGATTCTGTCGGGGATTTCTTCGGGTTTGACTTTAAAGCGATCGCACAAATCCTTAACTACTGTATCACGCACATTCAAATAATCCAATACCGCCGCCCCAGAAACCGCTTCTATTCTTCTCACTCCCGAAGCAACTCCCGCTTCAGCAATGATTTTGAAAACGCCAATTTCCGCAGTATTATTAACGTGAGTTCCCCCACATAATTCCATGGAAACACCAGGGAAATCAATCACGCGCACTTGATCACCGTACTTTTCCCCAAACATTGCGACTGCACCTTTAGCTTTTGCTTCTGCTATAGGCATCTCTTCTATTGTAGCAGCATGAGCTTCGGAAATCCAACTATTTACTAATTCTTCAATTTGAATAACTTCCTCAGCAGTTAAAGCACGGGGACAGTTAAAATCAAACCGCAATCTATCAAAAGAAACCAAAGAACCAGCTTGAGAAATTCCCTCATCAACAACTTTCTTTAAAGCAGCTTGTAATAAATGAGTGGCTGTATGATTAGCTTGAGCGCGACGACGACAACCCCGATCTATTTGTGCGGTAATTTCATCACCAACTCTAATTGTTCCCCTTTCAATGCGCCCGAAATGAATAAAGAAATCAGATTCTTTTTTCACATCTTCAATTCTGACTAAAACACCATCACCAGAAATATATCCTTTATCACCAATTTGTCCCCCTGATTCCGCATAAAAAGGCGTTTTATCTAAAACAATTTGCACTTCTGTTCCTGCTTCTGCTGCTTCCTCGGAAACACCAGCAACTAATAAAACTTCGATTTTTGCAGTTGTTGTTAATTGGGTATAACCAATGAATTGTGTAGAGTGAATATGTTCTGCAAGTTTATCTAAAGAACCTTGAACAGTTAAATCAATGGTTTCATGTGCTGCTTTTGCGCGTTCTACTTGTTTTTGCATTTCTGCATTGAAACCATCAACATCAACAGTAATGTTATTTTCCTCTGCAACTTCTTGGGTTAATTCTAATGGGAAACCGTAGGTATCATAGAGAGTAAAAGCACTTTCTCCACTAATAGAAGTTAAACCTTTTTGTTTTACCTCTTGGATAATTTCAGCTAACAGTTTTTCTCCTCTATCCAGAGTTTTCAAGAAATTAACTTCTTCTCTTTGCAATTCAGCTTTAATAGCAACTTCTCTTTGTCGCACATTCGGGTAAACTGACTCAGAAAGAGAAATTGCAGTTTCTGCAACTTGGTTAATAAATTCTCCAGCAATACCAATTAATCTTCCATGTCTGACAACACGACGAATTAAACGCCGTAAAACATAACCTCTTCCCACATTAGAAGCGCGGATTTCATCAGCAATCATGTGAACAACAGAACGCACATGATCACCAATTACCTTTAAAGAAACTTTCGTATTTTCATCACTTTCGTAATAATCAATTTTGGCAATTTTTGCTGCTGTTTCAATAATTGGAAAAATCAAATCTGTTTCATAATTATTCGGCTTCTTTTGCAGGATTTGTGCCATTCTTTCCAAACCCATTCCTGTGTCAATATTCTTGTTTTGTAACGGGGTTAAATTACCAGCAGCATCCCGATTATATTGCATAAATACCAAGTTATAAAACTCGATAAAACGAGAATCATCTTCTAAATCAATATTATCTTCACCGCGTTCTGGGTGGAAATCATAATAAATTTCCGAACATGGTCCACAAGGTCCAGTGATACCCGATACCCAGAAGTTATCATCCGCACCCATGCGCTTGATACGTTTTTCCGTTACACCAATGGTATCGCGCCAAATGGTAAAAGCTTCATCGTCATCTTCAAACACGCTGACAACGAGATTCTGGGGTGAGAAACCAAAGACTTGAGTAGATAATTCCCAACCCCATGCGATCGCCTGTGGTTTAAAATAATCACCAAAGCTAAAATTCCCCAACATTTCAAAAAATGTATGATGGCGTTGAGTGCGTCCCACATTTTCGATATCATTGGTACGAATACATTTTTGCGAAGTCGTAGCGCGTTTAAACTCCGGTGTCCGCTGTCCCAGGAAAATCGGTTTAAATGGTAACATTCCCGCTATTGTCAGCAGCACAGTTGGATCTTCGGGAACAAGAGAAGCACTCGGAAGCGGTTGGTGTCCCCGTTGAGTGTAGAAATCAAGGAATAATTGACGAATATCGTTACCGCTAAGAAATTGGGGAGTTGAAGACATGAGTGTTTAAGAAAACAAATTTAATTAATTTGGGATAAGCTGCAAAAAGCATCTTTACTATAATATTAATTAGTTTTTATCTCAGACAAAATTTGTGGGATAATCTTTATACAATCAGGCTTATTGTTTTCATGTCCGCAAGAGAATCTGATCTAAAAAACCAGGCTAAAGTAATATTAGATGCAATCGCTTTCACTCCCTTTGAGCAATGTCAACCCTTGAACCGCAAGTTTGATAATATCCCTGCTCGTCCTGGAATTTACGCAATTAGACACAGAACTGATGGATTACTTTACATTGGTAAAACTAAAAATTTGCGTAGTCGCTTCAGTGGTGGTCACAAAGCTTTTTTATGGGCATGGCTTGATAAATATAGTAATGAAGATGTGCGTATTGCAGTACAACCAATTTCCTACTGGGAAAATCCTGGGCTATTATTAGAATTAGAAGCCGTTATTTTGAGAGCTACAGAGCCTCCTTATAACGTTCAAATACCAACTGAGCAGTAAAATTATGCAAGTAGAACTGTTGGATAAACTTTCCGCCTCTGATGCTACCATTATCTTAGAACGCTTACCTGAAAAAATTAGAACGGCTTTAATTTGTCGTGCTGCTGAAATCGAGTATCCTATTGAGGCAGTGATTGAAATGGCCATAGCAAGTTTCCTAGATACAGAAGCATTAGGTTTTGCAGATTGTAAACCAGGGCGTGGACAATAAATAATAATTGGGTAATATCTAATTAACCAATTATTTTTTGACATTCCTCAACCGAACACCCTCCTCTCATTGCTGCTACCAAAGCTTGATAACTATCCCAATTCTCCTGAATCAGAGTTTTAGATTGGAGAAGATGAAACCGTTGTTTTTGCTGATAAACCGCTTCCGAAAAACCAATAACTCGCAAAATTTCAGTTAACTTACTTTTATCATCATTACCACCTTCAGCCGAGTTAAAAACTAAAGTTTCCGCCGCAATTCCCGCCATCCAAATAGTACAATAACGGTCTAACATTTGGGCAGTAATTTGACCTGTTTCTATTTGCGCTGTTAACTCCCTATCTTCTAAAGTTATTCCCCCTTGTCCCGGTTGTCCTTGTTTCCAAGCTTCCCACGCGCTGAGAGTGTAGCTAGTTACCGGAATTCCTAATAGATAAGCAACGAGAAAATGACCAGCTTCATGATGTAAAATGCGTTCTTTATATTCTGGAGAAAATCGCGCCACGAAGTCTAATACTATCGTTCCACCCTTTCCTTGAAAGCTGAAATTATCTAAAGTTGCAATTCCCAAAAATGTCACCGTAGCCAAAGCAGGTATCGTGGGAGAAAGATGTATTAATGGACCTAACAAGCTGGAAAAAGTCATGAGGAAAACAGATATAGCAACGAGATTTATCGCAGTTTGGCTCATGGGAAGTTTTTATTATATAATATTTATATAATAAAATAAAATTATCCCCAATTTCTCAAATAACAAATAAAAATTATGCAATCTCCATTAAATATTCTCACCGTTGAAGAATACCTAGAAGCCGAGAAATCTAGCGATATTCGCCATGAATATGTAGCCGGACAAGTTTTTGCAATGGCGGGTGCAAGCGAAGAACATAACCTGATAGTATGTAATATTATCGCCATATTACGTCCCCATTTGCGCGGAAGTTCCTGTCGTGCTTTTGTTTCAGATATGAAAGTAAAAGTCAAAATCAGAACTGCTAATATATTCTACTATCCTGATATTATTGTTACCTGTGATCCTGAAGATAAAGAAAGGTACTTTAAAACTCGTCCTAATTTAATTATAGAAGTTCTATCAAATTCAACTGCAACAACAGACAAAAGAGAAAAACGCATCAATTATCAAACCATAGACAGTTTAAAAGAATATGTTCTAGTTTACCAAAACCAAATGAAAGTAGAAGTTTATCGTCAAGATGATCAAGGAAATTGGTCAACGGAAGTATTAGGAAAAGATGATAAATTATATTTAGATTCAGTAGATTTAACTTTGACAATGGCAGATATTTATGAAGATGTTATAGGGGAATTAAAAATTGAAAATTAAAAAAGAAGGATGAAAAGCTCACTATGGGTGTACCTCACGCAGATAAAATCCGCTGTAGCCTCAGAGTTTATATATACAAAAAACTAGGTTGCATAAATATACAGATAGTGTATAATGTATTTAAATAAAAATTATACTTAATTTCTTGTAGACTCTTTGCCAAAATCTATAGTCACCAATGAAGTAAGTGTAATAAAAACATTCATATAACCCCCTAAAATTACACCACATACTCATCAATTATCATGAAAAAAACAATAGCTGCTATTACCATTGGTATAACTTTGCTGTTGACAGCCAACAAGGGTATGGCTGGAACAATTACTCTTTATGATGGGAATTCAGGTGTCACACCCAATAACTATACATCCTCACCTTGGTTAACTTTTGCATCTGCAAATAATGTCTCCCCTTATACTCTAAGTACACAGGCTGTCAACAGTAGTAATAAGTCCACAACCTTAGATTCGAGTAGTGCTGACAGTATATATGCTGGCTACAGCAACTATAATCTTCCTATTCTGGTTAACTCATCATTTCCCACATTAGATCGCAATGCAGGCTACCAACTCACTTTTACTGTAAAAATTAACTCACAAGCCAACGACGGGACAAATGGAGCTAATCGTTCAGGTTTTAGCGTTATTGCTCTTAGCAGTGACAAAAAAGGGATAGAAATAGGTTTTAGAACTAGTGATATTTTTTCTCAAGCGGATTATAAATTTCAATCAATTGGTGAGCAAGTAACCAGCAGTACCGTATCAAACATTGCCACTTTACTAGGAAACTTAACTACTTATGATCTCAATATTTCTGGTAATACATACACTCTGAGTAGTGGTACTACAACTCTTCTCAACGGCGCACTACGGGATTACACATCTGCTAGTGGTTCGTATACTGGTGTTTATAAAATTCCTAACTTCATTTTTCTGGGAGATGATACCACCTCTGCACAAGCCAATATTGACCTCGCTAACGTATCTCTAACTACTCCTGTACCTTTTGAAACTTCAGAAACTGTTAGTATTGCTGTATTAGGTGCTTTTGGTGGGTTAAATTATTGGCTGAGAAAGCAAAAGTCAAAACAATTAAAAAATTAAAACTGTAATAATTGGGAGGGCGCTGACTGCACATTCTTATTTTGGATTTTGGCAAAGACTTGGTTCTGTGATATAGCTGGTGCAAATCGCCCTTTCTAGAATATTAAATTTAACTGAATATAACTTGTTTTTATGGCAGAATCAGAAAAAAATTACTGGCGCTCTAGTTTAAAATTGCGCTTTGTCGGTTACATATTATTAATTATCTCCCTCATTGACTTTATTGATATTCTGATTCCCTTTCAATTTATGAATCCTGTATGGGAATTACAGACTATAGGAGCGTTAGTAGAACACGCACCTTTACCTTTAATTGGATTGGTATTTATATTTATTGGGGAAAGAAATTCTCGCCATAAAAGAGAAATTTATTTATTGCAGTTTTTATCATGGAGTTCTTTGTTGATTGGGGTTTTATTAATCTTGTTGCTACCTTTGGGAATCACTAATACTTCGCGGATTAATAATCAAAATTATGTGCAAATTAATAATCAATCATCTCAACAACTTTCTCAAATCCAACAAGTTAAGGACTTGTTGAGTAAAGCAAAAACTAACCAAGATATCAATCAGATTTTTAAATCTTTAAACCCCAATACTAATATTCCAGAATTTAAAAATCCTCAAGAGGTAAGAAGTAAAATCTTATCTCAAATTGAGTTATTAGAAAAAAATGTGAATAATCAAATTCAAGCAACGCAAAAAAATACTCGTCAGAAACTTATTAGAAATTCTGTTAAATGGAATTTGGGTGCTTTAGTTTGTGCAGTTGCTTTTATTTGGATTTGGTACTCTACACAGTGGTGTCGAATACCCCGTTAAAATAGTTTTGGCAGTGTCAACTTAAGGCTTGGCGAATGGAATTCGCTGCTATACAAACAAAGTCCGCCTGCGCGGACTAACGAAAAATCAAGGATTTGAAACCCACGCAGGTGGGTTTTGCCTGTGTAGACGCGGTTTCTAACCGCCCGTTTAACTAAACCCCTACTTGGCGAATGGAATTCGCTGCTATACAAACAAAGTCCGCCTGCGCGGACTAACGAAAAATCAAGGATTTGAAACCCATGCAGGTGGGTTTTGCCTGTGTAGACGCGGTTTCTAACCGCCCGTTTAACTAAACCCCCACCTACTCCATTTCCGCTAATTCTAACCAGCGTTCTGTGGCTACATCAATATTTTTCTTGAGCGTTTCTACCTCTTCATATAGCTTTTGCACTTGGCTATAATTCCCAGCCACAGTTACTAATTTCCTTTCTACTGCTGTTTTATCTGCTTCTAACTTGGCAATTTTTCCTTCTAATTCCTCAAATTCCCGTCTTTCCCAATTGGATAACCTCCGGGCTTTTTTAGTTTCTGTGACTGGAGATACAACCTTTTCGGCAATTACAGTTTTTGACGTTTCTTGTTTTTCTGCTTCTTCAGCTTTTTTATAATCTAAATAAATTGAATAATTGCCAGGATATTGACGTAAACCCCCACCTTCTTCTAAAGCAAAAATTCTATCTACTGTCCGATCTAAAAAGTAACGATCATGAGAAACTACTATTACACAACCATTAAAATCTTCTAGATAGTCTTCTAATACTGCTAATGTCTGCACATCTAAATCATTAGTCGGTTCATCTAAAATCAAGACATTGGGCGCACTAATGAGAATCCGCAATAAATATAAACGGCGTTTTTCTCCTCCAGAAAGTTTATTAATGGGTGCATATTGTTGATTTCCCGGAAACAAAAATCTCTCTAACATTTGGGAAGCAGTGATTTTTGTGCCGTCGGATATTTGAATAAATTCCCCTTCTTCTTTGATATAATCAATCACGCGCTGATCTTCATTTACAGCCGTCAACAATTCTTCTGAATGTTGGTTAAAATAACCAATATGAATTGTACTGCCAATTTCTACATTACCGGAATCTGGTTTAATTCTGGCAGTCATAATATCCATTAAAGTAGATTTTCCCGCACCATTGCCGCCAATAATGCCAATCCGATCTTCTGGACTAAATTCATAAGTCAAATCTTTAATTAAAGTTCTCCCATTGTAGCCTTTACTAACATTCTGGAGTTCAATCACCTTCTTGCCAATGCGACGGCCAACGGTAGAAATATCAACTTTACCATTAAGTTGTTTAAACTCAGTATCTCGCAACGCATGAGCGCGTTCAATTCTGGCTTTTTGCTTGGTACTTCTAGCTTTTGGTCCTTTTTTTAACCATTCCAATTCCCGGCGTAAAATACCTTGATGTTTGCGTTGAGTGCTAACAGCAGATTCTTCAGCTAAAGCTTTCTTTTCTAGATAATAGGAATAATTACCTGTGTAATTGTAAATATCACCTCGATCAATTTCAATAATTCTATTAGTAACTCTATCTAAAAAATAACGATCATGAGTAATTAATAAAAGTGCGCCGCGATAGCGATTTAAATAACTTTGTAACCATTCTACAGACAAAGCATCAAGATGGTTTGTAGGTTCATCCATTAATAATAAATCCGGTGCTGATATCAAGGCTGCTGCTAAAGCAATGCGCTTGCGATATCCCCCTGATAAAGTCCCAACTTTTACATCAAAATCAGCAATTCCTAATTTTGTTAAAATGATTTTGGCGTTGGTTTCTACTTCCCATGCACCAGTCGCATCCATGCGCTGCATCACACTAGAAAGACGGGACATTAACTGACTATCATCGGGATAATGGGCTAATTTATCAGATAATTCCTCATACTCTCTGACGAGGTTCATTTGTTCACCACTATCAGCGAATACCTGTTCTAAAACCGTGTGATTTTCATCTATATCTGGCTGTTGGGGTAAGTAGACAATTTTTGCCCCAGAATTAACCAAAATTTGCCCACTATCAATTGATTCTAGTTTGGCAATCATTTTTAATAAGGTTGATTTACCAGAACCATTAGTCCCAATTAAACCAACTTTGTCATTAGTATCAAGGCTGAAATTAGCATCTTTTAAAAGTTCTTTAATTCCAAAATCTTTTTTAACTGACTGTAATGTAACAATGCTCATATTATCTGGTAATTAGTGATTAAGAAGTAGGTGGGCAATGCCCACCCTACAGATGATTGTAATTGAAATTCTAGACAAATAAATCGAGGGGTAAATGTCCATACATCTCGTTAACTCCTCCCTCTTGATAAGACTGGCAAGATACTAACACTCCCCGATGATGTCCAGCATAGGAATCGAGATAACACAAGCCATTTTTGCCATTTAGCTTGATGTAAACTGGTCCTTCTGGCTGTGGTAAATCAGTTGGTGCTTGATAACCCAAAGCGCGAGAATAGGTTTTCATGGCTAAAATTCCTTCCTCGGCTGTATCAGCACAAATACCTAAGATTTGATAATCTGACAGACTGGTGAGAAAAATCAATGCCTCACTGGTAGGAACTTTTTCCGATGGTTTGAGAATGGGGGCAATATCCAGACAGTTGAATTTGTTGAGTATTTTCTTGGCTTCTGGGAGTGAGAGTTGCTGATGATTGGGAGTAGACATAATATTGATTTGTCTAGTTTTACGTCTGGTTCAGGGTTCGGGAGTGAGATTTGCTCACATTACTAGCATTTTTCAACAAAATCAAGATTGATATGGCATATTTCCGAATTTTTAGCACGAAATAAATGCTGCATTCGGAGTCTTCACTGAAAATTAGCACATCTGACATTTTTCGCTGTTACTGTACCTTGGCACTGGGAACAATATTTTTCTAATATAATTCCCAAAACTGTAGTTTGCCAAATTACAAGTTGCCAATTTTTCAAGATCATCTCTCCAGCCTATACCCGGCATTTTGATTACAATAACACAGATGGATCTAAGAATAGTAAATAATCAAATTTTGATGATGATAGTTACCAATATGTTTCGTAAGAAATATAACTGTATCTATTGTTTCAATATTGATAACTAATCAACTCGATTATGTGGTATAATTATCTGCAATGTAAGCGGATGGTATAAACCGAAAACCTGAATAAATCAAGAGTTTCAATGTTAAAAAGGTGAATTAGGTGCAAGGAATAAGCGTTGAAACCGTTCATTTACCTGTCACTTTTCCAGATTTAATATTATTCTTACCTCCCTCTAATTCTTCATCCTGACTCCTGACTCCTGCTGTAATTAAAACTTCCTCTTCCTTGCTAATTTAAATTCAACATTTCTGCAACTAGAATAAGTAAAAATAATAACAAATAGTTTGTATGTGTTTTTAACATTAAAATTGGAAGCATAACTTTACCATTAAGGCAACTCTATGCTCACAATTGTCTAAAAACAAAATTCTATCTCATTTACCACTGTAAAAGAAGGCAATTTCCTTTTCTTTTAAAGGTGCAAAACCAGCATCAATCAGCTTTTGATCAAGTTCAGCTTGGGGAATATGTTTAGCACCAATCCGAACAATGCGGGAACGCATGGTATTGGATACACCACTGCGCTGTCTATTTCCTTCTAAACCCATAACTTGTGCATACAAGTCTAACTTAGCTGTGGGAATAGGAGAACCATCAAAATCAATTCCTTTAGCGATCGCTAGATCAATAGCATCAGCACCTGTGGTAGTTTCAGTAGACATGATAACGTATTTTCAAAGATGTTGAAATATTTTACCAGGGAAGAGACGTAATTAACAATTACCAACCACTAGATTTACGAGTAATTAAACCACCCACAAATGCTCCTAAAATCGTCCCTGTCCACAGTCCCGCAGATACTCCTTGCCAACTTGCTCCCGGAGATACCAAAGCATTACACATTTCTTTAAATCCCCAAGTCTGGTTTTGACACTTTTGGCTATGGAGGATAACGCTGATCTGTCCACCTATTAAACCACCAAATAAACCCGCAGAAAGTGCCAAAAAGGTACAAATAAGAATGCGTTTTTTGATCATGTTAATTAAGGAACAGGGAACAGGGAACAGAGAGATATTTATTAAATATCTTATCTGATTTTTACTAAGTAAGTGGGCGTTAAAAAATATAATATAAACCTAACCCCCCGACCCTCTTCCCTACCTCTCCCTAACCCTCTCCTCTTAGGAGAGGGAAACGGAAAGACTTTTGTTAGCTGGAAGGGTGAGTCAAAGCCTCTCCCCTGGTAGGGGAGAGGTTTGGAGAGAGGTTTTATATTTAATTGTGCCAAGCTACTTATCACCCATTACCCATTACCAATTATCAACCTGTATTTCTCATGCCGGCGGCAATTCCGTTGATGGTTAATAATGCTCCTCGGAGTAATTCTCCTTTGCTGTAACGAGAGTGAATTACGCCGGTTGTGGGCGCATTTTTAGACTGACGTAGACGTTTTAGGAGGGAAACTTGGATAAATCCTAAAGGCACAATTGTCCCATTTCTTAATTGTACAGAACGTTGCAATACTGGATCACCATCTAATAGTTTTTGGTGTCCGGTGATTTTTAAGACTAAATCTCTAGTAAGAAAGAATTCGCTGGAAATTTGTTCAAAAACTTTCTCAAATCGCGGTTTGTCTTGAGGGTTAGACAATTCATCAACATAGTGACGTGCCATTTCCATGTCTACTTTTGCTAAAGTCATTTCGGCTTTAGAAATCACCATTTTAAAGAATGGCCATTTGAGGTAAAAATAGCGGAGTAATTTCAAATGTTGTTCTGGTTCTGCGTCTAGAAATTCTTGTAAGGCTGTACCAATTCCATACCAAGAAGGTAATAAAAAGCGGGTTTGTGTCCAACTAAATACCCAAGGAATTGCTCGCAGACTGCTTAAATCTTTTTTACCAGATGGACGACGGGCTGGACGAGAACTAATTTGCAATTGGCTGATTTCTTCAATGGGGGTGACTTGGTGGAAGAAGTCAATAAAATCAGGTTGTTCATAAATTAGGTTACGATAGTGCTGACGCGATCGCACTGATAACTCTTCCATAATCTCATTCCAAGGTTCAATGTCATCAAACCCTGTTCCTAGTAAACTGGCTTGAATTACCGCTGTGGTGATAGTTTCTAGGTGATACAAAGCCAAGTCCAACAAGGAATATTTAGAAGCTAATACTTCCCCTTGTTCTGTAATTTTAATCCTGCCACTAATACTATGACCTGGTTGGGCTAAAATCGCCTCATGGGCAGGACCACCACCACGCCCCACAGAACCGCCCCGTCCATGGAAAATTCGCAGATTGACACCGTAACCTTCGGCTATTTTCTGGAGTGATTTTTGGGCTTTATGAATTTCCCAGTTGCTGCTTAAAAAACCCGAATCTTTATTACTATCGGAATACCCCAGCATGACCTCTTGTAAGTTAGGATTTAGGGTAGAAATAGATGGAGGTGCTTGTTCTTCACTGTTGTTAATTGCGGCGTAGCCACCAGCCAGTAACGCCCGATATAAAGGTAATTCAAACAGTTCCCGCATGACGTTTCGAGAACGTTGTAGATCTTCTACTGTTTCAAAGAGAGGAACAACTCGAATTGTCCCCACTGCAACTACAGGATCAAATAAACTCGATTCTTTGGCTAACAGTAAAACTTCTAGTACGTCGCTAACTTCGCGGCACATACTAATAATATAAGTTTGACAGATGTTAATGCCAAATTCTTGTTGTAGCGATCGCAAAATTCGGAAAGTTTCAATTACATCATTGGTTTTTTCCGAAAATGGTAATTCAGCGGGAATCAATGGTCTGCGAGTTTGTAATTCTGAAGTTAACCAAGCGATTCTTTGTTCTTCTGATAATTCGTTGTAGGATTGAGGTAAAAGCTGTAAATATTCGAGAATCTCATTTAGCGCGTCCGCATGACGGGATGATTCTTGACGAATATCTAATTGGGTAAGATGAAAGTCAAATATTTCGACTTGACAAATCAGGTTTTCCAATTCTCGACAACTTAAACCCGTTTCCGTTAAGTTGCGTTGAATTAACAACAATTCTGTGAGAAATTCCGCTCCTGTTCGGTACATGGGTGCATCTTCATTCTGTGGCGTTTCCCGATTATATAAAGCCAAATTGCGATCGCGGGTATTTTCCAACCGCTTGAGAATGTAAGATAACTTGAGACGATAGGGTTCTTGGCGAAAACGCAAAGCTAGAGCATCATAAACATCACTTAATTGCGATTGATCTAACTCCAAAGATTCTAGCAAATCTGGTAAAACATCACTCCAGTGCATGGACACACTCAATAATGTCACTAACTCTTTGACTGATTTAATATACCGCTCTACAACCATTTTCCGCTGATAACAAGCGGTTTTCCAAGTTACTTCCGGTGTCACCGAAGGATTACCATCTCGATCTGAACCGACCCAAGAACCAAAAGAGCAAAAATTTGTCGTTGGTGGTTGTAACCAGGGAAAAGTTTCCCCCAGGGAATATTTGAAGCGTTTGTATAATTGCGTAATTCCATCAAATAAAACTTCTTGGAAGTAGTGAAGGGCATAATCTACTTCATCTAAAACCGTCGGTTTAAACTGATGTAATTCGTCAGTCCGCCACCACAGGCGAATTTCTTCCAGTAATCTTTCTTTGATTTCTAATGTTTCCCAAGGATAGCTACCAGCGCGACCTTGCGCTTCATCCATTTTTTGTAAAAGATGTACCACCTGACGCTGTTTATCCCGGATAGTATGACGGACAATCTCCGTCGGGTGTGCAGTGAATACTAAGCGGATATCCAGTTGAGAAATCAGGCGTTGAATTTGTTGAGGTGGGACATTCAACTTAAATAACAGGGGAAATAAAGCTGCAAAAGTCCCTTTTTGATGAATTTCCGATGTCATTACATCGCTACCTATTTCTTTAGTAACAGATAATTCTTCTTCTCGTTGGTTAGTAGAATAAATGATACTTGGGAAAATACTCTGATCACCTTGATCTGCTTCGCTATCAGCATAGCGGTGTAATTGCTGCTTTTGCTCGTATTCCTGCTCAATAATATTAATTAACTGAAAATACAACGCAAAGGCACGCGCAGCGCGAATTGCTTCATTGATATTCAATTGTTCAATCAATTCTACAGCAGAGGCAGCTTGGTCATTGGTGGCTTGTCCTTCTGGAGAACATAAATCCCGCAATTGGCTTAAAAGATCCACCATTTCTTGACCGCATTCTTGACGCAGCACTGACTCCCACAATTCCTCTACTACCTGTAGACGATGACGCAAGAATAATTCCGAGTGTAGCACTGGAAAATCAATATGTTCAGCTTTCATAGTTTTCATCATACTCTCTAAGATACTCAAAACATCTAACCTACCTTTTTGAGCATCCAATATCAAGCTGTTAGCTTTTTTTTAGGAGCTACTCACAGGTGACTTATCTTACTTTTAACTGCTTTTGATTCGTTTTCAGTAGGAAGAGGCAAGTAAAATCAACCGCTTCACCAAATGCCTACTAGTCATTTTAGGATAAAGTTCGCCTTCACTCAATACCAAACAGGAGAAAAGCTATAGCAGGGAACGGGAAACGGAGTTAAAAGTCTTTCCGTGTATGGTTTTTCAGGTAATTTTTTTGTCAGAATTGTGATTTATGATTTTTTTGTGAATGTTTAGAGGATGTTTTTTTATATCATTGGAAAATTTCTATTTCTCATCGAGAATAACATCCTGTAAATCCTTTGATCCTGGTTATCCTGATTCAGATAATTAATATGTAGCGTCGGGTATGTTTGAAATAAATAGTAGAAAATAGAGTCACGTCCCATATTATAATTGTAATTTATCCTACCCGCAAAAAATTCTCCTCTCAATTATTAGTATATACACTTAGCAGTGTAAAATATACAACTTTTTTATTTATCAACCTCACAGCGACAAAGTTAAATTTTCTCATTACCATAATGAACACATCCACCACACCACCAATTCGCTTAGATTTTTACTATCAGCAAATCAAGAAAATTATTTTAGCGCGTCAAAACCCCATTACCGGGTTATTACCAGCGAGTACCGCTATTACTGCTCATGGTGATTATACGGATGCGTGGGTGCGAGATAATGTTTATAGTATTTTAGCAGTTTGGGGTTTAGCCTTAGCCTATCGCAAATTAGATCATGATCATGGACGCACCTATGAACTAGAACATAGTGTAGTTAAATTAATGCGTGGTTTATTGTTTGCCATGATGCGACAATCCCATAAAGTTGAAACATTTAAACATACACAATCTTTATTGGATGGACTTCACGCCAAATATAATACAGCTACAGGTGATATAGTCGTTGGTGATGATGAATGGGGACATTTACAACTTGACGCTACATCTATATTTTTATTGATGTTGGCACAAATGACCGTCAGCGGATTATCAATTATTTTTACATTGGATGAAGTTAACTTTGTCCAAAACCTAGTTTATTATATTGGTCGAGCTTACCGGACACCAGATTTTGGGATTTGGGAACGAGGGAATAAAATTAATCATGGTAGTGCAGAATTAAACGCCAGTTCCTTGGGAATGGCTAAAGCAGCATTAGAAGCCATGAATGAGCTAAACTTATTTGGTGTTCATGGTAGTCAAGCATCAGTAATTCATGTTTTACCAGATGAAATTGCCAGAGCGAGAATTACTTTAGAATCATTATTACCCAGAGAATCAGGTTCTAAAGAAGTTGATGCGGCCTTATTAAGTATTATTAGTTATCCCGCTTTTGCTGTGAAAGATGAAGCATTGCGAGAACGCACTTTTAAGGAAATTATCAGTAAACTGGAAGGAAAATATGGTTGTAAACGGTTTTTAAGAGATGGACATCAAACCGTTTTAGAAGATCCTGAACGTTTACATTATGAACCTGGTGAACTTAAGGAATTTGAGCATATTGAATGTGAATGGCCATTGTTTTTCACCTATTTAGTCCTTGATGGATTATTTCGCGGAGAAAAAGCACAAGTTGAGAAATATCAACAACTTTTAAAATCATTATTGGTAGAAGAGAACGGCTTACAGCTATTACCAGAAATTTATTATGTTCCTGAAGAGAATATAGAAGCTGAAAAATTAAATCCTCAATCTCAATCACGTTTACCGAATGAAAATATTCCTTTAGTTTGGGCGCAAAGTTTATATTATCTGGGTGAAATGTTAAGCGAAGGCTTGATTTCCCTAGGAGATATTGATCCTTTAGGTAGACATTTGAGTGTAGGAAAAAAACGCAATGCGTTAGTACAAATTGCTTTAATAGCAGAAGATGAGGCATTACAAACGCAGTTAGAAGTATATGGAATTGAAACCCAAACACCTACCCAAATCGCACCAATTCAAATTAGAAAATCTGAAGAACTTTCCCAAATTTATACACAAATTGGCAGAAATGATCAACTGGGTTTAACAGGCCGTCCCCTGCGAAGACTGAGAAGTTTAACCATATCAAGATTCTTTCGGATTCGAGATCAAACAGTGGTATTTTTACCATCATTTCTAGATTCTCAGCAATTTTATTTAACCCTTGATTATCACTTCTTAGTAGATCAAATTAGAGGTGAATTGGCTTATATCCAACAATACTGGAGTGATTTAGGTCGTCCTACCTTAACCTTAATGATTACTCGGACAATGTTAGAAACTGGGTCAGAAGCATTATTAGAATTAATGCAAGAACTCAAAGATGGTATTTGTCATGGAGTTCAGGTAAAATTAGGAAAACTCAATCAATTAATGCTGACAGCCGCAATTCAAAGAATTGATTTTCTGTCAGATACAGAATTATCACAATCATCAGTTAAAAATCGGGGAATCCGTTGTTATTACCTCACTTCTCATTTAGAAAAAAGTTGGTCTTTGGGACATACCCAAGAATTCCAAATGGAATACGAAACTAACTTAGATTTATTATTAGAGTATTTGCGCTCATCAGAAAATATTTATGAGCAAATTGAATTACTGCAAACTTTAACTCGGTTACAGGGTTTAGAATTTGATACAGGATATGCAGGTCCGACTCATACTGTCACCGTAGCGGATTTACTCGATGAAGTCTATACGAAGGCTGGAGATTTAGGAATTTGGGCGGTGGTGCGACGGGCTGCGGGTTTACGCCAAATGCTCGATATTGGCTTATCAGATGCGATAACGAGTATTTTGGTTCAAGGTAAGCAAATTGCAGTGGGAAGGGCTTACAGCCATGCTTCTCTGATAGTTGTTCCTATATCTGGAAATGAAATTGCTGAGAAAATTAATAACTTCTGTCGTGAAGATATTCGAGATCGTGTTTTAACGCAAGAAATATTAATTTATCTCGGTGTCTTAATCAAATCTGAACCAGAATTATTTCGCGGATTCCTCACATTAAGAGTTGGTTATCTGATTCTGTTAATTACCAGTGATATAGCCAGAGAACTAATTCTTACCCAAGATGAAGCTTATGAAAAACTGATGCAATTATCACCTTTTGAAGTGAAAATGCGTTTGCGTCAAGTATTAACTGGATATAGTGGCGTAAGTAGTTTATTACGTCAACAGGAATCATTGCACGTCAAACAAAAAGAAAGTGATATTGCTTGGGTTTTATTACCTGTAATTCGTGAAGAAACAGAAGTTCCTCCTGATGGTTGGCGGCGATTTCGTCAAGCAGAAGGCGCATTGAACCGTGTACCCAAAGACTTTTTTAAACAAGTTTGGCTATTAATGCAGCATTGCAAAGGTTTAGTCATTGGCGATAAATTAGAACGACGGAATCGCTTAGAAAGTGAAATCATGCTTTCAGAAATGACAGCAGGAGAAAGAAATTTTGCTTTATTAGTTGAACATTTACTAAATAAAATTGAAGCCCCAGAATACCGCCAAGTAAATGTAGAAGCCTTGATGGAACTAGCTACAATCGTCGCTAATAATCCTAATTTGCAAATTGAAGAATATATAGTTTTAGATGTTTTAATCGGTCACGCAGTGCGGTTAGCATGGTTAGAAAATCATCCCCATCGTAACGATAATTATGATGAAGATAAGACTAGTGCATGGCCATCATTTTATAATAGCTCTCCTCAAGATTGCGCTAATTATATTTTGAAGGCCTTTAGATTCTTGACGGAGTTTGTTAAAGATGCTGAAACGTAGAATATAGCAAACAAGTAGGGGTTTAGCACTGCTAAACCCCTACATTTATCTACAGATTAGGATATTTTTTTAATGGAACTCCTCAAGACGGCTAGAATCCTATTTGAAAAACCACAACCTACTTCACAGAAACAGAATCAACATCCACAGTCTCCCCAGCAGGGGGCGCGTAATTAGCAGTATTGCTGGTATTATTTTCTACAGTCCCTTTCTTTGCCTTCCAACCATCAATCACTAATCCAGAAACTTCAGAAACAAATAAAGTTAACAGTAAAACATCATCAATTTGGCCAATAATAGGAATAAAATCTGGAGAAATATCTAAAGGGCTGATTAAATAGGCTACTGTGCCGATAATTACCCACCAACGGTATTTGGGATTGCGTAGGGTGTTCCGATACCATGTGTACAAGGATTGAATTGAGAAGTTCATGTTCTTAACCTCCAGTTATTTTTTTATTTTGGCAAATAATCCTCTAAACTCCCGGTGGGAATAACCGCCATATTGTGTATAGAAGATGTTACTCCTTAGTAATTAATTAGAAAAGTTTGTGAGTTTTGCATTACTCTCTAAAATGAAAATGCTTTGACTACTAGTAATGGAGGGAGGAAACCTACACAGTGGATATTTTAGATTTGTTTAAGAAGGGCGGGCCCTCTATGTGGCCTTTGCTAGTTTTATCAGTTCTATCACTCAGCGTGATTTTTGAACGGATATGGTTCTGGTTACGAATTCTCAGCCAGGAAAAAGAAATCGTCAATCGGGTTCTTGATGCTGCTGGTGAAAATTGGGAAATAGCTGAAGCAATTGCTGAACAAGCAAGAAACCAGCCCATTGGCAGGTTTTTATATGCACCTTTACGCTTACAAAAAAATGATCCAGAAACCTTTAGATTAGCCCTAGAATCTACCGCAGCAGACGAGATAGCGGGGATGCGAAGAGGTGAAAAACTTTTAGAAGCTGTAATTGCTCTCTCTCCACTGTTAGGATTATTGGGTACAGTTCTTGGTTTGATTCATTCTTTAGGTTCAATTCGCATTGGTGATTTGGGAACTGAATCTACAGCCGGTGTCACCACTGGGATTGGGGAATCTTTGATTAGTACAGCATCAGGATTAATAGTAGCAATCGTCAGTTTGGCATTTTATCGCTTATTTCAAAGTTTTGTTGTTAACCAAGTCAAAGTTTTCAACAAAGCCGGTAATGAAATGGAACTACTTTACCGTCAGTATCCTCCTGAACCGAAAACAATTCCCACAGGAATAGTCCGAAAACCTACTTCTGAAAGTTTTCCTTCATCCCCTCAGTTAGATAAAAATTCATTTACCAAAAATCCGGTGATTGCGCCAGATGACACAATTCATAATTCCGGTTTAAACCCTGTACCAGAACAAGAAGATGAAAGTTAAGCTAGATACTCCCGGTGAAGACCTTCAGATTCAAATTATCCCCTTAATTGATGTTGTTTTTTGTATTCTGACATTCTTTTTATTAGCAGCTTTACAATTTACTCGTCAACAAGCTATTAATGTTGACTTACCTAAAGCTAGTACAGGTGCAAATTCTGCGGCTAATTCCCAAAGCAAAAACAACATTTTACCAGTGACAATTGATGCTGTTGGGATGACATACATAGAAAAAGAACCTGTGAGACGGGAGGAATTAGCAGCACGGTTAAAGCAATATATCCAAACAAATCCAGATGGGATTTTAGTATTGAATGCCTCCCGCACAGCAACTTATAATGATGTGATCCAAACATTAGATTTGCTGCGACAAGTGGGAGGAAATCGGGTGTCTTTGGGAATTATCCCCGGATCATCTCAACCAGTGACTAATTCACCCAATTTACCTACTATTCCTATTCCTGCAATACCTAATAATCCTACCAGCCCAGGAATTAACCCACCAGGAAATCTGAATTCTTTACCACCCGCTAACCCAAATTCACTTCCTGGACCCGGTAGCGGACTTACTCCTGGTCTTTCTCCTTTAGTTCCCAATAACACTTTACCTCAAGCACCTGTAAAACCAGGAGCAAATAATACTTCTCCTCAAAATTAACATCATTTTTGTAAGGAGTCAGGAGTCAGGACGAAGAAGAAAGAAGAAAGAAGGAGTTAGAAAGAAGTCGCCAGGCTTACTTATGACTTGAGAAATTTTGTATATTTATATCTCTCCATATTTTACTCAATTACGAGGTTATGGGGAGATTTTTATTTTGGTATAGCAATTACCAATTACCTATTACCTATTACCTATTACCTATTACCTGTTACCTATTACCAATTACCTATTACCAATTACCTACTATACATATTCTCTTGATCCAAAAATCGTAAACCTAAAGATATCTAGAATAAATTCAATTTATGCAAAGAAATTCGGTTAATTTGTAAATAATTGGTTAAGTTACAAAGATTTTTACATCAAAAAAAACCAAGTCAACCAGGTAATTTATCGCCAATCACCATTTACGTTTCAGGGGTTATGGCAATGGATATTGTAACGCTGTTAATTGTTTGGGTAGTCACGGCTATTAGCTTGTGGATTATTAGTAAATTACCTTTGGGAGTTGAAATTGATACTCCAGAAAAGGCAATTTTTTCCGCCGCAGTTTTAGGTATTATTACCGCACTAGTCAAGCCAGTTCTCAAAGTTTTGTTTGTGATCCCAAATTTAGCCACCTTTGACTTATTATCTGGTATCTTCACTTTCATGATTGCTGTTGCTTGTTTTAGTATTGCTGCTTGGTTAGTAGATGGCTTTCGGTTACGTTACGGTATTTTGAGTGCTATTTTAGGTGCTTTTGCACTCACTGTTGTCAATAACGTTATCTACAAATTATTAGGTGTGTAATTGGTGATTGGTGATTGGTAATTGGTAATTGCTTCCTGTTACCTGTCTACCTGTTAGCCTGGTGTAGTACCTATCACCTTTCACCTATCACCTATCACCTTACAAATTGTTTATTGATACTAGATGGTGCTGCGGTTGTACTGGCTTGTTGTTGTCGTTGATAGCTACGCTTGCCGTAAGGCATCGCGTTTTTTACGATCAGCCGAAACTATATCTGCCATGACAATTAATGCTTGCGCCATTTTTTCCAGATTAGAACTGTATAGTTCTAAATCTTTAATCAGTTTGTCTTCTGAAAGATGCAACCCGTTAGCGATCGCTTTTAGTGCCTCAGTCCGTTGTTTCTCATCTTTGACAAGTTCGGGATCTGATTGTACTAATAATGCAAATAAACCAATACCAAATAACCGACTGTATTTAAAGTTGGAATTTGCTTTAATCGCCTCAAGTTGCCTTTGCAAATCTGCATCTTGATCTAAGGAAGTTTCTTGACTCAGGCCAGCAATCAAATCCTTAATTGGCAGACTGGCCGCTACAGCTTGCAATTTGGTGGCATCTTGTCGGTAGCGGTGGGGGTCTTGTTCCACCGCTTGACAAATTGCTTTAAAAATTGACTCCTGATCCCGTTCTGGTTGGTAGCCTTCCATAAAGCGGTCAAAAGTCGTCACAACGCCCAAAGCATAAATTGCATCGTAGCTAAAATCAACATTGACTGATAGCAGATGCATTTCTACCATCAACTCTTCAACTACCCGGCGGTAAATAGTGTTAATTGGCCTGGTATGAAGGGTGTAAAAGGTTCGTTTTGTATCAGATACTGTGCGGACGTTATTCACAAAGAAAATTTTAGTAAAGACGTATTCCTATTTTCTAGTATGAACCAATCAGACCTAATTCGTGAAACTCGAATAAAAAGGAGTTCACAAATCCTATTGACTAGCCAAACTTCGAGGTACACCTTTTAAAGCTTCTTCTTCAGTATCAAAGATTTCAAATACTGTATCCATCATTGTGACTTCAAACACCAACTTGGCTTCTTGATGAACATTACAAATGCGAAAACTTCCCTTAACTTTATCAGCATCACGCATACCAGCTACTAAGGAAGTCAAACCAGAACTATCAATAAAATTTACTTGCCCTAAATTGACAACAACATGAGGACTGTGTTTAGATATACATTCCTGTAGCTTGAGACGGAATTGCCAAGCAGTAGTAATATCTAAGCGACCAGCAGGTGTCAATACCATAACAGTATGACCGTCTTCAGTTGTAAAGGTTTTCTGATCTATATTAATCACTGAACCGATACTTTTTTGCTAATATTTGCTAATCAACACACTCACAAAGTGAGGAAGTATCAACTCATGTACAGAGGATGATACTTGCCATTAGTTTACCTTACTGTCATTGTTTTTAACACGAATAACTGGGGAATTGGTAATTGGTAATTGGTAAATTACTTCTTTTTGCCTCTTACCTGTCACCTATTCCTGATTCGGTTTCCAGTTTATCCAATCTTGAGGTTTGAGGAAAGTCTCATACAACTCGGCTTCAGGAGAATTTGGCTCTGGTTTGTAGCCATATTCCCACCGGACTAAAGGTGGTAGAGACATGAGAATTGATTCTGTGCGGCCGTTGGTTTGGAGTCCAAAAATTGTTCCCCGGTCATACACCAAGTTAAATTCTACATATCTACCACGACGGTATAATTGGAAATTACGTTGGCGATCGCCGTATTCCATCCCTTGTCGGCGTTGTGCAATCGGCACATAAGCAGGTAAAAACGCCCCAGCGCAATCTTGAACTAAAGCAAATATATCTTCCCAACTCCGCGACGGTAATTGACCTACCTGATTACTATACATAGCCGCTTCCCCAGTGGGATCTGGACCGCGATAGATAGAACCTTGACCATCTTGATAATCTAAAAATAAACCACCAACTCCCCGTGTTTCATCCCGATGTTTCAGGTAAAAATATTCATCACACCAACGCTTAAACACCGGATAATATTCGGGATGGTGTTGATCACAAGCTTGTTTGAAAGTGTTATGAAAATGTTGTGCATCTTCAGCAAAGGGGTAATAAGGTGTTAAATCCGCACCACCACCAAACCACCAAACTGGACCTGCTTCAAAATAACGGTAATTTAAATGGACTGTAGGCACATAAGGATTGCGTGGGTGCAGAACCAAAGAAGTCCCCGTTGCATAAAAGCCATGTCCGGTTGCTTCTGGACGTTGGGCTAAAATCGAAGGAGGTAAATGAGAACCCCAAACTTCAGAAAAATTTACACCAGCTTGTTCAAAGATTGCCCCATCACGCAGGACACGCGATCGCCCACCCCCACCTTCTGGACGTTGCCAACTATCTTCTTGAAACTTCCCTACACCATCCAACCTCTCTAAACCTTGGGTAATTTCGTCCTGCAAATTTTGCATGAACTGACTGACTCTAGCCTGAGCATTGACACCAGGGAGAAAATCAGATGAATCTTTTGTGATAGTGGGGGTTTGCGAGTTAGTTAACATAGATTCCCGAACCTAAAATTACAATTTCCAAACAATTACAAATTTTTGTTGTCAAAACTTGTCAGCAGCGAGAGTCAACGGATTTTGGATTTGCGTTAGCGAAGCGTACGCAGCGCAGCGAGTATTTTGGATTTTAGATTGACTCCACCAAACAAGTGTGGAGCTTCTCTGATTTTAGATTGGCGTTAGCGAAGCGTAAGCAGCGCAGCGAGTATTTTGGATTAATTTCGCCCTGAAGGGGCAGGGCTTGTACCGAAAATTCTAGGGTCCAAAATCTAAAATCCAAAATTTTTCAGTCACAAATCCGGCTTAATCTGCCAAAACAGTTTTTTATTATACGTTAAAACACAACCGTTGAAAACGCCTTCAAATCTCCATTGGCACGGAATTTACTCCAACTCACACATATCATATCTGAAGACCCGTTTTCACAGTCATAGAAATAATCTTATTATTTGGTTTACAGATTTTCTGCCTAGTTTTTTGAGATCAGGAGGAGTTTGAGTACAATTCTCTCAAATGTCATAGTTATCAGGCAAAATTTAAAGCAATGTTAAGCATTGTCAAAGTTGTATGGAACAGATTAAAACAATGCCAGGTTGGTTATCCAAATTCATGCACCGTAAACGGCGACGATTTTGTGCCTCTTTGGTGCGAACCTATCGAGAGATTAGTTTTGCCTCTGTAGATGAACTCTGGCAGAAAGTGGAGGACTTAACAGATGTGTCTTGGCATCCCCTCCTCAAAAGCACCAACGTTCCATTAGGATTAGTCCCCAAACCAGGCTTAATTTTTCAAGCAGTGACAAGGTTTTGGCCAATTCCCATCCAGATTTTTGTCGAACGAGTCAATCCCAAGCAGATGTTAAGTATTCGCATTCTAACCATTCCTGGGATTGAAGAAAGAGTCACATACCAAGTAGAATCAACCCTCTGTGGATCTTACTTGTCTTATTCTGTAACTTTACGTGGTTGGTTATCACCCCTAATTTGGTCTTTGTCTCGTCCTTACGTAGATCGAGTAGCTCGTGCGCTGATAGAATCCGTAGAAAATCCAGCATTACCCCAGAAAAAATCTCTAAATGGTAGTTGCTTTGATTTTTAGCACTAACAACCAACAACTGACAACTGACAACTGACAACTGACAACTGAACAATTGCCCCAATAAAGTTAAGATTCTAGTATCTATCAAATGAAAAATTTTTAAGCTTTATAGAAGCGGTAACGGTAAACACACTATGTATGATGTCCTAGATTCCCACTCAGTCCTGGAAGTGTTGCGACCAGTAGAAGATCCAGAACTTCGCAAAAGTCTGGTAGAACTGAATATGATTCGCAACGTCAAGATTGACGGTGGCAAGGTTAGTTTCACCTTGGTGTTAACCACTCCTGCTTGCCCTTTACGGGAATTTATTGTTGAAGATTGTAAAAAAGCTGTTCAAAAACTACCAGGTGTTACAGATATCAGCGTAGAAGTAACAGCAGAAACACCCCAGCAAAAAAGCTTACCAGACCGCAATGGCGTACCAGGGGTAAAAAATATTATTGCTGTTTCTAGCGGTAAAGGTGGAGTTGGTAAAAGTACAGTGGCTGTAAATATTGCCGTTGCTTTAGCACAAACCGGGGCAAAAGTCGGGTTATTAGATGCAGATATTTACGGACCCAATGATCCCACGATGTTGGGTTTGAGTGATGCCGAAATTAATGTCCGGTCTACAGAAGCAGGGGATATCCTTCAACCGGCTTTTAATCATGGTGTTAAACTAGTTTCGATGGGCTTCTTGATTGATCGAGATCAGCCAGTAATTTGGCGCGGTCCCATGCTTAATGGTGTGATTCGTCAGTTTCTCTATCAAGTGGAATGGGGCGAACTGGACTATTTAATTGTGGATATGCCCCCAGGAACGGGAGATGCTCAATTAACTTTAGCCCAATCTGTACCAATGGCAGGGGCAGTAATTGTCACTACACCACAAACTGTAGCTTTGTTGGACTCCCGGAAGGGGTTGCGGATGTTCCAGCAGTTAAATGTCCCAGTTTTGGGAATTGTGGAAAATATGAGCTATTTTATCCCTCCAGATCAACCAGATAAGCAATATGACATTTTTGGTTCTGGTGGTGGTTCTAAAACAGCCGCAGAATTAGGAGTACCTCTGTTAGGATGTGTACCGTTAGAAATTTCTACCAGAATTGGCGGTGATAGTGGTGTGCCAATAGTTATTGGTGAACCCAACTCAGCCGCAGCCAAAGCACTGACAGCGATCGCTCTCACTGTAGCAGGTAAAGTATCAGTTGCTGCTTTGACATAAGTAAAAAAGAAGTCAGGAGTCAGGAGTTCACAAGAAGAAAGAAGGAGGAAGGAAGAAGGAAGAAGGAAGAAGAAATAAGGAAGAAGAAATAAGGAAGAAGGAAATTTCTTCCCTACTCCCCTGCCCCCTGCCCCCTGCCCCCTGCCCCCTGCCCCCTGCCCCCTGCCCCCTGCCCCCTGCCCCCTGCTCCCTGCCCCCTGCCCAACTTCCTCCTCACACAATGTTATTAAAACCTTCATTCCCTAAAATTCGTTGGCAATCTTGGCTTAAGCCCTGGCAACAAATAGATGGGCTACTATTTTTTCTCCCCGTTGCTGTTAGTATGTTCGGGGGGCTGATGATTCTGAGTACAGAACTGAAGCAACCTGTAACTGACTGGTGGTGGCACTGGTTGACAGCCGCTATTGGCTCAACTATCGCCTTATTTTTAGCTCGTTGCCGCTATGAAACCCTCATGCAGTGGCATTGGTTCATTTACGGGCTAACGAACTTTAGTTTAATAGCCGTTATGCTTGCTGGTACTAGTGCCAAAGGCGCACAGCGTTGGATTAGTATTGCGGGTTTTAATGTCCAACCCTCAGAATTTGCCAAGATAGGATTAATCATTACCTTAGCGGCTTTGTTACATAGGCGGACAGCTTCTACCCTGGAGAGTGTTTTCCGTGTCTTGGCAATTACGGCTGTACCTTGGGCATTGGTATTTTTACAGCCAGACTTGGCAACATCACTAGTATTTGGGGCAATATTTTTAGGAATGTTGTACTGGGCAAATGCCAACCCTGGCTGGTTGATACTCATGATTTCGCCAGTTATGGCAGCAATCCTATTTAGTATATCTTGGCCATTATCAACACCCATAATCTTATCTAAAGAAATATCATTAAGCATATTAGGTTTAGTGTGGGCAGCAGCTATGGGGATAGTCGGTTGGTTTAGTCTGCCGTGGAAACGCTTTGGTCTTGCTGCTATTGCTTCATTATGTCTAAATATGCTCGGTGGTGAATTAGGCATTTTTGCCTGGAATCATGTATTAAAGGAATATCAAAAAAACCGACTTAGCGTATTTATTAATCCTGAACATGATCCCCTTGGTGCTGGTTATCACCTGATTCAATCTCGTATTGCTATTGGTGCGGGTGAAGTTTGGGGCTGGGGTTTGTTTAAAGGTCCCATGACTCAACTGAATTTTGTTCCTGAACAGCATACAGATTTTATTTTCTCGGCTGTTGCTGAAGAATTTGGTCTTGTGGGTTGCTTAATTTTACTATCTGTCTTTTGCTTGATTTGCTTCCGGTTGCTTCATGTAGCTCAAACAGCCAAAGATAACTTTGGTTCACTTTTAGCTATTGGTGTTTTGTCCATGATAGTGTTTCAAGTGATTGTTAATGTCGGTATGACCGTTGGTTTAGCGCCTGTAGCGGGAATTCCCTTACCGTGGATGAGTTATGGGCGTTCGGCAATGCTGACTAACTTTATTGCTATCGGCATAGTAGAATCTGTAGCTAATTATCGTCAACGCCAAAAGTATTAGTAGGGGCGCAGGGCCTGCGCCCATTCAGGAGTCTATTCCTTATTCCCTGTTCCTTATTCCTTATTCCCTGTTCCCTGTTCCCTGTTCCCTGATAAGCATTAAGCTATTAATAGGAAACTATTGAAGGTAAATATGATGATCCTGCCTGGAGCAACTGTTCGCGTCAAAAATCCCGCAGATACATATTATCGGTCTGAAGGACTTGTACAACGAATTAGTGATGGTAAAGTGGCTGTACTGTTTGAAGGTGGTAATTGGGATAAAATAATTACTTTCCGTCTCACAGAATTAGAACCCGTGGAAACTACAGTCCAGAAAAAAGGGAAATAATAATTTATTCATTAGTCAATTGTCATTAGTTTTGTACTAAGACTATTGACTAATTCCACCTTCAGAAAATATGTTTATTCATTTTTAATTTTTAATTGATAATTTTTAATTGCTTATGCGTCTACCTTTACCACAGTTTACTATTGACAATCGCCATTCTCATCACTTTGCAGAGATAATTGAAACCACAACTACGGAATTTTTGGCTCAGTGTTTAGAACCAGAAGACTTGAGTTTTCCCCCAATGCCACCTTTTGGTAGTTGGGTTTGCGCTGTAGATGAAGAATCTGGTAATCAAGTTTATGCTGTGGTTTATCATGCCACAACTATGCCTATTGATTCTGTCCATAGGGCAGTTGCTTTAGGGTTATCCTTAGAAGCTTTGCGTGAGGAACAACCTCAAATATTTTCCATGCTCAAAACTGAATTTCGAGCGGCAATTGTAGGATTTAAGGAAAAATCTATCAATAGTAATAACGGCAGAAACTATCAATATTTGCCACCCCGTCCCCCACAAATTCACCAAGCTGTTAATCATTGTCAAGCAGAAGCAATTATCGAGTTTACGGAAGAATTAGATTTTTTACGAACATTACTTTTTATTAGTGGTGCGCCAGTAGATTCTTTGGCCGCAGCAGTTATTCGGGGAGTATATCAGTTACGTAAACATGACCGAGAATGGTTGATTAAAGCTGGACGACATCTGAGTACATTACTCAAAGATGATTATGACCGTCTGCGCTTTATTTTAAGTCAAATCCACCCATAGTACCGCAATTCAAAAGTCAAAAAACTTATTCTAATTTATTGAAAACAACTGGGATTTTGATCATAAACTCACAACCTTCTCCGGGTGTAGATATACAAGAAAGTTGACCACCATGTTTTTCAACTACAATTTGATAGCTAATTGATAATCCTAATCCTGTGCCTTTTCCAACTGGTTTTGTCGTAAAAAATGGATCAAATAATCGCTTTTGTACATCCTCTGGTATGCCTAAACCATTATCGGCAATACGAATAGTAATATAATTGTCATTAGTTAATTCTGTACAAATCCGAATTTGCAGATTTTTGCGCGTTTTTAGAATTAAATTATCACTTTCTGAAAGAGCATCAATAGCATTGGCAAGAATATTCATAAATACTTGATTTAGTTGTCCTGCATAGCACTCTATTAAAGGTAGTTCGTCATATTCTCTAATGATTTCAATTTCTAACCGATCAGGTTTAGCTTTTAAATTATGTTTGAGAATTATTAAAGTGTTTTCTATGCCTTCATGAATATCAACGGGTTTAATTTCTGCTTGATCTAGTCGAGAAAAGTTACGTAATGATAGGACAATTTCATTGATTCTTGTAGCGCCAACTTTCATGGAAGATAATAATTTTGGCAAATCTTCGATAATAAATTCTATTTCAATTCCTTGTTCTTTAGCTTGCAAGAGTACATCATTATAGGATGGTTCTTCCTGATAACGGCTCATCATGTAAAGTAGGTCTTTAACATATTCAATGGCATAATTGAGGTTGCCATAAATAAAATTCATGGGATTATTGATTTCATGGGCAATACCAGCTACTAATTGTCCCAAGGCGATCATTTTGTCATTTTGTAATAATCGGCTATAGTTATGCTGAAGATCACGAAAGTCAGCTTTGGCTATTCTGGCTTTTTCTTTTTCTTTTTGGAGGCGATTTAACGTTAAAACATGAATTTGGGAATTGGCTAAAAGTAACTGATGAAAATCTAGTAATCCATACTCGTAAGATTGATCTGTAATCACCATTGGTTCATATACGTGTTTGTGCGAGCGCCCTAAAGCTATTTGAGTTGCTTCGACAATTGGTGTATCCTCTGGATAAACAAATGTCTTGGGTTGCAAAAAATTATAAAGATATTCAATAGGCCGGCCAGCAAACAGTCCTAAACCATAGGGACGACTCATTTGCTCAAAAAATAGCCGTCGGGAAATCATGCCTACATATTTTTGGTCTTTAGTTAAAATAATCCCTGGGAGTAAAGGATCTTCTTCAAAAAGCTTTGCTAATTCATTACCTGGACGATTTGTTTCAATTTGAATTGTCCAAACTGGTAATTCCTGTAAAGTTGATTCCAGTTTGAGATTTAGCTGATCCACATTTTTAATGCTATGTATAGCCAGCATTTTTCAATCCTTAACCTGAAGTTAATATTGGTTTTGGTCTTTCCCATTATTGCTTAAATAAAGGGAAATGTTACTTATTTTACTCTTAAATATCTAA
Organism: uncultured cyanobacterium; assembly: GCA_903848645.1. Taxonomy (GTDB): domain Bacteria; phylum Cyanobacteriota; class Cyanobacteriia; order Cyanobacteriales; family Nostocaceae; genus Dolichospermum. The sequence continues at coordinate 11,407 of CAINGU010000015.1, read as the reverse complement.
GCCGAATAAATTCAGCCTACAAAAAGTTAAATTTATAAGGTGTAATAATTTAGTATTCCCAAAATATCTTGGCCAATCTTAATTTATCAGCCAGATTTTAATATTAGATTTTTTACATGATTTATCCTGATTCATAAACTATAGCAATAGCATCCTCTTCATGATAGAGATTTTGTAGGCTTGATCTGGAGTATAATCACAGAGTAGATGCTGTTCCCCTTGAAAATAGTAGGTTCATTCATGTTATCATTTATCCTTTAACTAAAGGTTAAGAAGGTTTGTTGATAACTCATTAAGGATTGCTCTATTTTTTCACTCATGTTTTAATGCTAAGTTAATAAAAATATTTGTTGACATATAGTAATCATTATTGATTCTGTAATAACTTGTATAAACAGGGAACAGGCAAGAATAAAAGTATATGATTATGCTGTTTTTTCCCAAATCAAATAGGACTTCTCTAGTTAGAAAATAGTGGATATATGTCAGACTAAATGATTAGTTAGCAAGAAGATAGCTGAGTTTTTAAAGAAGTCATGAATTTTATTGTGAAGATATTCATAATTTAAATAGGAAGGTGATCTAGTAGCGATATGGTTTATAGTGGGTAATTTACAATGTAGAATATGACGGTTGTATTAGATGCCCGAATGTGATTGAGCGTTATACTTTGCCCGAAATGGGCGATTTGTGGAGTGAAACCTATAAGCTGAAAACCTGGCTAGATGTAGAGATCGCGGTTTGCGAAGCACAGGCAGAACTGGGTTATATTCCAGCAGCAGCGGTAGAGGAAATTAAGGCTAAGGCGAATTTTGACCCGAAGCGGGTGCTAGAAATTGAGGCGGAAGTCCGTCATGATGTGATTGCCTTTTTGACAAATGTTAATGAATATGTAGGTGATGCTGGAAGATATATTCACTTAGGTCTAACAAGTTCTGATGTCTTAGATACTGCTTTAGCACTACAATTAGTTGCTAGTTTGGATCTGTTGTTAAAACGCCTAGAAGATGTAATTGAGGCAATTCGCAAAAAAGCCACAGCCCACCGAAATACGGTAATGATTGGGCGATCGCATGGTATTCATGCTGAACCCATTACCTTTGGCTTTAAATTAGCTGGTTGGTTAGCGGAAGTGTTACGACACCAAGAACGGCTGCAAATTCTCAAGAAAACCATCGCTGTCGGTAAAATATCCGGTGCTGTGGGAACTTACGCCAATATTGAACCTCGTGTAGAAGCGATCGCTTGTGCAAAACTCGGACTCAAACCCGATACTGCTTCCACTCAGGTAATTTCCCGCGATATTCATGCTGACTTTGTGCAACAGTTAGCATTACTTGCTGCATCCATCGAACGGTTTGCTGTAGAAATCCGTAACCTACAAAAAACAGACGTTTTAGAAGTTGAAGAATTTTTCGCTAAAGGGCAAAAAGGTTCTAGTGCTATGCCTCACAAGCGTAATCCTATCCGTTCCGAACGGTTAACAGGGATGGCGCGATTGGTGAGAAGTCATGCAGGTGCAGTATTAGAAAACGTAGCTTTATGGCACGAACGGGATATTTCCCATAGTTCTGTAGAACGGGTAGTTTTACCAGATGCTTGCATTTTGACTCATTTTATGCTGCATGAAATCACCCAATTGGTAAATAACCTGTTGGTTTATCCCGAAAACATGGCACGAAATCTCAACTGTTATGGTGGAGTAGTCTTTAGTCAAAGAGTATTACTCACCTTAATTGACAAAGGACTGAATCGAGAAGAAGCATACTCTATAGTCCAAGAAAGCGCCCACACTGCTTGGAACAAACCAGAAGGCAACTTCCGGGATTTAATCAGCAAAGATCCTCGCGTTACTCAAAACTTGTCATCAGCAGAGATAGAAGCCTGTTTTGATCCACAACACCATCTCAAGCATTTAGAACAAGTTTATCAACGACTGGGTATTTAGAACTGGATGGGGAATGGGGAATTGGTAATTGGGAAACATCTTTTTTCTGATTGGGCGCGGGATCTGCACCCCTACCTCTTTTTTCTGATTGGGCGCGGGATCTGCACCCCTACCTCTTTTTTCTGATTGGGCGCAGACCCTGCGCCCCTACCTCCTATTCCCTACTACTTACTTCTTCTATGTCGCAAAATAAAGAGTAAATATGGGGCTTATTACTATATCCAAAACGTAAAAGCATAGATTACAACAGTGTATATAGTAATTAAAGCTGCATTTTACTATGACTATCTTAATTTTATTTAGTCTTGATCAGAAACCATTATCAGTAATAGTCAGTATAAATAAAGCATCTTTGCTAATTTAGTAAAGTCGAGGATATACCCATGATTGAAATTCTCGCTATACTATCTGCTGGTGCTGCTGCTGGGATGAGAATAGGTGTACCCTTACTCATGATTGGTATCCTACAGGGTGAGCAACTTTGGTCACAGATGCCAGTATTATCACGCATATCTCCCCATGTTTTAGTTGGACTCCTAACTAGTTGGTCTTTATTTGAACTATTTGCTTCCAAAAAACTAGTTGGACAGAGAATAGTACAGCAAGTCCATTTATTTTTGTCTCCTTTAGCAGGGGCTTTAATGGGTTTAGCAGTTGCTTCAGCAACGACCACACCAAGCTGGTTAGTCGCTTTGATTGGTGGTTTATTGGCTTTGGTATTTCAACTGGTTTTAGTAGGTTGGTTTTACCGCTTACGTGGCTTGCCAATGTGGGCAGTATTTATGCAAGATATATTGTGTATTACACTTGTATTTTTTGCTGTGGATGCGCCTCGTCAAGGAGGATTAATTGCTTTAATCTTGCTCTGGTTTGCCCTTCGTAGTGCTAAATACTGGTATGATTGGTATAAATGTGATAGGTAAGAGGCAAGAGTTTTACCAATTACCCATTACCCATTACCAAAACTAATGTAAAAGCCCAATAACGTGCAGGAAGCCTTTACCAGTGACTAACTCGATAATCAGTCCGATAAAACCTAGCATGGCTATACGACCATTCCAGACTTCTGCGCTGGTGGTGATTCCCCATTCCCAACGTTCTTGGGGATACATTTTCACCCTTTTTTTCATTTGGGTGACTTGAGAGAGTTTTAGATCAGGTTGTTTGAGAGCATCAATTATCAAGTTGGATAGGGCTTGAATAAACACCGGATTGATATTAGGCGCAGGGACGCGTCCGAAGTTGTGTATTCCTGCTTCTTCAGCTATTTCTCGATATTCAATGTCAATTTCCTGTAGTGTTTCGATGTGTTCGGAAACAAAACTAATGGGGACAACTACCAAATCTTTTACACCTTTTGCGCCGAGTTCTTTTAGTGCATCTTCTGTATATGGTTGTAGCCATTCTACAGGACCAACGCGACTTTGATAAGCTAGGGTATGGGGATTAGGACGGTTGAGGGTTTGCATAATTAAGTGGGTGCATTCCTCAATTTCTTGTTGGTAGGGGTCGCCTGCTTCCTCTACGTAGCTTTTGGGGACACCGTGGGCGCTAAAGAATATATGGACGTTTTCAGAATGAGGAAATTTCTCCAGTTCTCCAGCTATGAGTTCTGCCATTGCTTGCAGATAACCTGATTCTTTGTACCAGGAGGGAATGACAGTATATTCCAGACTTTGGAGTTTGGGGTTTTCTTTCCATAGTTGTTCTAATAACCGGAAACTAGAACCGCTGGTGCTGATGGAAAATTGGGGGTAAAGCGGGAGAATTACCAACTTATCAATGTTATCTTGGGTAAGTTGGGCGATCGCTTCTTCTGTATAAGGATGCCAATAACGCATTCCTACATAGATATTAGCTTCTTGTCCTAATTCACCTAACTTGGATTTAATGGCTTCCCCTTGCTCCTCTGTAATGCGTCGCAATGGAGAACCGCCGCCAATTTGCTTATAATTTTCTTGAGATGTTTTTTGTCTACGTGTAGCAATAAACCAAGCTAGGGGTTTTTGCATCCAGCGAAATGGTAAACGGATAATTTCTGGATCAGAAAACAGGTTATACAAGAACGGTCCCACATCTTCGAGTTTATCGGGACCACCGAGATTAAGTAATAATACCCCTATACGACCCATAGCAGTTACTTTCCCCCAATCCTTTCAGATTTTTGACTAATGTTAACAATATATCTTTAATTAAATATAAAGCTTTATCGGCAGGAAAAAATGCAATGGCAACAATTTTTAGAGACTTAAGTTACAGATACTAATGGCTATATGATCGCATTTCCCGCTTAGTGGGTAGTGAAGCCCGGTTTCATGGACTAGCTTGACAACATTTAAAACTACAAGCAGATACTCAGATTTTAGATTTATATTGTCGTATTGGTCAAGCAACTAGATTTTTGTTATTTTTTTATATCTTCATAAACGCTTTTTGCTCTAAAAATGCTTAATCAAAACCAAACCCCCCTTATGGATGCCTTAAAAGCCTGTACAACCCGTCCTCATGCACCATTTTACACCCCAGGACATAAACGCGGTGCGGGCATTTCCCCAATTTTAACCGATTTATTCGGGAAAGATGTCTTCCGCGCTGACTTAACCGAATTAGCAGAATTAGATAATTTATTCACACCCCAAAGCGTAATTCTCGCAGCCCAAGAACTTGCAGCGGAGGCTTTTGGGGCTGAGAAAACATGGTTTTTAGTGAATGGTTCTACCTGCGGAATTGAAGCCGCAATTCTCGCTACTTGCAGAACAGGAGATAAAATTATTCTGCCGCGAAATGTTCATTCTTCAGTTATTTCTGGATTAATTCTTTCCGGCGCAATTCCTATTTTTGTAAATCCTGAATATGATGAAGATTTAGATATTGCATATAGCATTACACCAGAAGCAGTAAAAGCAGCATTAGCAAAACATCCAGATACCAAAGCAGTGCTGATAGTTTATCCTACTTATGACGGTGTTTGTGGAAATTTGCCAGCATTTGTACACCTTACCCATCAATATAATATTCCCTTAATTGTAGACGAAGCCCATGGCGCACATTTTCATTTTCACCCAGAATTACCAACATCGGCTTTAACCGCAGGTGCAGATTTAACAGTCCAATCAATTCATAAAACATTGGGGGCAATGACACAAGCATCAATGTTACATATTCAAGGGAAAAGAATTGATATTGATAGAGTTAATAAAGCTTTGCAATTAGTTCAATCTACCAGCCCTAGTTTTATCCTTTTAGCTTCTCTAGATGCCGCACGTCAGCAAATGGCAATACCTGGAGAAAAGCTCATGTCTCAAACTTTGGAATTAGCTGAAACAGCCAGAATTAAAATTAATCAAATTCCTGGTTTATCTACTCCTTTGATTAACAGAGAAAAATCACTAGGATTTATAGATTTAGACAAAACTAGGTTAACAGTGAATGTTAATCACTTAGGTTTTACTGGCTTTGCAGTCGAGGAGATTTTAGATAAAAAATTTAATGTAACTCCAGAATTTTCATCTTGGCAAAATCTCACATTTATTATTAGTTTAGGAAATACAAAAGCAGATATTCAACAATTAATTAAATCCCTGAATTGTCTTACTCATATAACTCCATTAAAAACTCAAAATTTATTGCAAAAATATAAAAAATATGATATAGATAATGTTATGCCTGTTTCTCCCCGCGAGGCTTTTTTTGCTGATAGCGAAATCTTACCTTTCGAGAAAACCCCAGAACGGATTTGTGCAGAAATTATTTGTCCCTATCCTCCTGGAATTCCTGTATTAATGCCTGGAGAACTAATTACAAAATCAGCTTTAGAGTATTTACAAGAAATTAAAAAAATGGGTGGTTTTCTGAGCGGTTGTGCAGATGAAACTTTACAAACTATAAAAGTTGTGAAATAATATAGCAAGAGTCAGGAGAAGGAGTTAGGAATAAAACCCTATTTTAGCAAGATTTTCATAATCAATTGATGTCTTAACTACCTTGTTCAGTGCGATAAAATAAGAATACAGAATTAGGTTTTAAATCAATGCAGATAAAAACTTTTGTTTTCGCAGCTTCACTTTCCTTACTTACTACTTTCAATATACCTGCTTTTGCTCAAACTCCAGATAGTCCCACTGTACCTACTAACAAAATTGAAGATATAGAAAAAACCAATAATATCAATAAATTATTGGATATAACTGGTTCAAGAAATCTATCCCGGAAGATAATTACTCAATTGATAGATAGCTTAAAAGTTGAATATCCCCAAGTACCTGCAAAATTTTGGGATGCTTTTATGGCTGAACTAAAACCAGATGCCATGGTAGATGAATATATTCCCATTTACAGCAAATATTTCACCAATGAAGAAATAAAAGGAATTATTGCATTTTACGAAACACCATTAGGCAAGAAAACATTATCTGTGATTCCGCAAATTTCCAAAGAATCTACAGCAATTGGGATAAAATATGGGAGGCAAGCAGCGGAAAGAGCATTAGAAAAATTGAAATCAGAAGGATATATCCGTCCTGGTAAATAAAACTTCATAGTAACCCAAAGAGATTCTTTTCCTAGCTTTTGGGCGCAGACCCTGCGCCCCTACATCCTGACTCCTGCTATAGTGCAATAGTAGCCATTGTTTCTTCTTCTATTTCATAACCATGAGCTAATCTTTCTATCGCACCATCAATCAAATCTAAACCTTGTTGGACAGTTTCCATTAAACTTAACTTACCCCGTAAATCAGCAGCACCAACAAAGCCTTTAGCATACCAAGTCATGTGTTTCCGAGCTTGACGGACTCCTCTATCTCCCTTGTATTCCCATAAAGCAAAAAGATGTTCTCTTGCACATTCTAAGCGTTGAATGGGGCTAGGTGGTGGTAATAATTCTCCAGTTTTTAAGAAATGATCAACCTCACCAACTAAAAACGGATAACCCAAAGTTCCACGAGAACACATTACCCCATCTGCGCCAGTTTGTTCTAAACATTTTACCGCAGCTTCCACAGAAAAAATATCCCCATTACCAATCACAGGAATTGATAGCACTTCCTTAACTTTAGCTATCCATTCCCATCGTGCATTACCATTATAACCTTGGGAACGAGTGCGTCCATGCACAGTAATCATTTTTGCTCCCGCGTCTTCCATGCGTTTAGCAAAATCAAGAATAGTAATTTCATGATCATTCCAACCAATACGGGTTTTCACAGTTACAGGAACATCTACAGCTTTTACCACTTCCCGTACAATTGCTTCCGCAATTTCTGGTTGACGTAATAAAGAAGAACCACCACCATTTTTAGTAATTTTATTAACCGGACATCCCATATTAATATCAACAGTATCCGCACCTTCCGCAACTGCTTTTATTGCAGCTTCTGCGAGAAAATCGGGACGACAATCAAATAATTGAATACTAATAGGTCTTTCTTGAGGATCTACCTCCATAATTTTCGGTAATTGGTTAACATAGTGTAAACCTGTAGCATTTACCATTTCTGTATACATCATAGATTCTGGCGCATAACGACGCACCAAACGACGAAATACCAAATCAGTCACCCCCGATAAGGGAGACTGTAAAACACGGCTTTTGACCTCAAATGAGCCGATTTTCAGAGGTGTGGAAAGTCTAGCTTGGAGTTCAGAAGAAAGGGAAATCATGGTTAGAATTAAAAATACAATCGTTAATTGGGGAATTGATGGTTGATAAGGGGTAGTTAATTGAAGTGTGGATTCTTAACCCAGTAAATCCTAGTGGACATAAATAAGATGACTATAAAAAATAATCAAAATAAAGACCGTCTTCTTGTCTCTTACCTCTTATGTGGGGCTGGTTTTTTGGGAATAGGCGGTTTACATCGGTTATATAATGGCAAAACCGCTACTGGTTTATTATGGCTATTTACCTGCGGTTTATTTTATATGGGGCAAATCTATGATTTATTAATCATACCGAATATGGTTGACGAATATGAGCAGAATTTGCGGTTAAAAGCAGGTTTATCACCTATGGGTATACCCATGAATGAACGGATATTTATTTCCCAAGTCCAGAAACCAACTGATAAACCACTGATTGTTAAACTGATAGAAGCCGCAGCGGCTAATGGTGGTAGTTTAACTGTAACTCAAGGTGTTAGGGCTACGGGATCTGGTATTGTGGAAGTGGAAACTATACTCAAAGAAATGCTGCAAGCAGATCATCTCAGAATAGGTAACGACCCCATTTCTGGAGTCGTGACTTATTATTTCGATGAATTGTAAAGTTCTAATTTCTACCTAGCCACTTTTGTCCATTCAAGCGATATACTAACCGAGATACCAATAATTCTAGGGTAGTTTTGCGCTCATCAATTAAAAATGATTCTAGGGTACTCGGTTTTTTACCTTCATTACAGGAAAATCCCTTTTTACCTTGAATATTTTCATCGGGGAAATATACGTTAAACTGGCGCTGTCCCCCTTGCCAAGAACCAATAACTTGCCAACATTCTTCCGCTGAATTAAAACCAATGATAGAATACTTCTGTTTGGCAAAAGTCAGCTTCACATCTGGCACACCTTCTTTAGTAATTGCCTCTTGCAACGCTGGGAGATAGTGTTGCTGCATAAACTCTTTAAAAGGCTTGTCTTCCAAAGCTGGGGGTTTTTCCTTTTTGGCAGCTTTCGCCTCTGCTGGGGGCTTTTCTGGGGCGGTTGCAGCAGGATTAGAAGCTACATCTCCGGCTTGATTTTGATTAGTTTCTTCTGCCATTGCTCATTTTGGGGTAGTCAGTTATTTCCATTTTGACATACCAGAGCATAGCTACAGCTATTTAGATATAAGGATTATCTGATACTTTCTATCTATTTTAGGCAGGGAAAAAGGTGATTGGTAACAGATAATGCTATTATGAAAGTGCAATGTTGGCGTAAAGTTAACAAGGTTAATTATGGAATTAAGTATAATTGACGATAAGTTGCAAATAGAATTTTCTTTAAAAGAACAACTTTTAGCTGTTCGCTTTCATAAGATTTGGCAAATACCACTAACTCATATTATCCAAGTTACAACAGACTTACCCCCTAATAATTGGAAAGAACTCCGCGCACCTGGTAGTTTTTTCCCTGGAGTGATTAAAGCTGGAACTTATTATACACACAGAGGTAAGGAGTTTTGGTATGTCACCAAAAAGAATGATTTTGGTAATGTTTTAAATATTCAATTGGAAGATGAAGATTATAAACGGATAGTTTTGAATGATATAGAAAATAATTTAGAATGGCTACGACAACTAACACCGTTTCCATAGTAACTTTTCGCGGGACATTTTGCCTAAGATGGGTAATGGGTAATTTGAGATTATTAAAACCCCATACCCTAAACCCAAAAGAGATATTTCAACCACCCGCAACAGCGGGAACAATACTCACCTCATCTCCATCTTTAAGGGCTGTTTCTGCTCCTTCTAAAAAGCGGATATCTTCACTGTTGACATAGAAATTCAAAAACCGTCTGAGATTTCCTTCTTCATCACATAAACGCGCTTTGATACCAGGACAGCTTTCTTCTAAGGAATCTAATAATCCAGAAATATTACTAGCACTACATTCTAAATCAGCCTGATTGTTTGTAAACTTTTGCAAGGCAGTGGGAACTAAAACTTTGACAGCCATTGTTTAAACGTTAATTGTTAGTGAGTGATTTGGTTGGTAGGGGTTTAGCACTGCTAAACCCCTACAATTAATTGCTGGTAAAAGGATTAAACTGTAACTTCTTGCCATTCTAAGCGGTCAAGTGTGCGGGATCTTTCTAAAGCCCGTTCAAAACTGTCTAGTTTGGCATCAATTGTTAAAGGTTCACCAATGTAGCCTTGAATTGCTTCTTGGGTTTTCAAACCATTGCCAGTGATATAAACTACTGTAGTTTCATCTGGATCAATTTTGCCAGCTTCTACTAATTTTTTGAGAACTGCAACGGTTGTACCACCTGCGGTTTCGGTAAAAATGCCTTCAGTTTCTGCTAATAGCTTGATACCTTCGATAATTTCGGCATCATTAACTGATTCAATATTACCGTTAGTTTTTTGAGCGATTTCTACAGCATATACCCCATCTGCCGGGTTGCCAATAGCAATTGATTTGGCAATTGTATTGGGTTTAACTGGTTGAATAAAGTCTCTACCTTCTTTAAATGCGGTAGCAATGGGGGAACAACCTTCCGCTTGTGCGCCACTAAAGCGAACGTCTTTACCTTCTACTAAACCAACCTCTACAAACTCTTGGAAACCTTTATAGATTTTGGTGAACAAAGAACCAGAAGCTAAAGGTGCAACTATATGATCTGGTAATTGCCAACCTAGTTGTTCAGCAACTTCAAAGGCTAATGTTTTAGAACCTTCAGAGTAGTAAGGACGCAAATTAATATTCACAAAACCCCAACCATGGGTATTGGCAACTTCTGAACAAAGGCGATTAACTTGATCATAGTTGCCTTTGACTGACATCAGGGTAGGACTATAAATCAAGCTCCCAATGACTTTACCAGCTTCCAAATCAGAAGGGATAAATACACAGCAATCTAAACCAGCGTAGGCAGCGATCGCCGCGGTAGAATTTGCTAAATTACCTGTACTAGCACAAGAAACAGTCGTAAAACCCAATTCTCTGGCTCTACTGAGAGCAACTGACACCACCCGATCCTTAAAGCTCAGGGTGGGCATATTGACGGCATCATTTTTAATATAAAGTTTATTTAGACCCAGGCGACGGGCAAGACGGTGGGAACGCACCAAGGGAGTCATTCCTGTTCCCACATCTATATAATTGTCTGTAGCAACGGGTAAAAAGTGACGATAGCGCCAAATGGAATTGGGACCAGCTTCAATAGTTTCTCTACTAACTAAGCTTTTAAGAACATTGTAATCATATTTGACTTCCAACGGTCCAAAACACTCTTCACATACATGAGTGGCTTTAAGTTCGTATTCTGCTCCACATTCTTTACACTTCAAAGCCTTGAGAATAGAAGTGTTCGCTTGGTTGAGGTTTGTAATCGCCTGAGTCATAATTTTGCTTTCCCTGGATATCCGTCAACTTTGCAATGATACTAGCACGAGGCAAAATCTACGTCAAACATACCCGACTTATTTTGTCGGGTTTGATTAGTAAAGTTGCTTGAGAACTGTTTAATGAATTTTTTGTTTAATTAATATAAAGATTGTGTAATATATTGCCAGCTACTTATATACAAGAATACATTTGAATACTAAGTTTATTAAATTAATTTACTTATTTCTTTGATATAAAAAATACATTATTTCCTTTTTATATTTATTTATTAAATTAATTTTTATTTTTAAAAAGGTAATTGATTAAAAAGAGACAGATGGAAATTAAGTTTTAGAATAAATAGCTGCAACTTCAACACCTGGAGAACCATAAGTTCATTTTGAATGAATAAATTTTATTAATAAATTGT
>CAINGU010000014.1 GCA_903848645.1 uncultured cyanobacterium | reverse complement strand
TTTATATATTTTTTTACAAAATTTTATTTTTATACTTAAAAAACAATGTAATTAATGTTTAAGTTGATTCTGTAAATGATATAAATATACAAGTGGTGATTCAATTAGAATTTATGGAATTAGATACTTTATTAAGTGAATTTAAAAAATGTATTCAACTCCAATACAATGGCAAGCTAGATATTCAAGATACCCAGGGAAATAAATGGACTTTTTATTATCACTTAGGACAGATAATATGGGCAACGGGGGGGATTCATCCTCATAGACGTTGGCTGCGGAATATAGCTTTAATTTGCCCACAAATTGATATTAATAAACTTGTGCTAAAAAATGAAGAAATATTAATAGAATATTGGGATTATTTACTACTAGAAAATCTATATTACCGACAGAAAATAAATAAAACACAATTTAATAACTTTGTAGTAAATACGGTGGGGGAACTGCTATTTGATTTAGCACAACAGGTAAATGTTAGTGCTTTCAGTTGGGAACTTAACCAAGATACAATTTTAAAAGCTATTCTGAGTTCTACAAGTACAAATATATTTATTCAAGAAATGCAAAATTCCTGGTATGATTGGTCAAAAGCTGGGTTAGCGAATTTTTCTCCTCACTTATCACCAGTTTTAAAAAACCCAGAGAAGCTTAAAGAGACGGTAAGTACGACTGTCTATCAAAATTTGAAGAGGTTAATTAATGGTAAAAATACTTTATGGGATTTAGCCGCGAAAATGCAGCAAAATATTTTGGCTGTAACTAACTCATTATATCCTCTTATTAATGAAGGAATTGCGGAATTTATAGAAATACCCGATCTACAATTACCACTTCAAAAATCTCAACAAAACTGTTATTATAAACCAGGAACAAAGGATAATAATCCTCTAATTGCTTGTCTTGATGATAGTCTACAAGTGTCTAAAATTCTAGAGAGGATTATTACATCTGAGGGGATCAGATTTATTGGTATTCAAGAGCCTTTAATAGCTCTACCTATATTAGTGGAAAATAAGCCAGATTTGATTTTTTTGGATTTGATTATGCCATTAGTTAATGGTTATGAAATTTGTCAACAATTACGGCGGATTGCTATTTTTAATAAAACACCAATTATAATATTAACAAGTAGTGATGGAGCTTTTGATCGAGTTCGTGCTAAAGTATTCGGTGCAACTGACTTTATTAATAAACCTGTAGAAAGAGATCAGATATTGGAAATATTGAATAAGTATTTACAAATAGGTGAAACTGAACATCCACAGAATTTTGCTTGGTCTTATTAGCAGAGTTGTTGCCAAAATTTATGTTATACAAGTTTTAAGGGTAAACCATCCTGAAATACTAGTAATTCTCCCGGTTGAATCTGGGTCCAAACTTCGTTATCAGTTAAGGGTGTAGTCACAATCACCGCAACGCGATCACTTGGTGTAGTTAATTCACTAAAATCTACAGTCATTTCTTCATCAATTAAGTGAGCAGCCGCAAAAGGGGCTTGTCTGATAATGTAGCAAAGTTTAGTGGAGCAATGGGTAAAAAAATGTTCCCCATCTGATAATATATAGTTAAAAACGCCGATGGATGCTATTTGTTGGGTAATTTTCTGTAATGTCTGGTAAAGTTCCTTTAGGGGTGGTTGTCCTTGGGGAAAATGCGATCGCAAAGTATTGAGGATTAAGCAAAAAGCTTTTTCGCTGTCGGTAGTCCCTACAGGTTGACAAACTCCATTATTTTCTGGGTTAAAATCTGGTAAGTTGCCATTATGAGCAAATACCCAATATCTTCCCCAAAGTTCCCGACGGAAAGGATGACAGTTTTCTAAGACTATTTTACCTTGGGTAGCTTTGCGGATATGGGCGATAACATGAGTAGAATGAATGGGATACCGACGGATAAAATCGGCAATTGGTGAGGCTATAGAGGCTTCAGCATCTAAAAAAATTCGACATCCTTTCCCTTCAAAAAAAGCAATTCCCCAACCGTCGCTATGCTCATCTGTTTTTCCTCCCCGTGCAGAAAATCCTTCAAAGGAAAAGCAAATGTCTGTGGGTACGTTGCAGTTCATTCCTAGTAGTTGGCACATTAGTTTGGTAATTGGTAATTGGTATTTGGATTTTGGATTTTGGATTTAATTAACTCGAATCTAAAATCTAAAATTTTCTTCTTCTTCACTCCTGACTCGGTGACTCCTGACTTATCTCTATTAATAAGCACCTGTTTGGGGAAACTCATCATTTAAAGCCCATTTACCAATTTCCCGCAGTCTATAATCTACAGGATCATGAAGGGTAAAAGTCCGCATATTGCGCCAATAACGGTCAAATCCATATTTTTGACTGGTAGATCGTGCGCCCATGACTTCAAAAATGCGGTTAGTAATGTCTAAACCGACTTTTGTAGCCGCAACTTTAGCTGTATTCACAGCAATCATACATTCTCCCCTTTGGGCTGGGGTGAGGTTGTGTTCTTTTTCCCAAGCTGCTTGTAGTAATTCTATGGCTTGGTTGATTAAGGCACTTACTCCTTGTAAGTCTACCCACATACTACCGTAATGGTGAAGAATAAAAGGATCTTGACTAACACTTTCCACTTCTGATGTTAACCAAGGTGTTTTGGAGGTTTGAGTATAGTTTTTCGCTGCTGCAAAAGCACCTTCAGCAATACCTAAATAAATATTAGCCAAGTTGAGTTGAGTTATACAGGAACGAATAGTAGTGAAAATAGAATTTTGATTGTATCTAGAACCGATGATTTCTTGAGGATAAACGATGACGTTATCAAAGTTGATGCTACCGCTATCTGTTTGGCGTTGTCCCATGCTATCCCAATCAGCGTTAATTTTTACCCCGGTTCTGTGACTAGGAATTATTAAAATAGTTAATTCACCTGTTGTTTGATCAATGGCTGAAAGTGGTAATATATCAGAATCTACAGAACCGGAACAAAAACTTTTACTACCATTAAGTAAAAAATGACTTTCCTGTGATGTCATAATTGCTCTTTTATCTCTGGGGTTAAGAGCATTACACCAAAACCAATTATGATGGGCGGTTTGGGTGTAGTAATCTTGTTTTTGCTTAGTTGTGCCAAAGATATGGGGAATAACTACGCCAATTTGATGATATGAAAAAACGTGAGCTAGAGAACTATCAACTTTAGCAAATTCTCGAATTATTTTGAATGTGGTAATCCAGCTTGCACCTATTCCTCCATATTCTTTGGGGATAATCAGTTTAAGTAGGTTGCTTTGCCGCAAGCAATCGCGCTCTTGTTTTGGTGTACCTCCTTGAGCATCTCTTTTACTGGCAGTTTGAGCAAATTCCGCCGCTAAAGACTGAGCTAAATTAATGTAATCTTTTGGCTCTAATTTTAAATCATTTGCCATTATTTCAGAAAAGTCTCTATTTAATTTGTAGTTGTTTTTTAGCCAGTTTTAATTGTTTCCACAGACTATGAATTTCTTTGTAAGCTTCGTCTGGGGATATTTTACCACCTGTTTGCAAATTACAAATATAGCTTACTCGTTGAGAAAATTCTTGAAGATTAGCATTAAAAACTAAATATTCTGGTTTAAACTGACCATAATATGAACTGTGAGGATAAAGAAAATCACATAGTTCAGATAGAAAATCAGATTCTTGTCTCATGGTAAATTTTAATTTGTAAGTAAGTTGGTGTTAAAATTGTCCTTATGACAAGGCCAGAGGCAAAAGTAAAAACCTTGTCCACTGCTATACAACCTTTGATTTGTTAATACCGATAAACCGATAGAGATACTGTGGTTTTAAAATTGATTCTTAAGAGTATCACATATTCTTTTCAACAATGCAAGGTGTTTTCAGGTAATTTTCACGAATTTCTGAGGGAGAGGAGAATTTATAAATTTACTGGAGTTGGTTGGCACAGGCAGAGAAAAATAGCAAATAATAAGATTATGGACAAACGCTATTTTTTGCAAATCGGTGCCGTATTAGTCGGTACAGCCTTTTTTTCCCGTTATATCAATTGGAGTTCAGAAACAATGGCAATTTCTAATACAGAGTTTGCAGTGACCAAAACAGAGGCAGAGTGGAAGAGTATCCTCACACCAGAACAGTTTCGGGTGTTGCGGAAACATGGTACAGAACCTTCCCATACCAGTCCCCTCGATAAGCAATATGAACCTGGTACTTATGTCTGCGCTGGTTGTGGACAGGCTTTGTTTACTTCAGATACTAAGTTTAATAGTGGTACTGGCTGGCCGAGCTTTTTTAACCCCATTGAGGGAGCGATCGCTACGACTACAGATCGGTCATTTTTCATGACGAGAGTTGAAGTCCATTGTAGTCATTGTGGTGGACATTTAGGCCATGTATTCAATGATGGTCCTCAGCCAACTGGTCTCCGCTACTGTATGAATGGTGTATCTTTACAGTTCGCACCTGCGTAGATTACCAATTCTTAATTCCTACAGGGGGTTCAAACCCCTTGTTTTATTTGCTCAAAAGCAGGAAATTGTAATATAGCAGGTAGTGTTTACATGAAATTGTTGAAGAAAAAGGATAAGTAAGGATTAAATAATGCAAGTTCTTAAAAGATCCATTAAGCCAGAAAGTTATATATCGTTTCTCCACACCTACCAAACTACTTGGGGGACTGCTGGTGATATTTGTTTAGTTCGTGAATCTGTGGCTAAAACCAGTGGATCGAAGTTTGTCGGCCGCAGAATCCAACTAGCTATCCCCAAGGGGATGGAACGTGATTACGTAGTGAATATTCCGGTGATTAAAGTAGCAGGTTATGTAGGTGATGGACATCCTAAAGATCCGCAGTCGGAATGGGAGGCTTATGATGGTGTAGATCCAGAAATAGCAGGTGCTGTTCTGAAAATTTGGGGTTTTAAGTTAATTGAGTTGTAGGCTATGTTAGCTTAACCTACTGCATATTCTGCTAACTTTCGCATAAAAGGGGCATGAAAACCGATCTAATCGCTATTCTGTACCCCCCAAAATTATTTTTGCGGATTTCAATGGAGTGGAATAATATTGAGTAAATAGTGCTATGGGGGGACTTAAACCCCCAGAATTAGTCAAAAATTCCTAAAAAGCTTCTATAATCTACTTTTTAATTTTTAATTCTCCCCTGCAATACTATTCACCAATTTCACCTGACTAGCGGCTCTTGTAGCCTTTTCTCTAGCTGCTTGAATATCCCCAGCTTTTGCCAAAGCTACCCCCATGCGACGATAAGGATGAGCAGTAGGTTTACCAAATAACTTAATATCTACATCTTTTTCGGCTAAAGCTTCAGCGACACCAGTAAAACTAATAGAATTAGATTTTTCCGCAGCTAAAATTACCGCACTTGCGGAACATCCTAACTGTTCAATGTGGGGAATTGGTAAACCTAAAATCGCTCGCAAATGTAATTCAAATTCATTCAAATTTTGGGAAATTAATGTTACCATGCCTGTATCATGAGGTCTGGGAGATAGTTCTGAAAAAATCACTTCATCTTTAGTAATGAAAAATTCTACGCCAAAAATTCCCGCACCACCTAAAGCATCAGTAACTTTTTTGGCAATTTCTTGAGATGCTAAGATTTTATCTTCAGAAATAGCTGCGGGTTGCCATGATTCTTGATAATCTCCTCTTTCTTGACGGTGGCCAATGGGATCACAGAAAATTGTGGGTGCGTCCCATTGTTTAATTGTTAATAAGGTAATTTCAATTTCAAAATTAATAAATTCTTCGACAATTACCTTTTGACTATCACCACGAGAATTAGAAATTGCATAATTCCAAGCTTTTTCTACCTCAGTTCTATCATTAACTACAGATTGTCCTTTCCCAGAAGAAGACATGACCGGTTTGACAACATTAGGAAAACCAATTTTTTCCGAAATGGTAATTAATTCTGCTAAGGTGACAGCATAACCATATTTAGCAGTTCTAATTCCTAATTCTTGATGTGCTAATTCTCTAATTCTGTCGCGGTTCATGGTGTAGTTAGTAGCCGCTGCTGTGGGAATAACTGTAATTCCTCTTTGTTCAAATTCTTGTAATTTCTCGGTTCTAATGGCTTCAATTTCGGGGATAATAAAATCAGGCTGATGTTTATTTACCACTGCTTCTAAATCATCAGCACTGAGCATAGAAATAACTTCTGCACAATCCGCTACCTGCATAGCGGGAGCATTAGCATATCTGTCCACAGCAATGACATAATTGCCTAAACGTTGAGCCGCAATGACAAATTCTTTGCCTAGTTCTCCTGAACCAAGCAGCATTAATTTTTGGGGTAGTTTGAGCGCCTTAACCATGAGTTTCTGATAATTATTTAAGGAATACAAAAATTTTAGATCCCCAACTTTTTTAATAAGTCGGGTATCTGATCATGATCATATCATCAAGGTTTAAACAAATATTTATATTAATGTAATAGAAAAAATTAACCGCAGATAAACGCAGATAAACGCGGATAGCGGCGGTTATAAATGAAAGAATTCTTCAGTTATCGTCCTGCTAATAATGCTTTGGTTGCAGATTCTCCTAAAACTTTGACTTGGCGATTTAATTGGAAATTCAACAAGGCTAGAATCGTAAAATCAGCTAAAAGTGCCATGAAAATTGTTGTTGTTTCAGAGTATTGAATAGCTGCCCAAGGGAAGGTAGAAAATAACCACAAAGTTGGATTTTCTGAAGGACTAACACCCAAAACTGAGAGAATAATTGATGGGAGAAACATTGCTACACCAATTGTACCAACAGCCCACACATAACGCTTGGGATTTTTTATGAGTAGCATCATTTGAGCAATTGTGGCATATATCAGCATCAAACTGAAGCCTAAAACTATAGATAATAGGACTTTACTTTTGTCAACATTGTCATTATAGAAATTGGTAGGTGAGAACAAAATCCAGATCATTATCGGAGTAGTAGCAATTAATAAATTAATTACTATGGCAACAATTGCCGGGCTTTTTTCACCAAATACTAAATCTTGTAATAAAGATTTATCTCGATGATTTTGGTGTCTATATCTTTCCCAATCTTGGATAGTTTGACGGTGAGGTGAAAGCACAATAGTTAAAGCCAAAACTAAGACAAAATTGAGTAAAGGAATGAGGTATATTATTCCTATATCATATTTTTCATTAACTTCGGATATAGTCAATCCCAAAAACATCACCTGAACAAAAGCCACAAATAAATAACTTTGTCCTTTACTCAATATTGTACTATCCGCATTGCGAAAGCAGCGTTTCATCGCTTGCCATATACCGTAGGAACAAATTCCGTAATTAACTAAATGAAAGCCAACTAAGGTAATTAAATTTTTTCCTATTGGTAAATAGAAAAATTGTAATTCCTTTATTGATGAATCTCTATATGAATGAAACAGATTAGGAAATAGATAATTGGTAATATCCCAGGGACTGAATAATCTCATCCAAGTGAGGGGATTATTGAAATGTCCATAAGACGATACCATTGTCATGGTCATAAACAAGAATAAAAGTACAGCACCGCTACCCAACCAAGGTTGAAAACTGCTAAACCAACGACTAACTAAACCAAAAATTAGGGCTGCACTGTAGAAGAAAACACAACTAGCAGCAATTACAGCATAATAACTAAGAATGTAACTTGAGGCGATTTTGGCAGAATGTCCAGCCCAGAAATGTAGAGGAATTGCGGTGAGAACAAAGAGATAAATTAAACTGGGTACTCCGAGAATTTTTCCAGTTAAAATGCTTGTTTCTGACTGAGGACTAAGCCGAATAAAGTTTAATGTTCCCCGTTGTTCTTCTTTGGCTAAATCGCTGATGAGTAAATAAGTTCCCCCAACTAATAGTGTGAAAATGAAAATTACACTCAATGTTAAAAAGGTGTATTCCCAATGATCTCGCCACCACAATTGCCAGTCTATTTTATCTAAAGGACAAATGTTTTTAGATAGATAACTTTGGAGGCTAGATAGATCAGTCCTAACTTGCTGAAGCTGAAGTTCTAAATTGGGAATTATGCTATTATCTGATAGTTGAATTTGCCGATAATTATCTAGTTTTTGAGTAAGTAAACTTTGTTGTTTGTAAAGTTCCTGTTCTTGATTTTCGTATACTTTCCCTAAAGTACAGTAAGTTGCTCTTAGATAGTAGTTTTCATCGGGAAATTCTCTGAGTTGAAATAGAAAAACTATGAGTTGTAATAGCAAGGAAGAACCCATAGATATAAGAAGATTAAAAGGCTTTAATCTGCCTTTTAGTTCTCGAAATAGTTGGGGATTTAATTCTCCCACTCTGTCTATGAAATTTAGTAACATAGTCCATATCTCCAAAATTTGTGAATTTTTATTTGTGAAAAATTTTTAACTTTGTGCGTCAAATAAATCCAAAATCTAAAATCTAAAATCCAAAATTACCTATGATGCTTGTTTATGACCTAATTTTAGGAAAATAGTTTCTAGGTCTTCTTGGGTACAATGAAACTCTGTTAAAGGAATTCCTGCACTCACAAGCGATCGCAATAAATCGGCAGAATCTTCTGGTTTACCGGAAAAATTCACTCGCACGCTATTTTTATTAGGTATTACCTCCCACTCTTCCACCAAAGGATGATTTTTTAGTTCACTCACTAATATATCTATATTGCCCAAGGTAGAGACTAAAATCTGCTGTCGGGAAAGACGTTGATAAAGATGTTGGAGTGAAGAACTTTCCACTAAAAAACCCAGTTCCATAATTCCCACGGACGTGCATAATTCCGCTAAATCGCTAAGAACGTGGGAAGAAATTAAAATTGTCATTCCTGCTTCTTGTAAAGCTTTAATAATTTCCCGAAACTGCATCCGCGCAATGGGATCAAGTCCAGAAACAGGTTCATCTAAAAGTAGTAAAATTGGTTCATGAATAATGGTGCGGGCTAAACTTAACCGCTGTTTCATCCCCCGTGAGAGGGTAGAAATCATACTATGGCGTTTATTACCCAGTTGAATCAGTTCTAAAACTTCGTGAAGACGTTGGGTACGATGCCTTCCTTGCAAGCGATACAATCGGGCAAAATAATCTAAATAATCCCAAACTGTCAAATCTTCATAAAGTGGGTAATCATCGGGTAAATAACCAAGACGACGTTTAAGTTTGAGGTTGCTTTGATCTCGCAGAAGCCGATCTCCATTAATATAAATCTCACCCGTAGTCGGTTCTTCAGCAGTAGCTAACATCCGAATTAGGGTGGTTTTACCCGCCCCATTTGGACCAATTAATCCGTAAACTTCACCCGTTTGGATTTCTAAGTCAACATCATTAACAGCAACGTGTCTTTCAAATTGCTTAGTTAATCCAGTGGTGCGAATTGCTATTTCTTTTACCATCGCGGCTGGGGTGCTGCTTGTGTGTAATAGTTAACTTAACCTGTTTCTACAGTAATATTTATCTTCGTTTCGGAAATGGAAACAAAACAATTAAAAATTTCAATAAAACTATTGTTAAGTAAGGCTGTACAGAATCATAAAATCCATTAATTTATCTGCGTTCATCTGCGTTCATCTGCGTTCAATTATTCTAAAGATATTATTCTATGCAGCTTCATCTTCATTTGGTATCACTCAAACCCCCACAAATCAGGTAAATTAGCAGTATGCTGCAATTGAGAACCCATAGAGACGAATATGCCAAGAACACAGAAAAACGATAACTTTGTTGACAAATCCTTTACCGTGATGGCAGATATCATCCTCAAGATATTACCAACTAACAAAAAAGCTAAAGAAGCATTTGTTTATTATCGAGATGGGATGTCCGCACAGGCAGAAGGTGAATATGCCGAAGCACTAGACTACTATGTAGAAGCCCTAGAAATGGAAGAAGACTCCAATGATCGGAGTTATATTCTCTATAATATGGGCTTAATTTATGCCAGTAATGGCGATCATAATAAGGCTTTAGAGTATTATCATCAAGCCATTGAGTTAAATCCCCAATTACCCCAAGCCTTAAATAATATTGCCGTAATATATCATTTTCAAGGTGAGAAGGCTAAGGAAGCTGGGGATCATGACGGTGGTGAAGCATTGTTTGATCAAGCATCGGATTATTGGATTAGAGCAATTCGCATGGCTCCCAATAACTATATTGAAGCTCAAAACTGGATAAAAACCACCGGGCGATCGCAAATTGACGTATTCTTTTAAATTACTCAGTTGTCGGTTGTACAATTTTGCCTAACAACTGACAACTAACAACTAACAACTGACAATTAACAAATTATGATTGATAGTGAACAAGTTCGTAAAGTTGCTAATCTGGCTCGTTTAGAATTGACAGCAGATGAAGAAGCACAATTTACCACTCAACTAGGTAGTATTCTGGATTATATCGAACAACTAAATCAACTGGATGTCACAGATGTATTACCGACAACCAGAGCTATTGATGTTAGCAATATTACCAGAGAAGATATTCTTCAACCCTGTCCTGACAGAGAAGCAATCCTCAGCAGTGCGCCTCAACAGGAAGGTGATTTTTTCCGAGTTCCCAAAATTCTGAATGCTGATTAGCTAGGAACTGACTGAATTTTAAATTTTGGATTTTGGATTGAAGATTCAACATCCAAAATTTAAGAAAATTGCCAGCTTTAGACATTAGACCTGTCATCTGCTATATAGGGAGATAGGGAAAACTTTTTTCTTTCTCCTCAACTCCTGCAATATCACTACAAAAGAGTAGAGACGCTCCGAGGAACGTCTCTACATCCCCGTAGGGACAGGGGATTAGGGGATTAGGTTTTTGGGTATGAGTTCAATATAGCAGATGATTTTTTATTTGCCAAGTATTTGAGAATTATTTTCCCCATACTGGTGTCAAAAAACGAGGCGTATTTTTTGGAAACGGAGGAGAAAAATGAAAAAGCCAAATATTACAATTAGAAAAGCCACCATAAATGATCATCAAGGCGTGATTAAGTACGCGCTTAAACTTGTTCATCAACATCAAAATTTTAATCCCTTGAGGTTTGTTGAATTTGCCAATCATGAACAACAGCTTTTTGATTTTTTTGCCGAAGAGATTGTTAATTCAAAAGCAGTTGTTTTGGTTGTCGAAGTAGAAAATGAAATTGTTGGTTACTCATTTATAAGGTTAGAAGAAAGCAGTTTAGTTGATATTGCACCAGCTTCAGCATGGCTTCATGACATTTATATTGATGAATCAGCGCGGGGATTGGGAGCGGGAAAATTACTGTTAAATGCTTCAGTAGATGCGGCAAAACAGTTAGCTTCACAAATATTAATCCTTCAAGTTGCAGCACAAAACGAATTTGCTAAAAAGCTATTTGAAGATCATGGATTTAGTGTGGCAACTTACGAGATGATGATGGATTTAAATGCAGGATGAAATAAGGTTAGAGATTTTATGAGAGCATTAGGAATAAAAGTAACTATAACAAGTGATGGTAAGTTGTAAGTCAATAAACTGGTAAGATATAATTTGAGTACCACAAAATATGGATTTATCTATGAAATTCAAAATAATTGATATTCAAGAAGATACAAATCTTAATTGCTACTCTGTTCTTACAGTAGTTAGCATTCCTGATTTTATAGAATTTGTTAAACCTATTCATGAAGAAAAAGGCAACCTTGATGAGCAGAGAGAAGTTTTGCAAACTAGGTCTGCTAAAATTATTCGTAATCAAATGGTCGAAGATTTGAAAGAGGGTGGAATACTACCTCCTATAGTATTAGGAATTATTTATGATAGCAAAAAAATCAAAAAAATAAATGAAGATAATTTTTTTAGCTTGATTAAAAACAAACTTAATAATAAGGAAGAAAAAGAAAATATTATTACTATTTTAGATGGGATGCAAAGAATACAAGCATTACAAGATTCGATGAGAAAATGCAAGATTAATCATAATCTTAGAGTTGAATTTTGGTTTGCTCAAGATGAAGGTGATTTATTGTATAGAATGTTGGTACTCAACTCTGGTCAAATTCCTTGGGGAATTGATAAACAATTAGAGGTAGTTTTTAGACCAATCTTACAAAAATTAAAATACCGTATTCCTCATTTAGACAATTTAATTTCACAAAAATTATATAAACAGTCAGAAATTGTAGAGCTATTTTTGGCATTTACTTCTAGAAAAGTAAAAATTGAAAAAAGACAACAATTAGCTGAATATCATGCTGCTTTAGATATTATGAGTCTAATTAGGGAAAAATCGGGACATATTATTGAGAAATTTGAAGACATTTTTGTATTGATGACCGACATTGATCAACTACTTTCGGAAATTGAAGACCGCTATGTTTTTAATAATCAAACTGTAAGAGTTGGTTTTATGGTAGCTTGTGCGGAAAAAATTTTTGGTTTATTGGGAAGTAAGCTTGAAAAAGACCATACACAGGTAGAGGATAATTTTAACAATATAATTTTCAAATTAAAGAAACTTAGAGGTCAAATTCAATTCCGAAACCGTCATGAATTTCTTGCTTTGGATATTCTAAGAGAAACTTTACGTTATATTCCTAAAGAAAAACATAGGCAAGCATTTTTAGATGGGTTTAAAGTGATCTTTTCTGAACCTGAAATCGACTCTTTTGCTGTTTGTTGGAATAAAATGTACTAAAACTATGAGCAGAAATATTATAATATCAATCAAAAGAGTCGTAGAAAAAATATCAAATGTTATTCATACAAAGGAAACTTATACTATTCATGGTGATTCAACTTGTATGGACTGGTTAAAATTTCTAAATATTGATAATAAAATACGTTTATTTCCTAATTTTTATAGTGCTTGGCTGACTTATCGAAATTTTCATTATTTAGTATTAGTCAATCATGAATTTTCATCTCAATTTCCCAGTTTTTTGCAAGAAGAAACTCTTAATTCGGGTGCTTGGATAGTCATTATTGATGAATTAGACTTATCTATTAAAAAAGATGCGGATATATCAATATTAGAAGAAATTTTGGACAACGAATGGGGGTAGATATAGCGAAGACACTGTTGGCGAAATATTTCTTCACATTAAAAAACGATAAAAACCAATCAATTTTGAGAAATCATGGGTAACTTCTTGTAGCAGTTTTAACACCAGTTAGAAACTGTCAACCATAAGTTTTATTTCCTGAATAAATTGATTAAGTGCTTTCTGTGCTGTTTTAAAACCTGAAGCTTGCCGTCCCAACTTCAATTCAAATAAAATGCGCTCGCGTATTGCCTCAAAATCTATAACGTCATGCACAAAGGTAATGGCTGACCGCTCCTGAAGCTCTAAATTTTCTTTCTGAAGATTCTGTACTTGGATTTTCAGCTTTTCTATCTCCTGCTCATACCGTGTAATACTTGGTAAGGAGTCAGAAAAAAGTGGTGCATTAGATGTGGTAGTTTCTGAGATTTTCCGTGTAATACATGGCAAAATATTACTTGTAACTATTTCCTCTAGATAGTCAGCCCTGGTTAATCCCAAGCATTCGGAGGCGATACCTAATGCCTTCCAGGTATCATCTGTCAGTCTTAAAGAACGCACCTCACGATAGTCCGAGTTTTTAATCGCAAATTTACCTTGAATATCCCTTTTCATTTTTTTCATCGAGCATCATTACCATGTAATACACGGTAAGAGTAGAAAAATTTTCAGTGTTTGTCAACCGTGTATTACATGATATAGTTGCATGGGCTTATTTTTTAGGCACCTTGAGGTTGCAATTGTTTAAAATGAGACGAGCGAGTCTGGGCAAGAGGTATTCCCACCAGCCAAGCGTCCAGTCGAACTAAATTAAGCGCACAAGCGATGAAAACGTGCATTAAGTGAGTTTTCTTTAAACCAATGTAACGAGAGCGACGTAATCCTGAGCGCCTTAGACCCTGTGAGTGTGTTGATTCTATACCTGCACGTTGGGTATAAGTTGCTTTCCATTCAGGAGTTTGTTGCTCTTGTCGTCGAGCTTGGAGTGCTATTTGTTGCTCTTTTGGTAGAAGACTCAACTCCCGTGGTTCGGTTTTTGATTTAGTGCAAGATGAACGTACTGGACAAGCTCTGCATATGGAACCATTAAACCGAACACGAATAAGAGGTTTGCCACTTATATCATATCCTGCTAACCATTTTGTACTTTGGTGTCCTTGGGGACAAGTAACTTTTTCATGATCCCAATCTATTTGAAAATTAGAGCTATCAAATCCAAGTTGTGCTTTTGTTTGCCAACTGGGATCTAACCGCACTGGACCAATAATTTCTACATCATATTTAGTCTTGCTACTTACTAAATTTTCCGAAGTGGGATAACCGCAATCCACAAGATGTTCTTTTGGTAACAACGATTTCTCTTCCAGTGATTCATGAATCGGTTCTATTGCTTGCTCATCAGTGATTGTGGATAATGTCGTGTGGACGTTGGTGATGAAACGGGGACTATCCTCATCACAAATCTCAGTCATGTGTACTTTGTAACCGACCCAATCAACGCTACGCTTAGAACTATAATGTGCTTCAACATCATGAGGTGAGTGAATCGCAATTGTGGATGGTGGCATATCTTTAACACTACGCCATTTTATTGACCCATCTAGCTCAGGGGTATAAAATTGCTGTACCCATATTTGACGGAGGATTTCAACTGCGGGTATTTGACGTAACCACTGTGGTGCTGCTGGGTCATAAATCGCGTCTAATAGCGCCAAACCATCTGCTCCAATTGTGCTTCCTAGAGCTTCTCGTTCAGAGTCGAGCTTTGGTAAACGATAGTTTTCTACACGACGACCATAGCGGTCAAACCAATCTGGTTGAATATTTATCGTCAACCACTCAGGTGCTGCGACTGCTAAACTATCAAGCGCAAAACGCATCCCTTCTCCCAATGTTTCCAATCTATTCAGAGTACGGATTGCAGCTAAAACATGAGTTGAGTCAGTACGCTGTCGTTGATGTGTTTTGAGTGTTCCAGATTCCCTTAACCGATGTAGCAATATATCCAGTAGTTTTTGCTCTGCGCCACCTGCTAGTAATCGCGTCCTAAATTCCGAAAGGATGGAATAGTCAAAGCCTGGGTCGGTTAAAGGGAGGCTCAACACATACTTCCAGTCAATATGTCCGCGTACCGCATCGGCCGCCTGTCTGTCAGATAAATTCTCCATAAATTGCATTATGCACACCAACGCTAACCGCCAAGGTGCATATGCTGGCTGACCTTTTTGCGGAAATAGGTCGGCAAAAGCTTCCGAGTCAAAGATACTTCCCAAACTATCCCGAATGTTCATGTAAATATTTCCTTTTGGGAACGATGCACGTGCCACCTCTACTGTTTGTTGAGGTATATCAGGGATATTTTGGGGATGTATCAACATGGTAGCAAATTACTTTTTCAACAGGATTTAATTATCCTATCGCTGCCAAAGGAACTAGAATTTTCATGCAATCTTACTTGCTAAAATTGTGAAGAAATATTTCGCCAACAGTGTCTTCGCTATATCTACCCCGAATGGGAAACTAAGAAAACTAGAAATGGAGAAGAACTTAAATCAGTCAATACTGAGGAAGAAATTAATGGATATACGCTAAAAGATTTCTTTCCAAGAATTGCTTTATATAAAATAATTGACAGATTTACTCAAAAAGAAGAATTAAATCAAATTACAGGCATTGCTTTAACCGAAAGCAATAGTTATTGTTTGCTACCATATAGTGTAGAAGTGTTGCAAGAGTTTAAAAGTACCTTTGAAAATGGGAATAAATATATTCCTTTTGAAAATATTTTAGCGAGTTATGTAGCCTCCGATTTTAAATTTGCTTATTTAGATTTGTACAGGTGCATAGAAGCATTACAGCCACTCTATTTTTTAAAGGCTTTTTATGATCAATTGGCATTGACAGGTAAATCTCTCCAAAATTTTTATAGTGATTTTTATGAAACTACAAGATTAGAACCTAAATTAGAAGATTCTTTAAAAAAGCTACTAGACTCAATAAATATAAATTATCAATATGCTGATAAACAAAATTATAGTCCTAGTTTGTATTTGTATAAGCTAAGAAATCAAATTGTTCATTTGCGTCCAAAGCAAACTAATAATTTAATACCCAAATCAATTGATGATTGGAATCTTTTAATATTTGATATGCTAACAATAGTTCAAGAACTTTATAAAGTTAATCGAGACTTATTAACTTGATTAGGAAATCAGTATTTTAATTTATTCTTGATTCACTAAAAAAGCAGAATCGAGAATCTGAGCAATACTATAGGATTTTCACCAGGAAAAAATGATTAATCTGACAATTATTTTATCCTGATTTAGATATTTTCATCATCAGAATCAGGATTTACTGAATTAGAAGATTAACAAGATTAAATATCACTTAACTATTATTTAATCCTGTATATCCTTAAATCCTGGATATCCTGATTCAGACAATTACTTCCCAAACACAGTAGTTAGAGAACGAGCAATATTTTTCGGTTGCATTGCATCCATTGCTGCTGTCGGTTCATAACCACAATGAACCATACAATCAACACATTTAGGATTACCACTAGCGCCGCCATATTGACTCCAATCAGTCTTATCCAACAACTCTTTAAAGGTTGCATAGTAACCTTCATTCAACAGATAGCAAGGTTTTTGCCAACCGAGAACGCTATAACTAGGACTACCCCAAGGAGTGCATTCATAGTCCTTCTCACCAATGAGAAAATCTAAGAATAAAGGATTGTGATTAAAGTTCCAATTCTTCTTACCAGAGGTGTAAGGTGAGAGAATTTCTCTAAATAATGCGCGGGTTTGTTCTTTTTGCAGAAAATGATCTTGATCTGGGGCCCATTCGTAACTGTAACCGGGAGAAATCATCATCCCGTCAGTTCCCAAAGTTTCCAGAAAATCGAAAAATCCCTGCATTTCTTGAATATCACAACCTTCAAAAATAGTCGTGTTAGTAGCGACACGAAAACCCTTAGCTTTAGCAGCGCGAATAGCTTGAACAGCAGTATCAAAAACGCCTTTTCTATCTACACATTTATCATGCCATTCTCGCATTCCATCTAAATGGACGCTAAAAGTTAGATAAGGAGAAGGTTTAAACTTATCAAGACTCTTTTCTAGTAATAAACCATTAGTACACAAGTAAATATATTTCTTGCGTTTAATTAAACCCTTAACAATTTCACCTATTTGGGGATGTAGTAACGGTTCTCCACCGGGAATAGAAACAACCGGTGCGCCGCATTCTTCCACCGCCGCAAAACACTGTTCTGGGGTAAGATTTTGCTTGAGTATTTCCACTGGATGCTGGATTTTACCGCAACCAGTACAAGCTAAATTACACCGAAACAGCGGTTCTAACATTAAGACCAGGGGAAAGCGTTTCCGTCCTAATAAACGCTGAGTTACTAGATACTTACCAATATCTATTGCTTGTTGTAAATTAATCGCCATTTAATCATTTTCCTCTCTTAATCACACCACTTACTCAAAGACCTAACCCCCCAACCCCCTTCCCTAAGATGGAAGGGGGCTTATTTCCCCTCTCCTTGTAGGAGAGGGGTTAGGGGAGAGGTTTTTCATTTGACATAACCATTAGACACAAACCAATCTACAGCATCCTTGAGGGCTATATTCAGAGGGGACTGAGGTAAACCTAATTCGCGGATAGCCTTAGAAGCATCATAATACATTGGTTGCTGTGCCATGCGGACTCCATCTATGGGAACTGTGGGGGTTTTCCCTAGAGGTGCGAGAATTTTTTCATCTACCCAAGCTACAGTTAGGGGTATCCAAGCTGGGATAGATGTTTGCGGTGCTGGTAAATTGGTGATTTGGGAAAGTTGTTCTAGAAGTTCTTTGAGGCTAAGATTTTGATGACCGAGAATATAGCGATCGCCCCCTTTGCCTTTTTGTAAAGCTAATAAATGCCCCCAAGCTACATCCCGCACATCAATAAAATTTAACCCCGTATCCACATAAGCTGGCATTTGTCGCCGTAAAAACCGCAGAATAATATCCCCAGTTGGTGTCGGTTTAATATCTAATGGACCAATGGGACTACTAGGATTAACTATCACAATATCCTGACCTTGACTAGCTGCTGAAATTGCCACTTGTTCCGCCAAAAACTTCGATTTTTTATAATCTCCTACTAATTTTTCCACCGGACTTTGATAAGTTTCATCCACGATTTCACCAGATTTACCTACACCAATAGCTGCAACAGAACTGGTATAAACTGTCCGTTCAATTCCCGCTTTTTGAGCCGCTGCTAAAATATTGCGCGTCCCTTCTACATTATCAAAATAAAGCAATTCTCGATCTTTTTGCCACAAAGAATAATGGGCTGCGACATGAAATAGATATTGACAACCTTGCATCTGTTCCCAGATATTCGGGTTATTTAAGTCACCTTTAACAATATCTACGGCTAAACCCTGTAAATTGCCCAGGTTACTATGAAGACGGACTAAAGCCGTCACTTGGTATCCTTGTTGTAACAGTAACCGCACTACATGAGAACCAATAAACCCCGTACCACCAGTAATAAAAACCCGCATAAATGGTTTCCTGCAAAAAATTATCTTGAGCCTCTAGCCATTTTTTTTGTATGGGTTGAGCGTAACAAAACCCAACAAATGCCTTGGGTTTTCTGCCATTGCTCGACAACGCTGACACGAACAACGCAACCTACGAATCAAGGCTTTTTAAAATTTGGCAAAGGTATTGTAAAATAAAAAGAATTTATTAACCAAAAAATATGAATAAATTCAATATAGCTATCCTTGCTCTTGTGTCTTTAGCTAGTTGTTTATCAAATCCGGTAAATCATTTAACTAGTGCTTCTGCTCTTGCACAAACTAATAATTCTCGTCTGCAACGTCTAAACTTGTCTCTAGAAAATACTAAACTGACTTTATTAGCTCCCAAAGGTTCAAAGATAATAGAAAGTCCTTTGGCTTGGGGGACTATAGAAATTAAGTCTGGGAATGGGAAAAATTTTCATCTTGAACTCCAAATAACAACCAATCAGAATATAATCACCGAAGTCAAAAAATTTATTCAAGATAATGATGTTAACATTTTAAAACGATTTTTAATTGATTCTCCAGACAGTCTCTTGTATGAAAGTAGTCCTGGTATGAATATTTTAGAATATAATCTATATACTTATAAAAATTTAGGAAATATAGCAATAACTTGTGAAAATGCTAAAGGTAATTTATTTTCGGAGTCTGAGGCTAGATTAATGCTAGAATCTTGTCGATCAATTACCTCTCAGCCTTAATTTGATTTTTTGTTGGTGATTCATAAGTTTAAATTATTAATTTCTTGTTTTTTGATAAGTTTTTTTGAAAAAATTTTTTATTTTCAGGGTTCAGGTCGGGTCCAATGTGGTATTATAGTCATATAAATATAATCGAGTGTGAATAAAATTTTTATCGAGGCACGGATTCCCATTATAAAAATATCATGCCCGACGGCGAAAGTCAATCGGTTAAGACCGAAAAAAAGAATTTTTTTTTAAATTTTTTTGAAGCCTGATAACCTTAGAATCAAGTTTCAGATAAAAGAATCATAACACAAACATCCTGTAAATCCTGATTCTGACAAATATTAGATCCCCGACTTCTTGAAGAAGTCGGGGATCTTGAACTCATTTTTTCACCTTTTTCCTGGGAAACCAATCATCTAAAATGGCGTAGAACACCGGGACAACAAACAAACTGAGAATAGTCGAACTGACCAAACCACCAGCAATAGATACAGCCATAGGCGATCGCAATTCCGAACCTGCACCTAAGCCCAAAGCAATAGGAACCATGCCCAAAATCGTTGCGGCTGTAGTCATCATAATGGGGCGCAAACGCACAGGTCCAGCCTTGAGAATTGCCTCAGTTTTTTCCATTCCCGTATCTCGTAACTGATTAATGTAATCCACAATTAAGATTGCATTTTTGTTAGTAATCCCCAGCAAAAATACAAAACCAATGAGAGAGATCATCCCAAAATCACTTTTGGTAAATAGCAGTGCCAGCAACGCCCCAACCACTGCTAAAGGTAAAGAAAGACCAATAACTATGGGATCTACCCAACTTTTAAACAACCAAATCAGCACCACAATAATACAAAGTGCTGATAACGCCAAAGTTGTGCCAAAACTCCCAAAAACCTCATTTTGACGGGCAGAATCTCCCCCTAAATTCAAAGAAACACCAGCCGGCATCACAGCTTTAGCTTCAGCTACGACTTTATCAGTTGCATCACCTAAAGTTAAATTTTGACCTAGGTTAGCGCCGATATAAACCACTCGCTGATTATTCAAACGTTCAATTTGCAAAATCGCATCTTGTTGATGAGACGCACCTGTAATAGTCACATCAGCAAAACCAGGGATTTTCTCAATTCGAGCTTTTACGGCTTTAGCTGCTGTAGTCAAAGCCTGGAGATCATTACCTTGTAAAGCTATTTGCAGAGGTTTTTGCCCACCGGTGTCTACAAATTGAATATCTTCTACACTTGTGGTGACACCCGCCAATTTTGGTAAAGCAGCGCGGAGTTGGTCTTGTAATTCGGCCGTTTTCAGTTCTCGCTCTGCTTTCAACTTAACGTACAGCGTACCCTTGTTTGGCTCACCTTCACGAGAACCCACAGTAGTAAACACCGTAGCCACTGCGGGGGACTTTCTCACCACTTCTTCCAGTTTCTTCGCAACATCCAAAGAATCGTTTAAAGGATTAGGAATGGGAATAGAAGATGATGAAGCCGCTAAAGCCGCAGCAGACAAAGAGGAATTTCCTAATTTATCTTTTTGTCCCGTTTGTCCTGCCTGTCCTCCTGGTTGTCCTAGTCCTCCTGGCCTTCCTTGTGGAAGATCCCCAGGAAGACTAGGTAAAGGAGCAATATAGACAATATTAAATTCTCCTCGGTCGAGTTTGGGAATAAACCCTTTGGGAATGAGGGGAATCAGGGCAATACCAGCAATTAAACTACCTACAGCCAAGCCAACAACTATCAAGCGGTGCTTCAATGACCAGGCTAACAAGTTACGGTAAGCTTGGTCAAATTCTAGCCAAATCTTACTTTGCTGGTGGAGAGAACTAGATGGTTTAGCTTTGAGCCAGTAAATAGCTAAGACTGGTGATAAAGTCCGGGCTACTAACAAAGATGTCAGCATAGCAGCCGAAACAGTGATCCCAAAGGGTTTGAAAAACTGACCAATGACTCCACCCATCAAACCGATAGGTAGAAATACCGCTACCGCTGTTAAAGTAGCTGCGGTGACAGTTAAACCAATTTCATTAGTGGCTATTAGGGCAGCTTCGCGGGGAGTTTTCCCTTCTTCAATATGCCGCATGATGTTTTCCACATCAACTATGGCATCATCAACGATTGAGCCAATGACTAAAGCTAAGGCTAACAGGGTAATGGTTTCTAAGTTAAAGCCATATATTGCCATCACAATAAATGTGCCTAACAAAGATGTGGGAATGGCTAAAGCCGAAATCAGGGTGGCTTGCCAATTCCATAAAAAAGGAAAAATTACAACTACCGATAGGACGATTGCTTCTATCAGGGCATCTATGGTGGAATGGGTGGCATTGTGAATATATTCAGCTTGGGTAGCAGCTAAGGTGAGGGTGACATCTTTTAAGCTCGACCTTAGCTGTTGTACTTCTTTTTCTACCCGACTGACTACTTCTAAGGTATTAGCATCACCTTTTTTAATTACCTGAAAAGCTAAAGCCTCTTTACCATTAAACCTCACTAAAGTCCCGGCTGAGGGGAATAAAACATTCCTCCTTCTTTCTTCTTCCTTCTTTCTTTCTGATTCCTGACTCATGGGCGCAGTAATTTTGGGCGCAGGCCCTGCGCCCCTACCCTCCTGACTGCTTCTTTCTGGTGGTGCGCTGTTACCATCTCCTAATAGAGAGACTTTCAGCACTCCTGGTAATTTAGCGATCGCAGGCACAATTTTATCTGTTGCCAGTTGCCGTAAATTATCAATTTTCCCAGAAGAACTTTCAATTGCATAGCTAACAGCCGCTGATTCGTTCAGATTCAACGGGATGATTTTTTTATTTGTATCCTTGGGTAAATTTAATTGATTGACTATTTGGGAAATTTGGTTAGTCGCAGTTTCTAAATTTGTCCCGACAACAAATGAGGAAACTACAGCAGTTTGACCAGGATAAGTTGATGAACGAATATCTTCAAGTCCGGGCAGGGATTTTAGACTTTCTTCCAGTGGTTTGGTTAGTTTTTCTTCCGTATCCAGGGCAGATGTTAACGGTGCTTGGGCATTTATTACCACTACCGGAAAGGTAATATCTGGAAATAAAGCATATTTGAGGGAACTGAAGGCCAGGACACCAGCTACCGCTACACCTATCCAAAAACACACCGTCAACCAAGAAAACTTAATCGCTAATTTGGAAATATTGAAGCTTTCGCGTGCAGATTGTGAGTTATTGGTTTGTACCATCTGATAAAATTATCTTAGTCATTGGTCATTGGTCATCGGTCTTTTGATAACTGACAACTGACAGGTTAGTATAGAACTTCTAGGATGAAAATGGTTATTGCTAATTTAGCTGACAAAGTTTGAATATATTCTCGCTATTGAGCTATTCTATCCATTTAGAAGAGATAATTTCCTAATCTACCATTCTCATGTCAACTTTGATCTTAGTCCCCCAGGGAGCAGAGTATCAAGCCGTCTGTCGCGGATTAAGTCGCGTTACCAGTTCCCCAGCCAAAGTATTAGCCCTACCAATGGGAATCGAACCAGTCCGGCAATATTTACAAAAATTAACCCACATCGGTGAGAATCGCATTTTGATGATGGGTTTATGTGGTAGCTTGAGCCAAAAATATCAAGTTGGAGATCTTGTTTTATATCAAAATTGCCTTTATCAAGGAAATCTGCAAGAGTGTGATAATTCCTTCACCGCAGATATACATAATCAACTTGGGGATCATGTATCTTTAGTCAAGGGCTTAACAAGTGATTGCGTTGTATGTAAAGCCACAGAAAAAAGCCATTTACATGAACAATACGGTACTGATGTTGTAGATATGGAAGGATACGCCCTCCTCGAATTTTTCCAGCAATCTGCAAACAGACAAGTAGCTATACTGCGAGTAGTCGGCGATGATGCTCACTATGATATTCCCAATATCACATCAGCTATTAGTGGGGACGGTTCATTAAAACCTTTACCCTTAGCTTGGCAATTAATCCGTCAACCCTTAGCAGCTACTCGACTCATTACTGGTTCATTGAAAGGACTGAAAGCTTTAACAACAGTCACTCAATTATTGTTTACTCCTTAACTGTTTAGTAACCCAAGAATGGACAACAAGATCCCCGACTTCTTTGATAAGTCGGGGATTTAAACAGAATTTAAACCAGAGAAATATCTTCTACGCTACGGGTGTCAAATTGACCTTAACAACTATATCGTTGAAGTCTCTGTCACCACCACCACGGAGATCCTCAAAACCAAAGGTATTATCACCTAACATCCGCACATGATCAACACCATCTGAGTTAGCACCTAAGAAAGTGAAGTAAATATTGGGGTTATTGGTATCGGGTGTACCATTAGCAATGAGAAATGGTACATAAATAGCACCACCTTGAAGAGTAGAATTGAAAGCTGCTGTTCCACCGTTGTTCACAGTCAAATTAAGATCAGAAACACGTCCATTAAGAGCCGCTTGAGCATAACCAGCTTGTCCTGGGAGGATATCAGCTTTACCATCACCATTGGTATCAATACCGCCATTGGCATCAGTTACGCGATAGAAACCAACAAAATCGTTATAACCTGCTTCTCGGTTAACAGTAAAATCAGCCTTTACCGCACCAGTGGTATTCTGCAAATCCAGCGATTCCCCTTGTGGTTTGTTTTGCAAAGATGTACCCAAAGGTATAGCTCTATCAGTGGCTTGAATCTTGACCTGCAAATCCTCAAACCCGGTGGGATTACCAGAACCATCTTCCCAAGCGAGGGAGAAACTATTAGATCCTAAGTCTGTAATCTTGAGGTTAGAAGGGTCAGCAAAGAGGACATTGCCAATGGGGGTAGTATTATTAAGTACAGACTGGGTTGAACTATCTTTGACCAAATAGAATCTCAAATTGTCATTGGAGTTAAATCCTAATAACCTATCAAGGCTAGTGGGATCAAAACCAGCCGGAGAATTAGCAAGAGTAGAGAAAATTACCTGACTTTTTGCCAATGCTTTTTCCGCATATCCCGCTGCACCTGGATCAATACCATCAACTTTACCACTGGCATCATCAACGGTAAATACTCCTATTTCATTCACAAGACTAGAACTGCGTCCTGTCAATTGGACTTCCAGTGTCGCGTTGCCATTGTTGCCTTTGATGTTAAAGACATTATCACTAACCTTTGTCAATAAGGGCGTGATGTCTGTGCTGGTTTTGTTGATATCATTAACTTTGATATTCAAATTCTTCTCATAAGTGAGTCCACCAGCATCTTTCGTCTGGACTCGGATACAGTAATCAGCTTTAGTTGCTAAGTCAGGAGAAACATGAATTTTCAGTTGATTTCCATCAATGGTGAAATCAGCATTATCAGTGTCACCAGTACCAGCAACTAGGCTATAAGTGAAAGTATCGTTTGTGTTAGGATCAGTAGTATTCAGTAAACCAACAACAGTGTCAACTGGAACATGATTATCAACACTATCCTTACTGATTTCTACATCCGTAGGTGCTGCATTTGTGTCTGTTTGACTGTTATCATTAACTTTGATAACTAACTGCTGCTCATAAGTGAGTCCACCAGCATCTTTTGTCTGAACTCGGATACAGTAATCAGCTTTAGTTGCCAAGTCAGGAGAGACATGAATTTTTAGTTGATTTCCGTCAATGGTGAAATCAGTATTATCAGTGTCACCAGTACCAGCAACTAGGCTATATGTAAAAGTATCGTTTTTGTTGGGGTCAGTAGTATTAAGTGAAGCAATAACCGTGTCAACTGGAACGTGATTATCAACGCTATCATTGCTGAGGGTTAAATCTGTGGGTGCTTGATTAACAGCAGTTCCAAATACCACATAGCTTGCTCCTGCGCCAGAATTAGCGAAGGGAGCGCCAATAATCAAGTCGTTAATACCGTCACTGTTGACATCTCCTGCGCCACTAACTGAGTGACCAAAGTTGTCACCTACAGCCAAACCATTGATGATAAAGCCGTTGTCACCATTGAGACTGGAGAGGTCAAAGTTAGAACTAAAGCCAGCCTTGTTACCATAGATGACATAGCTTTGTCCAGCGCTATTATTAGCATTAGGAGCGCCAATAATAATGTCATCAATACCATCACCGTTAATATCTCCTACAGCACTAACAGCCCAGCCAGAGTTGTCAGAGGCGGCAATACCGTTGATAGTAAAGCCATTGCTGCCATTAAGGTCAGAAAGATTGATGCTAGAACCCAAACCATTTTTATTGCCAAAGACTACATAGCTTTTGCCAGCAAAATCTTGACCATTGGGAGCGCCATCTCTTGCACCAATAATCAAATCAGCAATGCCATCACCGTTGATATCTCCGGCTTTGCTAACAAAGAAGCCTGATTGATCAGCACCTTGGCCGTTGATGGTAAAGCCCTCAGTACCATCAAGCTCGGAGACATTGATAGTATCACAATCACAGTTATGCCCATAAATTACATAAGTCTGACCTGCGTTAGAATTACCATTGGGGTCAGCATAGGGCGCACCAACAATTAGATCATCAAAGCCATCACCGTTAATATCTCCAGCGTCACTAACGGAATAACCGAGATTATTGGGGTCATTGCTGGTAATTGTCAAGCCGTCATTAGCCTGAAGATTGGAGAGTTCTAAAGAGTTGGATGGGTCTAAGATTGAACCAAAACCATCTTTTTTTCCAAAGATGATATAGCTTTCTCCGGGAACACCTGATCCGTTATCGCCAGGATTAGTTGCACCAATTAATAGGTCTTTGATGCCATCACCATTAAAATCGCCGGCGCTACTAACAGCCCAACCTGCATTATCACCAGACTCACCACCTTTGATGGTAAAACCCTGAGTAGGGTCAAGGTTGGAGAGTTCGATAGGAGCAGCAAAATTTTGGGGATCTTTACTGCCAAAGATGACATAAGCAGCCCCAGAATTATCTCCATTGATGCCAGAAAAAGGTGCGCCAATGGCTAGATCATCAATACCATCACCGTTAATATCTCCAATATTGCTAACGGAACGGCCGGATTGATCACCTGCTTCACCCCCGTTGATCACAAAGCCTTTAGTGCCATCGAGACTAGAAAGGTCTATAGTTTGATCAAAGCCATTTTTGTTGCCAAAGACTATGTATGTTTTCCCAGCGTTATTGGGATCGCTTAAAGGTGCGCCAATAACTAGATCAGCAATGCCATCACCGTTAAGATCGCCGGCATTTTTGACTGAGTAGCCTAAGTTATCGTTACCTTGACCTTGGATGATAAAACCGTTTTTGCCGTTAAGTGTGGAGAGGTCTAAAAGTTGTTCGCTCATGGTGATATCGTATTGTTAGTTGTTTTAATGTTTGATAAATTGCCGCTATTGCAAAGCAGCCGTAACAGGCAGTGCCACGCTAGTTACACAAAAAATTGCTATAAATCTGCGTTAGAAAATAGCTCTAGGCTTGAGTAGCTAGAGTTGCTGTTAATGGAAGTATGGAGAGAATTTCATACCTCTGGGGTAAATATGCGTGAAAAGGTGGCTCTCAGCTTGAGTAGCTAGAGTTATTTTTAATGGCAGTAGGGTAATAGTATGCCCTGGGATACAAAATACTGCTCTGGGCTGTTGTTGAGTCGCCAGAGTTGGTATACATAATTTTTTGGGGATGGTTAGTCTAGGTTAATTTCTATGCCAAATGAAACCTTGACTATATTCATTTACCAAAATTTTCACCTCATATAATCAAATCCAGGTCTATTAAAGACTTGGGGTTTTACCGATGACACCCAAACAAACAAAGATGCTGAAGTTTATGCCTGATTTGATTGAAGGACTATTAGCTTTTTACTAACTAAAAAGTTTACTTTGATTGCCCGAAAACAGTATAGCTCACATATTGTGCTATTAATTGTGAAGTTTCTGTGAACTTGAGGTAAATAATACGCAAATTTCTGAGTTTGGCTTTTATCATTAGCTGTAAGCACGGCAATAAGACCTAGATTGGGGTTATGATACTTGATTTCATTGGAAAATAATTCTCCTTTTGAGTTCTCAATCCCCATTTCCCATTACTTCATCCCTAATTACTCATATCCAATCCGGAATTCTCTTAAATATTATGACTACTTCTACTCTACTGTCTTTACTAGTAATCCTATTGTGTGGATGATCACGGGGTTGGTGTTTAATGGCTGAAAATGGGAATTTTAGGGAAAAATGTCTGCTACTTGTTGTCAACGGGATAAACTCTACCTTTCCATGCACCACCACGTCCTTGCCAATAATGTAATGCTGAATCTACTGTCATTAAAGTATATAAAAAAGCAATGATTGGTAAACTAAAACCAAAAATTGGAGAACATTTATAAAAGCGAATGATTGGGAAATAAGCATAAGTCATGAGTAGATATCCTATTAAAGAGATCAGGATAATTATCCAATTTCCCCATACCATACCCAAGATAATTCCTATGGGTGGTAATAAATAAACTAGGGTCATTCCCCATAGGCTTCCTATTAGCAAGAAGGGAGAATAATTAAGTTGTGTATAAGCACTTCTGGCTACCATATCCCAAATTGTTTTTAGGGAATCGTAAGGACGTAAGCTATAGGTTAAGGTGCTGAGTCCTAACCAGATTTTGCCATGACTTGATTTGACGGCTTTTGCTAAGGAACAATCATCAATTAAGGCTTGACGAATAATTTGCAATCCACCAATTCTCTTTAGGGCTTCTGCACGAATTAAAATACAGCCTCCAGCAGCAGCAGCGGTGGCTTTTTTGGGGTTATTTACCCAGTCAAAGGGGTAGAGTTTTTGGAAGAAAAAGACGAAAGCGGGAATTAATAGTTGTTCCCAAAAGCTTTGACAGCGTAAACGCACCATGATGGATACGAGGTCTAATTTCTGTGCCTCGGCTTTGGCAACTAAGCGCCGCAAGTTGCTGGGATCATGTTCTATATCTGCGTCAGTAAGTAAAAAATAGTCTGGTGTCAATTCACTGGCTGTTTCTACACCTTGTGCCATTGCCCACAATTTACCCGTCCAACCCGTAGGTAAGGATGTGCTAGAGACAATCTGCAATTGTTGGGTTTTATCGAGGGCGTGGGCTACTCCTTGGGCAAAGTTGGCTGTACCATCGCTACTTTGATCGTCTACTAAGAAGATGGTGAAATTACCAGGATAGTCTTGTTGGAGGAGCGATCGCAAGCTAATGGGAATCACATCCGCTTCATTGCGGGCAGGAATTACTACACATACCGTTGGTAAAGTTTGAGTATAAACGTCTTTATTTGTTTCTAATTGGTGATTAACTCGCCAAAACTGCCCCCAAAATAAAAGTAAAAATAACCAAATTACTAAGGATAGAAGCGTCAAACTCAATATAATTGCTGTCATAACTGTCGCTTTACTCCAATTCAAAATTTAAAAGACAAATTTAATTCTTTTACTGACTTGGATAGAATACAATGTTTGCTGATTTTGGGGAAGAATTTTCTCCTAATTCGGTTATGTTATTAAATATTATTTGGTGTTGAGGTAGGTATTTGATGCAAACACAAGATAGAGCAAAAGTCAAGCAAGTTGTAGATGCGATTACAGCTAGTCAAAAACATCTGCTTTCAATACAAAATCCCGATGGTTACTGGTGGGCTGAGTTAGAGTCTAATGTTACCATTACCTCGGAAGCTGTTTTACTACATAAGATTTGGGGAACAGATAAAACTAGACCTTTACATAAAGTTGAAAATTATCTCCGTTCTCAACAGCGAGAACATGGAGGTTGGGAATTGTTTTATGGTGATGGTGGAGATTTAAACACAACTGTAGAGGCTTATATGGCCTTGAGGTTGTTAGGTGTAGCTGCTACAGATACCGCATTACTAAAAGCGAAATCCCTAATTTTAGCCAAAGGTGGAATTAGCAAAACTCGCATTTTTACAAAGTTACATTTAGCTTTAATTGGCTGTTATAATTGGCGCGGACTGCCTTCTTTACCAGCTTGGGTAATGTTGTTACCCGATAATTTTCCCTTTAATATTTATGAACTTTCAAGTTGGGCGCGTTCTAGCACTGTGCCATTATTAATTGTCTTTGATCGTAAACCCATCTTTAAAATTGATCAACCAATTAATTTAGATGAATTATATGCTGAAGGTGTGAATAATGTCCGCTGGGAATTACCAAAAAATGGTGATTGGTCAGATATTTTTAACATTCTCGATGATGGTTTTAAATTAGCAGAAAGTCTAAATTTTATCCCCTTTAGAAATGAAGGAATTAAAGCCGCAGAAAAATGGATTTTAGAACGTCAAGAAGTTACAGGTGATTGGGGGGGAATTATTCCCGCTATGTTAAATTCTCTGTTGGCTTTAAAGTGTTTAGATTATGATGCTAATGATCCAATTATCGAACGGGGTTTAAAAGCAGTTGATAATTTTGCCATAGAAACAGAAAATAGTTACTGTGTCCAACCTTGTGTTTCTCCTGTATGGGATACTGCTTGGGCGATTCGGGCTTTGATTGATTCAGGTTTTGCGCCAAATGATCCGGCTATTGTTAAAGCTGGAGAATGGTTAATAGAGAAACAAATTCTCGATTATGGTGATTGGAACGTCAAAAATAAAGAAGGAAAACCCGGTGCTTGGGCGTTTGAATTTGACAATCGTTTTTATCCAGATGTAGATGATTCGGCTGTAGTTATTATGGCTTTACATCAAGCAAAATTACCAAATGAGGAACTAAAAAAGCAAGCTATTAATAGGGCTTTAAATTGGATTGCTTCTATGCAATGTAAACCAGGGGGTTGGGCGGCTTTTGATCTTGATAATGATCAAGAATGGCTCAATTGGGTCCCCTATGGTGATTTAAAAGCGATGATTGATCCGAATACGGCTGATGTCACTGCTAGAGTATTAGAAATGTTAGGGGCTTGTAATTTATCAATTCAACCAGATAATTTAGAAAGGTCTTTAGATTATCTTTTGAAGGAACAAGAAACAGAAGGTTGTTGGTTTGGGCGTTGGGGTGTAAATTACATTTATGGAACTAGCGGCGTTTTATCAGCTTTGGCTTTAATTAATCCTTTGAAATACGGTAGGAATATAAATCAAGGTGTGGATTGGTTAGTCAAAGTTCAAAATGTTGATGGTGGTTGGGGAGAAACTTGTTTTAGTTACAATGATCCTAATTTGAAAGGAAAAGGTGACAGTACAGCATCTCAAACAGCATGGGCTTTAATTGGGTTAATATCCGCAGGTGAAGCAACGGGTAAATTAGCTTTTGATAGTATTGAAAAGGGGATTAATTACCTGTTAGAAACACAAAAGTCAGATGGTACTTGGGATGAATCATACTTTACAGGAACGGGTTTTCCCTGCCATTTTTATTTAAAGTATCACCTTTATCAACAGTATTTTCCTTTAATGGCTTTGGGAAGATATCAAGCGATAGGTTAGTAAGTAGGAGTTAGGAATGAAAGTCTTTTTCTCTATGACTTTTTTCATAAATTAGGGAAAATCACACAGAGGACAATACCTATTGTTCACTCTGTGTTTATTTATAGTAATCGGGAGAAAATTTATATCTAACTATAGATATATCTCTATTTACTTCTTTAGCATGAAGTTAACTTTATCATTAAATCCTAGACTAGAGTGAACTTACCATTCGCTGAATTAGGATTGTCAAAAATTTTAGACTATTCACGCATAATTATTTTGTTATTGAGTTAAATACTGGAGATAAAAAAATGGAATATACAGAGTTTATCACCCATGTCCAAAGTCTAGCACCATCAGAATCTCGTGAAGACGCGGAAGTTGCTACTCGTGCTACCTTGGAAATTCTTAAACAAATCATTCCTAGTGATGAAAGGGAAGAATTAGCAGCACAAATACCCCAGGAGTTGAGAGAATATTTGCATGGAAACGAAACAGAACCGATTCAATCTTTGAATTTGCAGGAGTTTATTAAGCGAATTAGTCAACAAGAAAGCGTAGAACCTACTATAGCTGCTATTCATGCGCGGGCTGTTTTTGCTGTTGTACAACTTGCTGTTTCTCCAGAGAATTTTCGCAAATTTTATGACTATTTCTCCCATGATTATGAGGAATTATTTACCATATCAATGACAAATAAAATTTCTGCTTAGTTAGGAGAAATTTGTAAGTCGAAAATCATGGCTAATGCTACGCTACAAGATACCTGATTTCTAAGAGAAGTCGGGTATATTTTTGTTGATAAATGATTTATAATTGCTAAAGTTTAAGTTGATTTTGCGGATTATGCTGACTTTTAGCCAACGTCAACCACCTCATACTGATGCGTTAGTTACTATTACTCTTTCACTCAATGCAGAAGAACGGACTCGTAGCCGTCATAAATTTATATTAGCAGATGGTAAGGAGGTTTTTTTACGTTTATCTAGAGGTACAGTATTAAATGATGGTGATATTCTCACGAATGAAACTCAAAGTATTTATATGAGAATTATTGCTAAACCTGAACCTGTGTTAACTGCTTATGCAGAAATTCCTTTATTATTAAGGGCTGCGTATCATTTAGGAAATCGTCATGTGCCTGTGGAAATTACTTCAACTTATTTACGCTTATCCCCAGATGCAGTTTTAGCTGCTATGTTGACACAATTAGGGTTAGAAATTAAAGAAGAAATTGTACCTTTTAAACCAGAATTAGGGGCTTATGGAAATCACTCTCACGTATAGCCATTTTTTGACAATCTTACAATTAGCAAGTCCAGCTTTACCTGTTGGTGCTTATGGCTATTCGGAAGGTTTAGAAATGTTAATAGAAAATGGTACTATTACTAATATAGAAAATCTCAAAGATTGGCTAAAATCTGAATTAATTTATGGCTCAATTCGCCTAGATGCAGCAATAATGGTGAGG
Organism: uncultured cyanobacterium; assembly: GCA_903848645.1. Taxonomy (GTDB): domain Bacteria; phylum Cyanobacteriota; class Cyanobacteriia; order Cyanobacteriales; family Nostocaceae; genus Dolichospermum. Next base: position 30,071 of record CAINGU010000014.1, on the reverse strand, counting down.
GGTTTTCATGCTGTAAAAAGCGATGATAGGTCGGCTTTAAAACGATGGAATTCATGGTTATCTGCTGCGAGAGATACGGAAGAATTACGGGCTGCTAGTTGGCAAATGGGACGTTCTCTGATGCAATTGTTAGGGAAGATAGAACCGGAAATTTTACCTGTGGTGAATGCTGTGGGTTATCCTGGTAATTATGCGATCGCTTTTGCTATAGCTTGCGCTCATTGGGATATAAATATTCAAGCTGCTTTATTAGCTTATTTACATAGTTGGGCGAATAATTTAATTACTGCTGGAATCAAACTTATTCCTCTGGGACAAACTGCGGGACAAGAATTATTACTGGGGTTACAACCTTTATTAACTAATACCGTGGGGGAAATTTTGACAATGGCAGATGATGATTTAGGATGTTGTAATTGGGGTTTGTCTTTAGCGAGTATGCAGCACGAAACCCAATATACTAGATTGTTTAGGAGTTAAGAATTATGACGGCTTTAAGGGTGGGAATTGCTGGGCCTGTGGGTTCGGGAAAAACGGCTTTGGTAGATGCTTTATGTAAGAGTTTACGGGAAAAATATCAGTTAGCAGTGGTGACAAATGATATCTATACTCAAGAAGATGCTCAGTTTTTAGTCCGTTCTCAGGCTTTGTCAAGCGATCGCATTTTGGGAGTAGAAACAGGAGGTTGTCCCCATACTGCTATCCGCGAAGATGCTTCCATGAATTTAGCCGCAATTGAACAATTAGAAGAGAAATTTACCAATTTAGATTTAGTCTTTTTAGAAAGTGGTGGTGATAATTTAGCTGCTACTTTTAGTCCTGAATTAGTAGATTTAACCATTTATGTCATTGATGTGGCTGCTGGTGATAAAATCCCCCGTAAAGGTGGACCAGGTATCACTAAATCTGATTTATTAGTGATTAATAAAACCGATCTTGCTCCCTATGTGGGTGCTGATTTAAATGTAATGGAAAGAGACGCGAAAAAAATGCGCGGTGATAAACCTTTTATTTTTACAAATCTGAAAACTCAAGTCGGGTTAGTAGATGTGATTCAGTTTGTGAATGCAGCTATTTGTTAATTGTTAAGTGTTTCACAAACACAATGCGGTGTACCTTTTGCAGCCATTTGAATTATTTCACCTTTGATTAACTCAACTCGTTCATCTTCTCTAAAGAAGCCGAGTTCCGCTAGACGGTGATATTCAGCTACAGTGAAGCGTTTAGCAGTAACTACAGTCATAAAAATTACAGAATTACAGAGCTATAACTCATATTAACTTTTTCTCAAGCTTTCAGGAAGCCTGGGAAATAATTGAAGCGAGTTACACAGAGTGTCATAAAATAGGAGACATGACGCAAAAGCTTATTAAAAGTGACTTTTCAGAATTAGATTTGCTGCAAACCATCGAGCCAAAAGGGATTACAGACGAATCAATGTGTTATGGATGCCTGAATAACTCTTTCCCCGAAATATTGAGGGGATAGAAAATTAGGAAATTAGGGATTGGGGGAAAGGGGAAATTTTTGTTAATTACAAACTTAATCAAATGTCTACTAATTTATTAACAAATCCTACGGCTAGTGCATTTGGTGGTAAAGTTCAGGAATATTTTTGGCAATGGGAAAACCAAGAATTAAGAATAGTATATGAAACCATCGGCCAAGGTTCACCAATTTTACTATTACCGGCTTTTAGCAGCGTTTCCACAAGGGGAGAAATGGGAGAATTAGCAATTTTACTTGCACCCCATTTTCAAGTTACCGTGATAGACTGGCCAGGGTTTGGTGACTCTTCCCGACTCGGTTTAGATTACAGACCGATCATATATCAGCAATTTTTAGCAGATTTTGTCAAATCTGTATTTAATACGGCAATTTCCGTAATTGCTGCTGGTCATGCTACTGGTTATATTCTCCAACTAGCGTTTAAAGAACCGCAAATATTTACCAAAATTGTATTATTAGCACCAACTTGGCGTGGTCCTTTACCAACAATGGGTGCAAGTCAGCAAATAGCAGCTATGATCAGGGGAATAATTAGACTTCCTATTATCGGTCAAGCACTATATAAACTCAACACTACTTCATCATTATTAAAGTGGATGTATGGCCGCCACGTCTTTACTGATGTAGTAAAACTAACACCCAGTTTTATCGCCAAAAAATGGCAAAGCACCCAGCAACCAGGTGCAAGATTCGCTTCAGCAGCTTTTGTGACAGGTAACATAGATACATTTTATACTCAAGCTGAATTTATATCTTTAGTTCAATCCTTGTCTATACCTATTATGGCGATTATTGGCGCATCCAGCCCTCCAAAATCACGCCAGGAAATGGACGCATTAGCAGCTTTACCAAAAGTAGACAGCGTAGTAGTTCCCGGTTCTTTGGGACTCTATGAAGAATTCCCAGCCGAGGTTTTTAGGTCTATACTGCCATTTCTAAATCGGTTATTATAGGCAAGATTATCAAAGTTGTTTTGACATTATGATTAATTTAGAAACATTCAATTCAGTACCAGTAACCGTTTTAACTGGCTATTTAGGCGCAGGTAAAACCACTTTATTAAATCACATTCTTACCTACGAACATGGTAAAAAAGTTGCCGTTATTGTTAACGAATTTGGAGAAGTAGGTATTGATAATCAATTAGTAATTGATGCAGATGAAGAAATATTTGAGATGAATAATGGCTGTATTTGTTGTACAGTTCGTGGTGATTTAATTCGCATCATTGGCAACTTAATGAAACGCCGTGATAAATTTGATCACTTAGTAATTGAAACCACCGGATTAGCTGATCCTGCACCTGTAATTCAAACGTTTTTTGTTGATGAAGACTTACAAAGTCAATTGTCATTAGATGCAGTGGTGACAGTTGTTGATGCTAAACATATTTGGCAACATTGGGAAGCCGATGAAGCCCAAGAACAAATTGCTTTTGCTGATGTGATTTTATTGAATAAAACTGATTTAGTAACACCAGAAATTTTAGATGAATTAGAAACCCGCATTCGGTCAATGAATGCAATGGCAAAAATCTACCGCACCCATAATTCCGAATTAGCAATGTCAGCTTTATTAGGAGTTCAAGCATTTGATTTAGATCATGCTTTAGAAATTGATCCTAATTTTTTAGGAGAAGATGCTCATGTCCATGATGAAAGCGTCTATTCTGTAGCTATAGTTGCAGAAGGGACTGTAAATGGTGAAAAATTAAATGCTTGGATGACAGAATTACTCAGAACTCAAGGCACAGATATCTTCAGAATGAAAGGAATTTTAAATATTGAAGACTCAGATGATCGTTTTGTTTTTCAAGGAGTACACATGATATTTGAAGGTAAAGCTGATAGACCTTGGAAAGTAAATGAAACTCGCAAAAATGAACTTGTATTTATTGGTAGAAATTTAGATGAAGCCCAATTAAAACAAGAATTCTTTACTTGTATGAGTTAAACAAACTTATTAGATCCCCGACTTCTTCAAGAAGTCGGGGATCTGGAAATCTAAAAATAAAAACCATGAACTTAACAACCAACAAATCTCCAGAATTTACAAAACACTATTCCACCAAACTTGCAGATTATGTCACCGCTTTAGCTTGGTCTTCTCAAGGGGAAATACTTGCAGTCAGTTCTGCTGCTGGAGAAGTTTTGGTATGGGAAAATGGCGAATTAATAACCTTACAAACCGCTACAAATCAAGCAGTAAATTGTCTGGCTTTTTCCCGTGATGGTAAATATTTAGCCATTGGTGGACAAGATGGAAAAGTGAAAATTTGGTGCGAAAATCAATTAATTAGCACTTTAGAAAATGCTCCTATTTGGGTTGATCAATTAGCATGGAGTCACACTGATAACCAACTGGCTTTTAGTTTAGGACGTTATGTGCAAATTTGGGATGCAGACACATTAGAAGTTATTACTACTCTGAATTTTCATGATTCCTCAATTTTGGGAATTGATTGGCGTAAAGATGATAAATATTTAGCAATTAACGGATATAAAGGCGTAAAAATTTGGTCTACTCAAGATTGGGATGAAGAACCATTTATCCTTTCCATGTCTACCGTGAGTACAGCAATGGCTTGGTCTAATGATGGTGAATATTTAGCATCTGGAAATATGGATCGGACTCTTACCGTTTTACAATGGGAAAATCCTGATCCTTGGGTAATGCGCGGCTTTCCGGGGAAAATTCGTCATCTAGGATGGTCAGAACTCAAAACCCCCACAGGTGCGCCAATTTTGGCGGCTTCTAGTGTTGATGGTATAGTATTATGGGAAAAATCCGCCGATGAATCTGTGGGTTGGGAAGCGCAAATATTAAGCAATCATCTGGATATAATTAAAGCGATCGCTTTTGCACCCCAAAGCTATATTCTCGCTTCTGCTGGTGCTGACGGTTGGTTATGCTTGTGGAATGAAAATAAAGAAGTATCACAAATTTTTACCGATACTTCCGCAGGCTTTTCTACTCTATCTTGGCATCCCCAAGGACAATTATTAGCCGCAGGTGGTGAACAAGGTGAATTAATTATTTGGTCAACTCCTGCGGAGAATACTGATTAAATGAACCACGTTCGCGAAGCGTCCCGTAGGGATAGGGACGAAGGACACGAAGGAAGAAAAGAAGAAGATAGAAGAGAAGAAAAATTAAAATTTCCCTAAATATATTTAGGGGTTTGGATCTTTTTATTTAAAGAATTTGGGATAAAAATTTTCTGGTTCTCTCTTCTTGAGGATTAGTAAAAAAGGTGTCAGGGGTAGATGATTCCACTAATAAACCTCTATCCATAAGCACCACTCTATCAGCAACTTCCCGCGCAAATCCGACTTCATGGGTAACAACTACCATTGTCATTCCATCACTAGCTAGATTTCGCATCACATCTAAAACTTCTCTTACCATCTCTGGATCTAATGCTGATGTGGGTTCATCAAATAACATAATTTTTGGTTGCATTGCTAATGCACGTGCTATAGCTACTCGTTGTTGTTGTCCTCCAGATAATTGTCCAGGATATTTTTGCACTTGTGCTAGAATTCCCACTCTTTCTAATAATTGCATTGCTAATTCTTCCGCTTTAACTTTGGATATTTTGCGGACATAAATTGGTGCTAATGTGATATTTTGTAAAACTGTTAAATGGGGAAATAAGTTAAATTGCTGAAATACCATCCCCACTTCTCGACGAATTGTTTCAAGATTTCGTAAATCATGGCTGAGGGTAATCCCATCAATGGTAATAATTCCTTTTTGATACGCTTCTAAGGCGTTAAATGTGCGAATAAAAGTGGATTTTCCTGAACCGGAAGGTCCCATTAAAACAACTACTTCTCCTCGTTCTACTGTTAAACTTATCCCTTGTAAAACGTGAAATTTACCATACCATTTGTGAACATCTTTAGCGATAATTATTGGTTGTGATTCTGTCATCTATTATCCTTTATGTAGTTGAGGATTTAATTAAATAACTATTTATAAATGTTGGGTAACATATATCAGTCCAACCTAAGTTAAAAAAATCAAAATTCAACATTCAACATTCAAAAATAAATATATCATCTGTAGGGGCGGCGGGACTGCGCCCAAAAATCCGGGTTAACGTCACGCTATACTATGAACAATTTATAATTAAAGCCAAACTTTCCCATCAAAAATATGCTAAACTTCCTCAATTCTCTTGTAAATAGACATCCAGAGCGGATCAAAGCCAATGTTGAGATATACACTTGGCAAACTTGCCCTTTCTGCATCCGTGCCAAAGTGCTACTGTGGTGGAAAGGTGTTAATTTCACAGAATACAAAATTGACGGTGACGAAACAGCTAGAGCAAATATGGCAGAACGCGCCAATGGCCGCCGCAGCGTTCCCCAAATTTTTATTAATAATCAACATATTGGCGGTTGTGATGACCTCTATGAGCTAGATACAAAAGCTCAACTTGACCTTCTGTTATTTCAGGTTGCGGGTAATGGGTAATTGGTAATTGGGTAGTTTCTTTCTTCTCCTGACTCGTCCTGGGCGCAGGCCCTGCGCCCCTACCTCCTTCCTCCAATGCTTGAATACCCAGAATATTTAAAACATAGAAAATGGATGAATCACGCCTTAGAATTGGCACGGGTGGCGGGTAATGCTGGTGAAGTTCCTGTTGGTGCTGTGATTGTTGACACGGATGATCACTTAATTGCTGTAGGTGAAAATCGCAAAGAACGGGATCAAGATCCTACCGCCCACGCGGAAATTATGGCGATTCGGTCTGCTAGTCAAAACTTAGAAAGTTGGCGCTTGCATCAGTGTACTTTATATGTCACTTTAGAACCATGTCCGATGTGCGCCGGTGCTATAGTTCAGGCGCGGTTGGGACAATTAATCTATGGAGTGGACGATACCAAAACTGGCGCAATTCGTACTGTTATCAACATCCCTGATCACCCAGCCTCTAATCATCGGTTAAAAGTGCTAGGAGGTATTCTAGAATCAGACTGTCGAGAACAATTACAAAATTGGTTTGCTACCCAACGTTGTCAGCGTAAATAACAGACAGAGGTAAAACTGTCCAGATGAGAAAACAAAAATTACCCAAGAAAATCTACGGTGGACATAATCAAGTTTGCGTCATCTTTTATTCGCCAAAAAACCAGCCACCGTTATGATCAAATCAGACTCTGCTTCTACTACCCGCCATTCACTAACCACAAATAAGCCTGTAAATCCTCTGGTGGCTCAGAGTACCTCCCAGGTTTCTCCTTGGTTAACTCCTTTTGCGTATCTTTTAGGACGTTACATAGTCCTGCCATCTTTCTTTGGGCATATTAAAGTTACTGGACAAGAAAATATCCCCACCAGTGGGCCTGTGATTCTTGCTCCTACCCATCGTTCCCGTTGGGATTCATTGATTTTACCCTACTCTGCTGGTCGTTGTGTGACAGGTAGAGATATGCGATTTATGGTAACGAGTAATGAATGTCAGGGGTTACAAGGTTGGTTTGTTCTGCGAATGGGTGGTTTTCCCGTGAATATTCAACGTCCAGCGATCGCTACTCTCCGGCATACAGTAGAGTTAATGCAGCAGGGCGAAATGTTAGTTATTTATCCCGAAGGTGGCATTCATCGTGATGGTCAACTTCACCCTCTTAAGCCTGGAATCGCTCGTTTAGCTGTCAGTGCTGAATCTAGCTACCCAGGATTGGGAATTAAAGTTATACCTGTTGGCATCCAATACAGTCAACCCTATCCTAATTGGGGTACTGATGTGAATATTCATATTGGTGAAGCGATTAAAGCCACAGATTATATGAATGGAAGTTTAAAGTTAGAAGCCAAAAGGCTCACAGCAGATTTAACCCATAAATTAAAACAATTAAGTCATCAAGAATCTGCACTCAGTCATCGGATTTTGGCAGAAGTTCATAATTAGTAGGAGTCAGGAAGAAGGAGTCAGGAGACAGAAGGAATAAGGAAGAGGAAATTACCTATTACCTATTACCTATTACCTATTACCTATTACCTGTTCCCTGTTCCCTGTTCCCTGTTCCCTGCGATACATCAACTACTTGCCGTGTCCAATTACCAATTCCCAGTTATTAAGTTTACCCACATCTAGGGCAGCATAGTCAATAACTTGTAATTGCCAGTTGCCTTTTGCGGGTAAAGAAAGTAATTGTTTGAGGGCAGGATGCGATCGCACTGTGTAAGTATTTTGTAATTGGTTACGACGGCCTAATGTCCGACTTTGTAATAATATCCGCTGATTATTAGGAGCAATTAAATAAATTTCTAAATCTCCTAAAAAATCATGGGTGATATTAACTGTAACTTGGACATCACCAACATTGAAAGCTTCATTAATAGCGATCGCACTTTTAATTCCCTGTTTATTATTATCGGGAATATTAACTGCTAGAGTATTTTTTACCTGTGTTTGTTTATTAGTAATTTTAGCAACTACACCCATCTGTTGTGCTAGTCTCACTGCCTTAGCTGCATTGACTTTGCCATAACCAAACCATTGACTATGACCATTACTATCATAAGTACCTCCACGCACTCCCAATTGAGGATCAGGGTTATTATCAACAATTTTATCAGCGGTATCTTGGAGAATGCGCTTAACTTGTTGAGCCGTTAAATCAGGATTAGCTGATAATACTAAAGCCGCTACTCCTGCGACTATGGGAGTAGCACTAGAAGTACCACCAAAGTTATTAGTAAAGTTTCCGGCATCATAACCTGCTGCTCCTATTTGATCTGTAGTTAACATTCCCAGTCCAAACAGGGATGAAACAATTGCCGGTTGTGTATAGACAAAACCTGTTTCTTGAAACCACATCCCTGGGGGAGCATTATTACTAGGAGCGCAAACAGAAATATTACCTCCCCAATTACTATAAGCTGCTTTTTTATTCAAGCTAGTAGATGCAGATACAGCAATGACATCAGGATGAACGGCAAAACCGCTTAACCAATTTGTGTTACCTTGAACAATATTTTTCGGCCAATTCTGTTCATTGATAGTCCCATTAATCGGACGATTAGCATTTCCGGCTGCAAAAACAATCACACATCCTTTCCCATTACGTCCATTGGTAGCAGCATGACTAATAGCAGCTTTTTGACGAATAGAAAGGGGAAAATAAACAGCAGAAGCTCCCCAACTACAAGAAATTACACTTGCTCCTTTTTCCATTGCCCAATTAAAGATATCTTCAATTGATTTATCATCTAAAAAACCAGTAGTCCGAATTGGCATCATTGCACAACCTGGAGCAACTCCGACAATTCCTGAACCATTTTCTTCAGCTACAGCTAGTCCCGCGCAAGCAGTACCATGACTGGTTTCTTTTTCTCCAGGTAAGGGTAAAAAGGTATTTTCTTTTAAATCTCTAGGAGCAACAACTTTACCAGTACCTTGAAAATCTGGGTGTTTTAAATCAAAGGAATCATCTACCATGGCTACTACTACAGAACGCACACCACGAGTAGTATCCCAAGCTTGTTCTACAGAAATATGAGAACCAGCTATCAATTGATTACCACCATTATTATTAAGATACCATTGTTGGGGATAAAGGGAATCTTTGGGTTTATAATGGGGTTCTTGTTGAATAAGAATATTTGGTTCAGCGGCTAAAACTTCTGGCAGTGTTTGTAACTGATTGGTAATTTTAACTGGGTTTTGTGTGGCTTGTTTGCTAACAAGAAAAACAAAAGTATTTGGTATTCCTAAAACTGGTTGATCTTGAACTAAATTGAATGTACTGGCAATAGTATTAATTTTAGTATTATCTACCCAAGTGGCAAATTGAATTGTAATTTGATCACTTAGATAAACAAAAGTACCAGGATTATTTTCTAGTGTATAAACATGACTCACAAAGTCCACATTTTGATCAGCACGTAATTGAGACATTACTGCGTCTAGCTGATTAGGAAAAACCGTGTATAATTCTAGTTGAGCTTGAGGTATACTCTGCCGCCATACACTTCCAGGTATTTGTGCTAATTTTCCCCGCGAAAAATTAGCATTAGGACGGATGGTAAAACGATACAACGTTTTTTCTAGCATTAACTCTTCACCACCACGTTGTAAAGTTAATGCTTGGTTATTATTTGCTACATCTGATTCAGGCAAATTCGCAGAATTAATATTATCACTCATAGTTTAAGTATGATTTTAATAACCCAAGTTATGCAGTTTCTAGTTTAAACTGATAATTGGTAATTGGTGATCTATCACCTGTTACCTGTTCCCGCAAACGGGAACTTGATTCAGACAATCTTTAGTCTAAATTATGGAAACTTGTCAAGTGGTTTGACTTTATCTCCGGGACAAAGAGAGTTAATATACACGAAGTTTCCTAACTTTTTTATAGAATTGTTGCACTAATTAACCTCATGAATTTTGCTACTGCTCCCTTAATTCGCTTCACAGCTTTATCAGTTATAACAGTTTTGGTAACGTTATCACCCGCCTATGCTCAGGGTAAAAAGTCATCAAATCCTATTAATGAAGCAAAACCCATTGATTCGGAAAAGATTAATACCCTTAGCCCCACGGGACAAAGTAATAGTATCTTGAGTATTGAGGGTGGCGATCGCTTGATGAAAGAAGCAGCCCAAGCAATTGCTAGTCAAAACTACGCTCTAGCTGTAAAAAAACTCCAAGAAGCCCGCCAGGTTTATAATCAGTTATCAGGCTTGTATCAAGACCTAAACTCTAGTTTTGCGGGCATTGACCTTCGTATAGCTGATTTCCTCCGCCAAAATGCCCTAGCAACTGCCCAAAAACGAGATGAAGCTACCTATCAGTTAGCCTTAGTACATCGAGCGCAAAATCAATCAGAATTAGCCGTACCTTTACTAGTGCAGATTATTAAAAGTCAAAACCCAACCAGAGAATTAGGTAAAAAAGCTTATCAACAATTGCTTGAACTAGGTTTAGTAGATACACCCTTTCCTCGTCAGAGTAAGAAATAATCGGCAAATGCTAACAGCCAACAGCCAACCGTGACATATCTGTTAATAATAGAGAAGTAAGTTTTTTCAGGAATTGCGATGATGAGTCCGCAACAGGTAGAGGGAATGATTAAGGCAAAACTGCCAGATGCCCAAGTGCAAGTACAAGACTTGACAGGTGGTGGTGATCACTATCAGGTAACAGTAGTTTCATCGCAGTTTGCAAATAAGGGACTAGTACAACAACACCAACTAGTTTATGGTGCATTGCAACAAGCTATGTCAAGCGAAGCGATTCACGCTTTAGCTCTGAAAACCTACACTCCTGAAGCTTGGCAAGCAGCAAACTAATTTGAGATTTAGGATTTTGCATTGAGAAGACAAAATCTAAAATTGTATCAACATATTGACTTTCAGCAACAAAGGAAATAACTAATCATGACCCCAGAAACCAAAGAAAAAATTGATAACTTGGTAAAACAAAACAAAATTATGGTTTTCATGAAGGGCAATAAATTAATGCCCCAATGTGGTTTCTCTAATAACGTTGTCCAAATTTTTAATACATTGGGAGTTCCCTTTGAAACCCTTGACGTACTTGCAGATCCGGAAATTCGTCAAGGCATCAAAGAATATTCCAATTGGCCGACAATTCCCCAAGTATACCTTAGTGGTGAATTCCTGGGCGGTTCTGATATTTTGATTGAAATGTACAACAAAGGTGAATTACAACAAAAGGTAGAAGTAGCACTAGCTTCTTAATATCAACACAAGATAAATATCCCCGACTTATTTAAGAAGTCGGGGATCTGAGCCTTATGCCTTATTAATTTTAAATTATTTATTACTGATATTTTTTACCAAAACTATGAATAATAAAACAAAGATAGAAGATTGCGGTTATACGTTCATCGGTTCAGCGGTTGATAATTTAGTTCGCCATTTTGAAGGTCAATCATCTCTACAATTATATCCTGACTTTCGAGAACGGCGAGAACGCGCCAATGAATTATTATTTGATTTAGTTGGTAAACAACCTGGCTTATTTTATATTCGTCGTCAAGGAACAGGAAAAGAACCAGGAGAAGAAATTTGGGAACTCACAATAGCCACAGATCAAGAAAACTTTCAATTACCAAAAAAACTCAAAAAACTAGGAAAAACTTTAGGATTTAAAGCTGCTATTCGTCAAGATGGATATGGGGGATTTAAAATTTTATCCGCTTATTTACTACAAGAATCACGGGGAAATATTGACGGTTATTCTTTACCCTATTGGTTGCGGCTAAGTCCCAATCATCAACATCGTCTGGATATTCCCAAACCATTATTGGCAAAAATTAAAAATATGCCAATTTGTGGAAATCATATCCCCACAGAAGATCAACTTAAAGCCTGGAAAGCTTTTTTAAAAGTTGAAGAACGCATTGCTAAATCTCGGCAATTTTGTGTATCCTTCCGAATTTCTCATCATGGCTCAAGTTCTCGACAAATCGCTTTAGAAATTAAAGTTAATTCAGCCACTCTTAACGGTTCTGAAGAGAATATTTTAGGTGTAGATAACTTTTGGGAACGGGTAAAAAAAGCCAAAAATCAAGAAGTTAAATTTTTAGATTCCGTACCCACAGACAGAAATCGTCGCAACAGTCGTCAATTAGGAACTATTGAGAAAATTGATCAAAAACATAATTTCATTCATGTTCGATTAGAACGGGAAATCATCGAATATATAGCCAAAGGTAATTATCAACTTCCCGATAATGGTTACTTATTTTTTGATGCTGCTGGAGACATTAAACAAATCGAACGGAAAGAAAAAGCCTTAGAACAATTAAAACAAGGACGCACTCAAAATCCCTATTTGGGTAACTTTCTATTTGACGCTTCCCAAGCCAGACCGATTATCAAAAGGATTAAACTTAACTCAAAAGATTTATTATTATCTTCTGCTAACGCTGGACAAAAAGCCGCAGTTGAAAAGGTACTTTCCGCAGAGGATTTAGTGCTGATTCAAGGACCACCAGGTACAGGAAAAACTACCGTAATTGCCGAAATTTGCTATCAAGTAGCTTTGCGCGGAGGACGGACATTAATTACCTCACAAGCCAATTTAGCAGTTGATAACGCCCTCAGTCGCTTAGTTCACAATCCCGTTATTCGCGCTATTAGAAAGGGACGAGCCGAGAAAGTGGGAGAGGAAGGACAGCCATTTTTAGAAGATCAAGTAATTGGTACATGGCTACAAAATACCGCTACTGACTGCGAAAATAATCTGAGTCAACGTCACGAAAATATCAGAATTATTAATCAATTATTACCATTATTACCACGATTTACAGACTATTTTATTGCAGAAGAAGCAGTAAATCAGCAACAAAATGAACTCAAAACCGAAAAAGAAAATTTAGAAATATCTCATCAAAAGCAAAAAGTTGAATATGATCAAACTTTAGTAAATAAAAGTGAAATTGAATCCTTAATTACTGGATTAGAAAATGTTCTGGAAAATGCCACAAATATAGATTGGGAATCTTCAGAAATTAAAGGTTTTTTATCACAAATTAAACCTTATACAGAAAATAACCAAGAAGTAGCAGATTTTCGAGAAAATGTGCGTCAAGCTATCAAATGTATTGAGGAACTTGGTTTTACTCGTCCGGGGTTTGGTGCATTTGGGTTAGCAGTTTGGTTACAGGAAAATATCACAACTCATCTTTGTGAATTTAATTCGGGATTAAAGGATGCTAATAATCTGGCTTTAGCTATTTCAGAAGTAGCAAAATTAGTTTATATTTTCCAACAGCATTCTGTATCTTTAGAGAAATTAGAAACAGATCATCAAAATTGTCATAACCAAAACGATTTACAGTCAACAATTCAAATTTGGGAAAATCGCAAACGGGAAATTAATTATATTATTGAAGCCGTCGTTGAATGGAAATCTACAGCTTCCAATAACTTGTATCAAGTCTTAAAAGAATGTCAACAATCTAATTTACCATTAACAGAAAATATGGTAGATTTACCATTAGGTTTATTGATGTTTGCTAAGACATTAAAATTATCTATTGTTCCTAAAAATTATCAAATCAGTTTACCAGATTGGGGAATATTAACAAAAGCCATATCCTATGAAATAGCAGGTAACTTTACTGATAGAAAAGGTAAAAAACATGATTTTAGTTATTTTTTACAACAAAGTTTTAGTCAAATTCCTATAGTATTATCAAAACCCGATCAAATTCAATGGCAAACAACCTATCAAAAACTCCAAAATTATCAACTCCTTAACCCTAAACAGCGAAAATTGCTAGTTGAAAATACTCAAGTCTTTTTAATTAGATTGGAAAAAATCTATGGTAAGTCCTTTGAATGGAATAATATTGAAGCTACTCTTACCCGCATTACCCAAGAATTACTAGATATTATCTTAGTTCATGCTCGTCAATGTGTTTTAAGAGTTAAAACTGAAGCTGAACAACAATTAGAAATTTTGCAACAGCAATTTCAAGAACTTCCAGAAAATGAAATTTCTTCAGAACAAATATCTGAAGCTAAATCTCAGGTAAAGAAAAGTAAAGAAGCTGCTAATGTAAGACTTGCAGAAGTTATTAATAACTTACAAGCACTTCATAAACAGCAAAATATCCCGCTGCCATTACAGATTTTAGCAGAAAAATATCTGACTAGACAAGCAAATATTTGGGAACAACCCCAGGAATTTTCCCAACAAGTTAAGTTTTGGGAAAGTCGTATTAATGAAATAGAACCTCTGATTTCATCACTAGCACCTTTTACTGTTTTAGAAACAATTAAAGACTCTTTCAATCAAGAGTTCACAAATTTGCAAGCAGAAGCTGATATTTATCAACAAGAACTTGCAGAATTACAAATAAAAATATCTGATTTACAACAGCAATTACAATTACAGTTAGCAGATAGTTTAATTAGTGAACGCAATTGGTGGCACTCAATTTGGCAAACAATCCCAGATAAATTAAAACCAGAATTATCTAATAATGATTTATTAGATTTAGGATCTTTATGCAGTATTCAAAATAAATTTAAGTCATGGAAACGACAGCTAAAAAGTGAAGAAAATTATCTACACAAATATCAAAATTTCGTTCAAGATTGGGTAGCAAAACTCCGTCAACCTTCAGAACAAGATAGCAAAGATTTAAGGGGAATTTATTTAGATAATGCTAACGTTGTCGGTATTACTTGTGTTCAAGCTGCAAATTATAATTTCTCGGAAGAATTTCAATCTTTTGATGTTGTAATTATAGATGAAGTTAGTAAATGCACTCCTCCAGAGTTACTAATTCCGGCTTTAAAAGGTAAAAAATTAGTCATGGTAGGAGATCATCGGCAATTACCACCTATGCTTGATACTAGCACTGTGGAAGAAGTTGCAAAAACAATGGGGAATACTAGGGAAGAATTACAATTTTTAGAAGAATCATTATTTAAAAGTCAGTTTGAAACTGCTGATAAAAGCATTAAAAAAATGCTAAATACTCAATATCGAATGCACCCGATGATTATGGGCGCAATTAATCAATTTTATCATGGTAAATTGGAATGTGGTATTTTAGAACCTGATACAAAACGCGCTCATAATTTAGCAGGGGAAATTATTCAATCTTACAATCATCTATGTTGGGTAAAAATGCCCAGAGAAAATGAATTTCAAGAAGAACGCAATGGAACTTCATTTTTTAATACTAAAGAAATTGATGTGATTGAAAGTATCTGTCAACAGTTTGAGCAGGTTTGGGTGCATAAAGTTGCCAATGGAGAACCGAAAAAAGAAATAGCTGTCATTACATTTTATGGCGCTCAATTAAGAAAAATTGATGAACGTTTACAATCTGAACTTTTCCCTTCTTTACAAATTAGAACGGGTACAGTTGATAGATTTCAAGGTATGGAAAGACCTGTGGTAATTGTGAGTATGGTAAGGAATAATCAGCAAGGAGATGTGGGATTTGCTAATAAACCAGAACGGGTGAATGTGGCTTTTTCCCGCGCTCAAGAATTATTGGTAATTGTGGGTTGTCATGATTTATTTACAACTAAACCCGGTACAGTAGGTAATATGTATTCTGAAGTTGCTAACACTGTTAATCATCATGGAGGTTTTATTGATGTTTCCTGCTTCTGTAGTTAAACCAATTGATGAAAATCTGAAATATATAGTTGAGAAAATTGAATCTGAAAATTCTGGTTTGTCAGTTTTAGCTGCGCGTCAATTTGGCTATACTGTGACTCAAAATTCTTTAGAATTAACTATTAAAGAACCTCGTAAATTTAATGTCTTAGAAGAATTTATTATTCGTGCTGGTATGGAGTTTAATCCTCCTCCTACAGCTAATGATTTAGCATCTATCTTAGGACTTGATTCTGTATTTATTAAAAGTACCATTGCTAATCTACAATCTTTACACACTTTAGCAGATACATCTCAAATTACTGTCACAGAGGAGGGGAGTTTATTCTATGCACAGGGTTCTGTACCTAAGCGTCCATACTCTGTGTCAATTTATGCGATTACTGATAATTTAGCTGGAAAAATTACATTTCAATATGAATCATTGGAAGATATTGTGATTAAACAGCCAGATTTAGCAGATTTTGTCAATATTGAACAAAAAAATCCCACAATTTTTAGTTTACAACTTGCAGAGATTCAGGAAATTATTCAATCTTCCAATTTACCTCTTCATGTTCCCGCAGAAGGTAAATTTGTGACTGATTTTAAAGTGAAAGGAACTACACAAATTATTGAGAGAAATATATCTCTGTTTGTGATTTTTGATCATAATCAAGATAAATTAAACATCGAAATCAGAAGTGGTAAGGAAATTTTAGAAGCTGCTACCAAGAAAATTGAAGAATTATACAATGCAGAAAAGATATCCCTAGCAGAATTATGTCAATTATCTCAGGAAACTATCAATTTACAGCGGGAGGAAATTATTAATCAGAAATAAGCTTTTGAAGTTGATACTTGTTTTTCCTCTAACCACCATAAACAAATAGCTAATACTGTAGAAACAAGTAAGAGAATAGCAATAAATTCAAAGGTAATTTGTGTACCTAAAACTAATGATTCGATTGGTGCATTAGTAACATCAATATTTGTTGTTAATTGGGTATTATTAAGAGTCACAAATGAAAATAAAGCCCCCACTAATGGCACACCTATAGTTTGTCCTAATATTCGTGATAAAGATAATAAACCTGAAGCAATCCCTAAACTATCTTGTGGTGCTGCTCCCATAATGGCACTATTATTAGGAGATTGAAACATCCCTATTCCCAAACCATAGGGGATAATAGCAATCATATAGTTAATGATAGTTAATTCGGTGTTAAAGGTACTAATTAATAAGCAACCAACAGCCATTAATATTAATCCTATTAAAGTAATAATTCGTGAGCCAAATTTATCAGAAAGCATCCCAGCCATAGGTGCTGTCAAGACAATAATAATTGGTGGAATTGCTAATAAAAAACCAGATTTATCAGTGGGATATTGTTTGACTAATTTAAAAAAGAAAGGGAGAATAAATATTGCTCCTGCAATTACGAGATTGCCTATAAACCGCAATCCTAAACCTAAGCTTAAATCTAAAGATTTAAACATTCTCAAGTTTAAAATAGGGTTTAAAGTCCGCATTTCTACGAATACGAAAAACCCCAAAGCAATAATAGATAAAAATAGCAAAGACAGGATAATATTTAAATCATAATTCTGTTCTTCTAATAATGTTATTCCCAAGATAAAGCAGGTTAACATGACTGTGAGAACTATAGTTCCCATGATATCAAACTGCTGTTTTCCACTATTGACAATAGAAGGAGGAACAAAATAAGCCATAATTAAAATCCCTAGAATCCCAATTGGCACATTAATAAAGAAAATTAAAGGCCAGTCTCCGATACTAATTAGTATCCCCCCTATTGTCGGTCCTAACATCATTCCCAAGCCAAAAACTCCAGCCCGAATACCTAAACCAAGCCCTCGTTTTTCTACTGGGAAAACCTCTACAATCATTGCTGTTCCTATTCCTGATATAAATGCAGCCCCTATTCCTTGAATGGCACGAAAAGCTATTAAAAAGCCTATATTTGGGGAAATTCCACATAGTAAGGAGCTAATTGTAAACACTATCATGCCAATAATGTACAACTTTTTTTTGCTCCACATATCGCCTAATTTAGCCGCACTCAAAACAAAAATAGATATTGCTAGTAAGTAGCTCAATACCACCCATTGACTATTCCCAAAGGTAGTATGCAGCGATTCCAGCATAATTGGTAAAGCCAGATTAACTATATAAACATCTAAGGAAAAAATAAATATACCAATACTCACGCCCAATATAGTCCACCATTTTTCAGATGTTTTTATTTCTTGTTTGGGATAATTTAATTGTGGTTCTTGAGTTTTTAACATTATTATATAGCAGGAGTCAGGAGTGCGGCACTGGCTGCGGCAATAACATTTTCTATTGGCGATCGCACTGTATCTTCTGGTGTATATCTAATTAATAAGTTATGCTGCTGTTCTTTGGCAAAAGTCACTACTTCAATAATTCTGTCAATAGCTATATCCAAATCAATATTATAATCCTGTTGTAATACGAGTAAAATTCCCCTCAGCCGTATAAAACTGAGGGGTTTGATCTGATCAATTGTAATATTTTCCAAATTTCATACCACTAAACCCCGTTGACCAATGCAAAAATTGTGCTATGATCGTCAGCGGTAATGGTAGATAGTCAACAAAATCAAACAGTACCTTTAGTAATAACCATGCTGTTTTTCCGGTTCTGGTTGAACCATTGCGAAGTTAGATACATCATGCAAGTAGCGGCTGGCTTCCTCTTCTAAGCGATGAACCCAATATGGTTCGATGATGTTACTATGCCGAAGTGCGGCAAGGTATCCATCCAAATACATCCGCATATCATCCATACGATAACCGCGATTCCACAATTCGACGAAGGCGTCGGTAAGTCTTTGGTAGTAGCGGATGGTTTGTGTGTCTTGGAGCATAACTGCTGTATTAATCTCTTTTGAATGAGAATTGTAGATGATGATTCACGCTTAATGAAGTATCACTTCCCTCTTCTGTATTAACTCATAAGTTAATATTTTTACCTTGGGTGAGACCCCCCAGCAGCTAAAAACTTAATTAGATCCTACGCCAAAAAATTGGAAATATGGTAATTTTGTAAGGTATTTTTACGATTCTTTTGTCAAAAATTTGATCTGATAGCGGAGCTTGGCATTAGCCGGATATTAAAAACCACAAAGGCTGATTGATTTTTATCCAATTTTTGCGCGTATTTTCTTGGGCATACAAATCTAGGCGTTAGCGGGTCAATTTGTATAATCAAGCTTGAGAACTTATTAGCTGTTTCCGGGATAAATAACAAGTCGTCTCCACCTTTGGTTGTAATCGGGTGTGATTTTTATGCTACTCACTTTGCTAAATGATTGTTCTATAAGTTTACCATATCTCTTAAGGAGTAGGACAGATCACTAAAAATAAACTTTAATAATAGGTTATAGGAGTCACCGAGTCAACCAATTTTGGATTTACGTTAGCGAAGCGTACGCAGCGAGTATTTTGGATTTTGGATTGACTCCACCCTAAAGTGTGGAGCTTGAGGATTTTAAATTGGCGTTAGCGAAGCGTACGCAGCGAGTATTTTGGATTAATTCCGCCCTGAAGGGACGGGGCTTGTACCGAAAATTCCCAATCCAAAATCTAAAATCCAAAATCTAAAATTTTTTGGTCAGGAGGAAAGAAGCAGCAGCAGGAATCCTGTATGGCTTTTTCTGTAAATTTTGTAGCTTATTCTAGTGCATATCGCTACAAGTGATAGTAAAGTAATTTTATTTACCTATCACCATCGCAAACTAGATAAATAGGAAGTTGAGCTAATATAATATAAACGTAATAAAAATTTAATAAAGCTACTAGCTTTGTTGTAAACAGGGTAGAAAATAAATTTTTTGCAAGGTTTTCTTGGGGTAAATGTAAAGAATATGTTTATTGAAGTAACAAAAACTACAAAACCTTGAGCATGAGATTGTTAATTTGAGATTCATCAACGCTAAGGGGTCTTGCAACTGTGGGTTCGGTTTGTATAGAAATTGTTGAGGGGAATCCCCATCTGAGGTCGTTGTTGGGTTGGCACTTGCAACAACTAGAATACCGAGTTCATCAAGCTGCCAGTATTTATCAAGCAAAAGAAGTATTTATCAGCCATCAACCCACTCTAGTCATTCTAGATGCGGATTTATCAGATGGTGATGGTGTGGAGTTTTGCCGCTGGTTACATCGTCAACAACAGCCTTTAATTCTCATGTTATCCGCTCGTACCAATGAAGCTGATATTGTGACAGGTTTAAAAGCGGGAGCAGATGACTATTTAAGCAAACCCTTTGGAATGCAAGAATTTTTGGCTAGGGTTGAGGCGATTATTCGTCGTAACCGGACACCTAATGCACCAGCTTATTTAGATTATGGTAGTTTGCAAATTGATTTAGTCCAGCGCCGGGTTCGTTTCCAAGGGGAGTTTATTGACTTAACACCCCAGGAATTCAGTTTATTATATGTTTTAGCACAAGCTGGAGGAGTGCCTTTAAGTAGATCAGAATTATTGCGTCGTGCTTGGCCTGACGCTATTGATAACCCCCGCACCATTGATACTCATGTTTTATCACTGCGGAAGAAGGTGGAACTTGATCCACGTCAACCCAGTTTAATTCAAACTATCCGCAATGTTGGATACCGGTTTAACATGGAAATTTTGAACACCAACATTCCCCAAACACAAACGAAATTAGCAAGAGAGAGATTTACTAATCAACTTCCTGTACTAACTACTCAAAGCTCTTAAAACAGGTAATGGGTAATGGGTAATTGGTAATGGGTAATTGGTAATGGGTAATTGGTAATGGATAATTGGTAATGGGTAATGGGTAATGGGTAATGGGTAATTGGTAATGGGTAATTGGTAATGGGTAATTGGTAATGGGTAATTGGTAATTGTCAATTGATTAAGTCCATTCTACTAATGCTTGGGTTTCTGCTTGAGTCAGGCTGGCTGTTAATTTGTCCCAGTGTATATCAGCGGCAGGTTGATTGACAACTAATTGACCTTGCTGAAGATGTAAGAGATGGGTACAAAACTCTTGAGCTAAATCAATTTGGCGATTTACCATCAAAATCGCCGAGGAATGGGGTTGCGTTAGGTGGGTGAGGATGTTAATTAAGTGAGTAGATGTGGCAGTGTCTAAGGCTGAGGTAGGCTCATCTAAGAGTAAAATCTGGGGTTCGGTAACTAGGGCGCGAGCGATCGCAATTAACTGTCTTTGTCCAGCGGCAAGTTGCACCTCCGTTCGTCCTAACCATTGTTCAGGAATTTGCAGTTGTTCTTGCCAATAACTGACTTTTTCCTGAATAGTTTGCTTAGGTAGACCGCGCAGAATTAAAGGATAAGCCAAGGCTTCCCCAACTGTCATCCCCAACAGCTTAGATTCTTGTTGTACAAGCATTACCTGTTGACGCAGTTGAATAACGGGAATTTGGCGATATTCCTGATTTTTGAGATAAATTTTGCCGCTAGTGGGTTCGTTTAGGCGGTTAATGAGGCGTAATAAGGAAGTTTTACCAGCACCAGATTCACCGACAATTACCAAGCGATCGCCAGGTGATACCCTAAAGGAAATATCCTGTAAAATCGGGTATTGGTGTTGATGCTGTAAACGTTGATAAAGATTAACAGATTCTAACCTAAGCATAGGATTGTGGAGTGCGGGGTAAGAGTCAACAGTCAACTAATTACCTATTACCAAAGCAGTTTGAATAGTCCAAGCATCTACCAATAGCAATAAGAAAGTACAACCTAATAAAATTAGATACATCCAAGGCTGTGCTAGAGAACGAACATCTGTAGTATCAATGCCAGTTTTTGCTTGGACGATATTTACAAACTTGGCAAATCCAGACACCCGCATGGGTAATAAATAAGCTTTACCATCTTGACTTAAGAAATAATATACTAACCCGCCTTGACCAGTAGTACGCGGTTTTAGTTCTTTTACTTCTGACCAAGATAAACTCCAACCAGGACGGAAAAACTGAGGAACCCAAATTGGGTAAGTCACTTTTATCCCTTCCTCGTCTAAGATAACTCTTTCAGTCAACACCGCATATAAAAGCACAAAGCCGCAACTAATCCCCAACCATAGTAAAGAAGGGGGAGTAGGTGCGGCTGTTACCTGCGCTAAAAATGGTAAAGGAACTGTCAGGGCTAAATATAAACTTAACAGTGTAATCCGAATGAGGGGAGACAAACGGAAAACAGAAGTTGATTGATTAGCTGAGTTTGCTGTCACGGCTCTATCATGATTGACGTTACCTTTATCGTAACGGCGAAAGTCAATAACTCAGCAAATTGTTTATTTTAAAGTTCCTAAAACTGGAGTTAACTCAGTTCCTGGAACTTGGGGATTTAAAAATCCACTAGCATAAACACGGGGATTGGTTTGGGAGATGATGGTATAAGATTGGCGAACATGAGCATTTACAGCCACAGTTTTCGCGTCATACATTTGCATAGCTACTTTGGGATAGAAACCAATGCCAATAATCAAGACTAGAAAAGAAGCCGCAATAAACACTTCACGGGGTCTAGCATCAGTATATACAGTTTCCGTTGGTAACAGGCAATCCGTACCAAAACAAGCCGTTCCTTCATCTTCCTGATTTTCAAACCCGGCATTATTAATGTCACAAATCAGGGCTGCACCAGAACCGTAAAATACTTGACGCAGCATGGAAAGCAGATAAATAGGTGTGAGGATAACGCCCACAGCGGCTAGGAAAACTGTGACGGTGCAGAATGTCGAGGTGTAAACATCGCTAGTTGTTATCCCCACAAATACCGAAAGTTCACCAACAAAGCCACTCATTCCCGGTAAAGCCAAAGATGCCATTGACCCCATTGTAAATAAAGCAAATACTTTTGGCATGGCTTGACCAATACCGCCCATTTCTGACATCACCATTGTGCGAGAACGGTCATAAGTTACACCAGCTAAGAAGAATAACACTGAAGCAATTAAACCATGGGAGATCATTTGCAACATTGCCCCGTTGATACCCAAATCGGTGAAAGAGGCAATTCCTATCAGTACAAAACCCATGTGGGAAATTGATGAATAAGCCAAACGCCGTTTCATATTCGTTTGGGCAAAGGAATTTAAAGCACCATAGATAATATTGACAACACCGAGAATGGCTAGAACCGGGGCAAAGTAAACATGAGCATCGGAAAGTAAGTCAAGATTCAGCCTAATTAGTCCATATCCGCCCATTTTCAACAATACACCTGCCAAAATCATGGACACGGGAGAAGATGCTTCTCCGTGGGCATCAGGTAGCCAAGTATGCAAGGGGAAAATCGCCAATTTTACGCCAAAGGCAATTAACAACCCTGCATATAGTAGGAGTTGGAGAGTGAGGGGATATTCTTTATGGGCGAGTTCTGCAACATCAAAAGTTACATTTCCGCCGCCATATAGCCCTAGTGCGAGGGCTGCTACCAAGATAAATATAGAAGCTGCTGCGGTATAAAGTAAAAATTTTGTAGCTGCGTAGCGTCGCCGTTGTCCACCCCAAATACAAACTAGTAAATATACGGGAATTAGTTCTACTTCCCACATGATGAAAAATAACAGCAAGTCCTGGGCAACAAACACCCCAACTTGTGCGGAATACAACACAAGCATCAGAAAATAGAACAGCTTTGGTCTACGGTCAACTTGCCAAGCTGAAAACATCGCTAGTGTGGTGACAAATCCCGCTAAAAGTACCAAGGGGGCGGAAATACCATCCACAGAAACAGCCCAGTTTAAGCCCAATTGAGGCATCCAGACGTAGTTTTCTACCAGTTGAAAATTCGCATTACTGGCATCGTAATGTTTCCAAAAGGCATAACACATCAATACAAAGTCAGCAATACCTACGCCCAGTGCATACCAACGGACAAGTTTGCCGTCTTTATCTGGCAATACAGGAATGAGAAAGGATGCTAAAAGTGGAAATAGGACAATTGCGGTAAGCCAAGGAAATTGAGCCGCTATCATGTCAATAGGGAAAAATACTTATTGGTTAATGATGTTATTGTACTAAACTTTTTAACAATGTCTTTATAAGTTTTTACCCCAGGTTGGCATAAGAGAATATATATTTAAATAAATCTTATGCTGAGGATTGAGTAAATTATCCACCAGTGTGAAGGGTATTTATAGATTCAATTGATTTTATACAAAATAGGTAGTATATCTGAGTGGATAACACAATTTTTGTAGTTTTGATTTGATTCTTGTAGCAATTTCTGGTCATTTCTTCCTGAGTAAGAAATTTTTTAGCCTGGGCTGCGTGTCACACAATAAAAAACGGCAAAAACCGATTTTCTTTCTTAGGCGTAAACATAATGAAACTGTCTCGTATTCTCCCATTGCTTGTTGGTAGTGCTGCTGCTGGTATCCTTGCTTATACATTTCCAGCCCATGCGCTGACATTGAGAGCTAAGGATATTATATTGGCTGAGGTAATTACAAACAATACCCCAACCCACCAAACTCCTGATGGGGACAAACGTCCTCACGAGAAACCATCTACTCCCAATGGACGCAATCGTCCTCACGAGAAACCATCTACTCCCAATGGACGCAATCGTCCTCACGAGAAACCATCTACTCCCAATGGACGCAATCGTCCTCATGAGAAACCATCTACTCCCAATGGACGCAATCGTCCTCATGAGAAACCATCTACTCCCAATGGACGCAATCGTCCTCACGAGAAACCATCTACTCCCAATGGACGCAATCGTCCTCACGAGAAACCATCTACTCACCCAACATCCCCACACTAGACTTTCTACTAGCTCTGGGTGAATTGAGAAAAGCTAAAAAGAGCAAAGTGTTAATTTATTTTTTGGCTGGGATTTACCCAGCCAACTTTTTTAGAAGTTGCTAAAGTTAGTAATTGCTTCTGTGATCTTATTCACAACTTCATCTACAGTTATTACTCCCAATTCCCCAGAAGCGCGGGTGCGGATACTCAAGCTGTTGGCTTCCACTTCTTTCGCACCAACCACCGCCATGACAGGTATTTTATCCTTTTCGGCGTTGCGAATCAACTTACCCAAGCGATCGCCACTGGTATCCACTTCTGCCCGAATTCCCAATGCAACCATCTTGGCTACTACCTCTTTGGTAAAATCTAACTGAAGATCACCTACAGGTAATAACCTGATTTGCACAGGTGCTAACCACAATGGAAAATCACCCGCATACTCTTCAATCAAAATCCCAATTAACCGTTCCAAAGAACCAAAGGGGGCGCGGTGAAGCATTACCGGACGTTGACGCGAACCGTCTTCAGCCACATATTCTAAATCAAACCGCTCAGGTAAATTATAATCTACCTGCACAGTTCCCAATTGCCATTCCCGTTCTAAAGCATCACTGAAGATAAAATCAAGTTTTGGACCATAGAAAGCCGCTTCCCCAATCCCTTCAAAATGCTCCATTCCCAATTGTTGCACAGCGCGACGAATCGCCCCTTCCGCTTTATCCCAAGCTTCATCAGAACCGATATACTTATCACTGGCTGGGTCACGGAAACTCAATCTAGCTTTAAAATTCTTTAATTGCAGACTTTTGAAAACGCTCAAAATCAAATCTACAACATTGAGAAATTCGCTGTCTAGCTGTTCAGGAGTCACGAATAAATGAGAATCATCAACTGTAAAACCGCGCACTCTGGTTAAACCACCCAATTCTCCCGATTGTTCATAACGGTAAACTGTACCAAATTCCGCCAACCGCATCGGTAATTCCCGATAAGAGCGTAATTCACTCTTGTATATTTGGATATGGAAAGGGCAGTTCATTGGCTTGAGGACAAAACCCTGTTCTATGGCTCTTGCTTCCTCATCTTCAGCCATTAAAGGAAACATATCTTCCTTGTATTTCTGCCAGTGTCCTGATGTTTTAAATAAATCAACTCTGGCAATGTGAGGAGTAACGACAGGTAAATAACCTCGTTTTAATTGTTCTTTTTTGAGGAAATCTTCTAAAATCGTTCTTAACAAAGTCCCTTTGGGAGTCCACAAAGGTAAACCAGGGCCGACTAAATCGGAAAAGATAAATAATCCGAGTTCTTTCCCTATTTTACGATGGTCTCGTCTTAAAGCTTCTTCTTTGCGGCGTTTGTACTCTGCTAGTTGTTCGGGAGTTTCCCAAGCGGTGGCATAAATGCGTTGTAATTGGGCTTTTTTCTCATCTCCCCGCCAATAAGCACCAGCAACGCTTTCTAATTCTATCGCTTTGGGATTAATTTCGCTGGTATTTTCGAGGTGAGGTCCAGCGCACAAATCCCACCATTGCTCTCCCAAATGGTAAATTGTGATGGGTTCTTGTTTGATATCTCCGAGAATTTCCAGTTTATAGGGTTCGTTAATGGCTTCAATGCGGCTCTGCGCTTCTTCTCTGGTGACTTCTTCCCGAATTAATGGCAATTTGCGATTAATAATCTTGACCATTTCTTTTTGAATGGTTTTCAAATCTTTATCACTAAAGGGTTCTGGACTATCAAAGTCATAATAAAATCCATTTTCAATCCAAGGACCAATTGTGACTTGCGCTTTGGGAAACAGCTTTTGTACTGCCATTGCCATGATATGGGAAGCTGTGTGACGAATCTTTTTTAATGTTTCTGATTCGCTGGTCCGGGGTAAATAGATTTTTTCGGCTGGTTGGGTTTCTTGAGTTGGCGACATTGGCTGTTAAACTTTTAGCGAATTGTTAAAAATAAAGTTGACAAAAAATATCTTTACAAACTAAATAATAGTCCACTGGCTATGGTTTCTCCTAATTTAGCCCAATCACGAGCTTTTGGTAAAAACCACATAACAGACTTTTGACTGGGCGCAGGCCCTGCGCCCCTACCTCGGTGACTCCTGACTCCTTCTTCTGAATAATTTATTCCTTTAGACGTATCCAGACCTACTCCCCAGGAGCTTTACAAATTTCTTGCCAAATTTATATAATTGTGCTTCAGATCCGAAGTTACAGATTTACAGATTTTTTGATGTGGGAAGTTATGAACTGATTGTTAAGAATCGTAAATAACGTTAATATAAAAAAAGAATTAGGAAATATGCTTCTCATATATGGGGGACTCGAATCTACCAAGTGCTGATTTACTAAAATCAGTCTTAGAACCGTTGTTAGAGGATTTTCAATATTGGTTTGAGCGATATCGTCAAATCCTGGAAAATGAGAAAATCCAATTTATGAGTGAACAAGAGCAACTTGACTTACTCAAACGAGTTAGGGATGCACAAGAAGAACTCAACACGGCAAGGATGTTATTTACGGCAACTAATCAACAAGTGGGAATTGATATGGCAACTGTAATGCCTTGGCATCAATTAGTTACAGAATGTTGGGGTGTGGGAATGCGTTTAGGTCAGTCAAAGAAATCATGAAATCCTTGACAACGTGGAAATTGTAAAGATATTAGACAATTCTTAACATTGTTTTCATAAAAAAGTAATGTGTCTCATGTTACCTTAATCTGAGTATAACGATTGCATCATATAACATACGCACACAAGTAAATAATTTTACATTGTCTTTTACCGTAAATTATTTATTTGCGGAGTTTTAAGTTCTACAAAATAACATTTTAACCTTTGCTGTTCTGGAGGAAAATTCAATGCTACACCTACTTTATATTTTAGCTTTCACCGTTCTGGCATTTATGGCTGTTGGTAACTTAATTCGCAATCTGATCATGTTCAGTTTTGACAGAGAACGAACTTATTCAAATAACCAATCATCATCAGGTGGCTTTGGTTATTATGCAGCTAGAAGGCAATATGCCCCCCATCCTGAATTGTTAGACAGTGCAGGTAATATGATTAAAGAACCTCTGTTGGTAATGCGTTCCATTAATGTTGAAGATGCACGGGAACAGTTAGATGCTCTTTATGAATCTTCTCCTGGTCAGAAAATTGATCGCTCAGAAGGTGCTTAATTAATTCTTGTCAAAATTTAGGATTCTGTAAGGGAGTAGGGGTTGATAAATACTAAATCCTTGGTTTGGTTCTTATATTCCTCACTCCCAACAACCAGATAATTCCTAATTTACGAGTTAAATATCATCGCTATAGAGAAAAATATAACTATTATCTATATTTAGATCAGAGTAAAGAGTAGTAACTTCTTCTGTTATATGACAATGATATTTATAAGCACTTTTAACCTGAATTTCAACAGTAATATTATAAATATTTAATTTGCTTTCCGATAATCCCAAGGATCAATAAATTTCCGATCACCCCAAATACCAATCTTTTGCTGTTGCGCTTGCGCTTCGGCTTGTTGTACAATATCCCTACTAGGACATTTGCTTAAATAGGGACGATATACTTTAGCTAATCCCTCTTTTAACAAAACTTCCTGTAAGAATGTGCCGTCTTTTAAGCGCACTTCTGCAACTTTTCTCCCATAGCGATCGCTATCCGTAATATTTAACTTGACACGATTATTTGTTTGTTTTATCAGTTCCTCTATCCGTGTTTTTGCTTTCACACCCCAAGCAAACTGATTCACATCTTTAGTAATTTTACTCTTTTTTTCTTTCTGCGAATGCGGTATTTCTGGAGCATCAACACAAGCAAACCGCACTGTCAACTTTTTACCATCACCACTTTTTAATACTAATGTATCACCATCACTTACCCGTTCAACTATATCACCTTGAGGTTTAAATAAGCTATCACACGCCATTAAACTAACAGTAATCGTAGCTGCACCTAGCCAAACTAATCCTTGTTTCACTAATTTATTCATCATTCACGAAGAAAGGCAATTTAGCCTATTAATGTGTAAAATTGATACAAAATCAATAATTGGTAGTAGATATCTATCAGAATAGTATTAAATCTCTCACATTGGCTGGATTTGCAAACGCAATCCACAATCTCGGATCTAAATCATGATTCTCCCCTAAAGATTATGAAACCTATACAGCACAATCAACGTATTTTTGCTGATCAAGATTTTCAGCGATCATTGAATCAGTTAGAGGATATTGTTAACACTAAAAATGAAGTAGTTACAGAACCAAATACCAGTGGCTCTCTACATGAAGTTATCAGTAAACATACTGATATTATTGATTTAGCTGCGTGGGAAGATGCAGTTGCGGACATTGAACGGTATTTCCAGCAAAAAACAAATAAAAGCAAAAATTCCTAATCCCTAACTGAGATCATCCAGAAATTTTCTGTCTCTGAGCTTCATATAGCATTAAAGCAGCAGTAATTCCCACATTTAATGATTCTACCCCAGAACTGAGGGGAATTTTTACTTGAATATCCGCTAATGCGGCTAAATCCGCTGATAATCCCGCCCCTTCATTACCCAATAATATTAAACTAGGTTTACGCCAATCTACCTGCCAATAAGTTAAATCGGCACTGGGTAATGTGGCTACTACCTGCATTCCTGCTTGCTGACTTTGCCGAACGGTGGCCTTTAAATCTTCACTTACAGCCTTATTTAAGCGAAACCATTGCCCAGCAGAAGCGCGTAAAACTTTGGGATTATCCAAGTCTACACTATCTTCACTTAACCATAAACCTGATGCACCTGCGGCTGCGGCTGTGCGAATCATCGTTCCCAAATTACCAGGATCTTGGACAGTTTCTAAAGCCAGAACTAAACCAGTAAAGGGAATTTCTGTTGATTGTGCCTCTGGTTGAGCGAACTGCTGGCAGCAGCGCTTCGCTATCGCCACTATACCATCAGGATTGACAGTTGTGGCCATTGCTGCTAAAACTTCTGGACTGACAATTTCAACGCGATAGCACTGACTACAAATAACTTCCCACAATTGGGAATGTGTTATTTGCCACTGAGGAGTACAACACACAGCATCTAATGGATAGCTAACCGCACAAGCTTCCTCCAGCAAATGCGTTCCTTCCAATAAAAATAGCTGTTGCTTATTTCTCTCCTTGGTGGAGTGCAACTTGCGGATTTGTTTAACTAGGGAATTTTGTAAACTTGTTAACACAATCTTAGATTTTAAATTTCGGATTTGAGATCAATCCAAAATTGATATGCTGAACCCGGTACTTGAACCCGTAAGATCATCTCAAGTCCTGATTATAGCCCTACTTGTATTTACTCAACTACCAAATTTATTTCATAGTCAAAGTCAAGCCCAAAAATCCAAAAACTCCCACTAGAAATTTACTTTATTCCAGTAGAAGTTTTCTGAATATCCTGATTGCCAAAGCTTTCAGCTATTTTATAAAATGCCAGGAACGAGACTTGAACTCGTTAAATAGTCTCAAACCCTGATTATAGCGTTACTTGTATTTACTCACTCTGAACCTTGAAAAATGAATGAGTAAAAAATGAGTAAAACTTTAGAAGTCGGTGGGACAGGTAATTACGAGAATTTCTCGGATTTGATTAACCTGTAT
>CAINGU010000013.1 GCA_903848645.1 uncultured cyanobacterium | reverse complement strand
AGATCCTTTCGCCGTAGGTTTATTAGTAGTAGATACTTTATTTGGCTTCTTAGAAGTAGTAGATCCTTTTGCAGTAGGTTTATTAGTAGTTGATACCTTATTCGACTTCTTAGGAATAGTAGCTATATGACTTTTATTCGTCCCCAATAAAGCCTGACCTTTATCAACAATTACATCCACCAATTTATCAAGTGCCTTATTCACAGGAGCTTGAATTTTACCAATCACATTCTTAATTTGTTTACTAATACCATCCAACCTCAACAACCGCGCTAAGAAACTAATTATCACTGGCAAAGAACGTGCCATTGACTGTTCTATATAATCAGCTGCTTGTTTAACATTTCCTGATACAATATTACTAATCGCCGCAAATACTGATTCAGCTAAGGCTGCTATTTGGGCAGATCGTTCAATAAAGAACATAATAGTGTTATAAATTGCCATTACTGCTTGAATTAATGCACCCACTGGGTTAAACATAGAAATCAGCTTTGTAATTGCTGATGTAATTACTTTATTAATCACCCAACTCTGAATAGCACTCATTACCATTTCTGGTAAATTCCCAGCAAATTCTCTAATTTGTTGCCAAGCTGTTATTAGTCCTCCTGTGGCAATATTTCTGAGGAAATCTAGTCTTTTCTCTAAAATACTAACTTTTTGTTCACCAACTTTTTTCGCTAGTTTATTCCGTAATACTTGATAGTTGAGATTCGATACTTGCAGAATTATGGAAACTGTACCTTGAGCATCAAATTGAGTAGGAAGAGATAATCCAGAACTAGATAATGCTCCCAATAACCACCCAACTAAACCATTTTTTAAATGCTTGCTGATGTTGGCTTTAAATTTATTAAATCCTAGATGAATTGCCTTAACTAAATTACTAAGAAACTGTACAGGATTTTTGGCAATAGTACCTAGAACTCCTCCTGCTTTTTCAAGAATGGATAGAATTTTAGCACCTTCACCTCCTGCCATTTTTAGAGTATTTTCAAAGACTGATTCTGAGAAACTACGTTGAATTCGAGGACTAACTGAACTGATTTCTGGCTGTTTATGGATAATATTTTGTGATTCTTTGTTAGATTTTGCAGAAATTTGGTGATTTGTTAATTTCTTAGGTGTTGATGATGTAGTTGAACCTATTTCTCTTGTTGTTTGGTTTTGAATATTTTCCTCTATTTTGGATTCAATTTTATTCTCTTTTCTGGCAATTTTTGTTAATGATTTTGGTTGAACTGCACTACATGAGTCAATTCATGAGCTAATAATTCTTGTCCATCTCTACTACCAGGATTATACGCTCCCTGTTTGAAAAAGATATCCTGTCCTGTCGCAAAGGCACGAGAACTTAATGATTGATTTAACTGATTTGATTCACTCACAACTAACCTCCTATGAACAACCTATAAACCGAAAATTAGAAGTTGACTATCAGAACCGTTTAAAGATTTGCATCCCAAAATTAACACAGGTGGATACCCATCTTTTGCAGGTATAGTGTCTAAATCACTGAAACAGAAATTCTCTGGAGCCGAATAAGTAAATTCTATCTCCCCATTTTGATTAAGAGAATACACTTCATACTCATACATCACAAATAGCTGGTTAGCCAAAGCAGCCAATTTAATTAAACTTAGAGGCAATAAAGTAATATCTATACGTTCTTTATTACCCTCCGTACTAATCAAAGAGAATCGACCAGGAACGGTAGGGACGGGCTTTGGAGGAGCGACAGACCAAACTGTCTCATCACGCCAGTTTGCCAACCCAATTTGCTCTGGTTTATCGTCTCCATTGTGGTAAAGCATTTGAAATAGCTCAGGCTCTACGCGTAATACATTGGAATGCAAGGCGGAGATAGTAGTTAGCATACCTCTCCAGCCCCACTGTGCGCGACGAGACTCTATGGATGAAATTTTCATGAATATAGGTATATTTTCCTTCCAACCCAATTTATAAAATTGATAGGACTTGCCACCACTCAGGAAGAATGAATCCTCATCCCAAACATAACGTAAATCACCAATTCTTGACATGAGAGGGCATTCAATATCGTATGAAGCACCACCTTCGAGTGATAGCCAGCATCCAGTAGGATTGTCTTCATTCAACGCTAACATAGCTTTGCCATCTGACCGTAAGCACCATTCATCAGTTGCTCCTGAGCTATTGTAGTTTTCCGTGAAAGGAATGTGTGCTTTTATCTGTTCACTCCAAGGATCTATAATTTGAACGCCTGTATTACTATCGTTGATGACAATTTCAGGATGCATAGGTCGTCTATGCAATTTATATAACTCACCTGGTACAACAATTTTTTTTTCTGGATATACTACTTTAGGGTGTTCCATTTAGTATTAAGGGTAGATTTACTAGTTGGCAAAATTGATACTTATTATATTAAACTCAATATCGTTATTTTACCTCAATAATTTGCGAAGCAAAACTAAGTTTCAGCTTTAAGTTGATTAATATCAGACATGGTTTTTTCTACATCCGTGATTATAACTTTGAATTCTTGTAATAAAAGTCTATTGTCTGCATTATCTTTGCATTCTATTTGATCAGCTTCTTTCCATTGTTGCCGCAGTTGATTGAGACGATTATTTAACGATTTAATATTTCGCATAAGCTCTTCATGTAATTGAATTTCTTTTTGCAAATTAGTGCGTTCTTCTGTTTTTCCCTTCCTTAAAGTTCCATATTTCTTATGTAGCAATGTTTGAACCTTGATAAGCTTTTCATCTAAAAGACTTTGTGCTGCTTTGATTGCAACTTCAGCTTCGTTTCTTAATTTCAAGACCTCTTTAGAGTGCTTCCCATCTTGATTGAGCGAGATTTGGTCAAGTGCAAATTTGAATTTTTGCTTGATTTGCTCTAGCTTCTGTTTCCCTAATTTTAATTTTTCTTTTTCTTGAGAGTTGCCATTTTTACTTACCAATAATTCTGCTTCTTTATCAATTGCACAATCCAACCAGCCATTTAAAATTTCTACTATATTAGAGGGGTTATTTTCCCCAGCAATAACTGTTTGAACTCTCGTTAAAAATAAGGACTGCAATGTACCGTAGTTACGCGAATTTTCGTCCCCACCCTTTTCTAGTTGTCCATCTTTTTCAGTAACCACAAGTTCAAATACATCACTCTTCAAAATATTTTTAATATCCTTTACAGCATCTATCAGAGGCTGTTTTGATGAAGAGTTTACAATTAAACTTAAATCATCTACTGTTTTTCTTAGACCATTATTAAAAATATGATGCCCTCTTTTAGGCTGCTCCTCAGCTTTTGGCTCTCCTGTTTTTCTTCCCTTACTAGCAAACCAATCATAATCCCAAGTCTTACCACCATCAACTACATTAATAGCCTTAAAAATAGGATTATCTTTCTTGACCTTATTAGCTACTTTTCCAGCATTTACCTTTGATATCTTCCCTTTGTCTAAATATTTTGTCTCCTCCTGATCAATTTGAGCCAACCCTACTTTCACCTTTTGATCATGCTCTGATTTTGTCGGCTTATTAGTAGATAATTTATGTGGGTTCTTAGGAGTAGTAGAGGCTTTCCCAGTAGGTTTATTAGTAGTAGATACTTTATTCGATTTCTTAGGAGTAGTAGATGCTTTATTCGGCTTATTAGAAGTAGCAGATCCTTTCGCCGTAGGTTTATTAGTAGTAGATACTTTATTTGGCTTCTTAGAAGTAGTAGATCCTTTTGCAGTAGGTTTATTAGTAGTTGATACCTTATTCGACTTCTTAGGAATAGTAGCTATATGACTTTTATTCGT
>CAINGU010000012.1 GCA_903848645.1 uncultured cyanobacterium | reverse complement strand
TTATAGGAGCGGATAGGGTTGAAATCATCACCATCATATTAATCACATAAAACTATGATTCTTTTGATTTTGATGATTGATATGATTATTTTATAGGAGCGGATAGGGTTGAAATCATCACCATCATATTAATCACATAAATCACATAAATCATAGTTTAATTGGCTAATGCTTGATTTATCTGAGTTAGTAGTTCTTCCATAGAAATAGAACGGGGTAATATTTGGGTAGCAATTCCCCGGACTGCAGTTTCTACAGAGGATGTATATCCCTGCTTGCGAGATTTTGCCACATTTCCATAATTCGGCTGATTTAACTGGTGATCAAGTACCAAAATTGGTGGCAAATTAAACGGTAAATTACCCAAGGATTCCATCGCTTTTTGTACTTCTTTATTAATCGCCGTTTCGTGTAAGCAAATCAACAGTAAATCAACACTTTTGTGACTGACTTGTTGCACAACTTCCGACCAAAAACTGGCAATAGAGGCTCTAAAGCCAGCAGTTTGTAAGTATTGAATTAAAGCTTGAAACCATTCATATCCCCTGTTACTTTGCTCATCTTCAAAATTGATAAAGGAATTGTTGACAGATTGACGTTTTATCTTGGGTAAATCATTCAACATAGTTATATCTACCACTAAAATATTTATTGGACAGCAAATACCAGCAGCAATTTGTAATACAGATGATAAAGCATCTCGTTGATAATTGTGACTATCATTTTCCTGAGTCAAAGGACTTAAACAAGGAAATACAGACAATCCTGGTATTTGGGAAGCAGCTAAAGTAGTAGCAACATCACAAGTTACCAATGGTAAAGTTGCCAATCTTTGATGTTTGGTTAATTGTTGTAAATAACTGCGAGCAGTAGAAATTTGCATATCTAGTAATATCACATCAAACTGCCAAACTCGCGCTAACAAATCCGCTTGGTCTAAATCATCTACTTCAATTACCCGATGTTCTCGCAGGGAAGGATAAAGATTAATCGCTTCTAATTCTGGATTTACCAACCTGAGAATTCGCAGAGGGACATTCTTAGAATTGAGATCATAATTTTCCATCCCGGAATGCTCAAATGCGGTTGATGTTGATAATTTTTCTAACAGTGATGCCAATGCCTGATGCTTAATTGGTAAGCTTAAAAAACCATTAGCCTGTTTAGTAAATGCTTGTTCCTTTTCCGCTGCTGTGGCTGTGACAATCACATGAATATGACGAGTTAAAGCATCAGATTTCAGTAAAGTCATAACATCCCAACCGGAAAGTAAAGGCAGTAAAGGATTTAAAAATATAGCCTTTGGTTGTAAGCGTCGAGCCTTTTCTAGTGCCTCTGTTCCTGATCTAGCAATGACAACACGATAACCTAAACCTTTGAGTTGTTCGGTTAATTCTTCAATATATTGAGCTACCGCTTCCACTACTAACACCAATCTTTGGGACTGGTATGTTGGAGAATTATTCAGACTGTGATGAGAAGAATTGGTGATATTGCCTATTTCCCTCTTTGGAGCTATTTCTTCAGAGTCAGAAAAACCGGATTTTGGTGGACTCGGAGGTAAAAGCAGAGTAAACTGACTGCCTTTACCCTCACGAGATAAGAAACTGACATCTCCACCATGCAAGCGAGCCAAAGCCCTAGTTAATACTAATCCTAAACCCGTTCCTTCAAATTGACGGGTAAGAGGATTTTCCAATTGCTGGAATTTTTGAAAGATTAAATGTTGTTGTTGTTCAGGAATTCCAATACCTGTATCCCAGACGGTAAAAGCAATCCAGCCTTCCCAACGGCTAACGCGTAAGCCAATTTCTCCAGATATTTCTGTGAATTTAAAGGCATTAGAAAGTAAATGTACTAGCATCTGCCGCAAACGCAATTCATCTGCTACCATCTGTTCTAAACCTGGTTCAATAGCTAGACTAAATTGGTGATTAGATAAATTTTGATTTTCTGATTTGGATAATTCTTTAGTTTTGTTAGCTTGATTATGAATGTTTTTAACTTCTGACAAAGCTCGTTCACATACTACCTGAATTTGCACCGGGGTGAGGGTAAGTTCCATCTGTCCCGTTTCCATTCGGGTCAAATCTAAAATATCATTAACTACACTCATCAAATGTCTGCCACTTTGATGAATTAGTCCAGCATAGCGGGCTTGACGTTCATTTAGTTGTCCTAATTGTTGATCTATAAGTAGACGAGATAGTCCCAAAACTGCTGTTAGTGGTGTTTTTAATTCATGACTAATGCAAGCTAAAAATTCATCTTTCAACCGATTGAGTTGAATCAAATCGGCATTTTTTGCTGCCAATTCTTTACAAAGTTGTTGTTGTTCAGTTACGTCTGTAGCTAATATTAGCCATAGTTCTTCTGTGTTTGCTGGTGCTTCTGATTCAGAAACCCAAATTTTCAACTCACTACTATCCAAGGGGATTTTTGCAAACTGCCAAACCCGTTCTTGACCATTTTTAATTTCGACTACACAGGTACAAATACCCAGTTGCGTATCTAAAATACAGCGGTTAGAACCACTATTTATTTTTAGGGGTGGTTCTTGGAGAAATGCTAAAGCTGATGGTGTGTGAGGTGAAAAAACTGTGGGTGAAATACTTTGTCTTGTCTTGGTGACAGTATTTGGTTGCTCATTTTCTTGTTCCTTATCATAAATATAAGCAGATTGTTTAGGATATCTTGGGGTAAGTATAGTTTCTACCTGTTTCCTAATTCCTTCAGGATCTTTTAATGCTCCCAGTTGTTGCCACCAAGCGGGATTTTGCGTGACTACTTCACCATGACTAGTTTGTAACATCATTGGCCAAGGTAATCGCGCTAACAAATGTACTATAGATTTGTGGATTTTAGACTGGCGTTCACTGCCTGTATTTTCTGTATGTCCAGTGTTTTTTTTGGGTGCAGAATTTTTGATACCAGTCTCATGCTGATGATTTACTTCTTTATTGGTAGCACTAATGGGTATTTTCTCCTTAACCAATAATTGCAATAGACGTAAAGTATCCACCATTCCCAAATATTTACCATCGGAGTCAACTAGTACCCAATTTAAGTTTCTTTTTTGTTTAGTTTCTTGGTATTTTAAAGATAAGCTGAATTCTTCCAGAGTCTCTGCTGCTGCTATGGTCTGTATTGGCTCTAGGAGGGATTTATCCACTTGTGAAAGTGGTTGCTGTAAATTTAAAAGGTATTCATCTGTGTCTGCTTGTAATAATTGTGGCAGTAATCTAGCAGAGTATAACAAGCCCATTGGGCGTTGTTGTGAATTGACTACTACCAAGCAATCAGACTGTCCTTCGGCAAAAATATCCAGTGCTGCTCCTAGAGTTTTTGTTTCTAAGCAGATTGGTACAGTTGCTAGAAGTTCGTGAAGCGGGTATTGTAGCATTGACATAATTCCTCGGTGGTCATTCTTCTTGTGATCAACTTCGGCATCACCATCAGCACTTGGTTTAGATGGTCTTCAAGCCTGAAGCAATATCCGCCAAGAATATTTAGAATGGCTACGCTATCAGCGTGGTTATAATTGACAAACCCCTTTAAACTAGGGGTTTCGCTATGGCTTTTAGCCACGCTACGCTATCAACATCAATTGTCTTGAAGCCAATCACCAATAATTTTTACCCTCATGGAACTTGCTTTTTTTTCATTCCGAGCAAGTCACTATCTTTACTAGCTTGCTACTGCTATTGAAAGTCATCATTTTTTATAGTGACAACTACAACAATAATTATGGCTCCAAAGATTCGCTTTAGAACCTTGAGGAATTATAATGATTTAAAATGCGACAATTCTTTAAGTTCGTTTAAGTATCTTATCAAGGAGTAAAATAATGTAATCTATACTCTACTAAATATGGGTCTAACTACACCATCAAGGAGTCATTACATTTACTAGTAACGCTTTATCGGAATTAAAAATTAAAAAACCCTATTGCCTGTTGCCTTCTGCTATATATCTCACTCTCAACGATTCATGATCTATAAAAACTAAATGTTAGTACCTATATTGCTTTTACAAACAAATATAAAACAAATTCTCAATAGACCATTTGCACAAAAGCAGCACAAAGGTTTAGTTGTTCAAAGCTGGAATTTCATTGAGCAGGTGATCACTCGATGCTACTGGCAGCCCATGGCTACTATACCTTGTCAGATGTATCATTTGCCACAACTTCAGCCACAAAAACCTAATCAAAAATTAACTCATCAAGATAATTATTTGTTTGCTTTTGGCCAGCAGAGAAAGTCATCAATATTTCAGAATATGGCCGCAACCGAAAAACAGGAACTTTTAGAAGAACTTAAATCAGATTACCGTCAAATTATTATAAATTATTTTATCAGTGATAAAGCATTACAAGAAAAAATTGATAAATTTATCAATGCCTTATTTTATGCTAGTATTCCTATGCCACAAATTATAGAAATTCACATGGAAGTCATTGATGAATTTGCCAAGCAATTAAGGATAGAAGGCAGAAGCGATGAAACATTGCTAGATTACCGTTTAACCTTAATAGATATTTTGGCAAATCTTTGCGAAATTTATCGTTGTTCTGTTGCTAAAATCAATTGAATATCGCCAAGTAAAATTTGTATTTGCATTTATGGTGAATTAAGACCTGAGTGTGTATGTAAAGAATGCCCCTGTTGATCTTTTGCATCTATTTTTTAGGAGTTTATATTGTATGAATGAGGCTAAAAAAACCTTTGTTCTTAAGCTTTATGTGGCCGGAAATACCCCTAATTCAATGCGGGCATTAAAAACCCTTAAAGATATCTTAGATCAAAGATTTAAAGGTGTTTATGCCTTAAAAGTAATTGATGTCCTGAAAAACCCCCATTTGGCTGAAGAAGATAAAATCCTAGCCACACCAACATTATCAAAAATTTTGCCACCTCCTGTACGGAAAATTATTGGTGATTTAACAGATAGAGAAAGAGTATTAATTGGGTTAGATCTGTTTTATGAAGAATTGAGTGAAGAATATGGGCAAGAATAACAGAACATATTTATTTAGTTATTAAAAATAATTAAAAACTTTCTTGATTTTAAAAACCTGGGTTGAATATCCATATTAGATAAACCATGAATAAAAAAGAGCAACCTGAACAAAAAAAAATACTTGTTGGTGGTGTAGAGAAAATTCGCACAATGATAGAGGGCTTTGACGATATTAGTCATGGCGGGTTGCCCGTTGGCAGAACTACCTTAGTCAGTGGTACATCTGGAACGGGCAAAACTTTGTTATCACTGCAATTCCTTTATAATGGCATCACTTACTTTGACGAACCAGGAGTATTTGTTACCTTTGAGGAATCACCCAGTGATATTATTAAAAATTCCCATATTTTTGATTGGAATTTACAAGGTTTAATTGATGAAGGTAAATTATTTATTCTGGACGCATCTCCTGATCCTGAAGGTCAAGATATAGTAGGTAATTTTGATCTATCTGCTCTCATTGAACGGTTACAATATGCCATTCGTAAATACAAAGCCAAACGAGTTTCCATTGATTCAATGACGGCAGTATTTCAACAATATGAGGCTGTAGGTGTAGTGCGGCGGGAAATTTTCCGGTTGGTAGCACGGCTGAAACAATTGAGTGTCACCACTATCATCACAACTGAACGCGGTGAAGAATATGGCGCTGTAGCATCTTTTGGAGTTGAAGAATTTGTTTCGGATAATGTAGTAATTGTTCGTAATGTTTTAGAAGGAGAACGCCGCCGTCGAACTATTGAAATTCTCAAATTACGAGGGACAACCCACATGAAAGGCGAATATCCCTTCACAATTACCAATGAAGGAGTAAATATATTCCCATTGGGAGCAATGCGTCTGACACAGCGATCTTCTAATGTCCGGGTATCTTCTGGTGTGAAAGTTCTCGATCAAATGTGTGGTGGTGGTTTCTTTAAAGATTCGATTATTTTAGCAACAGGAGCTACAGGTACTGGTAAAACTTTATTAGTCAGTAAGTTTATTCAAGATGGCTGTGTTAGTGGCGAACGAGCAATATTATTTGCTTATGAAGAATCTCGCGCTCAACTTTCTCGGAATGCTTATTCTTGGGGAATTGATTTTGAGGAATTAGAACACCAAGGGTTACTAAAAATAATTTGTACCTATCCTGAATCAACTGGTTTAGAAGATCACTTACAAATTATTAAATCAGAAATATCCCATTTTAAGCCTGCCCGCATTGCCATTGATTCACTTTCAGCCATGGCTAGAGGCGTTAGTAATAATGCTTTTCGTCAATTTGTGATTGGGGTGACAGGTTATGCTAAACAAGAAGAAATTACTGGTTTCTTCACCAATACCACAGACCAGTTTTTGGGTTCTAATTCCATTACTGACTCCCATATTTCAACTATTACGGACACTATTTTGATGTTGCAGTATGTGGAAATTCGGGGAGAAATGTCGCGGGCAATTAACGTATTTAAAATGCGCGGCTCTTGGCATGATAAGGGAATTCGTGAATATAATATTACGGCAGATGGACCTGATATTAAAGATTCATTCCGTAACTATGAGCGAATTATTAGTGGTGCGCCTACCCGCGTTAGTATAGACGAAAAGGCAGAACTTTCTCGCATTGTCAAACGTTTTGAAGACAAACCAAGTTCTGATGTTTAAAATAAAGAAGAGTACGATATTCCTGCCCAAATCGTAGTATCGTGCTATATTTTGTGGTGAAGACAAGTATTCTGCCGCTAAATTAATATTTTTTTGTGTGAGGGGATGCGGTGAAAAGACAACAATTATTTCATAGTTTCTTACCTGGTGTTACAGCAGCAGTATTAACGACTCAGCCCGCTTGGGCTAGTGTGATTAAAGTCAATCAGGTACAGCTAAGTCCTGGTTCTAGTGTTTTAATTTCTACCGATATTAGAAATTCATCCACCGACAATAGCTTCCTGCCTAATAGTACAATTAAAAGTAACTCAGGATTATTACCTACTAATTATTTCAGTCAAGGTAGTATCAAGCCTTTTAGCAACCACAGTCTACCTGTGATCATGGCTGACAATAATCTCAGCATTACACGAGAAAAAATTCCTCCAAAAGATGAAGGTAGATTTGTAAGTTTTTCTGAGCTATCAAATGATACTTTACTTGCTGTTAGTGATGCAAAATTAAGTAACTTAGGTAACTCTGAACAACAACTTACCAACGGTGATATCGGGGTAGCAAAGTTATTAGAAGCTAGTCACTGTCCACAGCTACAGCCAAAAACTCAAGCATCTTTACTACTTACTGCTAACACCTGCTTACCTAAAAATACTAATGATTGGATAGCGCAAACAAGCGTTCCTACTACTCCTGAAACCAGTATACCCACTCCAGCAGAGAATGTAAAACCTTCAACCAGTGAGCCTGTAGATATCCTGAATGTTCCTAATAGTTTGAATCCTAACCCGAATCCATTGTTATTTCCGACACAAGTAGAGGAAGTAAAAGTTCAGGGAAATCAGCCAATTAGTTTGTCACAGGCTCTGGAACAGGCTAAACGGAATAATAATGATTTACAGGTGTCTATATTGAAGTTGGAACAGAGTAAAGCCGCCCTCCGTGAGGCTCAAGCGGCTTTGCTACCCAGTGTCAATTTAAGTGCTGATGTTACACATGGTCGTAGTGCCAGTAGTGCGCTAACCTCTGCCCAAGCCCAGGTAACAAATCCTTTATACCCTGATGCTACATCTAGTACGGCATTTAATGGTACTGCACAGGTAAGATATGATCTTTACACCTCTGGAAAACGTAATGGTGCTATTAAACAAGCAGAAGAACAGATTCGATTTCAAGAATTGGATGTAGAAAGGCAATCTGAAGAAATTCGTCTAAATGTATCTACTGCTTATTATGACTTGCAACAAGCTGATGAGCAGGTAAGAATTTCTCAGTCAGCGGTAGAGAACTCTCAGGCTAGTTTGAAAGATGCAGTGGCTTTAGAACGGGCTGGTGTGGGTACTCGTTTTGATGTGTTGCGATCGCAGGTAAATTTGGCCAATTCTCAACAAAACTTAACTAGTGCTTTTTCTCAACAACAAATTGCCCGCCGCAAGTTAGCACCACTGTTGAATTTGCCCCAGTCAGTGAGTATTAGTGCAGGTGATCCTGTGAAACTAGCAGGTTTATGGCAGCACCCACTAGAACAAAGTATCATTTTAGCCTATCAAAATCGTTCTGAACTACAACAAAACTTAGCACAGCGCAATATTAGTGAAGCTCAAAGAAAACAAGCATTAGCATCTTTGGGTCCACAGGTGAGTTTAGTGGGTAGTTATAACTTGATAGATCAGTTTAATGATGGAGTCAGCGCTCAAGATGGTTATTCTTTGGGAGTGCAAGCAACCCTGAGTTTATATGATGGGGGAGCAGCAAGAGCAAGAGCAGCCCAATCTAAATCTAACATTGCGATCGCCGAAACTCAGTTTTCTGAACAAAAAAATCAAATCCGCTTTCAGGTAGAACAAGCTTATTCCACTCAAGCATCAAATTTAGAAAATGTGCAAACTGCTAATGTGGCTTTAGAACAAGCTAAAGAAGCTCTCCGGTTGGCGCGGTTAAGATTCCAAGCTGGTGTAGGTACTCAAACTGACGTAATTAACGCATTAAATGATCTCACTAGCTCTGAAGGTAATCGCGTCAAAGCAATTTTAGATTACAACCGCGCTTTAACACAATTACAAAGATATGTTACCACTAGGGGTTTGAATCAGTTACAGGAATCAGGAGTCAAGTAAGAGGTAATAGGTAATAGGGAATAGGTAATGGGTCATAGGGAATAGGTAATGGGTCATAGGGAAAGAATATTTACCAATTACCCATTACCAGTTACCAGTTACCTATCACCAATCCCCAATGCTGTAAAATAGTTTTCAAACCTGGGCTAGTCAAAAACTCATGACTACAGTTACATTACAAGAGATAGCAAAATTTCGTTCCCTTATGGTAGATGATCCTCAAGCAATGGAAGCATTAGACTTAATAGAGGATTGCGATGGAGATTTAGAAGATGCAGTAATGACTCTGGCTATTCGGGCTGGACAAGAACCAGAACAAACAAATGCCGAGTGGTTGGATGCTTTAGCCAAAAAGTGGCGAGCGGTAATTTGTGAACAAGAATATCGAGAAGACTTGTTAAATGGGTCAATTCAAGAGATGATAGGACATCTAAGGACAATACCGAGTTTTCCCAAAAGTCTGGCTACACCCGTTTTAATTTATATTCTGAAACAAGGTGTAAACAATTTTTGTGAGCCTTTAGATTTGCTAAAGTCAGATTAATCCTGGGTTGTAAATATACTTGTAGGTCAAGTTTAATTTAAACACTAATTTAAAATTGATGAATTATCTTGTTGCTGTGTTATCAGATCGCATCCAAGCCGAA
Source organism: uncultured cyanobacterium (assembly GCA_903848645.1). Taxonomy (GTDB): domain Bacteria; phylum Cyanobacteriota; class Cyanobacteriia; order Cyanobacteriales; family Nostocaceae; genus Dolichospermum. Next base: position 51,697 of record CAINGU010000012.1, on the reverse strand, counting down.
GCCGCTGATTTAGCTTTAGAAAGAGAAGGGATAAATGGCACTATTCTCGGTAGAGGATACAAAAGTGCTGATGAGTTTGGTTTAATTGATCCCAAAGAACAAGCGAAAAAACAAGTCAAGCTCATGGCGATTTGGTTAGTACCATTTGGCTTTTTTTCTGGTTTTACCTTCAGCCTGATCACCGGTTTAGATACCTTCGCATGGGCTGGAGAAATTGGAAATCATGTAGTTGGCGGCATTCTGGGCGCTGGTAGCGGTGCAATGGGTAGCGTATTTGTAGGTGGTGGCGTTGGTTTATTTGAGGGTGGTGGTGATGCTTTACCCTATCGCAATCGCTTGGATGCAGGTAAGTATTTAATTGTGGTGCAGGGTTCAGAAAATCTGACTCGTCAAGCTACTCGGATTTTACGCCAGTTTGAACCAGAAAATATTCAAGGTTATGCTGAAACTAATTAATTGGTAATTGGGTAATTTCCTTCTTCCTTCTTCCTTCTTCCTTCTTTATTTCTCTTGACTCCTGACTCCTGACTGGGCGCAGTCCCTGCGCCCCTACCTCCTAACTCCTATAATTTCATGCTACCTAGAGAAGAACTTTTAAAAGGTGTTGAAAACCGCGATACTGTTGCCCGTGTAATTGATCAAGCAGATCAAGCTATAAAGACGTGGGAAGTGGTATTTACAGATTTTTTATCTCCGCCAGAGTTAGCGGAAATTCAACGGGTATTTAGCCGTTTAACAGAGGTGCATTCGGTAGCGTGGGGTGGATATCCCCAAGCGGAAAGACAAAGGATGGCGATCGCTCGTTCTGATTTACCATTAGATCAGTCTCAAGTTGCTATCACTGCTTTAGAAATTGCTGGTAATTTCTTGTTTGATACGGCAAATCACCGAGATTTTTTAGGTGCAATGCTGGGAACGGGAATTGTCCGGGAAAAAACGGGAGATGTGATTGTGTTGGGGGAAAGAGGGGCGCAGGTGATTGTTGTGCCTGAATTGGTAGAATTTTTAGAGATGAGTTTAAAACAGGTACGTTCTGTGCCAGTGAAAACTCAACGCATTGATATTAATGAGTTAAAAATCCGAGAACCGAAGAAAAAAGAATTAACAACTGTGGAAGCTTCTTTGCGGTTAGATGCGGTGGCCTCGGCTGGGTTTGGGATGTCCCGCAGTAAAATGGTAGATTTAATTGACTCTAATGATGTGCGTGTCAATTGGAAGGAAGTCACCCAAGCCAGTTCCCAGGTTAAATCAGGGGATTTAATCGCTATTCGCGGGAAAGGACGGTTGGAAGTTGGGGAAATTGCCGTTACTAAAAAGGATCGCTACCGGGTGCAATTGACTAGATATATGTAGAAGAAAATTTTGGTTTTAGGGATTGAGATATTATATTTTAATGATAGAAACCCCGCTACAGGAATACTATAGCGGGTAAAATTAATATTTGCAGTTATGGTTAATCTTCAGATACACAAGTTATGCAAGCCATTCCAGAACAGCTTCATCTTTGGTGTTAGTATGACGAGAAGGTGTTTCCCGCTCAAACTTCATGTGAATAGAACGGGTTTGTTCACCATCAGCCGCAACCGCTAGAATTGGGTAGTCAATTAAACCATCTTGGAAGGACATTTGGAAGCGGAATGTACCATCGGAATTGAGTTTAATCGGACGACCACCAATAGTTACAGTTGCGTCAGGTTCAGTTGCACCATAAACAATCAATTCAGCATCAGCAACTAACCAGAATTTGCGAGGACGCACAGGAACAGCGGAAGCGGAGAAACCGACACCAGACATCCCCACACCGGACATGGTTAAACCAGATACGTTAGGAACAGCCCACATACCTACACCAGATGGGAAAACGTAGGAACTGAGAGCTTGTTCTGGAGCAGCAGAACCAGGAACGTGCTGCATAGAACCAAAGATAGAACCTGCTACTCGTTGAGCTTCAGCAGATTCGGCTAGATCAAAGATTTGTTCGTAAATGGGGTTTCCACCACCAGCAGAAGCAGCAGTTGGTAATTTCTTCGATGGGGGAACTAGTTCATAGAAGGTCTTAGCGCGAAGGTCTTCTTCAAAGTCTACAGTGATGAAGACATCTTCAATCCAATCAGAAGGATAGACGGGGGGAATATGCACTCTAGCGGAACGTGCTAATACTAACCAACCACCATCAGCGGTGCGATAACCGACATCTATCACATAATCACGATCGCTCACGGGAATTGGTAAGTACCATTCTCTGGCTAGTTCATCAGCAGGGTATTCTTGAATACTGTGGGGACTTTGATAATCTAGATCAACGTCGGTGACATCATAAATCCGCAATGCTAGGGTCTGTCCACCTTGACGACGCAGTTCTTCTTTATGGTCGTTAGGAATATCCCAGTAAGTATAAGCCCATTGAGGATCGCGGGGTAATAAAACTATCCGGCTGTCACCATAACCAGCGGGTAAATCGGCTAGTGCTTCATCAACATCAGCGAGAGAACCACCAGTCCGATCTTCTTGACCTAGCTCAAATTTTGCTGCTTCCACTGTTTCTTGTGCCTCCAGATTAGGGGATGAACTGATTGAGAATTTACTACGCTGAACGTCTTCAATTGATGCTAATAATTGCGATTTACGCATTCGGCTATAGCGAGATATAGAATATTCACTGGCAACTTTCCGTAATTGCCGTAGTGTCATCTCCTCTAGCGGTGGGCGTTCTTTTACCATTAATTTGGACTCCAGTAATTTGAAAGGTAAGTTTTTCCGGGTTAAAAAAAGGTTGATAAAATATCATCTACCCAGATTTTTTTATTACTGACTTCTGGTTGCCCCAGTTTTAAATTTGTTTACTGTTTGTTTTTTTTATGAGGATAGCAACCTCTCTAAATTCCTAGTAGTCTGTCAAATTTATTTTGACGGGTTTTTGGTAGTGCGGGCATCTTGCCCGCGTGAGCGAGACGCTCACACTACAGTCCATCATTTTTATCTTGACAAACTACTAGTTATGCATAATTTTTGCATTTCTTTGAGATTGCAAAGAGTTGTTAAGTAAATATTAACCAGTAAAACTATCTAGGGATCAAGGGGTCTAAAGATAGGTTTTATTCTATTTCACGTAATTATCAGCCCTGCGGGGATCAAAATGTCATGAAATCTTAACATAGAGATTTCAGCTAGGGGAGTTTTGTCAAAATTTGATGACATTTATAACAGGGAACAGGGAAGAGGAGTAGATTTAACCACTGACAACTGACAACTGACAACTGACAACTGACAACTGACAACTGAAAAAAACATCTAAATCACTGACATTCGCTGAATCAGCCATTTACCTTCTTTGCGAACCAAATCATAGCGAACACGCAAGTTTTCATCAGAAGACTTTTTTGACTGACTATTTTGATAAAAATGGGTAACTTCTTGTACCTTAGCGTCTACGGATACATTATCTTTGCCCGTGTCTTTTTTAGATACAGATAATACTTCTACATTATGTTTATATTGGCGATAGCGTTTATCTTCTTGTTCTTGCTGGGCTACTGATTGCCATTGGGATAAAACTGCACCTGTTAAAATTTCATTTAAACCATCTATTTTATGGTCTTTCCCTAAAGCTGCGGCTTTAGCAGATAACCAAGTTTCAATTACTTCCTTTGCTGTCTCCTTTGTCAGTTCTGCGTTGTTTGATTCGGTTGGGCTGTTGGGGTCAGGAATGGTTGTTGGTGGTTGATTTAGTTGTATAGCTAACTGTTCTCCCTGTAATGATGAACCGGGAAAGAAGATATTTTTTACTAAGCCAAAAGTTATTGATACTAATAAAGAAAAAACTAATAATCCTCCTAATGACAATAAAACTAGCCAAACTAAGCGTGTTTTTGGATCTAGTCCATTGAGAAAATTAGTTTGAGATTGTAAAAAACGTTGTGGAATGTTATTGACGTTGGGTTTACGTCGTCTGCGTTTTGGTATCTGCTGGTTTGTAACTGCTTGAGAAGTTCCATGGCGTTGATTTGGGTTTCTGTTGGGGGTTGTTGCTATTGGTGTTAAGGGTATTTGTGATGCTTTATTTCCCACACTGCCATTTGTAGCTGTATGATTCGATCTTGGTATGGAAACCTGGTTAGATGCAAATTGAATTCGGGGATGTGTTTGTGGTAATTCAGGATTAGATGGTTGGTGATGATATTGGGGTGTTTCTGCGATGTTATTACTGTGGTGATGAGAATGATTAATATCTGGTTGGGGAAAAGATTGATGATTAATCACTGCCCATTCATTTGTAATTTGGGCATCGGTGGGTAAAGATTCTAAATAAGCCTGTACTTGTTTGTCGGCAAAGTAATCTTTTAAGGCGGCTTGCTGTTTTGCTAAATCCCGAAAATGGGGAAATACTTCTTGCTGTAACCATTGTTCACTATATAAACATAGTCCTGGCAATAGGTCTGGTGAGTCTTGGGATTTTTCCCGAATAAAAGCTAAAGCTTCATATTCTTGACTTAGTTCTAAAACACGGGTAGCTTCTTCGGTTTGTCCCATGAGCAAAGCACAAAGTGATTGTTCTAAATGCACATCTTGACGTTTGCCTAATTGCATTAACATTTGCTTGGCTTGGCGAATTAAAGCTGGTTGACGTTGGGCAAAACCTCTGGCGATTAAGGAGTATACTGCTAAATATGTAGCTACGGCTGAGGGACGTTTACTTTCTAATTCAAAGAGTTTATGCTGTTCCGATACTGTTAAATAATGACGAATTTGTTGGATAAATCTTAAAAAGTCATCTATGTTTAACCCTGATTGATCATTACCAGTGCCATCAATACCGCCACGATCTTCTAAAATGCTTTGTAATAATTCCAAACCTTGACGACGTTTGGCAATCTGTGCTTGTGGTAGTGCTAATAATTCCAAAATCCGATAAGGACGCAGTTTATAAAGATCAGCCGTCATTTCGGCGCGAACGGTGGGAAATAATCCTTCCCGCGCTAATAATTCTTCACCAGTTTCTAATGATACTGCCGCATTTTCATAGTGACCTTGTTGCCATTCTTCCCTTCCTAGTTCTAGACAAGCTAAGGATACAGTGAGGATAATATCTGGTAAGTCTGGGTTTTCGGGAATTGCCGCCAGGGGACGACGATGACCTGTTTTGACACCAACTGGACTGGATTTATTAACTAAGTATGGACGACCAAGTTTTAATACTAATTCATATTCTCCTAGCTCTTGGAGAATTAACAAAGAGCCAACTAGTCTCTCTGGGGTGATCTCGATGCTGAGAGTTTGAGCATCTTGATCTGGGGAATTTTTATCTACTAGGGTTTCTGATGGAACTTTATCAGCAGTTGGGTTAGGTGTATAAACGTGAGCTAAATAAAGCTGATCATAGGCTTTACGCTCCTTGACATCGGATAAAACCATATAAGCTTCTTCAATCAGCTGTTTGCGAGAAGAAATAGATGTAGCTGAATATTCCCGTCGCGGCAGTTGGACAATGCGATCGCTGTATGCCTGTCGCAGTTGATCCTCACTGGCCGCTAACGGTAATCCTAAAATTCGGTAGTAATCGAGCGGAATTCGCACAGCTTACGTCCCCTGCACTGTGTTCTCGTAGCATCTCGTAAAAATTGACATAATTTACCTAGAGCATTCCAGGCTTCTCAAACCATCCCATAATCCTAGCCTTATTAATACTGTGTTGACCTAGCACCATAAGTGTAGATAGTAACAGATATCTTATTTTATGCCGTTAATTTTTTTATATCTTATGTTGAACTCACTTACTGTATCCTAATTTTTAAATAATCCATTCTGAAGCACGTTCACCCAAATCAAGTGGGATGCTAACTGCTTTACCAAGACGGGGGCGTTCTTTAGTTTTGGTAATAAAACTTTGTACTTGTTCTGTTCCTCCTAAAGCATTGAGATAATTAGCAATGCTGTCTAAATGATCTTGGTAATCTGTTTCGCTTAAGGGGAAGGAAGCTTGGCCAAAGTATTTCCACATGATTTGCAGGAATATTTTACCCTGGGTGCGGCGAAACTGAACATCATAAGGCTGTCCCCATTTATCAATCAATAGTTGACGTAATTCCTTTCCGGTCATAGCAATTTTGGATTTTGGATTTTGGATTTTGGATTTTGCTATTGGTCATTGGAGAAAATTGTCTTCCCCTGTTCCCTGTTCCCTGTTCCCTATGCTTATTTAGATTTTACATTTAGTTATGGTGTTAAGTTCCGTGACTCCAGTATGATAAGGATATAAAGAAATGTAATGCTAACAGAAAAGATGCTCACTATGTCTTGCAACTAAGAATTATGGCATCGCTGCGGGCATTATGATTTCGATTCAGATAAGAGTGGCTCTTGTGCTGGTACTCTTGTCAAAATGCTTAATAAATTACACAAACAGCGCGGAGATTATGGCTCAATTTTCTGAATCAGCAGATGTTCCCGATATGGGTCGTCGTCAATTCATGAACCTGCTCACTTTCGGGACTGTTACCGGAGTAGCTTTAGGTGCATTGTACCCTGTTGTTAACTACTTTATTCCTCCTGCTAGTGGTGGCGCTGGTGGCGGTACAGTAGCTAAGAACGAATTGGGTAACGATGTGTTAGTTAGTCAGTTTCTGGATAGCCATAATGTGGGCGATCGCACTTTGGTGCAAGGACTCAAGGGAGATCCTACCTATATTGTAGTGGAAAGTAAAGAAGCGATCACTGACTACGGGATTAATGCTATTTGTACCCACTTAGGTTGTGTTGTTCCTTGGAATGTGGCTGAGAATAAGTTTAAATGCCCTTGCCATGGTTCACAATATGACGCTACTGGTAAAGTAATTCGTGGTCCTGCACCAAAATCCTTGCCTCTGGCTCATGCCAAAGTGGCAGAAGATAAGATTCTGTTAACACCTTGGACAGAAACAGACTTCCGCACCGGGGATGCCGCTTGGTGGGCTTAAATAGTGCTGAGTTATTAGTCTTAAGTCAACAAGCTAGGGCTTTTAATCAACTCTTGACCAATGACCAATGACTACTGACCAATGACTACTGACCAATAACCACTGACAAATGACTTTATAGAGATGAGAAATGCCCTTACACCTGCGAGGTTAGCTCGCACTGCTAAAGCGATGGTTAATACATTGCTAATAGCGATCGCTACCGTGACTTTTTTCTTCACTAGCGATATAGCCTTACCACAAACTGCCGCTGCTTATCCCTTCTGGGCGCAGCAAACCTATCCTGAAACTCCCCGCGAACCGACAGGACGGATTGTTTGCGCTAACTGTCACCTAGCGGCCAAACCTACAGAAGTAGAAGTTCCTCAATCTGTACTGCCTGATACCGTATTTAAAGCGATCGTTAAGATTCCTTACGATACCAGCGTGCAACAAGTAGGTGCTGATGGTTCTAAGGTGGGCTTAAATGTTGGTGCTGTGTTAATGTTGCCCGAAGGCTTCAAGATTGCGCCAGAAGATCGCATTCCTGAAGAAATGAAGGAAGAAGTGGGTGATGTAACATTCACACCTTATGGCGATGAAAAAGACAATATCGTCATTGTTGGACCCATACCCGGTGAAGAATATCAAGAAATTGTCTTCCCTATTCTTTCTCCTAACCCCGCTACAGACAAAAATATCCACTTTGGCAAATACTCTGTTCATGTAGGCGGTAATCGTGGCCGTGGACAAGTTTACCCAACAGGTGAAAAGAGCAATAATAACGTTTACAACGCTTCCGCTGCTGGCACAATTACCAAAATTGCTCAAACAGAAGATGAAGACGGTAACGTTAAGAATCTGATTAGCATCACAACTGAAACTGGTGATGTTGTTACCGATGCAGTTCCCGCAGGTCCTGAACTAATTGTGACTGAAGGACAAGCAGTTAAAAATGGTGATGCTTTGACTAATAACCCTAATGTTGGTGGTTTTGGTCAAAAAGATGCAGAAATCGTTTTACAAGACTCTTCTAGAGTGGCATGGTTAGTTGCTTTTATCTGTTTAGTGATGTTGGCACAAGTAATGCTAGTTCTGAAGAAGAAACAAGTAGAAAAAGTCCAAGCTGCGGAAATGAATTTCTAAGTCATAACTATGATTTGTGTGATTGATTTGATTTGGATGATTCATGAATCGGAAAAATCATTTTTCATAGTAGCTATTTGACAGGCTTTTTGCCTGTCTTTTTTTGATGATTGGTAATAAACAAATGAGAGAAGCTACAAAATCTTTTCATGTTGATCATCTGCTTGTACAGATTTACGCTTCTGAAGCAGAAATGTCGGAAAATGTGGCTAAAATCACACATCAGTATTTACAAAATTTGCTTCAGACACAGGATAAAGTTGCAATTTTAGTAGCTACAGGTAATTCCCAAATTCAATTTTTGGATGCGTTAATTGCTTTAGGGGGAATAGATTGGTCACGGATAATTTTATTTCATTTAGATGAATATTTAGGAATTACATCAGATCATCCTGCAAGTTTTCGTCGTTATTTGCGGGAACGGATAGAAGAAAAGGTGTGTCCTCAAAAATTTTATTATATAGAAGGGGATACATTACAGCCAATAGCTGAGTGTGAACGGTATACTCAACTCTTAGAAAATCAACCCATAGACCTATGTTTTTTAGGTATTGGTGAAAATGGACATTTAGCATTTAATGATCCAGCAGTGGCAGATTTTCAAGATACCGCTAAAGTTAAACTTGTCAAACTGGATGATGTTAACCGTCAGCAACAAGTGAAGACAGGATATTTTGCTAATTTAGCAGATGTTCCTCAATACGCATTTACTGTGACTATTCCTATGATTTGTACTACTAAAAAAATAATTTGTCTAGCACCAGCAGCGAGAAAAGCTGAAGTAGTTAAAATCATGTTAACAGGAGATATTACTACTAATTGTCCAGCTTCTATTTTACGTCAACAACCCCAAGCTACTTTATTTTTAGATGTCAATTCTGCGAGTTTACTGTTTAATCATGAGGACTTTAGTCCTCGCCAGTAAAGTATAGCAAAAATAACTAACCATTAAAAATTCCGCAAAAGCCTTGATAATCTGCTTTTTTAATTTTTAATTATTAATTTTTAATTCTGCCCTGCGGTTGTTGTATTAAATAACCATCTTCCATATTAATGATTCTGTCAGCAATATCTAAAATTCGGTTATCGTGAGTAACTATTAAAATGGTGCAATCTTGTTCTTTTGCTAATTGCTGCATTAAATTAACCACATCTCTTCCTGATTTACTATCTAAAGCAGCGGTAGGTTCATCAGCTAATACTAACTTAGGATGACTCACCAAAGCGCGAGCGATCGCTACTCGTTGCTTTTGTCCCCCGGAAAGATCAGAGGGATAATAATTAATTCTATCTGCCAATTTCACAGCACTGAGCATTGTTTCTGATTGGATATAAGATTCCCATTGAGAAATATTGCGTTGTAATTCCAAAGACATTTGCACATTTTGTCTAGCTGTTAAGAAATCTAGTAAATTATGAGCTTGAAAAATATAGCCAATTTGGCGGCGAACTTGGACTAATTCTTCATTACTAGCACCTAATAATTCTTGTCCATTAAATTTTAAACTACCTTCTTGTACAGAACGTAAACCACCAATTAATGTTAATAAAGTAGTTTTTCCTGAACCAGAAGGTCCAGTCATAATCACAATTTCTCCAGGTTTGATAGTTAAATTAATATCAAACAAAGTTTGAGTCCGTAATTTACTATGTCCAAAGTAATGATTAAGATTTGTGATTTCCAAAATATTAGCAGAAGGTAAATATTGCATCATCAGTTAATTAAATATTTCTGCTGGATCTACTTTACGTAGTTTATTGGTAGAAAAGAAACCAGAAGTTAAACACATAAAAATCACAGAAGTAAATACCAATAATCCCTTACTTGAATCCATGACAATTGGTAATTTAGTTGCATCTTTCGCAACATCATATAGTCCTAGCGCGATAGCAAAGCCGGGAATATAACCCAAGACAGCTAAAATTACAGCTTGCTGAAACACGACATTCAAAAGATATTTATTTCTAAATCCCATGGCTTTGAGTGTAGCAAATTGGACAAAATGAGTAGATATATTACTATACAGAATTTGATAAACAACAATTACACCTACTACAAAACCCATCATTACCATCAAATTAAATACAAATCCAATCGGTGTTCTTAATGTCCAATAGCTTTTTTCAAAATCAATAAATTCTTGGCGTGTCATCACTGTGACATCTTTGGGTAAACTAGCAGATAAAGTTGCTAAAATCTTTTGTGGATTAACATTAGGCTCTAGATGAATTGAGCCTATATCTAGTTCATTGGCTCTGCGTTCTGGAAAGATTTTGAGAAAAGTAGAAGAACTAACAATTAAATTACCATCCACACCAAAGGAAGGCCCAAGAGTAAATAAACCACTAACTTTAACTTTATAACCAATAGTACCCAGATAACTAAATATTTCCATAGTTATAGGTTGATTTTTTTGAAAATATTCAGCAATTGGCCCAAATTCTGGACGTGCAGCCCGATCAAAAAATACTTGGTCGGGGATTCTTAGTAATTTAAAATCTTGTTCAACTTCAGGTAATTTAAAGATGGATTTTACTGGCTCAAATCCCAGAACATAAATAGGATATTTGCGTCCATTGATGGGATTTTTGAGTTTAGCAAATTGGACATATAAAGGTTCAACTGATTCTATACCATTAAAACCCAATATTTGATATAAACGACTGCGAGGAAAGCTTTGAGTAGAAGTCAAAGATTTATATTGGGAGCTAATTAAAAACAAATCACCTCGGAGATGTTTATGCACTTGAGTAGCACTAGCATAAAGAGCATCTTGAAACCCAATTTGCATAAACATCAAAACAGAAATAAAAGCAATACCAGCTAAGGCTACAAAAAAGCGCACTTTTTGTTTTACCAATTGTAGCCAAGCTAAAGGTATATTTAAAATCATATTTTTCCTCCTATTCCCTATATAACTATTTGATTTTTTAAATACACCTTATTAATCAGACAAATCAAATTAATCACAAAAATCATAGTTTAGGCTTTGATAATTGTGCAAAAAATATGAACTGTAATTTTTCTCATTAATTAATCATCCAAATCATAGTTATATCTGAATAAGTACCTGTACCTGTAAATTAGTTAAGCTTGAAACTCGTTGATTATCCGCTGATTTATCAATGCGAATTTTCACATCAACTATTTTGTTATCTGTATCTGAACCGGGATTAGTATTAAAGATATTTTGTTTACCAATTTGTAAACCAATATCTGTGACAGTTCCCTTTAATTTTCCGGTAAAAGCTTCACTTGTGATCGTTGCTGATTGACCCAAACGAACTTTTTTAATATCAGTTTCATAGACTTCTGCAACTACATACATTTGTTGGGTTTGCCCTAATTCTAATATGCCTTTATTGCCAATTATTTCTCCTGGCCAAGTATTAATTTTTAGGACTTGACCATCAATAGGTGAATGGATAGAACTTAAATTTAGCTCTGCTTGAGCTTGTTGAACAGATGCTATAGCACTTTTTACATTTGCTTGAGCTAGTTGCACATCTGTGGGGCGAATTTCTGCAATACTATTGAGTCTAGCTTGAGATTCGTTTAACTGTTTCTGTAAAGTTTCTACAGTTCTTTTGAGATTAGCATTAGCTTCATTAAGTTGTTCTTGAACCGTATCCCTGCGTAATCTTTTAGTATCTGCATCAGAAGCAGAAATAGCACCATCTTGATATAATTTTTGATATCGTTGATTTTCGGTTTCTGAATTTTTTAATTCAGCTTCTAAGCGGGCAATTGTGGCTTTTTGAGTAAAAATTGATCCTCGTAAATCAGCTTCTAACCGGGCAATTGTGGCTTTTTGAGCAGAAATATCACCTCCTTTTGCTCCAGCTTCTACTTGTTGCAGATTAGCTAGACTAACCTCTACTTGTCGTTTTGCTTTTTCTAAGGCTGCAAGATTTGGGGTGTAATTGTCAAGAGTTGCTACTACTTGTCCTTGACGGATTTTGTCTCCTTTTTTAACTAGGAGTTGATTAACTCTGATTCCTGTTTGCGAATTGGGTGCGGAGAGACGAATGACTTCTCCTTGGGGTTCTAAACGTCCTAAAGCAGCAACAGCGGTAATTGTAGGTGCTGAACTGGGGGGAATAGAAGATATGGTTGGGGTTGATTGAGAAGTTTTCTGAAAATATGAAAGGCTATAGATAGATATTACACTAGTAGCTATAACCCCAGAACTCGCTAACATTATCGGCCACAAACTCATAGGTTTTGTTAATGAGTGCTTTTCTTTGTGTACCATGATTTTATTTTTTAAATTAGGAAATATGACAGGATTTTCGACTCTAAATAAGAGACTCCAAAAGCCATTACATTTGATAGTATCTCTTGATAACCTTATGTTTGATATAATATCCAGTAAAATACGATGAATCAAAACTTTTGTTGGTTTTGAAGATTTGATTATTTATTTAAGTTGATTAAATGAAAATTTAATAGCAATCCTAAATGATTTCTGAAAACCATTAATTAGTGTAGGCATTAGGAAATTATAATCGTGTTTAATGCCTACCCTAGCTACATTTCAAAAATCAAATATGATTCCTATATAAAATACTAAAATTTTGATAGGTAATTGGTAATTAGTTGCTGACTATTACCGATTACCAGAATCAAAATTTTATTTATTTAGCACTACCTCTTTCTCTTTTTTCTTCCGCATAATTGCCAAATATTCGTTGCGTGTTCCGTCTACTCGATAATGATCACAAATTTGACAAAGTTTGAGAAGATCCAAGCGACTGAAGATTTTTTGATGTTCAATAGCGTTGTCATTGCGCCACCGCCAGAATGTTGTTCTATCAATTCGGCGATTGCTTTCAGGCCATCTTCTCCGTGATAGAAAATCTACTAACTCATCTTCATAAAATGAATAACCTTTTGGTAATTTAAGAAGGTCTTCTCGTAACTCATTCAGCGGGATGAGTGGATCTAATTCAGATAGTCTCATGCCAGCAATTCCTTGTAGTTTTTGTAATTCCAATATTGCAGAAGCCAGATGATGCAATAAGGTTAAATTTCCTTAATTTATGGTAAAAGACTGTTTGAAAGTTACAGTCTAAATTGTCCTGATTTAATAATATAGAATAAACTGATTTTTTAGAAATTTCAACCTATATGCAACAGATTGTTTCATAAAACCTGATTTATGCCAATATATTGAATTGGTAAAAATTGCAAGTCTTCAATTATTAACTTCTTCGATAGATAGAATATTGCCAACTTTTCATTATCTCAAATTTTAGAATTAATTTGATAAAAAATATTTTTTTAATTCCTTAGACATATTTTATTGTGACTAATTTCACAAATACCAAAAAATCTTTCTGGGGATAGATGCAATGATTAAATATTTAGGATTAGAAACTAATAAATAATAATGACCTATGAAAAATTTTATTTCTATTAAAAGGATTTTTTATTGTTAGCTATTGCAAAATAAAGTTTTCAAGAAGTTGGAACTAATTATATGCAATCTATATGCAACTTTGGTCAAAGTGGCTAAAACTTAGATAATAATTAGTGTATTGGATAAGCAAAGATATTTCTCAGACGACTCTATCAATTTTACATTTGCAAGACTTTTATAAAGTTGCACGTAAATTGCTTATGAGTTGCAATAGAGTTGTCACTAAACTAAAATTAATGTAGGCAAAAATGTAATTTATAGTCTAGAGGATTAATCAGACTATTTCATGTTTAACTGCCACAGTATTCATCAATAATTAATGTTCAAAAAAAATCAATACTGTTAAGGATAGAAATCAATATTCACCTACTTTAGTTGGATATATCCAAAATTTTATTTAGGTATAAATGCTTAAATAAAAGTTTTATTTTCTGAACTTAACTGAATTAAAAAACCTTCTGTCAACCTTAATGTTGCCCGATCAAAAGAGTGAAATATGATCATGGCTGCTTCCCAATTTGAAGCTGCTTTCGCACAGTTGCAAGCTGAAATTAATAACTGTGAAAAGTCTGTACTCAAGATGATAACGGTGAAAAAAAATATGCCTGATACCACAAAGATAAAAAATGAAATTAATGCCAAGTTGCGAACAACTAATGTAGCAATTATTGGGATGGCTTCTATTTTTCCCCAGGCGAAGAATTTACAGGAATACTGGGAAAATATTATTCAGAAAGTAGATTGTATTACCGATGTTCCTGCTTCCCGTTGGCATATAGATGATTATTATGATCCAGATCCCAAAGCACCAGATAAAACCTATTGTAAACGGGGTGGTTTTTTACCAGATATTGATTTTAATCCCATGGAATTTGGCTTACCTCCGAATATTTTGGAGGTGACAGATATTTCTCAACTACTTGGTTTAGTAGTGGCAAAAGAGGCCATAGAAGATGCTGGTTATGGTACATCTCGCCAATTTAATCACGAACGCACTGGGGTAGTATTAGGAGTAGCAATTGGTAGACAATTAGCCGTTCCTTTAGGTGCAAGGTTGCAAGATCCACTTTGGAAAAAAGTTCTCAAAAATAGTGGTTTATCAGAGGAAGATAGCCAAAAAATCATTGAAAAACTCAAAAGTGGATATGTGCAATGGGAAGAAAACGCCTTCCCCGGAATGTTAGCAAATGTAATTTCTGGACGTATCGCTAACCGTCTGGATTTGGGCGGAATGAATTGCGTAGTGGATGCAGCTTGTGCAAGTTCATTAGGTGCATTAAGGATGGCTATTAGCGAACTAGTGGAACATCGCGCCGACATGATGATAACTGGCGGTGTGGATACTGATAACTCAATTTTCGCCTATATGTGCTTCAGTAAAACCCCAGCGGTTTCTCCGGGGGACAAAGTTAAGCCCTTTGATGCTGATGCTGATGGCATGATGTTAGGCGAAGGTGTGGGAATGCTGGTACTGAAGCGTCTAGAAGATGCTCAACGAGATGGTGATCGCATCTATGCAGTGATTAAAGGGATGGGCAGTTCTAGCGATGGTAAGTATAAAAGTATCTATGCCCCTCGCGCGGAAGGTCAAATTAATTCCTTGGTTCGTGCATACACAGATGCAGGTATTTCTCCTGCCAGTGTAGGATTAATTGAAGCACATGGTACAGGAACGATGGTAGGAGATCCTACAGAATTTACATCTATTACCACCGTTTTTGGCGAAAATAACCCGAAAAAACAGCATATTGCTTTGGGAACTGTTAAATCCCAAATTGGACATACTAAGGCGGCCGCTGGTGCTGCTAGTCTCATTAAAGCGGCTTTGGCGTTACATCACAAAGTCTTACCACCGACGATTAATGTCAGTAAACCCCATCCTAAACTGAATATTGAGAACTCGCCATTTTACTTAAATACGGAGACTAGACCTTGGGTAAGTCATCCTACCCAACCCAGAAGGGCGGGAGTTAGTGCTTTCGGGTTCGGTGGTACAAATTATCATGTCGTTTTGGAAGAATACGAACATGAACATCATCACCCTTACCGTTTACACCATACTCCAGAATCCTTGCTGTTATATGCCCCCACGCCTTCAGAGTTGTTATCTCGTTGTCAACAAATCCAGCAACAATTACAGGCTGAGGGTAAAGAACGACACTATCAACAATTAGTTACTGAGTCTCAAACTGGGAAAATTCCCGTTAATTATGCCAGAGTTGGCTTTGTAGCGAATAATTTAGCCCAAGCTGGGGAATTGTTGCAAATTGTGATTGCAGGGCTGAAACAGAAGCCTGAAGTCGAATCATGGGAACATCCTCAAGGGATTTACTACCGCCAAACAGGGATAGATACCACAGGTAAAGTAGTGGCTTTGTTTTCTGGACAAGGTTCACAATACTTAGAAATGGGGCGGGAGTTGGTAATGAATTTTCCCTGCTTGCGCCAAACCTATACGCACATGGATAGCCTTTTGTGTGAAGATGGGTTACAGCCCTTGTCAACGGTAGTATTTCCCAAGCCTGTTTTTGATCAAGCGCAAAAGCAAATTCAGTTAGCAACATTGCAAAAAACTGAATATGCACAGCCGGCAATTGGAGTATTTAGTGCGGGATTATATAAAATATTGCAACAAGCTGGGTTTAAACCTGATTTTGTCGCCGGTCATAGTTTCGGTGAATTAACAGCTTTGTGGGTTGCAGGTGTATTAAGTGAAGAGGATTATTTGTTCTTAGTGAAAGCTAGAGGACAAGCTATGGCTACACCTGCAAATGCAGATTTTGATGCAGGGGGAATGTTAGCTGTTAAAGGAGATATTCAGCAAATAACGGAAGTAATTAAAAACTTTCCCCAGGTAGCAGTTGCTAATAGAAATTCTCAGCATCAAGTAGTATTAGCTGGTAAGAAAGGGGAAATTAGTCAAGTTCAAGATGTTCTCAAAAAACAAGGTTTTACTACTTTTTTATTAGGAGTTTCCGCAGCATTTCATACACCATTAGTATCTCATGCCCAAAAACCTTTTGCCCAAGCTATTGAAAAGGTAAATTTCAACGAAGCAGAAATTCCTGTTTATACTAATGTTACAGGTGGATGTTATCCTCAAGAACCCCACGTTATCCAAAAAATTCTCAAAGAACAATTGTTAAATCAGGTATTATTTCAGCAGGAAATTGAAAATATTTATGCTGCTGGTGGTTATTGTTTTGTGGAATTTGGACCTAAAAATGTCCTTACCAATTTGGTAAAAGAAATTTTAAGTGATAAACCCCACATAGCTATAGCTGTCAATGCAAATCATACCAAAAATAGCGACAAAACTCTTCGAGAAGCCATAGTTCAATTGCAGGTAGTCGGGTTATCTTTGCAAAATTTAGATCCCTATCAAGTTGCAACTAAAATTCCCGAAGTTCCTGCTAAAAAAGTTTTGAATATACGGTTAAATAGTACCAATATTACCGAAAAAACTCAAAAAATCTTTGCAAAAGCTTTGGAAAATGGTCATCATGTAGAGGTGGTATCTCCCCAAACAACAATTAATAATAAGCCGCCAACTTCATTTAATGGGAATCATCAATTACAGGGTGACGACAAGCCGCCAACTTCATTTAATGGGAATCATCAATTAAAGGATGACGATAAACCGCCAACTTCATTTAATGGGAATCATCAATTACAGGGTAACGACAAGCCTCCAACTTCATTTAATGGCAAATTAGAACAAGTTGAAATTCAGCCTCAGAATCATGAAAAAGTTATTTACAGCTTAGAAAATTTCATCACAGAATTTAGTCAGCAACAACGGGATATTATCCACGTTCATGAACAATCTTTGCAAAATCAGACAGAATACACAAAGACATTTTCTCAATTAATGCAGCAACAGTATTCATTATTGGGAAATAGTGAACTAACAGAACATCAATCTCAAACTCAGCAATTAGCAATTTCTAATTCTGAAAGAAACATGATGCGGTTTCATGATCATCAAGGTGATACCCTCCGCATTCATGAACAATATCTCAAATATCAACAAGAATATACCCAACATTACTTTCAACTTCTGCAAAAACATTTTCATTTACTAACTTCGGAAAATAAAGTCATCAATTATGTAAATCCTCCTAACTCTGCTAGTTTTGTAGTTCAAGAACCTATTATTTTTTCCCAAGTTTCAGAGGAATTAAAGAATGATGAAAGAACTATTAATCTAGTTCCCAAAATCCCAATTAACATAGATAAAGCTACTCTTAGTCAAACTCTATTAAACGTTGTCAGTGAGAAAACAGGCTACCCAGTAGAAATGTTAGAACTGTCAATGGATATGGAAGCAGATTTAGGGATTGATTCGATCAAACGGGTAGAAATTTTAGGAGGTTTATTAGAAATATATCCCGAATTACCTAAGCCTAACCCCGAAGAATTAGGACAATTAAGAACTTTGGAACAAATTGCCGAATATATGCAAACGTTAGTTCCAGAAATCTTAAATCAACAGGTAGAAGTATCAACAGCAATTATTACCACAGAGGTATTAGTAGAAGTTCCTCAACAGGAATTAATAACATCTACACCTGAACTTGAAGAACAGAAAGTAGAAGTTGAAATCCCTGAAAATTTAAGCGATATTCTTTTGACAGTTGTGAGCGAAAAAACAGGTTATCCGGTAGAAATGCTAGAAATGTCAATGGATATGGAAGCAGATTTGGGAATTGATTCTATCAAACGGGTAGAAATTTTAGGAGGTTTATTAGAACTTTATCCCGACTTACCTAAACCCAGCCCCGAAGAAATTGGAGAATTAAGAACTTTGGGCGAAATTGCGACTTATATGCAGCAGCAAGCTCAGGGAATTACTAAATTCTCTAATGAAGAAATAGTAGAGATCACAACAACCATATCCCAGGCAAATATTCGCCGCAATATTGCCAAATTACAGCAACTTCCCACACCAGATAGTTTAGAATTTTCACTTCCTGAAAACTACATTGCATTAATAACTGATGATGGTTCTCCTACTACTGAGAAATTAGCAGAAAGTTTGACAGCTAAAGGTTGGAAAACTGTAGTTGTAAGTTTTCCTGGTATCAATTCAAATGTTAATGAAGGAATGAATAGAGTAGTTTTAACTGATTGGAATGAAGATAGTTTACAACAACAGTTAAAACAGATTGCTGATAATTATGGTGCTGTAGCTGCATTTATTCACCTCCACCCAGCAGCAACACCTTCAGACATAGATAAATCTATTCTGCGTCATGTCTTCTTAATCGCTAAATATCTCAAAGAACCACTCAACGAAGCCGCAAAATTTGGCCGCAGTTGTTTTATTAACGTTGCGCGTTTAGATGGTGAATTTGGATTAGGAGAAACTCATAACTTTAGTGCAATTGCTGGGGGATTATTCGGACTTAGCAAGAGTATTAATCAAGAATGGGAAAATGTATTTTGTCGTTCCCTTGACTTAAATCCAGCAATAGATCCAGAAACATCTGTAAAAAACATCCTCGCGGAGATTCATGATCCAAACTTATTAATTCAAGAAGTAGGATATAGCAGCAAAGGTAGAGTCAATCTCATTGCAGATTTCAGCCCATTACCAACTACCAATTGTCCCAGAAGAATTACTAAAGATCAGGTATTTTTAGTTAGCGGTGGTGCAAAAGGAATTACAGCCCAATGTGTCATTAAAATCGCCCAAGAATATAAATGTAAATTTATTCTTTTAGGGCGTTCCAGTAGAGAACCTGAACCAGTTTGGGCAGAAAACTGCGAAAATGAAGCGGAATTAAAACAGCGAATTTTAGAGAATTTCCAAGCCCAAGGGGAAAAAGCAACACCAATAATGGTACAGAAAAAGTATCAAGCAATTTCATCACAGCGAGAAATTCAAAATACTCTTAAAGCCATTGAACAAGCAGGAGGAGAAGTAGAATATCTGAATGTAGATATTACTGACACAGTATTACTAGAATCAAAACTTGCAGATGTAATTGAACGTTTTGGGGCAATAACTGGCATAATTCATGGTGCAGGAAACTTAGCTGATAAACGCATTGAAAAAAAATCAATTCAAGATTTTGAAAATGTTTATGCAGCTAAAGTTAAAGGTTTAGAAAATCTTCTACGGTGTATACCAGCAAGTAAATTGCAATATTTAGTTTTGTTTTCTTCCGTAGTGGGATTTTATGGTAATGTGGGACAATCAGATTATGCCATAGCCAATGAAATTCTCAATAAATCCGCCCATTTAATTAAACATAATTATCCCAATTGTCATGTCATAGCTATTAACTGGGGACCTTGGGAAAGTGGCATGGTATCAGCAGAATTAAAGAAAGCTTTTGCAGAAAGAGGAATTGAAGTTATTCCGGTAGAAACAGGAACACAAATATTAGTTAATGAACTAACCACCGCTAATCAAGATACAGTGCAATTAGTGATTGGTAGTCCCTTAATTTATGTTCCCTCGACCTTATCCCATGAGTTAAAAACCTATTGCATTAAACGCCAATTAACATTAGCAGAAAACCCATTTTTACAGGATCATGTTATCGCCGGTCGTCCCGTACTTCCTGCCACCTGTGGGTTATTATGGATGACTAATGCTTGTGAACAACTATACCCTGGATTTACGGCTTTTAGTTCTCCCAATTTCAAAGTTTTAAAAGGCATAGTTTTTGATGAAACCTCACCAGATGCATATATTTTAGAAATTCAAGAACTTGCAAAACATGAAAATGAAGAAATAGAATTTGCTGCTAAAATTAGCAGTCAGACACCAGACGGAAAAATTCGCTATCATTTCAGCACCAATCTAATTCTCAAACGAGAAATTCCCACATCTCCAAATTATGGAATCTTGAACTTTAATCAGGATGAAAACTTCCTAAAAACCAATCAAGAATTGTATCAAGTCAATGCTTCCAGTCTATTTCATGGAGTTACCTTTCAAGGAGTAAAATCAGTTTTAAATACTAGTCCTAGCAAGATAACGATTGAATGCTATTTACCAGAACCTACAGCACAGCAGCAGGGACAATTCCCAGTGCAAACATTCAATCCCTATATAGCAGATGTCCAGATTCATTCTCTCTGGATTTGGACACAACACTTTCATCAAGTTGGCTGTTTACCATCAGAAATTAAGAACTTTGAACAATTTGCAAAAGTTCCCTTTGGTGAAACATTTTATGTAACTTGTGAAGTGCAATTAAAAACAGAGTCATCAGTAGTTACAGATGTGATTACCTATAATCCTCAAGGACAAATTTATAATCGTATGATTGGTGCAAAAGGAACAATTCTACCCAATCAAATAGCCAAATATTAGATGTTTTTACCCCTAGGGGTAATTCATGAATTACCCCTACTCCTCTGTAGTTAGTTTCTGAAAAATGGAGAATGATAATGAAATCAATTGCCCAAAATCAAAAGTTAGCAATTGTCGGTATGGATTGTTTTGTTAGTAATTCACCAACATTAAATAAATTTGAACGTCTGATTTATGAAAGCAAACAAAATTCAGCCACACCTGAAGATTATCAGCAAACTCCATTAAGTCCAGAGGTGATCAATTCTGCTCTAGAAGATGCTAAAATTAAACCAGAAACAAAAATAGCATTAATCATCATTTCTCCCACAGAAAATTCCGCCAAGTTAGCTAATTATATTTCTGCTGAATTAGCAGTTTTTGCCGAAGAAAAATCGCTTTTATCAGCTTTGTATGTCAGTCAAAAATTATTAACTACCCAGCAAGTGGAAGCTGTTTTAATTGTCGGGATAGACAAAAATTACCCGATAGAAATTAATGCAGATACATATACTTTCAGTTATGACGAAAAAGCTCACAATGTAATTAAAACAGCAGGTGCAGCCGCCGTAGTATTACAACTGCATGAAACAGCCCAGCAACAAAATCATTGCATCTATGCAGTCATTGATGGTTTGAGTGTGGTAAAACATTCTCCAAATCACCCAGCAACTGTTACCCAAGCTTGTCAGGAGGCGTTGCAAATAGCAGATATTAAAGCCGCAGATATTGGTTATTTAGAAGTTGTGGCCAGTGGGATTCCCAACGCAGATACAGCGGAAATTCAAGGTTTAATATCAGCTTATCAGACAGGGACAGGAAATCTGAGTTGTGGATTAGGTAGCGTCAAAGCAAATATTGGCAACACACAAGCCACCGCTGGTATATTTAGCCTCATCAAAACCGCACTTTGTCTATATCATCGTTATATTCCCGGTGTTCCCCAATGGTCCAATCCTCAACAGCCAGAAATTTGGCGCGGAAGTCCCTTTTATGTAGCCGTAGAATCAAAACCTTGGTTTTTAGAACCCGGTGCAACTAAAAGAATTGCTGCGGTAAATTTGATGGAAGAAGATCATATTTATGGACATTTAATTTTGTCAGAAGAAATCAGCCAAATAGAACGCAGTAGTAAATATTTAGCAGAAATGCCTTATTATTTATTTGCTATTGCCGCTGATGATCGTGCTTCTTTACTAACACAAATTACCGCACTTCAACAAAATATCACAGATGTTTCTTCCCTGTCGCAACTTGCTAGTGATTATTTCCAAAAATATCAGCAATATCAAAAATCAACCTATGCTTTAGCAATTCTCTCACGAAATCCAGAAGAATTAAAAAGAGAAATTGAAAGGGCAATTCAGGGAGTAAATATTGCTTTTGCTACTGGTAAAGACTGGCAAACTCCCCTAGGTAGTTATTTTACCATTAATCCCCAAGGAAAAAAAGGTCATGTTGCCTTTGTTTATCCTGGTTCTTTTACTTCTTATATCGGACTAGGAAGAAATATCTTCCGTCTTTTTCCTCAACTACATAATGATGTCGTCATTAAAAGTGTTTATAATCGAGTCGCCAACATTGAAAAAATTCTCTATCCTCGTAGCATCAATAAACTATCAAGAAGACAACTAGAAAGCATAGAACAAACATTAATAGATGATCCAGTTTCCATGCTGGAATCAGAGGTTGGTATCGCCGGATTAATGACAGCAATTCTGAAAAACTATTTCCAGATTCAATCACCTTATGCTTTTGGCTATAGCCTGGGTGAAACTAGCATGATGTTAGCCCAAGGTATTTGGACTAGCTTTAAAAGTACCAGTGATTATTTAAATTCATCTCCTCTATTTAAAACCCGGCTATCTGGTCCTAAAAATGCAGTTCGGCAGCATTGGGGATTACCTGTAATTCATGAAGGTAAAAGCGCAGAATTTTGGAGTAACTACATTTTAATATGTTCACCTTCCCAAGTTAGAGAAGTTCTAAAAAATGAACAACGGGTTTATATGCCTTTAATTAATACACCCGAAGAAGTAGTTATTGCTGGTGAAACCCAAGCTTGTCAAAGAGTCATTGATATCTTAAAATGTGACGCTTTTCCCACATCAATTAATCATGTAATTCATTGTGAACCCATGCACTCTGAATATGATGAATTAGTGAAAGTTAATACCTTGCCAACTCAAGCAGATTCAGCCACTATTTTCTATTCTGCCGCTGACTACTCACCTATTAAGATTGATAGTCATTTAATAGGCAAAAATATTGCTACAGCCCTTTGTCACCAACTTGATTTTCCTCGGTTAGTTAATCATGTCTATAATGATAATATCAGAATCTTTATTGAAGTCGGTGTTGGTGGTAACTGTAGCCGTTGGATTAGTGAAACCCTCAAAAATCAAGAACATCTGACCGTATCTTTGAATAGAAGAGGTGTAGATGATCATACCTCTATTATCAAAGCCTTAGCCAAACTATTTAGTCATCGAGTCGAGTTGGATTTATCACCTTTATATTCTTTACCAAATATCAAAATTGACCAAGATATTGCTTGTAAAAATCAGTCATTTTTTCAAGATAATTCTTTATTGAATTATGAACGCAAAATTAAATCTATCCCTAATTATCAAAGTTTAAATGATAATAATGCTCGTCTGGCTAAAGCACACGGCTTTTTATTACAGTCCCGGCAAACATCACTTCAACAACTTAGTCTATTTTTACAGCAGCAATTAGATTTGTACAAAAAAATGGTGATACAAGCCAGAAAAGAAAAGTAAAAATACAGAGTGAATTTTGTAAATCTATTGTGGGATAGGCATCTTGCCTGTCCAAAATTTTCAAGTTGAATATATAACCAGTTTAATAGAGTATTTACTTCAAAAATTATGTTGAAACAACATCAACAACTCAAGTTTTCTCCTTCAATGAATAACAATTATCAAGGATGGCAAGGCGATTTAAATACTGTGTCTTTTGATGCAGAAAATATTAAAAATAAACTGATGAATTTAAATTATCCTTGTTATATTCTGAAGAAAGAAGAACAAATTGGTATTAGCAACGAAGGCAGTTTATCATATAGTGCTAATGGTAAAACTCAGCAATTAGAAATGCTTTTAAATGTTCCTACTCTCGGATTTCATCAATTAGGTGATCCAACTTTTCTAGAATTTTATGGCGTAAAATATGCCTATATGACTGGGGCAATGGCTCAAGGTATTGCATCTGAAGAAATGGTAATTGCCCTGGGAAAAGCCAACATTTTAAGCTCCTTTGGTGCTGGGGGTTTATCTCCTGCCCGTGTAGAAACAGCAATTCACAAAATTAAACAGGCTTTACATAACAAATCCTATGCTTTTAACTTACTTCATAGTCCTAGTGAACCTGCTATCGAACGTCGTTTAATTGATTTGTATTTACAGCATCAAGTCAGAATAATTGAAGCCTCTGCATTTTTGGATTTAAGTGATAATATAGTCTACTATCGGGCTGCGGGACTAAGTTTAAATTCAGCCAATGAAATCGAAATAAAAAATAAAATCATCGCCAAAGTTTCCCGTCGAGAAGTCGCTACTAAATTCCTCCAACCCGCACCCACAAAAATTCTGAATCAATTAGTTGAACAAGGATTAATTACCGAATTACAAGCTAATCTGGCTGCGAAACTGCCTATGGCTGATGATATTACCGTAGAAGCAGATTCAGGAGGCCATACAGATAATCGTCCCTTGGTTTGTTTATTACCTTCTATCTTAGAATTAAGAGACGAAATTCAACGCAAATATTGTTATGAACAACCTGTAAGAATTGGAGTAGCTGGGGGAATTTCCACACCTCAATCAGCACTAGCAGCTTTAATGATGGGTGCGGCTTATATTGTCACCGGTTCTATTAATCAATCCTGCATTGAAGCTGGGACTTCTGAATATACAAAAAAGCTCCTAGCTGAAGCAGAAATGACTGATGTCATGATGGCACCCGCAGCAGATATGTTTGAAATGGGTGTAAAATTACAAGTTCTTAAAAGAGGAACTCTTTTCCCCCTCCGCGCTCAAAAACTAGGGGAATTATATAAAAATTATAATTCCTTTGCCGAAATTCCCCCAGACGAAATAGAAAAGTTAGAAAAACAAATTTTGCGAAAAACAATTGCCGAAATTTGGCAAGAAACATCTACTTATTTATCTCAACATAACCCAGAAAAATTAAGCAAAGCAGCCAACAATCCTAAATTAAAAATGGCCTTAATATTTCGCTGGTATTTAGGATTATCTTCCCGCTGGTCTAATAGTGGAGAAAAAGGTCGAGAAATTGATTATCAAATCTGGTGTGGCCCAGCCATGGGAAGTTTTAATAATTGGGTACGTGGTTCTTATTTAGCAGATATTAATAATCGCCGAGTAGTTGATGTAGCCGATCAAATTATGACAGGAGCAGCGTATTTATATCGTATTCAAAACTTAAAAATTCAAGGCTTACAAATGCCAGAAGAATTTAGCCAATATCATCCACAAAGTAGGTTGGGTTGAAGAATGAAACCCAACACAATCCTTGATAATAGACATCTCCAGAAAAGAGTGTAGAGACGTTTCATGGAAAGTCTCTATAAGGGTTCTAGAATACGCATATTTAATTTCTGGAGATGTCTAATGATAATGTTGGGTTTTGCTATCGCTCAACCCAACCTACAATTTTTCAATAAGGTTTATAAATATGGCTATAAATAGGAAATTGGGACAGCTAGAAGAAACAATGGAAATCCTGAATCAACAGGCTAAAACATGGAATGTAGTTACTATTAGCCGTGTTCGAGGAAATATCCAAGAAACAGTTCTTAGACAGTCCTTAGATATTTTGCAATATCGTCATCCTGCCCTTAATTCTCACATTATTAACTCCAAAAATTCTTACTATTATCAGTCTAAAGGTACAGGAAAACTTCCTTTCCAAGTTGTTAATATTATAGAAAGTCAGGAATGGGAAACAGTCGTTAATGCCGAAATGAATCAAATAATTGATAGTAGCAAATATCTGCTCAGAGTTGTACTTGTAAAAATATCAAATCAGCAGAATATCAATTATCTGATTACAACTACACATCATGCTATTACCGACGGTTTATCAAGCATCCAACTTCACTCAGAAATTTTAACCTATTGTCAAAAAATTACCGAAGGTAAGTCTATTGAATCCGTTACTACGCTAGAAACTCTGCCACCCGTTGAAAAACTATTACCAGCTTGGACAAATAGTTTTAAAGGAAAGCTAGGTAGAATTTCTTTGTTATTAAATATTGCATTTAAAAAATATTGGAATCAGCCAAAAGCATTGAAAGTAGAAAAGTATATTCCTATTTCTCAAAGACGTTCCGAAATTATTCATAGACAACTTAACCAAGCATTAACACAAGATTTTATTCAGCAATGCAGACAAGAAAATACTACCGTACAAAGTGCCTTATGTGCAGCATTAATGTTAACAGTATGCAGAACAGTTATTCAAAGTCATGAAAATAATATTAAAGTGAGTTGTTTATCATATCTTGATTTAAGAAGACGCTTAAAACCTACAATTAGCGAAGAAAATATGACAGTTCTAGCAACGTCCTTAATGGAATTTTATCGAGTCACAAATAATATGCCTTTTTGGGAATTAGCACGAAAAATAAAGCATAACTTAAATAAAAAAATTAACAAAGGAGAGATTTTTCAAATGATATTTCTAGCTAAACACCTCATAAATTTTTCTTTGTTATTCCCCAATCAAGTATCTCCTACAGTCTCAGTTTCTAATGTTGGTAAAGTCAATATTCCCCACACTTATGGTGAATTAGAACTAGAAGAAATCAGTTTTGCTGGTTCTCATGCTTTATATGCAGGAATGTTTATTGTTAACGCTACTACTTTCCAGGAAAAAATGACCCTAAACTTTGTCTTTTCTCAACCTTCAATTAATCGGCAAACCATGGAAAAACTTGTTGATAATTGCCTTGATTGTATCATCAAAAATTCATCTCATTACTTAATACCAGGAGGCACATAAATGAATAATTATCTCTCTAATTCCCTACCTGATAACCAAGATAACGCCACTAAAATTCAAGCTTGGTTAGTTTCCGAAATTTCCTCCTTACTGGGAGTTAACCCAGAAGAAATCAATATTCGTGAACCTTTAGATAGTTACGGTTTAGACTCAGCACAAACCATAATTATCGCTAGTAAAGCCGAAAAGTTTTTAGGATTTAAATTATCACTTATCCATCTTTGGTATTATCCTACCATTGAAGAACTTTCTCTCAGATTATCTGAAGAATTAGAAAATTCCCAGTCAGAAATTATCCAGCTATAACCTCTACAAATTCTGTTTAATTACTGACAATTCAGTTTTTCCTCCTTGATTATTGGGACACTTCGCTAGATTAGGATAGCCTAATTCAGCCAGGTGTCCTCTTTCCTAAGTTCTTATTTTTAAATGCGGGAGATTTTATTATGAGCGCAGCAGAAATTTTAGCAAAACTCACTCAACAAGGTGTACTATTTTGGGCAGAAAATAGCAAACTTAATATTCGTTCTCCCAAAGGGGTAATTACTCCAGAAATACAATTAGAAATATCTACACATAAAGCAGATATTTTAGCACTAATCCAGGAAATGAATGTTACTGATAACTATGCTCATGAACCTTTAATTCAGGGCATTAGTTTACAGACTATTGGTAAATTAATTGGTGGCTTTTCTGGGGAATCACCCACAGGATATCAACCCCCAATTATTAACCCTAAATTCATGGCGGAAAACTTGAAAGTTACTTTTAGACCTTTACCTGATAATTATCATAATCCAGTTATTATTAGATTTCGGCAAAAATTAATATTCTGTCTTCAAAAGCATGGTGTGAAAGTAATTCCCTGGAAAGAAGCCACAACAGAATTAAAACATACCATTAAAATTCCCATTATTAACTGGCATAAATCCTTGAAAATGCAGGGAGTTAGAGCAGATATTGATGCTGTTATAGATGTAGAAAGACCAAATTCATGGTTAAGAAAATTAGGAATATTTGTGGCTGAAGCTTGGTATAAGTTATCTTATTCATGGCTGAAAGAAAAACAACAAATGTCCGTTATCCAAATTGCCAAATTGAGTAGTTGGGCTGAAGATCATGCGGCTAAATATGTTGAAGATCCTACAAACACACAAGTAGTAATTCTCACGGATATAGACAATGAATTTGTTAGCCCGCTCACACCCTATACAGAAAAAATTCGCATTGGCATAAATACACTAGTTAAAACTTTCTCGGAAATTGTCATTGGTATATCTAATGAAAAATTTTCGATTTTGAATATGAATCTTTCTGATTCTAAATTTGCTCCCGATGAAATTGAGGATTTTGCCTTAAAATCACTTGTTCCTAAAGTATTTGTCCCGATTACTCCACTATTAATTAATCGTTTTGAACTAGGAGAATATAATCCTCATCTATCAAACTATGCGGATAAATTAGTAAAACTAGGGCAAGAATTAGCATCTACAGGTTTATTTCCCGCTGGGTTTAAATTAGACGAAGTTATTAAAAGAAAATCCCATAGAGATATTGTGGATGTCATTGTTAATGGCAGAACAGGAGTATCTTATGGTTTTGTGGCTTATGCTGAACCTCCCCATTATGTCGGTAAACCGGAAATTACTATTGATGAATGGAAAAATTTATTACCTGTAGTCGGATTTAGTAGTTATGAACTTCGGCAAAATGAACAAGGTAGACGTTATATCAAACTAGATATAAATGGCGAAAATCAATTTAAGCAAATACCTGATATTTGGCTAGTTAGTTCTCGTTCTGGTGCGAATAAAACCGATCTAAATATTGATAATGATATTCTTCGCATTGGATTACAAGATAAATTGCATCTGCAATTACCATTAGGAAGTAATGCAAAAAAGGCAGATATCAAACCATCTTATGATATCTATGTCATGTTAGCTATTAGTTTAGCTGCGGCTTTATATACACCAGAATTAATTAAAAATGGTGCGCCCATAGTTCACTTTCATGGCTATCCTGATTTTGATTGGTTTCAAGACAATGAATATTGTGTGGGGATGAATAATCCTTCTGTACCTTGTGGAACTTATGAATCAGGGGTTTTCAATTTTCTAGGAATTGCTGATTTAGGTGATCAAATAATAAAAGATGTCAATTTAATTAGCTTAGTAGAACCAGATCATGGGACAAATTTTATTGCCAATGATTTAGAGTATTTAGTAACTAGGCTCAAAGCTGGGTGCTTAACTGGACAAATTGAACTAGGTGGTAAGAATTTTCCTTCTCTTAAGAATCATTAACAGGCAGGGTTAGGGGTGCAGGGGAAAAATTTCCTTTCTTCATCCTGACTCCTACTATATGCCGGCTGGATAAATGTCCATCTTTGCGCCGTTGGCAGAGAATTGTGGCAGGATGGAAAGAAGCCTGTGCAACATCACAGACTTAAAAGGGCGTTGTTTTGCATGAAAAACCGTCAGGATGATTGTTAGTTTCGCACTGTCAACGAAAAAGTTGGCGGAAGGGATATACTATCCTCTGAATGTTAGTGAATTGCAGAACAAGCTATAGCGGTTGTCAGTTCCATGAAAACATCCAGTTATGATCAAACTGATTTGCCTTCATGACTTTTCAGCCCGTTCCCCGTTCCCGGCTATATATACTCCCCACCTTGACTAGGAAATGAATCCAGAAAACTCAGAAACTTACATAAATCATCCAACTTGGGGTTTACTCTATAGGATCTGTATGGTTGATGAGAACCAGGATCTGTTTACCACACTCTATGCCCAACGCTTATTTTTTCTGGTAACAAATGAACTAAAAGTTCTGAAATTTCAGCCGATTGGCCGCACTGAAGCCAGAATGATGCTGGAAAATCGCTTACGGACTTTGCGCCGTAGTGGTAACTCTCAGGAGTACGATCAACTTCAAAGTGTTTTCCAACGTACCTTCCAATGAGTAGTTCAATTAGCGAACAGATTGCTAACATTCGCGCCTCACTCCCATCTACAGTGAGGTTAATTGCTGTTACAAAAAGAGTATCTACTGAACTAATGCGGGAAGCATACACCGCAGGAGTTCGTGATTTTGCCGAAAGTCGCATCCAAGAAGCTGCCAGTAAACAAGCCGAGTTACAAGATTTACCGGATATTACCTGGCACTTGATTGGACATCTCCAAACTAATAAGGCCAGAAAAGCCTTAGAACTATTTTCATGGATTCACTCCGTTGATAACTTGCCGTTGGCTCAACGCTTAAATACTCTAGCGGCAGAACTTGGTGTGACTCCAAAGGTATGCTTACAAGTCAAAATTCTCCCCGATACAAATAAATCTGGTTGGATGCTGCCAGAATTATTTGCTGACTTGGCAGCACTCAATCAATGTCAAAATTTACAAATTCAAGGTTTGATGACAATTCCACCGCAAGGGTTGGCGGATGCAGAAATATTGACCGTGTTTAATAGTACATACGAATTAACGCAAACCATCCAAGCACAAAACTGGCAAAATATTACAATGCAGCAGTTATCAATGGGTATGTCTGGGGATTACCAATTGGCAGTGCAAGCAGGAGCAACAATGGTAAGATTAGGTACAATTTTGTTTGGTCAACGCGCTTAGTTATGACTGTAGCTGTGATCATGGACAGCATGATTGACAATGATTTGAGAACTTATATTTCCCACTATTGATAATTGTCAAAAAATATAATACGCTTATCAGTAATCCTGAATTTGAAAAGCTTTAATAGCATCTTTATTTTTAAGGATCATTAGGCTATAATCTTAACTCATTGTTACAGATTCGTTAATGTGCAGGCGTTAACATCAATATCTGTTGATAATTGAGGATTTGTACTAAAGACTAAAATCAGTAGTACAATTGCTACGTCAAACATCTACTATAGTTACGACTACTGCCTAGAAGGAACTTTAATGTCACTTATAGCCAGGAAAATTAGGGGAATTTTAATCCGGGAGCGTACAACATGAGCAATATATTTTCTAAACTCAGAGATTTTGTAGGGTTGAATGAGCAGGTAGAATACGAATACTACGAAGAAGAAGCTGATCCAGCTAGTAGTTATCAGAGTGTCTATCAACAAGAAAATCCCCAACCAGCCCCACCGGAAACTACTCCTCCCAATCGCCGTTGGCGGGAAAATCCACCCACAACTACAGAAGAAGTAGCTGCAACAGTATCCAAACCTATGAGTAACGTTATTGGTATGCCAGGCGCAATTAATGGAATCTCTGAAGTTCTAGTCCTTGAGCCTCGCACATTTGAAGAAATGCCCCAGGCAATTCAAGCCTTGCGCGAACGCAAATCAGTAGTATTAAACTTGACAATCATGGACCCCGACCAAGCTCAACGCGCAGTTGACTTTGTTGCCGGTGGTACTTATGCCTTAGACGGACATCAAGAACGAATTGGTGAAAGTATCTTCTTGTTTACCCCCAGTTGCGTGCAAGTTAGCACCCAAGGCGGCTTAATCCATGAAGTACCCCAACCAGCAGCCCGTCCCGCCCGTCCCGCAGCTACAGCAGCCACTCCTACTTGGGGAAATGAACCAACACGGATGGCACAGTAGGCTAAATTAGTCATTAGTTCATAGTTTTAAATCCCCAATTAATTGACAAGGATGATTAACTATAATAATTGACCGGGAATTTTAGATTTTAGATTTTAGATTTTAGATTAAAAAAATTTGGTAGAGGAACCCGTCCTTCAGGACGGAAAAATGGTAAATCCCAAATCCAAAATTTTCGAGCTTCTACATTTTAGGGTAGAGTCAATCCAAAATCCAAAATCGTAAATCCAAAATCGCGTGACCACTAACTAGTGACTAATGGAAATGAATATAAAATTTGGCTTAATTGGCGGTGGGGTAATGGGAGAAGCTCTATTATCCCGCCTTATTACAAGTAGTATTTATCAAGGCTCAGAAATCATCGTCAGTGAACCCCAAGCTGAACGCCGCAGCTATTTAGAGCAGAAATATGAGGTAGTTGTAACCACAGATAATAGCCTAGTGTTAGGGGCAGCCAAGGAAGCCGTAATGTTGGCAATCAAACCCCAAATATTTAGTGCTGTAACTCAGGAATTAGCAGATATCCTCCCCATAGAACATTCACCCCTAATCATTTCTATACTGGCAGGTGTAACTTTAAAACAATTAGAAGCAGCCTTTCCCCAAGTCCCCATAATTCGGGCTATGCCTAACACCCCCGCCACAGTGGGCGCAGGAGTAACGGCAATTTCTCTAGGTGCTTACACTCATCCCGATCACCAACAAACAGCACAGCAGATTTTTGCCGCTGTGGGGGAAGTAGTTGAAGTCCCGGAAAGCCTCATGGATGCGGTGACAGGATTATCTGGCAGTGGACCGGCTTATGTGGCCTTGATGATTGAAGCTTTAGCTGATGGGGGTGTGGCTGTGGGTTTACCCAGAGCGATCGCTAAACAACTAGCTGTACAAACGGTCTTAGGAACAGCTACACTGATACAAGAAACAAAAATCCACCCTGCTGAACTCAAGGATAGAGTTACCAGTCCCGGTGGCACAACCATTGCCGGTGTCAGCACCTTAGAAAAAGCCGGTTTTCGTTCCGCTATCATCGAAGCCGTCAAAGCCTCGAAAGAACGCGCTCAGGAATTGGGGAATGGGTGATACAGCACTTCCCGGTGTTATGAGGTACACCATTAGCAGGTAAGATGCCCGCACTACAAGAGTTTCATGATTCAACTTTGTACCTCATAAGAGCGGAAACCGCTGTAGTAGTAGACATTGGCTAGTACACAACGGCGTAAATTAACCAACAATTAAAAATTTTCAGGAATTTTTAATTGTTAATTTTTAATTCCGAAAAAGCGGTACTAGTCAACTGCTTTAACCAAACCAAATCAACCATAGGGGTAGTGCTAAAAATAAGCCAACAAAAGTTAAAGCAATACTGCTGGCTAACAAGTTCCGATCTAAATCATAAACTTCCGCTAAAATCAGTACGGAAAGCCCTGTGGGTGTTCCTGACATGAGTACCAATACTAACCGCTGTTCGCCATTTATACCAAAAAAAGTTGCACCTAACCCTACCAGTAAAGGGACAATAAAAACTTTAAGCACACTGGCAATGATAGCAATATCAAGATTTTTATATTCTTTAATTGTTCCTAGTCGCAAACCAACCAGCAATAAAGCCAAGGCAATTACTACCCAAACAGATTGTTCTAAACCTGATTCAATCTCCACTGGTAATTTTACAAATTGGGTATTTAAACCAATGAAAAATGCCCATAGGCTGGGAACAGTAGCTATATCTCGGAATTGTATCCACCAATGATTTTCAGTATCTTTTTGTCCAAAATAACTAGCAATTAAAACGGCAATGCCATAAGTACCAAAAACATTATTTGTTAAACTAAATAATACTGCCCAATCAGTATTTTCTGGGCTGGTGAGAACTTGTGTAAGTGTCAGTCCCACAAAACCTGTATTTCCTAAAATTGTTGCTAAGATAAAACTGCCTAAACTTGCTCGCTTTAAGGAGTCTGACACTTCTATACTTTGTTCTTCTGGCTTAGTTTTCTGACTCATGAACCCTTGCCAAAGCCACCAAGTTAATAATGCTAAAGTTAGACTGAGTAGCACTACTGCCACTCCTATCTCTGGTATTAACAGACCAATGGAAGCATTAGTATGTCTTGCCAATACTAATAATTGTAATGGCACTCCCACCCAGTATAGTAACTGTCCTAGCCACTTAGCTAATTTATCGGGGGTAAACCGAGATAATGCTAATCCTAACCCTATCCAGATAAATAGAGGTGTGTAGGCTTTAAATAGGGTTTCAATCATGGTGAGGTGGTTAGTTATTTTTGCCGCGCTGCATTAGTAATTGTAGTTGCAAATAATCACTTATTAATGATGAAACTCAAGCTTTAAAGTGATGATATAAAATAAAATCTAGCCGCGCAAAGCATTAAATAAGGGATTTCTTAGAGGTTGTTTGAAAAGTATTATATGAAACCCATAATCTCTAAAAACCTAACCCCCCTACCCCCCTTCCCTTGTAGGGAAGGGGGGTTTTAAAGCCTCTCCAGTATTAAATGTTATTCCTTTTCCCTCTCCTTTTAGGAGAGGGTTAGGGAGAGGTGCAGGGGAGAGGTTTACCAGAGGGGTCTGTTTACACATTAAAAACTTTTAAAACATATCCGCAGGATCGGCAGATTGAAGTTTATTAGTAGCAATTACTCCAGAAATAGCACACATAATTATAGTTAATAATAGGACTTGTAACCCACGAATTATCGTCATATACATGGGCAAATTTGTCGCTGTTCGGGTTAGCTGGTAAAGTCCTAAAGATACAGCTACCCCTGGGAAAAATCCCAAAGCCGCTAAAATTAAAGCTTCTTCAAAAATAATAGTCAGTAAATAAAAATGACGATATCCTATGGCTTTGAAAGTTGCATATTCCCGCAAATGGGCATTAACATCTGTGGAAAGAACTTGATAAACAATAATTACTCCAACTACAAATCCCATGGATACACCGAGATTGAAAATAAAGCCAATAGGGGAATTACTACTCCAAAAGTTATTTTCAAATTCAATAAATTCATCATGGGTGAGAACCTTAACATCATCTTTCAAATAAGCCTTTAATTGGGTAACAACTTGGTCGGTTTGATAACCTGGTTTGATTTTAACTAAACCGATACTCACGCTGCTTGTAGGTTGTCTACCAAATATTTGCGAAAAATTATTGACACTGGTAATTAAACTACCGTCAGCCGCAAAAGAAGCACCAAGTTTAAATAAACCACCGATAGTAATTGTATTCCCATTAATTTCAGTTGTGACAGTTTTACCTTCTTGAATTTGCTTTATTGCTTGTTGATATTCTCCTCTGGCTGCCCGATCAAATAAAACCGTATTTGGTAATTTAATCTTCTGTAATTGTTGATTAATTTCTGGTAAATCAAAAGCTGGTTGATCTGGATTTACGCCAATAATTAAAACTCCTGTTTCTAAGCGTGTTTGGGGATTCTTCCAAATAATATGATTACAATACATGGCTTCAGCCGATTTTACCCCCGGTACATCCATTGCTTGGTAAAGTCGTCTGCGGGAAAAAATAGACATACTTTGTAAACTACGAGCTTGGGGACTAATGAGAATAATATCAGCTTGTAAACTCCGATGTAATCTAGTATTACTATCATATAAAGCAGTTTGAAAACCTGACTGCATAAACATGAGAACATCAGCAAAAGCAATGCCCGATACTGCTACGAATAAACGACTTTTTTCATGAGTAAGTTGTAACCAACCCAAAGGAGTGCGTCGTCGCAATTCTTTAAAAATACGAATCATAGAAATGATAATTGACAACTAACAACGAACAACTAACAACCGACAACTGACAACTAACAACTGACTAAAGACTAATAATTGCCTTAACTTGCATATTGGTAAATTTAGCTGCTTGCTGACTAGAAGCTTTATTTAATCGGATATGAACTTTGACTATTCTGTTATCAATATTGCTAGAAGGATCTGTATTGGTAAGATTTTGCTTTTGTACCTGTAAACCTATCCTTTCTACTTTTCCTTGTAATTCTCCAGGGAAAACATCACCAACTATCCGCACCTGTTTTCCTTGAAGAATTTTAGTAATATCACTTTCATAAACTTCCGCAACTACATACATCTGACTAGTTTTACCAATGTCAGCAATGCCATTATTAGTAATCAATTCTCCTGGGTGAGTATGGATTTCAAATACTTGTCCATTTTGGGGAGATTTTACATAAGCTTGTTGAAGATTAATATTGGCTTTTTTTACCAATACTTCCGCACGATTTAATTCAGCTATTGCAGCTTCTACATCTACTTTTCTGACTTCAGAAATCTGATTTAATGTAGCTGAGGCTTCTTTGAGTCTTTGCTGACTAGCTAATTGCAGTTTTTTTAACTGTGAATTTGCAGCTTGAAGACTTTTTTTAGCAGTTTCTACATTCAAGCTTTTACTATCTCTTTGAGAAGCGGAAATAGCCCCTTCTATATATAATTCCTGATAACGGGTATTTTCAGCTTCAGCATTCAGTAATTCAGCTTGCAATTTTTCTAAAGTTGCTTTTTGAGTATCAATATCACCTTGACTTTCTGCCGCTAATCTGTCAATTATAGCTGTTTGAGCGGTAATTTCTCCACGTTTAGCACCTGCTTGAATTTGGGCTATTTTTGATTGAATCACCTTAACTTCTGCTTTCGCTTCTGTTAATTCTGCTTGCAAGCGATCGCTATTATCTAAAATAGCAATTACCTGTCCTACTTTTACCATATCTCCCTCTTTGACTAATATCTTTTCGACTCGACTGCCTTCTCCAGATATAGCCGCTGATACTTTAATCACTTCTCCCTGCGGTGCAATTCTGCCTAAAGCTGTAACTGTTTTAATCTCTGGCATTACTGCTTGAGAATTTGCTGGTTTCTGATTATCTACATCCCGAAACTTTAGTACCATAAAAATACTAATACTAGCCACAGATAAAGATGCCAGCACAGCAATAGCTATAGCTAATCGGAGAATAGACTGAGAAGATAATGAACTTTGTAGCTTGTGGTTTTGCACAACCGCATACCTTTTCAGTGCTGTTTCAAAATTAGTTAATGAAAAATATGAGGTAGAAAACGAAATCCTGGAAAACCTAAAAATGTATATCTAGACAAAACGGTTTAGTTTAGTCAATTTATTGCCGTAAAAATTACAAATCAATTTCAGATTTTTGCCGGAACTGAACATTTAGAGATGATATGCCAAAATAGAAAGTCAGATGGTTAGCAGATGACATTTTTAGTAAAATTAGTATATTTTAGACAAAATGATTTCATTTAAAATCACCCTTAATTCAGCCCAGCCATAGCATTACAGCAGAGTTTAAATATTTACTTGATGAACCAATAATCCCTGCGTCTTGAAACTGGAGAGTGTCAAGACGCAGGGATTTATGCTTTAATTTATTTATAGCAACGGACAAGGTGATTAGGACATCAATTGATAATGAAACGCCGACTATAACAGGGTTTTACTCCTGACTCCTGCTATAATTGCCAATAAAGTAACAAATATTGCCTAATACCAATTTTATGTGAGGCTGCACAGAATTATAAAATCCATTAATTCATCCGTCCTTATCTGCGTTTATCTGCGGTCAATTATTCTGGACATCTTATTCTATAATTACAGCCAGAATTGCAGCCCAGGATATAGTTTCAGGGCTTTTTCAAGAACAGCAAATTCCGAGTGTGCTTACAGGAATATCCGGTAAGCGTAAAGCTCAGTGGCTTTAGCCCTGAGATATAAGCGACTCGTGCGGTTTTAACCGCATAGAGTTTCTTTTTAGCAAAGGTGGGTTAAAAAGATAAGAGAATTTATCTTTTGCGTTCTATAGTGTTATACTGTTCACAACAGGAACGGTAATCAACCTGTCTAAAAACCTAACTACCTGACGGTAATCTGTACCTTGACAATTGAAGATATGGGGTTCTATTCCATAGTTCTAGCGACTACCCTCCGAATAGGTAAAATCTTCATGGGAGCTAGACGACACAGAATTTAAACTCAATCAAATTTTGCAGTAATGCAACTACCTTCGGGTAGAGGGGAAGTTAACGCTTGGGGAGAGAACCACCTCTGGCTTAAATACCGCAAGGGGTTTAAGTTAAGTGGACTCATTGAACCAAGAATCTCAGTGGCTAAAGCCCTGAGAGTGTCAATTAAAACAGACCCCGTTTCCCATTAGGACGCACAGTTAGCCAATTAGTCTTAGCTAAAGCCAATTGTTCATCAGTCACCTTAGCACCAGTCAGATTAGCACCAGACAAATTAGCTCCCCGAAGATTTGTCTGACTGAGATAAGCTTGGCTGAGGTTTGCGCCTCTAAGGTCTGCTCCTTCTAAATCCGCATTACTAAAATAAGCTTTGCTTAAATCTGCATCTTTAAGATTGGCTTCTTGCAAGTTCGCTCTCCCAAAATCACTATTGTGAAGATTAGTTCCTTGAAGATTGGCTTTATAAAATTGAGCAGCATGGAAATTAGTTCCTGATAAGTCAGCACCAGGTAAACTCAACCGCATGAGATTATAAGAAGCAAAATCCCGTCTTCCTTTCTGATATGCTGCTAGTAGACTTTGGGAATCTAATTTTCGTGCAGGTGACGAACCATTACTATTATTTACGTCTCCAGAAGGTGATTTAGGTATAGATTCTCCACTTTGGGTTCTTCCAGGTTTCCATTCATTTCCTCCTGATGTCTTATCCCTTCTCGCTCGAATAGATGCAGCTATCTTAGATACACCATCATTTTTATCACGGGTAGAATGAATGGAATCAATCCCAAAATCTCGATTGTGCTGTGTTTTTTCTGGCTGCCCGACCGAAGGTTTAGATAGTAAACCTTGGGCTAAACTATCTAAATATGGTTCCATGTCCAAGGCTCTGAGTACGTCCTGTGCTAACTGATAGCGGTTGCGTACTGATACCTCTAACATTTTTTTCAATACCTTTGTCAAATGCTCACTAATGTTTACCAGATGCTCCCACATCATGTCACCTGTAGTGGGATTGTATTCTAAATCCTTGGGAATTTTGGCAGTTAGCAAATAAACACAAGTTACTCCCACTGCGTAGATATCGCTGCCATAAACCGGACGCATAGCCATTTGTTCTGGCGGTGCAAAACCAGGAGTACCAATTGCATAAGCTGTTAAAGCAGTTTGTCCCGATTGACTGGCTGCAACTTGGTTGACTTGGTTTTTAACAGCACCAAAATCAATTAATACCAATCTGGTATCTTGAGAGCGCCGGATTAAGTTAGCAGGCTTAATATCCCGGTGAATTACTTGTTGCTCATGGATATATTGCAGTAATGGCATAATTTCACTTAAAAACTGCCTGACTCCTGCTTCACTATAAACCCCGTCTTTTTTTACCTCTTGTTGGAGGGTAAAACCGCTAACATATTCTTGAACTAAGTAGAATTGCTCATGATCCTCAAAATAATCCAATAGCCTGGGTATTTGTGGATGATTGCCAATCTTACCTAGTGTTTCCGCTTCTCTTGCAAACAAGTCCCGTGCCATCTGCAATATGTACGGGGTTGTACCTGATGGACGTAATTGTTTAATTACACAAGGCGGTTTTCCTGGTAAGTTTTCCTCTATCGCTAAAAATGTTGCGCCAAAACCACCTTGACCGATTGGTTTTATCACCCGAAAGCGATCGCGCAACAGTAATTGTGAGCCACAAGCCTGACACTTTTGGCTAGAAGCTGAATTTTTGGGATTGGAACAGGTGGGATTTACGCAGTAGCTCATGCACTGTTAACTCGCTGCACGATGAATAACGGGGATAATTATGCTCTGATTACATTATTAAGAGCAAATCCAAATTTCTGCTAGGTTATTTATGCGGGAACTTTGTTAAAAATTTCCTAAAGTTATACTGATATTACTATAGGACTAATATTTGGTTTTTGAAATGTACGTAGGGTGGTCATTGCCCACCCTACACTACTTAAAATTTTATGGCTACGCCACGCAAGCTATCAAATATCATTTATGATTCCTATAGAACTAGTAGTCATTAAATTAAGTATTGACAATATTTAGCTCCATATAAAATAAAAATTGTTATTTTTATATATTATCCCACTAAAGTAATACAAAAATACCGAAGATAGTGTAAGTATTTATCGGTATTTTTAAACTGCAAATATATACCTATAGTAGGAGTCAGGAGTCACCGAGTCAGAAAGAAGAAAGAAGAAAGGAGAAAGAAGAAGAAGGACATTTCTCCCCCCACACTCCTACACCCCCACACCCCTAGCTATTTATAGACTAGACAGCACATCTTTGGCAGCAGCTAAAGTCTGTTCAATATCTTCTTGAGTGTGTGCTAAAGAAGTAAACCCAGCTTCAAATTGAGATGGTGCTAGGTAAATACCATGCTCCAACATTCCGCGATGGAAACGACCAAATTTAGCTGTATCAGCCTTTTTGGCATCTTCATAGTTATGAACAGGTCCTGGGGTGAAGAATAGCCCAAACATGGCACTGATATTACCACCGCAAGCAGCATGACCCGTATCTGAGCAGATTTTTAGCAATCCATCAGCTAACTGTTTAGTAATCTGTTCTAAATACTCATAAGTACCAGGTTTGCTGAGTAGTTCTAGGGTTTTAATCCCGGCTGTCATGGCTAAAGGATTACCGGATAAAGTCCCTGCTTGATAAACTGGACCAGCAGGAGCAACCATTGACATGATCTCGCTGCGACCTCCATAAGCGCCTACAGGTAAACCACCACCAATAACTTTACCCAGGGTGGTTAAGTCAGGGGTAATACCGAATTTTGCTTGTGCGCCACCGTAAGCAATGCGGAAGCCTGTCATAACTTCATCAAATACTAATAATGCGCCATGCTCTTGGGTAAGTTCTCGTAGTCCTTCTAAGAAACCGACATCAGGGGTGATAAAACCAGCGTTACCAACTACGGGTTCGAGAATGACACCGGCGATTTCCTGGGGATTTTCTTCAAATAGGGCTTTTACGGCTTCCAAATCATTGAAAGGTGCGGTTAAAGTGCTGGCTGTGACTGCTTTGGGTACTCCTGGTGAGTCCGGTAAACCGAGGGTAGCAACACCAGAACCAGCTTTTACCAAGAACATATCAGCGTGTCCGTGATAGCAGCCTTCAAATTTAATGACTTTTTCTCGATTTGTAAAAGCTCGCATCAGGCGTAATACCGCCATACAAGCTTCTGTTCCAGAATTGACAAATCTCACCATTTCGACGCTAGGAACAGCATCAATGACCATTTCGGCTAAAACGTTTTCCAGTACGCAGGGCGCGCCAAAACTAGTCCCTTTATCTAGGGCTGTGTGCAGTGCGGAAATTACTTCTGGATGAGCATGACCACAAATAGCTGGCCCCCAAGTACCAACATAGTCAATATATTTGTTACCGTCTACATCCCAAATATGTGCGCCATTAACACGATCAAATACTATGGGTTGTCCACCTACGGATTTAAAAGCGCGAACAGGAGAACTCACTCCTCCGGGCATGAGGTGTTGAGCCGCAGCAAAGATTTCTTGTGATTTTGTGGTTTTAATTGAGGTATTTACCAAGGGTATCTCCTAATGAGTGGTGATTAAAATCGAGCTTCTATCTTAGAGGATGTTTTAAAAGTTTTGGGCGAATATAATATGGCTTCGCCACGCCAAGGGCGAACGCTACTACACAAACCAAGTCCACCTGCGTGGACTAGCGAAAAATTAAGCTTTTTAACCCACGTATCCCTTACGGGACCGAAGGAATAGGTGGGTTTTGTCTGTGTAGCCGCGTATCCCTTACGGGAGCCGAAGGCATCTTTCTAATCGCCAGGGCTAGTATGAATTTAGACTTTTCAAACACCCTCTTAGAATAGGGTTAATTAACAGTAGGCAAAAAGCTAAAAATTACTTACCTTTGCTGATATGTGATTTTACCATTTTTATCTACTGGCACAGCACACAGGAGAAATTTTTTCAATTGGATCGGAAACACGAACTACTATGAATTAGTCTATTGATTAACAGCAGCAAAAGATTTGTTTATGCCTATGACTACCATGACTGACGCTATTAATCCACAGCATAAGTTGCGAGGTGTTGGTATCATCAACCATGCCAAAATTAAAATATTTATAGGCATAATGGCCGTTGTCCCCATTGCTTTAGGCTTACCCGCAAAAGCTTTAGAAGTGCAGGTAATACCTAACAATCCTCAATTGGGAGATACAATTTCGGTAGTAATTGAAGCAAATGCTCAGGAAAAAACCAGTAATCCCACAGTAACAGTTGGGGAAAAAACATATCCAGCCTTTGAAATTTCACCTCGTCAATACCGTTCTTTCATTCCCACAACTCCGTTAGAAAAAGCTGGAGTGAGAACAATTAGAGTTTCGGGAGATGGACAGGAACAAAACTTATCCATCCAAGTACGCGATCGCAAATTTCCCGTCCAACGCATTACCTTACCACCGGGAAAAGCTGGAGTTGACGCAACAGCGTATGAACTCAAGCGAGTAGCAGAATTGAAAGCCCTACAAACACCAGAAAAATATTGGCATGGTGCTTTTCTCACCCCCAATGCTGGGCGAACCTCTACTAAGTATGGTGTCCGTCGCTACTACAATGGCGAATTTGCCAAGGACTACTACCATCGTGGACAGGACTACGCAGGAGCAGAGGGTTCATCTGTTGTTACCCCAGCAGCGGGAAGAGTTGCTTTAGTTGGTACAGTATCCCAAGGCTTCCGGGTTCATGGTAACGTAGTAGGCGTTGATCACGGTCAAGGAGTAGTCAGTATTTTCATGCACCTCAGTCGGATTAATGTCAAAGAAGGTGATTTTGTGAAAGCAGGGCAAAAAATTGGTGCAGTCGGTTCAACCGGTGCAGCTACTGGACCCCACTTACACTGGGGCTTATATGTGAACGGACAATCTGTGAATCCATTACCTTGGATATCCAAGAAAATTGATTAAGTTTCTAACTTTGTTGCGGCTTGCACCCAAAATACCTGTATATAAATAGTACAAGCCGGCAGACTAATTAATTCAATAACACAGTTAGAGGGGGCTTTAGCCCCTTGTTTAGCCATAATCTGTACTGATTCTGCTATTGTATTTTGGGTGATTGATAGCATCCCTATTTAACTTGGCTATCTGAAATTTTATGTTTCTATCCAGAAACACATACTTTTATCTTTCCACACTACCCAGGAGGTTTTATGAGTATTGCAAAAATAGTAGAACAAGCTCTTCAGGATGGTCACTTGACACCAGCAATGGAAGCAGAGGTTGGGCGCATTTGCGATAATGCTTCAGAACTGTCCATTGAAGAATACATGGCCTTAGATCAACTCATGGGTGCATTATTGACTGGTGTTGTCGTAGCAGTACCTCGCAAACAGTTTATTAATGTTATGGAAGAATTGGTACTAAGTGAGGTAATTGCTAACTTATCAACAATTGGAGCTACTAGCGAAAGCTCTTTAGATACGGGAGATATAGCTGCTTACGCTCTTAATCGCCTGCCACCTCTGTATGCAACTACAGAAGAAGGCGCAAAATATCAACGGGAAAGAGCCAAAACAGAACTTGATATTTTAATATCCCAACAAGTCAGCGCAGCTATATCCGCGTATTTAGATAGACCTAAGTTCTTCCCAGAACGTCAAGTCTTAAATAAGTTAAATAAGAATACTGGCAATGAAATATTAGATCAAGTTAGTACATTACTCCAGGTCCATGCACATAATTTT
This sequence comes from uncultured cyanobacterium, assembly GCA_903848645.1. GTDB lineage: Bacteria > Cyanobacteriota > Cyanobacteriia > Cyanobacteriales > Nostocaceae > Dolichospermum. The sequence continues at coordinate 8,459 of CAINGU010000012.1, read as the reverse complement.
GAGCAACAAGAGCAACAAGAATTGTCATAGGGACTGGGAAGATAAATATTCCATCTTGTTTCAATAGACATCTCCAAAAAATAATTTAGTAGAGAAGTTTCATAGAGCTTCTCTACAAGGATTGTGGATAACGCATATTTAATTTCTGAAGTCAAATCAATCACCAATTACCAACTCCCAATTCCCTAATATTTTCATTCACGAACTGATACAGGTGTACCTATACCTACTTGGCTATACAACATTCGGACATCAGAATTACGCATTCTTAGACAACCGTGAGAAACAGCCGCGCCTACTAAGTCAACATTCGGTGTACCATGAAAACCAATTTCATTCCGGCCATCTGACCAAAAACCAATCCATCTATCCCCCAAAGGACTATTAGTACCGCCCTCAAAGACAGCACCTGTAATAGGATGTCGCCAGATGGGATGGAGTTCTTTGTGCATGATTTTAAAATTACCGATTGGTGTTTCCCAACCCTTTTTACCGATAGCGATTGGGTAACTAGCTATTACTTCATCATATCGAGAAACATAGACACGGCGATCGCTTAAATTCACCACCACTTGCGTTGTCTCTGATGCTCCTACTGGCAGTTTTGTATTATTAACTGTATCTGTAATACTAGCCAGACCTGACTTCTGTGTTTTTCGGGGAGAATCGAAGTTCATGACAGCAGATTTGGGGGGGGAAGTAGGTACAGAAGCAGCAATTGCACTATTCCCAATTTCCACTGGTGAATCTTGCGGATAAACCTCTGTGGATGCAGACTGATTTAATTGCTCTGTTGTTTTCATAGTATGCAAGTGGACAGCCAGAGATAAAATTGCTGTACCAAAACAGAGAAACATGACCATACTCGCTACAGATTCATTTCTTGCCATTGCTATCGCCTATGAGTTATCCCTGACATATATATATATTGAAGAATGGAAACTGGTAAATAATGAGAATTTTACTAATTATCCATTACCCATTACTAATTATCCATTACCCATTACCAGTCAAGTATTAGTGGACACTTGTTAATCTGATCACTATTCCTAACTTAGCCAAAACTTGATCCGTGTCTTCTTTTTGCCTTACTTTCCCATACCTGTACTAAAGTTACTAAAACTCTGAAAACTCCTTTCTATCTATATTTCCGTGTTCCGATTAGAAATCCGTCACCTTACTGAGGAACTTTTGATCAATGATCTAGTCTAATAGAGGGGAGTGATTTAAAGCTAGTCCGATCTATGAGTCAATCCATTAGTGTATCTTGGTCAACAGTTGATGCCACCTACCCAGCAGCATCGGTGCAAGTTGACAAAATCTCAAACCACGATCTTATTTTGCGCTGTCAAGTTGGATTGCGTCCAGACCGGGCTGCGTTTGCAGAACTGTTGCGTCGCTATCAAACTCAAGTTGATCGAGTTTTATATCATTTAGCTCCTGATTGGTCTGACAGAGCCGATTTAGCTCAGGAAGTGTGGATTCGTGTGTATAGAAATATTAACCGATTACAAGAACCTGCTAAGTTCCGGGGTTGGTTAAGTCGTATTGCCACTAATTTGTTTTATGATGAATTACGTAAACGCAAACGGGTAGCCAGTCCCCTATCACTGGATGCTCCGCGAACGTTAGATGACGGTGAAATGGATTGGGAAATTGCCGGTGATACGCCAAGTCCAGAGGAGGAACTGACGACGAGAGAATTTTATGAGCAGTTACGAGAAGCGATTGCGGATTTACCAGAGGTTTTTCGGACTACTATTGTCCTTCGGGAAATTGAAGGTATGGCTTATGAAGAAATTGCCGAAATCACCGGAGTTTCCCTGGGAACTGTGAAGTCTAGAATAGCTAGAGCCAGATCGAGATTACAAACTCAGTTGCAAAGCTATCTAGATACATAATCTACATCATCTTTCCTCAATTCTATGGCAGATTTTAAGAAATATTAAGGACTGTCAACGAAAATATATATTTTCTGCCATTGAGAAGCAAAAATGAATCAACAGGTACTAAGAATATGGAGAAGCGTGATTGTTTCGAGTTATTAAGTGCTTATCTAGATGGAGAAGTCACAGCTACTGAGCGCAGGCAAGTCGAAGAATGGCTATCAACAGATGCCTCTATTAAATGTTTGTATAAGAGATTATTAAATCTGAGAAAAGGTTTACATAATATACCTGTTCCCGCAGGTAATCAGTCATCAGTAACCACTGTTGAGCAAGTATTGGCGCGTGTTAACCGCCGTTACCAGTTAAGTTGGATGTTTGGAGGTGCGGCTGTAGCAGCTTGCATTCTGGGGGCAATTTCTGGTTTATTCCCTGGTAACTCATCCAGAATGCTAGAAATGGCGCAAACGCAACCAGCTACAGAATTAACACCACAGGCTACACAGCCAATAGTCGCAGAGTCACCTTTAATGGTGGCTTTAAATAACCCAGTCATTGAAATTCCGAAAACAGCAATAGCTCCTACCGAAAATCCAGTTGATAATCTCAACTAATTAGCCGGTAAACTGCAACCACTCCACCAGCCATCAAGCAGTATGCCGCCTAGCTGGTAAATTTTTTCTGATGTCATCAAATACACCCAAGCCCAACCTAAAGATGAGCCAGTTAGCTCATAAACCTCTATGTAATGGCGATTATAGAGGTTTTTTGATGTTGGTTTATTTGGTTGGTAATCTTCTAAATCATCTAATGCTTTTAAAAGCGTGGAGTCAGCAAAAGACAGTAAATAACCGTTAACTTTACCATCCCCTGGAGTCATGGCTGGATAGCCCATTGGTAAAGCATAAAGTTTACCATTTGCGATAGCGTAAGCGCTGACTTGTCAGTTCGCTTTTTGTGCTTCTATTACTTTACCAGCAAAGTATTTTTGATAATTAGCTTCACCTGGTTTAAGAGTACCGTAAACAAAAACCTTGAACATGATTATTCCTCAATCACAATATTGAGTAATTATTAATAAATAACTCTTTACCTTTTTTGGCTTTTTCTTGTTTATAATTGTTCATGCCATACTGTAACTCAAATTCTGTGATTTGGGCAAAATCAAATAAATCTCTAATTTCTGGACAATCATCATAAGTGAGTAACCATTGGTGAGGACATTTTTTTAAACATTCAGCAAATCTTTGATGATCAAAACTGGTATGTAAATTACCTTTAACACCATAGAGTTTAGATTTTGTGGGTTGATAATAAGGAGGATCAAGAAATATAAATACATTATTTCCTTCAGTCATTAAAAGTCTTTCATAATCACCACAGGTAATTTTTACATCTGATAAACACTGACTGATATTTTGTAATCTGGTAATAGAAGATGGTGTAAATCTTTTTTCAAAAGCTTGTTGAGAATATCCACCTGAATCCATAACACCTGAAAAAGTGATGCGATTCATAATAAAAAATCGCACAGCTATATCAAAATCATTATCAAAATTATCGAGCTTTTTGAGATAATTATATAATTCTCTACCATCCTGGGAATTTTCTTTAAATTGTTCGATTTTTAAGACTAAATTAGTAATATCATCTTTAGCATATTTCCAGAATGAGTATAAATCAAAATAAAGATCATTAATCCAATATTTATGGATACGTTTATCAAAGAGACTTTTAACTGCTAAAAAAACAGAACCACCACCAATAAAAGGTTCTCTAAATTCACTTACATCCAGAGGAATTTGGGGTAATATATACTTAACAAGTCTGGATTTTCCACCAGGATACCTGAGAGGACTTTTGATTAATTTAGTCATGATGAGTAATAATAATTTTAGGTGAGGTACTGAAGAGTCAATATTATTCAATATAAATGGAGTTAGAAGCCTATGTCACTTGGAGATTTCAGCGCAGTATTCCTTCCATATTGCCTTCAAAAACAACCTGATGGACGCTATACGATTCTAAATAGAAGGTATAAACCAGTTGGGTTGACAATAACAGAATTTATCAATTATGAAGACTATCCTGTGTGTGTTAATTTGAAGGGTTTAAGTCCAGCAACAGCAGCAAAGCTTTCTTGGAAAGGTGATCCTGACACAGATCAAATTTATCTCTACAATGATGGTTGTGTACCAACAGAAAACTCTGAAAATATGCAAAGTTATCTCAAACGTTTGGAAATTCTAGCAAAGTTGAAAGTTTCATAATTACAGCAGTTTCCATGTATTTGTACCACACTCTTAATGCCTCTCTGTCTCTCTGCGCCTCTGCGTGAGAAAAAAATAATATCTAGATTATGCCACAATAGCGAAATTAGGTAAAAGCATTAGGAGTTTTAGTTGTGGAGTCCCCCCAAAAACCGTCATACCAACCAGCCGCAATTGAGGAAAAATGGCAAAAAACATGGTTAGAACTTGGCTTAGACAAAACACCTCAAGATCAAAACAAGCCAAAATTCTACGCGCTTTCCATGTTCCCTTACCCATCCGGCAGCTTACACATGGGTCATGTACGTAACTATACAATTACTGATGTAATCGCTCGCCTCAAACGAATGCAAGGGTATCGAGTATTACATCCAATGGGTTGGGATGCTTTCGGACTACCCGCAGAAAACGCCGCCATTGATAGAGGTGTACCCCCTGCCAAATGGACATATCAAAATATTGCCCAAATGCGGCAACAATTACAACGTCTGGGTTTATCCTTAGATTGGGAAACTGAACTTGCTACCTGTTCCCCTGATTATTACAAATGGACACAATGGATTTTTCTGCAATTTTTACAAGCAGGTTTAGCTTATCAAAGAGAAGCCGCAGTGAATTGGGACCCCATTGACCAAACTGTATTAGCAAACGAACAAGTTGACAATGAAGGACATTCTTGGCGCAGTGGAGCAATCGTAGAACGTAAATTACTGCGTCAATGGTTTTTTAAGATTACCGACTACGCCGAAGAATTATTAAACGACTTAGATAAACTCACAGGTTGGCCAGAACGGGTAAAATTAATGCAGGCTAACTGGATTGGAAAATCCACAGGTGCATATTTAGAATTTCCTATTGTTGGTGCAGAGGAAAAAATCGGCGTTTATACCACTCGTCCCGATACAATTTATGGTGTGAGTTACGTCGTATTAGCCCCAGAACACCCTTTAACTCAGGTTGTCACCACGTCAGACCAAAAAGCAGCCGTGGAAGCCTTTATTAAGGAAGTCAGCAACCAAAGCGAGTTAGAACGAACTGCGGAAGATAAACCCAAACGCGGTATTCCCACAGGTGGTCAAGTTATTAACCCCTTCACCGGGGAAAAAGTACCCGTATGGATTGCAGATTATGTTCTCTATGAATATGGTACAGGTGCGGTAATGGGTGTACCTGCCCATGATGTCCGAGATTTCAAATTTGCAAAGGAACAAAATTTAGCTATTAAAGTAGTAATTGTGTCAGAAGAAAAAATCAACACAACATCTATTTTAAAATCATCTTTTAGTGAAAAAGATGTCCAAATACGTGCTTATGAAATTTGGCAAAAAACTGGTAATTCAGATTCACAAACTAACTACTTTCAAGCTAAACGTGAACTTGAAATTGGATTTAATGAAGAAGATATCCAAATACGTGCTTATGAAGTTTGGCGGAAAACTGGTAATTCAGATTCACAAACTAACTACTTTCAAGCTAGACGTGAATTGGAAAAAGAATTTCAACAGAAACAAAAAAGCACTTTCATTTTAGATGCAGCATATACAGAAGCAGGAATTTTAGTTAATTCCGGTGACTTTAATGGCATGAATTCTGTAGATGCGAAAAAAGCCATTATCGAATTTGCCGAAAAACAAAACTTTGGTAAATTAAGAATACAATATCGCCTCAGAGATTGGTTGATTTCTCGACAACGTTATTGGGGCGCACCTATCCCTGTTATTCACTGTCCTGAATGTGGAATTGTGCCTGTCCCTGACAAAGATTTACCTGTACAATTACCGGAAGATATTGAATTAAGTGGCCGTGGTGGTTCACCTTTAGCACAATTGGAAAGTTGGGTAAATGTGACCTGTCCAACTTGCGGTACTCCTGCGAAACGGGAAACCGATACAATGGATACTTTTATTGATTCTTCTTGGTATTTCTTGCGTTATCCTGACGCGAAGAATGAAGAAAAGATTTTTGATTCTGGTAAAGTAAATGATTGGATGCCTGTAGATCAATATGTAGGGGGAATTGAACACGCAATTTTACATTTATTGTATTCGCGTTTCTTCACTAAGGTATTGAGAGATAGAGGGTTATTTAACTTTGATGAACCATTTCAAAAGTTGTTAACTCAGGGAATGGTTCAGGGTTTAACTTACATGAACCCGAATAAAGGTGGTAAGGATAAATGGATTCCTTCTAATTTAGTTGATGCTAATAATCCTGTAGATCCGCAAACTGGAGAACCTTTACAACGTCTCTATGCTACCATGTCTAAATCAAAAGGAAATGGTGTAGCACCGGAAGATGTGATTAATAAATATGGCATTGATACGGCGCGAATGTTCATTTTATTTAAAGCACCTCCGGAAAAAGATTTAGAATGGGATGAAGCTGATGTTGAGGGACAATTCCGTTTTTTAAATCGCGTTTGGCGGTTGGTGACAGATTATGCTGCTGCGGGAGTTTGTCAGCAAAAAGCGGAAGTTGATAAGTTAAATAAAGCGGAAAAAGATTTGCGTCGCGCCATTCATATTGCGATTCAAGCAATTACGGAAGATGTGGTAGATGAATATCAATTCAATACGGCAATTTCGGAATTAATGAAGTTAAGTAATGCCTTGACTGATGCTAATTGCCATAATTCGCCAATTTATGCGGAAGGGATTCTAACTTTGGTAATTATGTTAGCGCCTTTTGCACCGCATATTGGTGATGAATTATGGCAGTTGTTGGGGAATAAAAATTCTGTGCATACCCAAACTTGGCCAAGTTTTGATCCTGCGGCTTTGATAGCTGATGAAATTACTTTGGTAATTCAAATTATGGGTAAAACTCGCGGCGCTATTCAAGTTCCTTCCCAATCTGATAAGGCTGAGTTGGAAAAATATGCTCGTGAGTCGGAAGTTGGACAACGTTATCTTGAAGGGAAGGAAGTTAAGAAAGTGATTGTTGTTCCTGGTAAGTTGGTGAATTTCGTTTTAGGTTAGTTTTTGTTTCGCGCAAAGACGCTAAGGAGCAAAGGCGCAAAGTAAGATGTAGAGTGGGTTAGCGAGTTTATAACCCACTTTTATTGATGGAATAAGAGTGAATGAACCACGAAGGAACGAAGAACACGAAGGAAGAAAAGAAGAAGATAAGTAATATTAGTAACCACACAAGAAGCGGCTAAAATTCTCAATGTTTCCCATCCTTCTGTGATTCAATTATTAGACTCTGGTGAAATCCCTTGTCATAAAGTGGGAAATCGTCGCCAAATATTCTACCAAGATTTGATAGAGTATAAAAATATAATTGATGCTAAACGTAGGGAAACTTTAGCAAAATTAGCAAATCAAGCTCAAGAATTAAATATGGGATATTAAATGCAAGCAATTGGTTTTATCATTGTTTATCATACTTGTTTTTGCCGCCAAATAAAAGTCCAATTTTTAACCGTTTTTAGTATAATTGATAAATAACAGATATGCCAATTTTTTGGGTTTACCACGTTCAAGCAGGCGCTCATAAAATGTTTTAATAACAGGATTAGGATTATGACGCATGGCAATAACAACACCCATATAAAAGAATGGCACGAACATGGGCGCGACCACCATTAATCATGCGCTTGCCTTTGTGCTGACCACTATCATGATTAATTGGTGCAACACCAACTAAGCGAGAGATTTGCTTGGCAGTTAATTGACCTAACTCTGGTAAGTCAGAAACGAGAGTGGTAAGTAGGTGTATATAATAAAAGTGAAATATTGCGTTTTATAAAATGGCTGAAACTCAATCAGAATGTTGCATTGAGACAATTTTGCATACCGTTACACACCTTTAATTTTTTCTGTTCACCTACTTTAGAAATAACTTGACCAATACCAGGAGCAGTTTTGAGTAGATTGACTTTATACAGTATTGAGCCAGAAAAAGCCTTGTATATTCAACCTTTCTCATCTTTATGCCGCCAACAAATCACCACCTCAAAAAAATATTTCCCAAACCCCTTGACAGGAAAAGGAAGGATTGCTATATTGATTAAGTGCCGAAGAGAGAAACAACTCCCGGCAACTGAACCGAGAAAAAATAATACTTTGAAAGAATAGATTAAACCAATCCTCGTCGTCAAGATAATTGAAAGAGGATTCGAGATTTTAACTAATTTCGGAGCCGACAAACTCGAAAGAAACAAAATGGAGAGTTTGATCCTGGCTCAGGATGAACGCTGGCGGTATGCTTAACACATGCAAGTCGAACGGAATCTTTAGGGATTTAGTGGCGGACGGGTGAGTAACGCGTAAGAATCTACCTTCAGGTTTGGGACAACCAC
>CAINGU010000011.1 GCA_903848645.1 uncultured cyanobacterium | reverse complement strand
GGTGTTATGAGGTACATATATAGCGGGCAAGACTTGTACTGAGCTTGTCGATAGCGCAGCGTGGCGTTAGCCATAGTATGCCCGCACTACAAGAGTTTCATAATTCAAGTTTGTACCTCATTAGAGCGAAATCTGCTGTAAGCATTAAAGCCACTTTCAAGCCTGCAGGTTTCGACCTGTAGGTGAAAGTGGCTATAAAAATCAGCTTATTTACAGGCTGATTAGGGCGATTCACTCACAACAAATCCCATCTATTCTCTACCCGTAGGTAAACCTAACTTGTGATTGCTAGGACTAGGAGAAGATTCATGGTGAGTTATTTTCAACTTGGGTTTAGCACTACCGCCACCGCTACTACGTCTTTCGTCGTTGCCTTTACCTTCTTTTGACCAAGAAGAACGGCCACCGCGTCCACCACCAGAACTGCGTTCCCGTTCGCCACCGCCACCATCACCACGTTTGTTAATTCTGGGTTTGGGAGTTGGGCTTTCGTCCACAGGCAGGTCTACTCCTGATAATAACCAAGCGGGACGGGTTTGATCGTAGGCGATTTGTAAAGCAGCAGCAGCGATCGCATGAGCATCATATTCCTCAATCATTTCGCTGATAATTGGTAAGAAGGAAGCTAACCGTTCCCCAGTTAAAGCTTCGGCTACTTGTCCTCTTAACTTCTGGATATGTTGGGCTTCAATCTGCGCCTTGGTAGGAATAGACAGAATCTGCCAAGTTTGACGGTTATGGCGTTCAAATGCCTGTTGTTTACGGCGTTCAAAAGATTGGACTAAAGAAATTGCAGTTCCTTCTTTTCCAGCCCGACCAGTCCGACCAATCCGGTGAACATAGGTTTCTACGCTATCGGGTAAATCAAAGTTGATCACGTGAGAAAGTTGGTCAACGTCCAAACCTCTAGCTGCAATATCAGTAGCTACTACCCAACGAACTTGACGGTTACGGAAACGGATTAATAAGCGTTCCCGTGCTTGTTGGGACAAATCACCATGATATTCATCCACACTATGACCGGCAGATTGCAATTGACTGGTTAATTCTGCGGCTGTACGGCGGGTACGAACAAAGATTAAAGCTGTTTCTGGATCTTCCATTTCCAGAATTGGTTGTAAAGCTTTAGCTTTTGTCCAATGACGGGGAATCATGTAAGCCACTTGATTGATTTTATTTGGTGCGGCTTTAGGCTGTTCAACGGTGACAGTGACCGGTGAGTTCAAAAATTTATTTACCAACATCCGAATTGATGGTGGCATTGTCGCTGAGAATAAGGCTGTTTGCCGTTCTTCAGGGGCTTGGGAAAGAATTCTTTCTACATCGTCAATGAAGCCCATGCTTAACATTTCATCAGCTTCATCTAAGACAAACCATCTGACTTGATCTAACTTCAAGTTACCACGATCTAGTAAGTCTATGACCCGTCCTGGTGTCCCGACAACGATTTGCGCCCCCCGTCTGAGTTGCATAATTTGCCGGTCAATTGATTGACCACCATAAATAGCCGCTGCTTTCAAGTAACTGTTACCAATAAATTGGGAAACAGCCGCATGAACTTGAATTGCTAACTCACGGGTTGGGGTTAAAACTATTGCTTGTACAGCTTTTAAACTGGGATCTAATCTTTCTAAAATTGGTAAAGAAAAAGCTGCGGTTTTACCTGTTCCTGTTTGCGATTGACCAACTACATCCCGACCATTTAATAGTTGAGGAATTGCTTGAGTTTGGATATTTGTAGGTTCAGAAAAACCCATGTTTGCTAACAGTTCAGCCCGTTCTTGGGAAATGCCTAATTCTTGAAATGATAAATTCATTAACGCTCCTAGATTTGATTGTAAATTTTGAACTTGTAAACCGATACTTATTTGTAAGTTAAGTCTTATGCCACGGTAGATAGCAGATGGGAAGATAATCTATCACTATTGATAACTTGACCATAGAGGTCATAGGCATCGGCACTTTGAATTGCTACTTTAACGATGGTTCCTAGCCTAGCCTCTCCTTTAACATAGACTTGACCATCAACTTCGGGAGAAAATCTGCCGGAACGACCGATTAATTCTCCCCCTTCGGGATTTTCTTGTTCAATCAGGACATCAACCATTTTGCCGACTTCCTGTTGATTTTTCTGGAAAGAAATTGGCTGTTGTAATTCCATCAGTTGATTACGGCGTTCCGTCATCACTTCTGCGGGAATTTGATTGGGTAGATTGTAGGCGGGAGTTCCTTCTTCTGGTGAGAAGGTAAAAACACCAACATGATCAAATTTATGTCGTTGGGTAAACTCTAATAAATGTTGAAAATGCTCTTGAGTCTCTCCCGGAAAACCAACTATAAATGTGGTTCTTAGCACTGCTGATGGTAGGGCAATTTTCAGCCGTTCCATAATCCCATCATTGATCTGTCCTTGCCAAGGACGATTCATGGCGCGGAGAATTTCTGGATGGGAATGTTGCAAAGGCAAATCCAAATATGGCAAAACGTTGGCAGTTTCTTGGATGGCCGCAATCACATCCGGTGTTAATCCGGTGGGATAGGCGTAGTGCATCCTAATCCAAGGTATATCTACTTTGCCTAATGCCCGTAGCAATTCGGCTAATTTGGGTTTCCCGTAAATATCTAAGCCGTAATTGGTGGTGATTTGGGAAATGAGAATTATTTCTTTGACACCTTGACTTGCCAGTTGTTGGGCTTCGGCAACTATTGATTCAATGGTACGCGATCGCTGATTTCCTCGCAAATGGGGAATAATGCAAAATGCACACCGATAATCACAGCCTTCTGCTACCCGTAGGTAAGCTACGCCTTCAGTGGTTGTCCGATAACGGGGTGTGGTTTCATCGGCAATATAAGTGGGTTCGGCAGTAATTTCTTTAACTCTCTCGCCCTGCTCTACTCGCTCGATGACATCCACGATTTTGTGATAATCGCCTGTCCCCACTACCGCTACTGCTTCTGGCAATTCTTCCAATAATTGTTCTTGAAAGTGTTGCGCCATACAGCCAGTAATGACGATTTTTTTCTTGGCTTCCGCTAGTTCTACTAGGGTTTTTACTGATTCCTGTCGAGCCGCTTCGATAAAACTACAGGTATTGACAATTACGTAATCTGCTACTTCTTCGTTACTATCTACACCATAGCCTGCATTTACTAGCAGCCCTAGCATATGTTCTGTATCAATTCGATTTTTCTCGCAGCCCAGGTGAGAAATGGCAATCGTTGGCTTTTCACCCATATTTTGAATAAATCTTCCGTTTTTCCTTGTTAATTAACATTCAAGCATTAGGTTCGGAAATATACAAATACCAAACATCAGGATATCGCAGGTAAATGAAGCACAAAACTTCAATCAAAAATCAAGGGGGTTTTACTTGGTGACTTTTGACCCCTGACTGGGCGCAGGCCCTGCGCCCCTACCTTCTGAATTTTGCTGTAATTTCCACCCAACTACCCGCTACTAATTACCAGATTTAACCTATATAACTAGCAACTTTAACTAGTAAAAGCCAAATTACGACCTTCATCTATCATGTTGATAGGGGTCATGCTATGATACTCTTACTAATTTGTTTCCCAGGGTAATCTTAAGTGTCTTTGGGTAAGTCTGACACTCATAATATTTTTAACAATTCGCTTAATGGTATTTTGCATTACCGCAGCGTGGGCTTTGTTAATTTACCCATTGGGAAGCCGACCAAGAGGTCTGTTGTGAGAAGCCGCTACCCAACTGGGGAAATCGCACTGGCGACTACGCCTATCAAGCAGTAATGCTACTCCGACATCCATAAATAAATGGCGGAAAGCTGCCTTGCATCTTGTGAGTGGCAAACTCCTCTTGTCATCAGATTCTATCTTAACATATCTTATGGGAGGTTGAAAGTTAATTTCCATCTTGAGGAGGAGGCAGCAACCTGACCATAAAAACCGATGGGGACTTATGCTCCAAATTCGTCAAATTTTTAGCTGCCACCTGTTATATCTAGTTTAGGCAAGGAAATAGATAATTGGTGAAATTACTATCTCTTATCTGTTTCGGTGTTTCCTAAAGCAACCTAATATTAGTATAAAAAGGCGGTAGGCTGTAATGCCTAGAGAATCTACATTTTTTGTTTGGTTCTCACTGTCTAGTTATTAATGCCATTTTGTTGCCCCCTCGTCTGGAGAGTGGGGATAGACAACCACTCCAGACTGTGCCAAGTAAATTAAAGACGTGGACTTACATCAGTTATTTAAAACCCGAACACCAATTATTGGCGTAGTACATCTGCTACCCCTTCCTACTTCAGCCCGTTGGGGAGGTAGTCTCAAAGCAGTGATTGACCGCGCCGAACAAGAAGCCACAGCCCTTGCCAGTGGAGGAGTAGATGGGATTATCGTTGAGAATTTTTTCGATGCCCCATTTACCAAAAATCAAGTTGACCCCGCAGTTGTCAGTGCCATGACTGTGGTTGTCCAACGCATCCAAAATCTAGTTACTGTGCCTGTGGGGTTAAATGTGTTACGCAATGATGGCAGAAGTGCGATCGCTATTGCTAGTTGCGTTAAGGCACAATTTATCCGCATTAATGTTCTCACGGGTGTGATGGCAACTGACCAAGGATTAATTGAAGGAGAGGCACATCAATTATTGCGGTATCGGCGGGAATTAGGATCTGATGTGAAAATTTTTGCTGATGTTTTGGTAAAACACGCCCGACCTTTGAGTTCTCCTAATCTCACTGTTGCTGTTAAAGACACTATTGAACGAGGTTTGGCTGATGCGGTAATTTTATCTGGTTGGGCTACTGGTAGTCCACCTGACCAAGAAGATTTAGAACTGGCTAGTAATGCCGCTGCTGGTACTCCTGTTTTTATTGGTAGTGGTGCAAGTTGGGAAAATATTGGTACTTTGTTACAAGCAGCAGACGGGGTGATTGTTTCTAGTTCTCTCAAACGTCATGGTCAAATTCAGCAACCCATAGACCCCATTCGCGTCAGTCAATTTGTAGAAGCTGCCCGCAGACCTCTATTGTCTAAACTATGATTCTTTTGATTTCAGTGATTAGAAATTGTCTAAACTATGATTCTTTTGATTTTCTTGATTTAGATGATTAGGAGGATATTTAGATTCTATTCCCCAATTACCAATTACCAATTACCAATTACCAATATTATGATTCGTCGTCGTTCTACTCCTTGGATTCATAAATGGTCACGTCCGGCGATCGCAACTATCGCTGGTTTTGGTATCCTAAATACAGGTTATCTCACTTTTGAAAAGCTCACTGGCAGCACTCCGGTTTGTACTACACCAGAAAATGTTAAGGGGTGTGTGGATGTCCTTTCCAGTCCTTGGGGTACGGTTTTTGGGCAACCATTACCTATATTTGGGTTACTGGCATACATTGGAATGTTCATATTGGCTTTAGCTCCCTTAACATTGAAATCAGGGGAAAATAACAAAAGTCAAAAACAATTAGAAAATTTGACTTGGTGGTTGCTATTTGTGGGAGCGATCGCTATGTCAGTTTTCAGTGGATACTTAATGTATGTACTGGCATTTCAACTTAAAGCTATTTGTCCTTACTGTATTGCCTCTGCCTTCTTTTCATTAACCATGTTAGTGTTAACCGTCATGGGTAGGGATTGGGAAGACATTGGACAACTTTTATTTACTGCTTTAATTGTGGCTATGGTGACGTTAATTGGGACTTTAGGAATTTACGCTAAGGTAGATTCATCAGGTAAAATTCCTGAATCAACTGATGGCAAACCCACAGCAATTACCTTTACTCCTAAAGAACAACCAAATCCTCAATTTGGCTGGGAAATTACTACTAAATCTGGTGAAGCAGAAATAGCCCTAGCCCAACATCTTGTTAAATCTGGCGCTAAGGAATATGTGGCTTATTGGTGTCCACACTGTCACGAACAGAAGCTACTTTTTGGGAAAGAAGCTTATCAAATCATTAGTGATAATTCTAAGATAGAGTGCGCTGGTGATAGTCCCAATGGTAAACCAGAATTATGTAAAGCTGCCAAAATCGAAGGTTTCCCCACTTGGATTATTAATGGTAAAAGCTATAGCGGCGTTCAGAAACTAGAGGAATTAGCACAAATCACAGGTTATACAGGTCCGAAAAACTTTAAATATTTCCGTTAGAGTTGTTCATAAGCTCCCCGACTTCTCTAAGAAGTCGGGGAGCTAGTTCTATCGTTATTTACCCATTACCCATTCCTGATTTTGTACAACAGTATGAAATTGCCAATTTGGATCAGTTTCGGGATAATCTAAACGGTAATGTCCACCCCTGCTTTCTGTTCTAAAAGCGGCACTTTTAAGAATTAATTCCGCAACATCTAATAAATTACGAGTTTCTGCCCAAAGCCGCAATTCTTTTTCAATTTGTGGTTGTTGAAAATTAACTGATTGTGTCGGTTGTAAACTCAATAAAAATTGACTTAAAGGTAAAGCTGCAAAGTCTTTTTGCCAAGATGCAACTTGAGAAATCGCATTATCTAAACTTGATTTTTCTCGACAAATACCCGCACTTTGCCAAACTACACGGGGCAAGTTTTTACGAATTTCTTCTAATTGTCTTTGTTGATTTTCCCACTCAATTGCAGACGGGTTAATTTCAAAACTTTCAGTTTCAATAATATTAGTAAATTCCTGTTTTCCCAGTTGCAATTTTTCATAGTCAACATTAGCCATTTGCGCCCCAAAGACAATACATTCCAACAACGAATTACTGGCTAAACGATTAGCACCATGTACCCCCGTACTGGCAGTTTCCCCAATGGCATATAAACCGGGAATATTCGTGGCATTCATCACATCTGTAAGAATACCACCCATCCAATAATGGGCAGCGGGAGACACAGGAATGGGTTGAGTAAAGACATCAATTCCCCAATGTTGACAAACATTGATGATATTAGGGAAACGATGACGAATTTTGTCAGCCGGAATCGGGCGCATATCTAACCAGACATTCGCTGTAGCCGGGTCAGCAGCCGTTTTTTGTAAATGACTGAAAATAGCTCGACTCACCACATCACGGGGTGCTAGTTCCCCTGCTGGGTGGTAATCAAAGGCAAAACGCCGCCCAGTATCATCCACAAGGTGCGCCCCTTCACCACGCACAGCTTCACTAATCAGAAAACGTCCTGGTTTACTCAGGGCTGTAGGATGAAACTGGACAAATTCTAAATCACGGAGAATTGCACCCGCCCGCCAAGCAATGGCCACACCATCACCTGTACTTACCGCTGGGTTAGTAGTTTGGGCAAATACTTGACCACCGCCACCAGTAGCTAAGATTACTGCACCCGCTCTAATCCAGGTAATTTTTCCCTGATAAAATAGGCTAGTTCCCAAACATTGACCGGTTTGGGGTTCTATCCATAAATTCAGAGCTAAAGCTTGCTGAATTACTTTGATATTCTGACGACGGAGGACTTGATCTGTCAGGGTGGTGGTAACTTCCCTCCCAGTGGTATCGGCTGCATGAAGCACGCGAGGATGAGAATGGGCTGCTTCTAGGGTTAAAGCCAGGTTACTGTCATGACGATCAAAAGCTACGCCTAAATTAACGAGGGATTGAATACAACTGGGGGCTTGTTCGGCGAGGAATTTTACAGCGGCGATGTCGCATAAACCCGCACCCGCTTTTAATGTATCTTCAATATGCAGTTTAGGAGAATCTTCTGGGGCGACTGCTGCGGCTATACCACCTTGCGCCCAATCACTGGCAGATAGGGACACTGTTTCTTTAGTAATTAAGCCGATTTTTAATGATTCTGGTAGACATAGGGCTGTATATAGTCCTGCTGCACCGGCACCGACTACTAAAACATCAAATTGGTTAGGAATATTTATATCAGGCAAGGGATAACTATGATTTTTGTGATTTGGATGATTTTTGGGATTTACAGCCAGGAACAGAGAACAAGGTCTAACTATGATTTTTGGGATTTGGATGATTTTTGGGATTTACAGCCCAAAATTTAAAATCTAAACTGCGGGGATGGGTAATTGGGAATATGTTTTCAATTCCCAATCCCCAGTCACTAGTACAGCACGGCGTAAATAAAGAAACCATTTTCAATCGCTAAAAAGCCTACTGTATATTACTTTTGACTTTTGATTTTTGACTTTTGACTTTTGACTTCCGCCCTGCGGTACTAGTACACTGCGGCGTAAGTTAATGGACTATTCTCAATCGTTCAAAAGCTGATTTCATATTACTTTTGACTTTTGATTTTTGACTTTTGACTTCCGCCCTGCGGTACTAGTCCCCAATCCTTAGTTATCTGTAGATACCGTTGTTAATGCGATCATCCCCTTCATTGAAGTTAGGCTCTAATTCTGTCACGGTGAAATTATCCAAGTTAGCTTGCAAAAGTTCTTTTTGCTTATCGCTCAATCCTGCCAAATTTAATACATCCTCTACTTTTTGGTAGGGAGCATTTTTGATAATTTTACTGCCCAAGGTGGGATAAAGTCCCGGATACTTTTGGAAAGCGGCAATATTGGTATTATTCAAATCAATTTTTTTACCAAACTCTGTTGCCAGTTTCTGATCTGCTTTGTTTTGGCGGGCAATTGCTAAAACGGGAACTTGATTACCAACAAAGCTATTAAAACCAGTAGCTTGGGCTGTTTGGGTAGTTCCCAACAGTCCCCAGCAACCTAGCAACAATGTAAATACACTGAATAAACGCACCAATCTTTTCATGATTTTTTACCTCTTTCTTGCAAACAATAATAAAATTTTGCAGCCAAAAGCTATGAACTGTAGGGCATCAACCAGAAGTTTGGGGCTGTTAGAGTAGTTTCTTTTCTAACTTGTTCCCGGTTTCTTCATGGTTTAGCTTCATGGTTGATAGCTGAGAGCTTGCACAACAGTCATCAAAAACTAATATACAGCGGATCAATATCCATAATATTTACTACCATTTGGTTTGATTTGACTTTTGCCAAAAATCTGACCTGATAGCACCTTTGCGCCCATTTTTCGGTGTTTACCCTAATTGATGGAAATTTCACGCCAGAACTGCTGCTAATAAGAAGAGACTGTCTACTAGAATTGTACTCAAAACTGCTCCCCCAAAAGCATACCAATGGGATTGCTTATTGAGTAAAGATGTTGTTCCCACTGTCATCAGGATCAGGGCAAGAATGATTGCCCAGGCTTGTCCCCAGGGTGTTTGGACTTGTGCTAAGGCATTCTGTAAGATTTGTGAAGCTCCAGATGGCTCGGTTCTCATAATTTGTCGCCAATAGGGCATCAAATCTACTAAATAAAAATAAATATCGGTTAAAACTGTGCCGAATAAAGAACCTAGATAAAACCAATTGCCGACTTTACCCCAATTTTTCGCTAAACACCACACAGCAAAGGGTAATCCTAATGCTTCTATAGGTATATGCCATATTGGTTCATATCTTAACCAACCCCAATAAATTGCTCCTGTCAACCATGTCCAACTAAATCCAAAGAGGATATCTCCCCACAGATAGGTTTGGGAACGTGACATTAAGCTAATACTGATCCACACCCAAAAGCCTGTCATTAATACACTAAGAGTGGGAAATGATCGCACTAATGGGGCTTCTATAAACACTGGTACTGATACTAAAAATACCGATGCTAAAAATATTAGCCAACTTTGCCGGGAAGATATGAAGTTTGGTAAAGGAGGATTTTTAAGGCTGTGATTGATATCTAACGTGGTGTTAGTAACTGTATAGGAAGAGAATGTATGATTAATCAAAGTTTTTAATATTTGTTACTAAACTTTACTTATCTCAGAATATCATAATTGAAAATCCCCCCCAGGGGCATCTCGATTATACCCAAAATTCGTAGATATGGTATTTTGCTGAAAAAGACTGACTACAACCAACTAAAGTTGGATAATTTGCTAGAATTACGCATTGATTTTAGGAGTTTGGTTAATGTCAATAATCTTAGAAGCAGATAGTATAAATTTACTATCATCGCAACTGCTACAGATAGGAGTACCGGAAGGGAATCTGATCCAGTTAATGTTTCAGGCTTTTGTTTTGGGTATAGTTCAAGGGATTACAGAGTTTTTGCCCATTAGCAGTACCGCTCATTTAGAGGTGTTTACCAAGGCTTTCCACTGGGAGCAATTGGGTTCAAAAGCTTTTTTGGCTACAATTCAATTTGGTAGTGTCATAGCAGTATTAATTTATTTTTGGATAGATATTAAATTGATAATAATTGGGGGATGGAAAGCTTTTCAACAAAAAGACTGGGAACAAGAAGAATGGAAATTGTTATTAGGTATAGCTATAGGAACTTTACCTGCTGTAATCGGGGGATTTGTTCTGAAAAAGGCACTAAATAGCGAAGATTCGACTATTAACAGTATGGCTTCTATAGCAATAGTATCAATTATTATGTCACTGTTATTAGGTGCATCGGAAAAATTTGGCAGTCGTAAGCGAGATTTTAGCGCCCTAACAATTCGTGATGGTTTGTTGATTGGCATAGGGCAAATGATGGCTTTAGCACCAGGGGCATCCCGTTCTGGTTCAACTTTAACCGCAGCCTTGTTTCTAGGCTTAGAAAGGCAGACAGCCGCTAGATTTTCTTTTCTTTTAGGTATTCCTACCTTGACGCTTGCTACTTTATATGAGTTTTTTAAAGAGGCACTGGGTAAAGTTGATTTAGTAGTTGTAGGAGTAGGGACATTATCAGCGTTTGTATTTTCTTATTTATCTATCTCTTGGTTGTTGCGTTATCTGCAAACCAAGAATACTTGGATATTTGTTTGGTATCGCTTGGCATTTGGAGCGACAATATTAAGTGCAATCACTGCGGGAATTTTGAAAAATAGTTAGAAGATTTGGAATTTAGAAAATAGGGACAAAGGGACTTCTAACTAATTTATTTTTTGAAGTTCCCTAAAGCCCAATTACATACTAATAATTGACAACTAACAACTGACTCATGACTACTATTCAACCTGCTAAAATTACCAAGGTGCTTCCTGACTCAATTGCGGAGGAAATTGGCTTTACAGCCGGTGATGCGATTGTGTCTATTAATGGCACACAACCCCGTGATTTAATTGATTATCAGTTTTTATGTGCTGATGAAATTCTCGAATTAGAAGTTTTAGATACTACTGGAAAAATCCATCATGTCGAAATTGAAAAGGATTATGATGATGATTTAGGACTAGAATTTGCCACGGCTTTATTTGATGGTTTAATTCAGTGTAATAACCGTTGTCCCTTTTGCTTTATTGATCAACAACCACCGGGAAAACGGACTAGTTTATATTTAAAAGATGATGATTACCGATTAAGTTTTTTATATGGTTCTTATCTAACTTTAACGAATTTAACCGCTAAAGAATGGCAAAGAATTGAACAAATGCGGTTATCACCTCTGTATGTTTCCGTGCATTCCACGGAAGCAGATGTGAGAATTAGACTTTTAAAAAATCATCGGGGTGGGGAAATATTATCACAAATTCGCTGGTTTCAAGAGCGAAGATTACAAATTCATGCTCAAGTTGTTGTCTGTCCCGGTATAAATGATGGTGAACATTTAGAAAGGACATTAAAGGATTTAACATCTTTTCATGGTGGAGAATTACCCACAGTAGCATCAGTAGCTGTTGTCCCGGTGGGTTTAACTCGATTTCGTCCGCAGGAAGATGAATTAATTCCAGTAACACGAGAAAAAGCACAAGAGGTAATTAGTCAAGTTAAATTACTCTGTGAGAAATTTCGCCAAAAATATGCTTCTAGTGTAGTGTGGTTAGCTGATGAATGGTTTTTAATTGCTGGGGAAGAATTACCCACAGAAGCTGAATATGAAGAATATCCGCAAATTGATAATGGTGTGGGTTCAATTCGCTTATTTATTAAACAATTTACCCAAACTGCAACTGAGTTATTACCAGCAAAAATTACAAAGCAACGCAGATTAACTTGGGTGGTAGGTAATGCAGTAGAAACAGCATTTCAACCGCTAGTACAACAGTTAAATACTGTAGCAGGGTTAGAAGTGAATATGGTGGCTTTGTGTAGCGATTATTGGGGGCAAAGTATCAGTGTTACTGGGTTATTAACTGGACATGATTTACTTTTAAATCTTCAAGGACAAGATTTAGGAGCGGGAATTTTATTACCTAGTGTTATGCTTAAACATGGGGAATCGGTATTTCTGGATGATATGACAGTTGAGGAATTATCTCAAAAATTAAATGTCAGTATTTTCCCAGTAGCGGGAGTTGAGGAATTAATAAATACTTGTCTTCAATAGAATTGATGACTCACAAAAGTCTTTCCTATTCCCTGATAACTAACAACTGACAACTGACTAATGAATAAAAAAACAGTCGGATTCGTTATTTTAAATATTAACCTTTTCTTGTTTAATGTCTTGGGAATATTACCAGCAAAAGCTATCAATGATACTCCTGTATTTAGTGTAGTTAATAGCCAAGATAATCCTGAACAATGGAAAGGAATTAGCAACCGCTTACAGAAGCTAAATGTGAATTATTGTGTGATTCCCCTGAATCAAGTCAAAAATAAAGATGATTGGGGTAAAGCACAGGTGTTATTTTTGCCAAATGTAGAGGTATTGACAACAGCACAAGCGATCGCTTTAGATCAATGGGTAAGTCAAGGTGGTTACTTAATAGCTAGTGGCCCAGTGGGTAATTTATCCACACCAGGAGTACGTCAATTATTACGAAAACTTCTGGGAGGTTATTGGGGATTTAGTTTAAATACTCCTGAAAATTTACAACCCACAAACACCACTATTCTCGATTGGGTAAATCAAACAGAACTATTTGGTAAAGTTCAAGGTGGTGTGATTATTCCGAATAATTCTACTAATCAAACTCCTGTAATTTGGAACTCTCAAGATCGTCCACCTGCCATATTAACAACTGAAAAATCCACCTTATTAGGTTGGCGTTGGGGAACAGATACAGTAGCACCTGCGGGATTAGATATTGCTTGGTTAAAAGCATCTCTAAATCGTTATTTAAAATTACCAATTAATAGCAAACGTAAACTTGCTAATCCTGCACCAAATTGTCAGACAGAAATAACTATTGAACCCATAAAACCGCAAACTCCTAAAAAAATAACTGTTACTTCCCAATCAAAACCTACTCAAAAACTTCCTAAAAAACCTCCTAAAAAAATCTTTAAAAAGACAACTACTACTTCTCAATCAAAATCTCCTAAAAAATCAACTGTCATTTCTCAAGTTAAACCTCATAAAAAACCAACTGTCATTTCCCAAGTCAAACCAAATAAAAAACAAGTTGTCACTTCTCAATCACAAACAACAGCCAAGAATACAGGATTATTAGCTGTTTCCCAAATCACAAATCAAAATTTAATTGATCCAATTAATCAACTAGAACAAAATGTCCGTTTAGATGTGATTCCTAATTCTAATCAGCCGATTGATAAAAAAGAAGCAATTGCTCTGCAAGAAGAGTTAGAAAATTTAATTGGTAGATTAGAAAGCACCTATATAGCTGCATCATCCTCTAATTATTCTAAAATAACTAATTTTTCCAACAAAAAAGAAGAAGATAAAAAAATAGAATCTGTTCAAAAAGAAACATCAGGATCAAAATTAGCAGAAACCTTAACAAAAGCTAGAGAAACAGCCAAAAATATTCCCGGATTAATTGAGCAAAAAAAATATGCAATAGCCCGTCAACTATGGTTACAAACTAAAGCAGATTTGTGGCAGCAATTTCCGATAAATCAACAATTAGCACAACCAGAAATTCGTTCAGTTTGGTTAGATAGAGGAACTATAGTTAAAGCTGGCAACGAAGCCGAATTAGCCAAAATTTTTGATAGACTAGCACAAGCTGGAATTAACACCATTTTTTTAGAAACTATCAATGCTAGTTATCCCATTTATCCCAGTCAGGTAGCACCCCAACAAAACCCCCTGATTCATGACTGGGACCCCCTAGAAACCGCTGTTAAACTAGCCCACGCACGGGGGATGGAGTTACACGCTTGGGTGTGGGTATTTGCCGCCGGAAATAGCCGTCATAATCAAATTATTAATGTTAGTCCTGATTATTTAGGACCCGTACTCACAGCCAATCCCGATTGGGCTAATTATGACAATAAAGGTAACATTATTCCCATTGGTCAAACTAAACCTTTTTTAGATCCAGCTAATCCCCAAGTGAGGGAGTATTTAATCAAACTATATACAGAAATTGTTACCAAGTATCAGGTAGATGGTATACAGTTAGATTATATTCGCTATCCTTTTCAAGACCCTTTTGTTGGTCGCACCTATGGCTATGGTAAAGCCGCAAGAGAGCAGTTTCAACAGCAAACTGGCATAGATCCTCTGGATATTTCCCCCAGTCAGCGAGATTTATGGCAAAAATGGACAGTATTCCGCACCCAACAGGTTGATAACTTTGTCGCTGAACTATCACAAACTTTGCGACAAAAGCGGAAAACTTTAATTTTGTCAGTAGCTGTTTTCCCCTTACCAGAATATGAACGCATAGAAAAAATTCAACAACATTGGGAAGTGTGGGCAAGAAGAGGAGATATAGATTTAATTGTGCCAATGACCTATGCTTTAGATACACCTCGGTTTCAAAGATTAGCCAAACCGTGGATTACTTCCACAAAATTGGGTGCTACTTTGTTAGTTCCGGGAATCCGGTTACTATCGTTATCAAGTATGGGTGCATTTGACCAACTGCAACTTGTGCGAGACTTACCGGTTAGTGGTTATGCGTTGTTTGCCACAGAAAATTTTAATAATGAGTTAGAACAAATATTTAATAGTACCCAAGGCATAAAAAATGAACCTATGCCTCAGCGTCAACCTTTTCGGACTGCGGCTTTTCGTTATACAGCTTTGCAAAGAGAATGGCAGGTGGTACAAAAAAATGGTTCATTACCCATGTCTGCAATCACAACCACTGAGTTTAGGCAACTAGATTACGAGTTACAAGATGGGTTAAATCAACTAGCATCTGTCCCTTCTGCTATTAATTTAATTACCGCTAGAAAAGCTCTAAACCGCTTCCAGTCTCAATTTCTTACCTGGATGCAAGCAGAAAATCAAGCCAATCCCTATCAAGTTAAAGTTTGGGAAAACCGTCTTTTGACTATAGAACGACTATTACGTTATGGTGAAAGAAGGTTAAATTTGCGTCGGTAGGCTAGTACCGCAAGGCGGAAGTCAAAAGTCAAAAGTCAAAAGTCAAAAGTCAAAAGTAATATTGGGAAAGCTTTTTGGCGATTAAGAATGGTTGATTTATTTACGCCGTGCTGTACTAGTACCGCAGGGCGGAATTAAAAATTAAAAATTGAGAAGGATATTTACAAGCTTGTTAAAAATTGAAAATGGTTAGTTATGTTGTCCGCACTGCACTATAAGAATACAAATTTTGGTAGTTGCTAATTATTTATATATATGAAAATGATTTTGCATAATCTGAAAACTTTAATCAAGAATTTCCGCCGATATTTCTCGATGCCTAAATTCATACTTAGGTATTACTTCATCAGACAAGCTATTAAAAATGCGGTTGTTTCCACAAATCAAGAAGAACGCTTTCGCAAACTTGCCGAATCCATTCCCCAACAAGTCTGGATTGCTAATACTGACGGCAGTATTGAGTATGTTAATCAACGCAGCCTAAATTATTTTTGCTGCACACAAGCGGAACTTTTAGGTTGGCAATGGCTAAAAATGATACATTCAGAAGATGTATTAAATACCTTGACTGCTTGGAATTATGCTTTAGTCACAGGCACAAATTACGAAATAGAATTTCGTCTCTATGACACAGCTTCCCAAACCTATCGCTGGCATTTAGGACGCGCTGTCCCCTGGAACAATCAGCAAGGTGATATTATCAATTGGTTTGGCACAAATACAGATATTCATGACCGGGTATTAGCCGAAATTTCTCTGCAAAATAGTGAACGTCGCTATGAAACCATCGCTACTATTTCACCAGTAGGAATCTTTCATACGGATATTTTAGGAAATTGCCATTATGTTAATAACCGTTGGTGCAAAATTACTGGTATTAACCGGGAAACGGCTGTCACCATGACTTGGATAAATACTATTCACCCCGAAGACCGACAACGAATTGAGGCTGAGTGGTATCATGCTCTTACACAAAAGCTACCATTTCGTTCCAAATACCGATTCCAGCGTTCTCATGGAGAAATTGTTTGGGTTCTAGGTCAAACAGTACCAGAAATAGGAGCAGAAGGTCAAGTAATTGCTTATGTCGGCACTGTGACAGATATAAGTGACCATAAACAAGTTGAGGAAGCCTTAGCAGAACGGTTGCGGTTAGCTAATTTTCAAGCTGATATAGATGCTATTTTGATCCAGGCAGAAACCTTGGAAACTATGCTGCGCGGTTGTACTGATGCTTTAGTTGAACATCTTGATGTTGCTTTTGCTCGCGTCTGGATACTAAATCAAGAAGAGAATGTTCTCGAATTACAAGTCAGTTCAGGAATGTACACCCATATTGATGGACCCCATAGTCGTATACCTATGGGTTATTTAAAAATTGGTTTGATTGCTCAAGAGGGTCATCCCTACCTCATTAATTCCATTAAAAATGATCCTCGGATTAGTGATCAAGAATGGGTAAAAAGAGAGGGAATGGTTGCTTTTGCTGGTTATCCCTTGATTATTGAAGGTAAAATAATTGGGGTGATTTCTATGTTTTGCTGTCACACGATTAGTGAATCTACTTTTAACGCTTTGGCTATTTTAGCCGATGAAATAGCCTTGGGTATTCAACGTAAACAAACTGAAATAGCTCTTCGGGAAAGTGAAGAATATTTCCGTTTATTAATTGAAGGTGTGACGGATTATGCAATTTATATGCTCGATCCTCAAGGACGAGTAATGAGTTGGAATTCTGGGGCAGAATATATTACTGGTTATACATCATCAGAAATTATTGGTGAAGATTTCTCTTGTTTTTTTCCTGCCGAAGATATTCTGAATTCTCTACCAATTCAACAATTAAATATAGCAGCAACCCAGGGGCGCTGTGAATGCGAAAGTATTTTTCTTCGCAAAGATAATTCTCGATTTTGGGCAAATTGTATTTTAACGGCTTTGTATGATGACACTGGCAAAGTTCGTGGTTTCTCGAAAGTAACCCGGAATATCACCGAACGTAAGTTAGCAGAGAAATCTTTATTGCGCTTGGAAAAAGCTATAGAAAGTACCAGTGACGCAGTTAGTATTGCCGATATTTATGGACAAGTAATTTATGTGAATCCTGCTTTTACAAAAATATTTGATTATACATTTACCCAATTAAATGAACGTGGTGGACTATCAGCTAATTTTCAAGTCAAGGAAGTATTTGAAAGAGTATTTACAACTGTCCAAAAAGGCGAATCTTGGCGCGGAGAAGTCACGATGGAAACTGCTAATGGTAATATTGTCCAAGTTGATTTATGCACAGATGCTATTAAAGATTCTACAGATGCCATCGTATATTTTGTGAATATATATACAGATATTACTCAACGAAAAATCATAGAAGAAGATCTACGCTTGAGTAATCGAGCCATTGCTGCTAATAGTAATGGGATTATTATTGCTGATGTCACTACTGCTAATAAACCTATTATTTATGTGAATCCTGCTTTTGAAAAAATGACAGGTTACTTATCCGCAGATATAATTGGTCAAAGTTTTCCTTTGTTAGCTAATATTCAGATCAATCAATCTGAATTAGCACAACTCACTGCTGCTATGACAACAGGACAAGATTCTACAGTAATTTTACGCAATTTCCATGAAGATGGTAGCATATATTGGCATGAATTAAATATTTCTCCCGTTTACGATTATCATGGTTATATTACACACTATATAGGTATTCAAACTGATATTACTAAAAGAAAACAAGCGGAAACAGCATTACTTATCAGTCAACAACGTTTGCAATATTTACTCTATTCTAGTCCCGCTGTTATCTATACTGGCAAAGCTGATGGTGATTACGGTGCTACTTTTATGAGTGAAAATGTGTCCTCCATCATGGGTTATCAAGCTCAGGACTTTCTAGCAACATCTAGTTTTTGGTATCATCATATTCATCCAGAAGATGCAGAATATGTAATTACAGAAGTATCAAAAGCCATAAAAAGCCAAGGAGAGTACATCTTAGAATATCGCTTTTTACACCAGGATGGTGTCTACCGTTGGATATATGATCAAGGTAAAGTAGTATTAGATCAGGCAGCTAATCCCATAGAAATTGTTGGTTATTGGGCTGATATTACAAATCGTAAACAATTAGAACAAGAATTAATAGTAGCGCTGGAGAAGGAAAAAGAACTCAATGAACTAAAATCCCGTTTTATCTCCATGACTTCCCATGAATTTCGTACCCCTTTGAGTACAATCCTTTCTTCCTCTGAGTTATTAGAACATTACCGTCACCGCTGGAGTGAAGAAAAACAACTTACTCATCTTCGTCGGATTCAAACTGCTGTTGGGCGGATGACAGAAATGTTAAATGATGTTTTAGTAATTGGTAAGGTTGAAGTAGGCAAATTAGAGTATCAACCTATCTCTATGGATTTGGTTGCTTATTGTCGTCAATTGCTAGAAGATATTAAATTGAATGGGAATAATCAAACATTTATTGATTTTGATTGTGAATATGAATCTATCTCATGCTATATGGATGACAAATTGCTCAGTCACATTCTGATTAATTTGCTCTCCAATGCTATCAAATATTCACTTGATGCTGATCTTGTCAAGTTTACTCTTATTTGTCAAAATGGAAAGGTAATATTTGAAATTGAAGATCAGGGAATTGGGATTCCAGAAGCAGATATTCCCAGATTATTTGAGTCTTTTCATCGTGCTGGCAATGTCGGTACTATTTTAGGAACTGGATTAGGATTAGCCATTGTTAAAAAATGTGTAGATATTTATCAAGGAGAAATTTTTCTCACAAGTCAAGTAGATGTTGGTACTAAGTTTACTGTGACTCTACCTTTAAGTTAAATAATTATCGCAAAAATCAGGTGAAATATGCCAAAAATTTTAGTTATTGAAGATGAAGAATCAGTTCGGGAGAATCTATTAGATTTACTAGAAGCTGAGAATTTTGAAACTGTTGTCGCTGCTAATGGCAAAATAGGCTTAAATATGGCCATGTCAGAACAACCAGATTTAATTGTGTGTGATATGATGATGCCAGAACTAGATGGTTATGGTGTATTAACCGCATTGCGTCAAGAACCATCAACAGCAACTATTCCTTTCATTTTTTTGACCGCTAAATCGGCTCAATCTGATTTCCGTCAAGGGATGAATATGGGTGCAGATGATTATCTCACTAAGCCATTTACAAGGGCTGAGTTATTGAGTGCTATTCTGAATAAGTTGGAAAAGTATTCAAATTTAAAGAAGCATTTGTTGTCTGGTGCTAACAAATTAACACCAAGAATGCAGATGGTTTTAACCAATTTACAAAAAGTAATTAAAGAAAATTTTTTTGAGGGTTTTGAGGTTCATTATCAACCAATTATTGATATTAATACTGGTCGAATTACATCAGCAGAAAGCCTATTGCGTTGGCAGAGTGTGGAGATAGGAAGAGTATCACCACAGGAATTTATTCCTTTAGCAGAGTCTTATGGATTAATTATTGATATTGGTAAATGGGTGTTAAATACAGTTTGCCACCAAATGCAAGTTTGGCAAGATATTGGCATTCATAACTTAACGATAGCTGTTAATTTGTCAGCAATTGAATTTAATCAACCAGATTTAATTTCCAAAATTATTCACTTGATATCTAGCAATAATATTCAATCGAATTTTCTCGAACTTGAACTCACAGAAAGAATGATTTTGGAAGATGTAGATGGGGCAATAACTGCTATGAATCAATTGCGCTCTTTAGGGGTAAAAATTGCCATTGATGATTTTGGAGTTAGTAATAATTCCTTGCTTACTCTCAAGCAATTACCAATGGATACTCTCAAAATAGATCGTGATTTTATCCAAAATATTAATGATGATTACCGCAAAGCAGCAATTACAAAAAACTTAATTCAGTTAGGACATGATCTGAATCTAAAAATTATCGCAGAAGGGGTAGAAACTGAAACGGAACTAGCATTTTTGCGTGAGAACAAATGCGATGCTATTCAAGGTTTTATATGCAGTCCAGCATTACCTATTTTAGAATTCCAAAAGCTGTTATTGACGAATAAATCTTTATCTATTTAGGGTAATAGGTAATAGGTGATAGTAGTGTAGGGTGGGCATTGCCCACCGTAGGGGGTTTTGGTGGGCAATGCCCACCCTACGTACATTTCAAAAATCAAATATTAGTCCTATAGGTAATAGGGAAGAAGAGTTAGAATCCATAGCAACGGACAAGGTGATTAGGACATCAATTGATAATGAAACGCCGACTATAACAGGGTTTTACTCCTGACTCCTGACTCCTGCTATAAAATCCAAAATCTAAAATTGTATGAGAGGGTGTTTGAAAAGTTATGTATAAATCTAGACTTTACAAACATCTTCTTAGGCAAATACACTTTGCGATATGGTGAGAATAGGAATATTAACAAAAAACTTATACCCTACCTCATACACCTCATATCCTATCGCTAAAAATATGAATAATGCTTCAGTTAACTGGTCTGCTAAAATATTCGCCAAAGTATCCCTAAGAACCTTATTAATAGTACCTTTTGTTTTACAAACCGTGGGATTGGTGACACTGGTGGGCTATTTTTCCTACCGTAGCGGACAGGAGGCTGTGGAGAATCTGGCAGATCAATTAATGACGGAGGTGGGCGATCGCATTGATCAACATTTAGATAGTTATTTGGGAAAAGCCCAGGAAATCAACCGCACCAATGTAGATGCTTTTGAGTCGGGAATTTTAGACTTAAATAATTTTAACAACTTGGGTAAATATTTTTATCGTCAGATGCAATCTTTCAATTTTACTTATATTAACTTTGGTACTAAAGAAGGAGGATTTATTGGTGCTGGTTATGGGCTGGGTAATAAGTTGGACATTGGAGAAATTCCCATGTCTGATCTGGGCAAAAGTCGCAGCTACTCAGTAGATAACCAGGGAAATCGGCTCAAATTAGCAGCTACTCTCAAAAACCCGCAATATAATAATGCTCCCTGGTACTTAGATGCAGTCCAAGCTGGTAAACCGATTTGGAGTTCTATTTATACATGGGCAAATGTACCTGATCGCATCTGCATTTCTGCCAGCACTCCTGTCTATAACCAGCAAAAAGAGTTGATGGGTGTACTCGGTATTGATCTCGAACTCTCGCAAATTAGTAGATTTCTGAAAAAACTGCATTATGGAAAATCAGGTCATATTTTTATTATCGAGCGATCAGGGTTGATTGTTGCTAGTTCTGAAGATGAATCTCCTGCTCCTATTGTCAATGGTAAAGCTACACGACTGCAAGCCTTGAATAGCCGTGAATCTGTAATCCGCGACGCAACCCAGGATTTAATCCGGCGGTTTGGCAGTTTGCAAGCTATCTCCAAGCCCGAACTATACCACCCGTCTTTATCACAAAAACCCTTTGTGAGAGTTACGCCCTACAACGACGATTACGGCTTAAATTGGCTGGTAGTGACGGTGATTCCTGAATCGGAATTTATGGCAGAAATTCATGCCAATGCCCAAATAACCGTGATCCTCTGTGGTTTGGCGCTAGTAATTGCTATGGGGACGGGTAGCTTCACTGCATACTGGATAACTAAACCTATTTTACGCTTGAGTCAAGCTAGTCAAGCTATGACTAAGGGAGAGTGGCAAGAGTCTTTATCAGAAGATATAAAAATTGCAGAATTAAAGGTTTTAGCAACATCCTTTAACCAGATGTCTGCTCAAATTAAAAAGGCATTTCAGGAATCAGAAACTAAATTTTCGACTATTTTTCAAACCACTCCTAACCCCCTTTGGATTGCCACATTAGGGGAAGGAAGATTTTTGAATGTTAATGAAAGTCTTTGCCAGTTTTGTGGAGATATCCCAGAAAACATCCTTGGGAAAACCTGCATGGAATTAGATTTGTGGGAAAATCTAGAGGATTTACACCACTTCAGACAAACGCTAGTTAATGAAGGAAGTATTCTGAATTTTAAAGTGCAGATTCGCACTTACTCAAAGCAAACTAAGACTGTTCTCATGTCAGCTAGAGTACAATATTTGGGTGAAGAGGATTGTATCATTGGCGCAATCAGAGATGTTAGCAATCTCTATGATGAACTTCACCTCCGCAAACAAGCAGAAGATCAACTGCGAGAGAGCCAAAATTTTATTGAACAAATTACCGAACTAACACCAAACTTACTTTATATTTATGACCAAATTGAACAGCGAAATGTTTACATTAATCGCTCTGTATCTGAAATATTAGGTTATTCTGCCGCAGAGATTCAGTCCATGGGAGCTAACTTATTGCCCATTATCTGTCATCCTGATGATCTAAATCTTGTCTATGAGAAGATGCAAGAGCTTTATACTCTGCAAGATCGTGAGTTCGTGGAAACAGAATATCGCGTTAAGAATGCTCAAGGAGAATGGTGTTGGCTTTATAGTCGAGATATGGTGTTTTCTAGAACTACCGATGGTAGGTTAAAGCAAACTTTAGGAACGTCCCAAGATATCAGTAAGCGGAAACAAACAGAGTTAGCTTTAATTGAAAGTGAAAAGCGGTTTAAAGAGATTTCTGTATCTTCCCCAGGAGTAATTTATATTACGATCAGGCGGTTGGATGGCTCTTGGTATTACGAATATATGAGTCGTGCATTTGAGGATATTCATGAAATTACTGTGGCTCAAATCCTAGAAAATCCTCATCTCTGCTTTGAGCAATTTCATCCTGATGATTGCGTTGGCTATGAGGAAGCACTGGCTTACAGTCTGGAAAATATGTCTCCTTTTAACCATGAGTGGCGCATTATCACCCCTTCGGGAAAACTCAAGTGGATCAAAGCCAGGTCTAGACCAGAACGGCGAGAAAATGGAGATATTGCTTATTATGGCGTTGTCTTAGATGTGAGCGATCGCAAGAAAACAGAATTAGCCTTGCAAGCAGCAGAATATAATCTCAGAATAGCAAATGAGGAACTGGAAAAACTGGTTAATCTTGATGGGTTGACGCAAATTGCCAATCGTCGCTGTTTTGACAATCGTTTAGAGCAAGAATGGCAACGGCTCTATCGAGAACAGCAACCTTTATCTTTACTATTATTTGATGTTGATTATTTTAAACGCTATAACGATTTTTACGGTCATCAATTAGGGGATGAGTGCCTGATCAAACTCGCTCAGGCTGTGCAACAGATTGTATCTCGGTCAGCGGATTTGGTGGCTCGTTACGGTGGAGAAGAATTTGTGGTGATTTTACCTAATACTAACTCCGAAGGAGCAATGGCGATCGCGCAACAGATTCATGCCGCGATTCAAGATTTAGCAATTCCTCATCAAGCTTCAAAAGTGAGTAATACAGTCACCATTAGTCTGGGTATTACCAGTTTGATACCTACTGCCGATTTATCAACAATTGATATGATCGAACAAGCTGATCAAGCACTCTACCGCGCCAAACAACAAGGACGCAATCAGTCTGTACTGTGATTTTTATGATTTTTATGATTTTTGTGATTTGATTTTTTTCTTAATGATTCCTTCTTTCTTCTTTCTTCTTTTTCCTCCTGACTCGGTGACTTGGTGACTCCTTCTTCTAAAACCATCCTTCTTGTTCGAGGGTTTCGATTAATTGTAAGCCGCGAGGATCTCCTACTCCCAGAAGTGAAGCTTTGGTATCTGCTCTGACTCCTAAATCCTGATCTTCGGCAAAGGCTTGAATTAATGCGTCTATGGCTGTGGCATAGACAACATTAGAGGGTAGTTCTTTACAAAGCTGGCCAATTGTCCAAGCGGAGTTACTTCGCACAGCGGCAATGGGGTCTTTAACTAAGGCTTCAATCAGGGCAGGAATCGCGCCCACGATGGCTTCATAACCTACTTCTGTCATCTGTGCTAGGGCGCTGGCTGCCCACAGACGCACGGCGGGAATATCGGTTCTGAGGGCATCGGTGAGGGGTGCTAAGGAACGGCGATCGCGGCAATTACCTAAAGCCCAAACTACGCCTTTGCGAACATAACCATTAAAATCGCGGTTAAGTTGCATAATTAATGGTTCTACGGCTTCTTTGGCGGGGTTGCGACCAATACCATAAGCCGCACTGACTCGCACTAGGGGACAGTTATCTGTTAATAGATGAATAAGATGAGGTGTTGCTCGTTCATCTTGAATATCACAAAAAGCACGCGCTGCTAACATCCGCTGCTGGGACTGGGGATTTTCTAGGAGTACCAGCATTAATTCTGGATCAGGTTTTTCCACTGCTGATTCATCAGTAAGTGGTTCTATTTGGTCTAGAGGACTTTCTAGCTCTGCTTCGGTATCGAGTAAGCTTAGTTCGTATTCGTCGTACATAATTATTTTACTGTAACCCTATTCCCCGTTCCCTGTTCCCTGTTAAGAATTCCCTAACTGAAGTGATTTTACCATCCAAAGGGATTGTTCTTGATAACCGAGTTGATGATAAAGATTTAATGCGGTGGTATTTGATGGAAATACTTGTAGTCCAATTTGGCGATCACCTCTTTGTTTAGCCCAATCTTCTAAGTATTGCATTAAGGCTTTCCCTATTCCCTGTCGGCGATGTTCTGGTGTAACGTAGAGGAGAAAAATGTGAGAATGGCGATCGCCACTTACCTGATCTATAGCATTTCCAGCCCAGAGACAAGCTATGGGAGAAAATGTCTCTCCCTTGCCCCCTACCTCTTCATAAACCCACCATAAAGGCGTATCAAGACAGAAGTATTGCTCAACTGTATGTGCCAAGTGGGAAAAGTCTTGATCAGGGAATTGTTCTTGGTAACTCCTTTGCATGAACTTGACCAAGAGGGCTTGATTAAGAGTAGAGCCTTTGCGAATAGAATAGCCTGGAAGTAAATTCAAAATTCAAAATTAAAATTTCAGATGTGATGAAATCAATTGCCAATCAATTATCATGCCAATAGGTGCGGGGGCTACCATATCAGAGGGTAAAAAGATGCGGGCGCTGACTGCTACTAAGGCCAAGGCAAATATCAACAGTGCGAGGAAAGGGGCGATGTATTGACGAAAAAAGGCCATGTTGTTGATTGTAAATAAATAGCAACAGTATTGATTCTAGCAATTATTTGGATTTGGCAAAGCCGGACTAGGATTGCTGATCTTGGTCTAATTCATCTAAAACTCGTTCACAGTACCAATTTTCTGGCATTCCGGGAAAGTTTTGTTTAGCTTGCTCAATCAGTCTTTCCGCAGCCGCAACGTCTCCAGATAATCTAGCGATTAGGCGATTTTTGAGGTAGTTGCCAGTTACTTCTTCATCTGGTGGGTTAGGTATGCTGGGATTGATTGTTTGTAGGGATTCGCGTTGCAGTTGCCAAAATAGGACGTAATAAAGTGTACCAAAAATTAGAATCAGGCTGATTGTTCCCAGGAGTGTGAGGAAATTAAAAGCCAGATTTTGCTGAACTAATTGTGAGAGGACATAGCCCAGTAATATACCTGTGACTATCAGAACAAATGTACCGACAAGAATAACTACTTGGGTTCCCATATATCTTCTTCTTCTAGTCCTGGTCTAGTTGCTGCCAATACTTTGGGATTCCAAGGGGCAAATAATGGTAACAGGAGAAGTCCTGGTACAGCAGCAAAAATACTAATTACAAAAAATAACGGCCAACCTGTAATTTTGGCTAAAGAACCTGCTGGCGCAACTAGAATATCACGACTTACGGCCATAAAACTAGAAAGTAACGCATATTGAGTGGCGGAATAACGCTGATTACACATATTCATCAAAAAAGCCACAAAGGCGGCTGTTCCTAATCCAGCACAAAAGTGTTCTATATTAATTGTCAGTACGAGAACCTGATAATTTTTACCAACTTGTGCCAGGATCAGATAGGACAGGTTGCTGATTGCCTGTAAAGCACCAAATACCCAAAGTGAGCGATTCAGTCCAATTTTACTCAAAAATGCGCCACCTGCCAACGTGCCAACTATGGTGGCTATTAGTCCCATGCCGCCTTGAATTGCCCCAATATCAGTTTGTGTGAAGCCAGTTTGCAGCAAAAACGGCGTGGACATATTATTGACAAAGGAATCACCGAGTTTATAAAGAACGATAAATAATAGAATTAGTATGGCTTGAACTGCACCTTGACGTTGGAAAAATTCTCCAAAGGGCAGGATTACAGCGTCGGTTAAGGAGGCTGGGGGATTGATTTCTTTTGGTTCTGGTGCAAATAGGGTGGCAATAATCCCTAGTGCCATGCCGACGGACATTAATAAGTATACTGATGACCAGGCTATTCTATCGGCAAGAATTAGGGCTAATGAGCCTGTAAGTAATAGGGCAATACGATAACCTAGCACGAATACTGCTGCACCTGCGCCCATTTCTAGGGGTTCGAGAACGTCCGTTCGGTAAGCATCAGCGGCGATGTCCTGGGTGGCACTGAGGAAGGCAATGACTACGGCGTTAATGGCTAAGAATTGCAGGGCTTGTTTGGGTTGTTGCAAGGCCATAGCGGCGATCGCTATTAATAACCCAATTTGAAGTATAATTAACCAACCCCGTCGTCTGCCTAAAAATGGCAAGGTAAACCAGTCTAACAGCGGCGACCACAGAAATTTTAAGGAATATGGCACACCTACCAGGCTAAATAAGCCGATAGCAGTTAAATCTACTTTTTCAACGGTCATCCATGCTTGTAGGGTCTTGCTAGTCAAAAACAAGGGCAACCCGGAGGAAAATCCTAGTAGTATTAAAGCCGCCATTTTCTGGCTACCGAAAACTCGCAGTAGGGATTTGACTGGATTCATTTTTTCTCGTTACTTAGGATATTTGCGGTGATCTTGCCATGGTGGCTAAAAGATCGCAAAATCAGGATCTTACTTTCTCTGTGGTTAATTCAATTAGATCTTCAATTTTCTTAATATTCTGATCTCCTGCTAGGTAGCCAATACCTCGATGTAAATGTAAGCGAAATTGCGTAATTAGGGTTTCTCTATCTGTTTCTAAACCGTCGTTATAACAGCGTTGTTTCAAGGCTAAAAGCAAAATATCGGCTATTTCTCCCCCAAAAACCCGCCATGTTAGTTCGACGTTGCTGTCTTGGGGAATAGGTACGGGGGAAGGTGGGGTTGTTTCTGCTAGGGAACGACAAAACGCCCACCTACATAATATGTTCCATTGTTCGATTTTTGAGCTGCGTTTGAGTTTAAGGAGTTGTTCTTTGGCTGTTTGGGAAAGTTTGATTCTTTCTATTGGTGATTCCATGATTTTGGTGAAAAATATGAATTGAGTTTCGCGCAAAGGCGCTAAGGAGCAAAGACGCAAAGGAAGAAGTTAAGAGGAGTTGGAGTTTACCAAAAATAACCGGGTTTGATTGTGGTTTCTCTTTTGTTGGAGTTGTATTGGAGGAGGTATTCGCGGGCTATGGCTTCGGTTTCTTGGAGGTTTTGATATTCTTGTGGACCGATTTCGGTGTCGGTGGAAAGGAGGATTACTTGATGGCTGGCTGAGGGAAAGTATCTTTCTACTAGGTTGTTGCGGTGGGAGGAGTCTAGTCTTCCGAGTGGGGTGTCTATGGCGACTGGTAAGCGTCTTCCTGATACTTTGGCTAATCCCCACAAAAATGCGATCGCTAATAGTTGTTTTTCACCGGCGGAAAGCCGATGTTTGGGAACTGGTTTTCCGTTTAAATCATATAATGATAATCCGAAGGTTTTGCTGTCTATAGCTATGCGATGTACTAGGTCTGATTTATGTAATAAATATAGAAAACAGTTTTTTACTTCTTCTTCTAATTTATTCAGTTTTCTCAGAGTTAATCTTTCTCGAAACACTTTTAATGTTTGTTGAACTTTTAACGCCGAATCAATAATGTGTTCACTATTTTGATATTTGATATTTTGTACAGTATATTCATTTAACTCTTGTCTCAATTTTTTGGTTTCTGTGTCTAATTCTATCAGTTTTTGAGTCATTATATCTGACTGAGATTTAATTTTATTAAATTCAGTTTGTGCTTCTTTTACTGCTTTTTGTAGTTTTGTATATTCTTCCGGTGCAGCCGCAGTTTGTACTTGTCTTTCTAAAGTTAGTATTTCTTCTTCATAATTAGTTAATTCATCTAATTGCTTTTGTGCTATATTTTGGGAAACCTGTAAACGATAAGTTATATTGTCAAGTAAACTTAAACTTTCTTCATCTCCATTTAACCAATTATTTTCTGTTGATAAGTTATTGGTATATAAGTTATTGATATCTTCAGCTAGAAAAGATTGAATATTAGTAACTTTATTAGTTTCTAGATTTAATTGTTGTAGCCAATTCAATAATCTTTCATCTCTAGCAATTAAGACATCTTTAGCTAATTGGATTTGTTGAGTTTTTAGTTCTTTTTCTCCCTGTCTTTGGACTTGAGATAACAAAGGACTAATTAAGGCTAAAGGTAAAACATCAGCAGCTAGTTCACGCAAAGATTCACGGACGTTATTCGCAACTTTGATTTTCTCTTCCTTTTGTTGTTCTAATTGGCTACGTTCAGCAGCAATTTTACCACCTTCATTCACAAATCTATCTAAAGCTTCTTCATGAATTTTTTCTAATTCTGTAACTTGAGTATTTATATCTTCTAGTTTTATCTGATTATTTTCATATTCTTCCTGTTTTTCCTGAAGTCGGGTTTCAATTTCTGCTAATTTTTCTAAATCTTTTGTATCTGCAAATTCTCGTTTTTTGCGATTTACTAATATTTCTAAATCAATTGCTAATTTATCGGCTAATTCTAAACCCAAAAGTCCGTTAATAGCATCCACAACTATGGGCGGTGGTATTTCCTGTTCTGCAAGTTCTTTAACTTGTTCACCGTCAAACAGAAATAAATTAGAAATACCTAAAGGTAAAATATTTTCTATATATTCATCCCAAATATTTACTAATGAATCAATTGGCCATGTTTCATCATCTCCTAAAATTCCTAAATGGTCTTTTCCGTCTTTAGGATTTTTTTCCCAAGTCCGCACAACCCGATATTTTATTGGTCTATCTTCTTCGATATGTTCAAAAACTAATTCAATTCTGGTTTTTTCTGTGGGGGTACTTTTACTATTTACACATTGGGTTAAAAAATCACTATAACTCAGATTTCCCCTGGTTGAACATTGGGCGCGTTGTCCATATAATGCGAGGCGAATGGCATCCATTAGGGTGGTTTTTCCGCCGCCGTTCATTCCTCCTAATAGGATAATTGGACGGGTGTTGTCTTCGTCAATTTCCGGGTTGAGGTTGATGATTTGTTTACCGGCATAAGGTCCGAAGTTTTGCAGGACTAATTCGAGGAAGATCATGGTTTTTTGATAATGTTGGTTTATAGAATATGGGGGAATGATACCGGGCGGTTGGAAACCGCGTCTACACAGGCGAAACCCACCTTCGTGGGTTCAATTTATTTGGTTTTTATTAGTCCACGAAGGTGGACTTTGTTTGTGTAGCCGCGATTTCTAATCGCCGGGTCTTTATTAATCGCTTTTCGTTTCCGGGGTTAGTTCCCAGGTGGAAATAAGTGATTTTTGTTGATGGTGTGTTTGTTGGTTTCTGATGTAATTGGCTACACTATCTATAGCATCATAACTGACCGTAAATGCACCATAACTGCCTTGCCATTTGAAAAATTCTTTGGGTTTAATTTCGTGGTTAATAAAATGAGAAGAACTCCCTTTTGCTTGTTTGATAACTTCCGATACGCTGACGGTTGTAGGAAATCCTGTTAAAAGATGAACATGATCCTCAATTCCTCCAATGGCAATTACTGTACATTTTAATTCCTCACACTCTTTAATAATTGCTGCATAAACTAATTGCTGAATTTCTGGTGTAATTAACGGCAATCTATCCCATGTTCCCCAAACATAATGTAAATACAATTGCGTGAAATTTGCCCTCATATATTTTCTAATCCGTAAAACTTGATATTATCTTAACCCACGAAGGTGGGTTTCGCCTGTGTAGACGCGGTTTTCAACCGCCGGGTATTCTATTCACCCGGTATTCTATTATTCCACATTATTATCCTTTTGTGCATATTTGAAGTTAGCCCAAGTTTGTGGTTTACTCTCTTGTTTTTCGGCGGTATCTCCTAAACTTAATTGTTTGAATTTTTCCCGAATTGTGGCAACATCACCTTCTAATGCTGCTTGTCGTAAATCTCGTTTTAAATGGGCATTTGCAATGGCTTTTTCTGGTGAACGGGAACTTGTATCAAAGCATTTTTCTAGGCTGTCGTAGATACCGACACGGCGGGTTTTTTTCTTGAATTGTCTTTCTGTATCTAATAGTCTGGCCATTAATTCTAGGTGCATTCCGTCACCTTCACAGATTTCTTCTAATACTCCCCATTCATCACTA
Organism: uncultured cyanobacterium; assembly: GCA_903848645.1. Classification (GTDB taxonomy): domain Bacteria; phylum Cyanobacteriota; class Cyanobacteriia; order Cyanobacteriales; family Nostocaceae; genus Dolichospermum. The sequence goes on along the minus strand of CAINGU010000011.1, from coordinate 13,649 downwards.
CCAAGTATGCTTTGATCTGCACCAGGACGAGGATCTTTAAATACTTCTCCTGTGACTTCTTCATATATTCGGGGGACACTATCATCAAATTCGTGTCTTTCTTCTAACCATATTCGGCGAATTTCACTCAATTCTTCTATAGTAAGTAGGGTGATATCGCGCATATTTTCTGGTGCTGTTTGACGAATTTGCTTTTCAACTGTCAGCAGTTTTCTTAGCCAATCTTCCCGCGCTTCTTTAAGATATGGACCAGGAATAGGTTCAATAGATACTTCACCGTCTAAGTTCCGCTCATACAGTTGGATACCTCCACGTCTACGGCGAAAATCTCTTCGGTCACGATTTTCTTCTAAATCTAATTCTTTGCGAAAATCTAATAATGGTTGCATCCATTCTTTTTCTTCATCATTTTGAATCATTGCTGTTAATGATTTATCTTGACTAACAAGGGTACAAACCCAACAACCAAAACGAGAACTTCCACAACTAGGAGTAGTTGTATCAACAACTAAAGGACATTCATTATCAGCAGATGCACCTCGATAAATAGCAAATAAATCTTTATTACTGTATTTCCAAGGATTTTCCCATTGCATTAAATAAATCCATACATCATCATTTTCCCAATCTTCAATAGGACTATAAACCAAAGAATTTGGTAAATTCATGTTAGGACTGAGATGATCTCTTACTCGCTGAGATTCTAATTTTTTCATTCGATTCGCACGTTTTATGCTTTCAGCTTTGCGAGTTCCCAATACAACAATTGCTTCTCCATTGTTGCGAATAACATCACGAATAAAGCGATTAGAAGGATTAATTTTAAGACGTTCTGTACACCAACGAAATTTTCCTCTTGGTGCTGGATAACCTTTACCAATTAAACCTACCCAGAATGTTTCTTTAAAATCTGGCCGTAATAGATGGGGTTCAAATGGTAATCCTTGCGCTTGCGACTCAGATTTCATTTGTTGTAGAGAATTGCGTACCCAAGCCGCAACAATAGGATTTTCTACCAGTGTGTCTGTAGTAATGACATATATTTTTTTTGTTCGCTTTTCAGGTGGGAGTTCAGCGATCGCATTCCACACAAGTTGTAAAGTCGCAGTGCTGTCTTTTCCACCCGAATAACCTATAACCCAAGGTATCTGATCTAAACAATATAATTTTTGAATTTCTGTAGTCAGAGCTTGAATATCTTCGATTAACTCTGTTACAGTATGGTTTTGCTGATTTTTATTTTCTGGTTGTTGTGTTGTATTCATTGTTTTTATTCCTTACTTACTTAAACACACATTTTTATCAATTCATTTATTACTGTATTTAATTAACAAGCACCTTTGAGGACAAAATTTATCGGCACACAAACAGAGTCCGCCCGTGCGGACTCTAATGATTTTATTTGTAAAATATATAACTAAATACATAACCACGACCTACATTTGGTTTTGGTTAGGTGATCAATTTTTAAACATAACATTTTTTAAGACTTTTTAAAAAATAAATTATTATACTTAATGTTTTAAACAAGATAAGCTATTTTATATACTTTAGTTTTCAAAAAATCACATGAATAATAGTACAAATACACTAAATAATCAACTCGCTAACGAGTATCTAGAACGGGAAAATAATGATAAACAGGTATTAGCTTTACTATTAGAGAGGTTTTTAGAGAAAAAAGACCAAATTCTTGTCCAAAAGACAGAAATGGGTGGTACGGAGGCTTATGTAGGTTCTGTGACATTGGAATGGTTCGCGGGACGGGTACATTTTGCGTCTGGTTTACCCTTGCTACAAAAAAAGTACAACCCAGAGACAGAGAATATTGAAATTGACGCTGATAGTATTGATGACATTCAACAACGTCCTGTTGACTGGTCGCGTCAAGCACCGCTAGTACAGTATTTAGCAGCGAGAAAAAACCATAAATTTCCGGCTGTGTTGGTAGTAATTAATCAACCTTGGGTAGATAACCCCAAAGCAGCGGAGTGGGATAGTCAAGGACGGGCTAAAAAAGCGACTACTGATTTTATACCTTTAGATAAAGATGGTAAAGTCGGTTTACTGAATATTTCTGAAGAAAATGTGACAATTTATGCTTTAGATGGTCAGCATAGATTAATGGGTGTCCAAGGTTTAATGGAGTTAATTAAATCTGGTAAACTCCAACGTTATAAAAAGGATAAAACTGCTGATGAAAGTTTTATTACTCTATCTGATTTGATTGAGAAATATCAAGTAGAACCTGCCTATTTACAAAATTTATCTAAAGAAAAAATTGGCATTGAATTTATTTGTGCGGTGAATACTGGGGAAACTCATACAGAAGCAAAACGACGGGTAAGATCAATTTTTGTTCATGTGAATTTAATGGCTGCACCTTTAACTAAAGGTCAGTTAGCACAATTAAATGAAGATGATGGTTTTGCTATTGTAGCGCGAAAAATTGCCGTTACACATCCACTTTTAGAACAAAAACCAAATCGCAATCCCCGTGTTAATTGGAATAGTGCCACAGTAGCCGCTAATTCTACCGTTTTGACTACCTTGCAAGCCTTACAAGATATGTCCCAAAGGTATTTGGGGCAAAAGTTCCCCCACTGGAAACCTTTGGAAAAAGGGTTAATTCCCATGCGTCCAGAAAATGAAGAAATTCAGGAAGGAATTGCCGATTTTAGACTACTTTTTGATAATTTAGCTAATCTTCCCAGTTATAAAATATTGGAACACGAAGATACAACTGTTTTGCGTCGCTTCCATTTCGAGAAAGACGGAGGTGAGGGAAATATGTTATTTCGTCCAGTTTCTCAAGTTGCTTTAGCGCAAGCTTTGGGAACTTTAGTATTTAAAAAAGGTTTTGCTTTGACGGATATTTTTAAGAAGTTGGAAAAATTTGACCGTCAAGGAGGTTTTAGTAATATGGAATATCCTCAATCTTTATGGTATGGGGTTTTATATGACCCCAATAAAAAGCGGGTACAGGTAGTAGGAAAAGATTTAGCTGTCAAGTTATTCATTTATATGTTGGGAGGAATGACTGAAAAAATGGAAGTTACGGCTCTACGTAAAGCTTTAGCTAATGCTAGGACAATGGAAGACCAAACTATAGGTTTTGATGGTAAGTTTGTCAAACCCCAGGATGTAGGACTTCCAGTTATACTGAGTTAGACAAGTCAGCGAGTAATATCACTCTGTGGTTTTCACTGATGTTCAAGTATGTCACTGTTGCTTATTATGTTTATTAATATAACTAAGTATACAGGGTTTATATGTCTCAAACAAACGATGCTAACAGCAATAGCAATCTATCTGATATCAAAGCTAATTTCATTACCGTTCTTGCACCGCTTTTTTCTAAACATTATCTAGAGTCATGCTATCCAGGGTTAATTTTTCACCAGGGACAGCGAAAAATGTTGCAAATAAATGTACGCGCTAAAGATTTACCCACTCTTCTTCAAGCTAAACCTTCTACTAAGAATGATCCTGATTCGGGTAAAAATCGTCCAGAGGTTAAGGGTCATGCTAAAGAAATAAAGGACTATGTTCTGGAACGCGCTCAAGTTAACAAACCCTGGGTTTTAGGAACAATTACAGCCAATGTTGATGAGAATGATATAAAAATACATGAACTAGGTAATGGGTTTTGTATAGTTGTTATTCCTAATGGAATTAAATTAGATATTACTGATGGACAACATCGTAAAACTGCAATTCATGAATTAATTTTTAGTAGTGAAAGTCACTTAATTGAGAATAATCAGTTTGCAATTACTCTAATTTTAGAGGGAGAACAACGTCAATGTCAAATTGACTTCAAAGATATGGCTAAAACCAAACAATTAGATAATTCATTATTGTTATCATTTGGTGAATTTGAAGGTAGAGTTGGTATTACTAAAAACATAATACAACAAGTTAGAATGTTTGATGAAAAAACAAATAAAATCGGAAAAAATGCACCTACTAAGCAAAAGTTAATTTACACAACTAATTTTTTAGCCCGGTTTGTAAGTTGTATTTTTGTGGATAATCCAAATGATGAGCTTAAAGGTTATAATGCTGATACATTATCTGAACCTTTAATTGATTGCTTGAATAAATTTTTTGCAGAATGTAAGGATACAAGAGAAATTTCTGAAACGCACATTGATAAGCTTACAGTTCATCAAGTAGGTGCATTTAAGGAGTCTTGTTTATTAGGGTTAAGTGTTGGTATCGAAGTATTGGGAAGATTGCTGTACACTACTTATGATAAGAACAATAATTGTTTTGATGAACAGAAAGTTTCTGAATTAGCACAGATTGACTGGTCACGGAGAAATACTCTTTGGGAAAATAACATAATTAGAAAAACGGGTAATTCTGATTATGAAATCGTAAATAGAGTAACTCCTGTATCAGATGCTGTTAAAGCAGTTAAAATTGCCCTGAGATGGATATAAATTACTGCCTTTAAGTATAAATTGACAATTAAGACAGGAATTTTTTTAAATTAAATTCCTCGTCTTCTTCTCCATTATTTGTTTTTTCATATTTCAAATACAGAGCAATTCTATCTGTATAGTCAATTGAACCTCTAAGTTCAGATACCAAAAGTTCTAAACCACCATTAGCGTATTCTTCAAAAATTTCATGACGCTGTTTTTGATATTCTTCCTCATTAGGAGACAAAATTCCAATATCTTCAGTTTCTGTAAATCCCAACAATTTAATTAAATTATCATATCCCATCGTAGCAAAAACTTCTAACCTTATCGGTGCTGGTTCACGTTTAGAAATTTCCCCCAAAGGAACACGCTTTTTATACTTTACACCCAAAGCAGCAGCAAAAACAATCACATCAGCAAAAGTCTGAAAAGGACCAGTTCCCCCATCAGCAGAAGTTAAACTTTTCACTAACTCAGCTTTATCCTTAGCAACTCTGATTCTACCAGTTTCCGCCATAATTATAAAATATACACCCTTAACATCATAAACCAAACCTAACCTACTAATACCAAACCCTTACATTCTTCTTTCTTCCTCTGCGTCCTCTGCGTCTCTGCGGTTCGTTACTCTTCTATCATTCAACCTCAACAATTTCAGTATATTCAAAACCATTCAAACTCTGACGAACCAAAGAATATCTTTCCCTCCCCAACTCAATAAAATCCTGTTCACAATTAGGCTTAGAAGAATAATAAACCAAAACATATTCCTTCCCAACCTTATCAGCAATTTCCTCCTCAACCTCCACCCTCCATTGAGTTTTAGTCACCAACACAACCAACTGATTTGCTAACTTAGGAATAGTTCGCGCAATGTGACGACGAGAATTAACGTCTAAACTCCCAAAAGGAGAATCCATAACAATCGGAAAAGTGCTACTTTCAGGAAGCATGATCATTTTTCGCTTCTCACTCCAGTCGCGCACCTTATCAATAATACTAGCGATAAAAGATAAACTGAGAACTTGATTTTCTCCCGTCGAAGCTGCGACTGGTGCTTCAATTCCCGTCGTGTTTTCCACCAAACTCAACTCATACTTTTCGCTAATCTTGGGAACATAAGGAGTAAAAGACATATCCGAAAAAATTTCCTGTACTCGCTGTTCCAATTGCAGACGAAATTGATTTTCTTGACGGTTTTTAACTTCCGATAACCTGTCAATTGCATCTTGAGTAGCATTAATCCGACGCTGTGCTAAAGATTGTTTTTCCTCATTTTGTTTTTGCTTAGATATTTGTTTTATCAAAGCATCAATAGCTGTTTTGAGGTGAGAAACTTCCTGTTGATTTGCACCTTGTTCTCGATTTAACTCATCAATTTTAGCTTCAATTTCATCCAGACGTTTTTGTAAACTGCTAATTTCCTCATTAGGATCTTTTCGGAGTTGTTCTTGAATAGTTGCTAATTCCAATTCAACTTGATTGAGATTTTCTCTTAACTGTTGAATTCGTGCTTGTTCTCTATCCGCTTCTTCCCAAAAAGCAAGTGCTTGTTTATCAATTTCATCAACTTGTGCGCTCATTCTAATTGCGGTTTCTTCCACAGTCGAAGAACCAGATTTTCTCATTAAATTCTTCACATGAAAATAAGTATGAGTTCCTTCCCTCAAATCTGCACCACAAATACAACGTCCACTATTGAGTAAATCATTGACAAATTCGCGCGAAATTCCCGCAGTTAATTCACCCTTTTGTTTTAAATCTGTGAATATTTCCCGAAACTTGGCGGTAGTTTCCGATAATAGAACAGTATAACCCCGTGCGGAAATAGTCTTTTTCAAATTCTCCCGTGTTTTCTTCAATTCTTCCCGCAAACCATCTCTTTGGGAGTCTAAACTTTGCTTTCTTTCCTGTAATTCCTTAACAGCACTCAATTCTCGTAACTTATTACTGACTTCTTTTTTAAATGTTTGATAACTTTCTAACTCTTGATTTATTTCCGTTTGACGGGTGTTGATTTTCTCTATTTCCAGTTCTTGCTTTTCTTGCTGAGTTAATAACTGTTTAGTTTCCGCGTCACCAATATGTTTTAACTCAGTTTCCAAACTCTTCTTAGCATCTTTCAAGTGTTTAATCGAAAGTTCAATAACTTCCACACCCAAAAAAGTTCTAATTGCTTCTGCAATTTCCGCTTTATTATCAGAACGGACAATTTCCTCAATCCGTTCACCGTCAAAGAAAAAATATTGATGTAAACTTGCTGGTAAAATCTGAGTAATAATTTCCTCAGCTTGTTGAAGGGGAAAATACCATTTTCCATCATCTCCAGCAACTTGAATTTTCAACTGAGTTTTCCCAGCTTCAATCACATCACTTTCATTTTTATAAACCCGACAACCACGAGTAGCGCGATAACGATTACCTTCATGTTCCCAACCAACTTCCACCCAACATTCCACAGGTTGACTAGGTTGAGATTCTGAAATTGCACGTTTATTTACTAACTGTTCAGTTGATGCAAAAGCCGCACTAAACTTTTCATATAAAACCCAAGTAAACCCATTCAAAATACTAGTTTTACCTGCGCCATTACTACCATAAATCATCGTCGTATTGCGAACATCTCCACCAGCCAAAGTTATCTCTGGTGTTTTCCCATAAAAAGAACGAAAATTACATAATTTAATCGAAGTTAGCTTCATTGCACCGCTTCCTTGACAATAGTGAGAATATCATCATTAATATGACCCTTACTCTTTCTATCTAATCGGCTTTTCTCCAATCTCCACACCTTCTCAATAATTTGCTTTACCTCCGGTGGTGCGCTGGTAATTGGTTCTTGAACATCTTCAATATTTGCTTCTGGTATCATTTTAAAACAGCAATAGATTTATTTTCTATTTTAACCATTTCTGATACTATTTTTATTTGTCTGTACTCATCCCACTCCACTTTATATAATGGGTTGGGCTACATGGAAGTCTAATTTATTACACACCTGGCGACTAGAAGTCGCGGCTACACAGACAAAACCCACCTTCGTGGGTTTGAAACCCTTAATTTTCTGTTAGTCCACGCAGGTGGACTTTGCTTGTGTAGTAGCGACTTCTAGTCGCCCAAAATTCTTAAAAGTATATCAAATTCAAGTTAAAATGAGAATCGTACCCTAGCTTTAGGAAAACTAACCATGACAGTTACTATTGCTAAATGGAGTTTAGACGACTATCATCGTATGATTGAAATTGGCCTTTTAGCTGGTCGTCAAGTTGAACTACTAAATGGAGAAATTATCAACATGGCACCGGAAAGACCAGAACACGCGCAAATTAATACTGATTCTGCTGAATATTTGCGGGAATTACTCGGTTCAAAAGCACTGGTAAGAGACGCAAAACCGATTACAATACCTAATAGCAATTCAGAACCAGCACCAGATTTAGCAATAGTTGAACCACTGCGGACTATTTATCGCAATCATCATCCTTATCCTGAAAATATATTTTGGTTAATCGAATATTCTAAAACTACTTTAAGTAAAGATTTAGAGATAAAACGCAAAACCTATGCTGCTGCATTAATTAATGAGTATTGGGTAGTAGATTTAAAAAATCAACAATTAAAAGTGTTTAGAGAACCAATAAATGGTAATTATTCTAGAGAATTAACCTTTACTTGCGGTGAAATATCTCCCTTAGCATTTCCAGAAATTAAAATTTCTATTCAACGCTTACTACAAGGATTTTAACAATAAATCAATTGTGTACGGCTTTTTTGAGCCGGCAAAAATAAATTCAGGTTTTGGGGGTTGACTCGCGCTGCCAGGCATGATATTATGATAATAGGAACGCGTGCCTCAATAAAAATTTTATCCCTACTCCATTATATTAATATAGCACATCGCCGGCGATGTTGCAAGCCAAACCCCGAAAAAAAATTCGCGCCCAACGCAAAACTGAGAAATTGTGTAGAATTGCTAGGTGTAACGTTCAAGCTAGATAATGGATTTTAATCTCCAAGCGCCATTTGTCCCCACCGGTGATCAACCACAAGCGATCGCTCAACTTTCTGCTAGTATTCAAACAGGAAATCATTATCAAACATTACTGGGTGCGACAGGAACCGGGAAGACGTTCTCCATAGCCGCAGTCATTGAAAAAGTCGGTAGACCTACCTTAGTATTAGCACATAATAAGACATTAGCCGCCCAATTGTGTAACGAACTGCGCGAGTTTTTTCCTAATAATGCAGTTGAGTATTTTGTCAGTTATTACGATTACTATCAACCCGAAGCATATCTACCTGTTACTGATACTTATATAGAGAAAACATCAGCGATTAATGAAGAAATAGATATGTTACGACATTCCGCCACTCGTTCTTTATTTGAACGCAAGGATGTGATTGTTGTCGCTTCAATTAGTTGTATTTACGGTTTAGGAATGCCGGCGGAATACCTGAAAGCCGCAATTAAGTTACAATTGGGAATGGAAATTGATCCGCGTCAAGTTTTACGGGATTTAACAGCAGTTCAATATACTCGCAATGACATAGAAATGGGGAGGGGAAAATTTCGAGTTCGGGGTGACGTTTTAGAAATTTCTCCTGCTTACGAAGATAGAATTATTCGCGTGGAATTTTTTGGAGATGAAATTGACGCAATTAGATATGTAGATCCTGTGAGTGGCGAAATTCTCCACAGTTTAGAAGCAGTAAATATCTATCCTGCGCGTCACTTTGTTACTCCTAAAGAAAGAGTAGAAATCGCTTGTGAAGATATAGCCACCGAATTAAAAAAACAACAATTAACATTAGAATCAATGGGTAAATTAGTCGAAGCCCAACGCATTGACCAACGTACCCGTTATGATTTGGAAATGTTAAGAGAAGTGGGATATTGTAACGGTGTAGAAAATTATTCTCGTCATTTAGCCGGAAGACAAGCAGGAGAACCACCAGAATGTTTAATTGATTACTTTCCTAAAGATTGGTTATTAGTGATAGATGAATCTCATGTTACCGTTCCCCAAATTCGCGGAATGTATAATGGAGATCAAGCCAGAAAAAAAGTATTAATAGATCATGGTTTTCGGCTTCCCAGTGCGGCGGATAATCGTCCTTTACAAGCGGAAGAATTTTGGCAAAAAGTCAATCAATGTATTTTTGTTTCCGCGACTCCAGGAAATTGGGAATTGGAAATTTCCGAAGAGAATATTATTGAACAAGTAATTAGACCGACGGGAGTAATTGACCCAGAAATATTTGTGCGTCCCACGGAAGGACAAATTGATGATTTATTAGGAGAAATAAAAGATCGAGTTGACCGTCAGGAAAGAACTTTAGTGACAACATTAACTAAACGTATGGCGGAAGATTTGACGGAATATTTAGCAGAAAGGGGAATTAAAATCAGATATTTACATTCAGAAATTAATTCTATTCAACGTATTGAAATTTTACAAGATTTACGAAATGGTGTTTTTGATGTGTTAGTCGGTGTGAACTTATTGCGGGAAGGTTTAGATTTACCTGAAGTTTCTTTAGTAGCAATTATGGACGCAGATAAGGAAGGATTTTTGCGGACTGAACGTTCTCTAATTCAAACTATTGGACGCGCAGCACGTCATGTTAAGGGAAAAGCGATTTTATATGCTGATAAAATGACAGGAAGTATGATTAAAGCCATTGATGAAACTGATAGAAGAAGAGGAATTCAAACTGCTTACAATAAACTCCATGGAATTACACCGCAACCGATTATTAAGAAACAGACTAATTCGATTTTATCTTTTTTAGATGCTTCCCGACGCTTAAATGCAACTGATTTAAAAATGGTTGATGAACATTTAGATGAAATATCATTAGAAGACATTCCAGAGTTAATTATGCTGCTAGAAAAACAAATGAAGGAAGCAGCGAAGAAGATGGAATTTGAAGAAGCTGGAAAATTGCGCGATCGCATTAAGCATTTGAGAGATAAAATGTTAGGACGTTAAAAAGTTCTAGCCATATCTGTAATCACAGTATCTACCGCATTTCGATATTTTTCATCAGAGTAATATTGCGTGGCCTTAGCCATTACATGATTTATAACATCCAATCCATCAGCATTGAGAGAGATAAATTCAAGCAATTGATTTAACTTCTCTGCTGGGATATCTTTCAACAATTGACCAAATGCAAAATTTACAAATGGAGAACCAAAAACTTTCACCCCTGCAAAATCTAATTCCACCGTTTTACCACCTAATAAACATGGATGAATCTGATCATATAGCTTTTGTCCGCCATCAACAGTGATGGCATATTCACCCACAATATCATAAACTTTATATATCATTGTCTATCTCCTCTACCAAAAAGCGAATATTCAAAATAAAAATCTAGTGTACTTGCAGACACACTGCGTATTTTCCATAGTTCTGTTTTTAGCGAATCATTAGAATTTACGTTATCAAGTAAAACTAATAACTGTGGAACACTGAGAAACCAACTGTTAAAGAAGGGTGAATTATTAGCATTATTAGAACTTAAATTATTTAATTTTGCTAATTTTCCTGAAAGTTTATTTATTTTGTTCCGAATCTCCTTAGCTTGGTTTTGATATTGTGGATCGCTGATATAAATTTGATTTCTAATCATTAAATCCAGCAAAAATACAATAGTTCTATCATTAAATCCACCAAAATCTAGTAGTGTAATTGCAACTTTAGCAACATCTCTTCCATCTAAATTAATTTTTTTTTAAATGAAGACGTTAAATTTTGTCGGTATTTAAGTATTATAATAGCATAAATTTAATATCCACAGCAGTACAATATTTCTCATCAAAGTAATAGCGTCGTGATTATTCTGTAATTTTCCCTCTAGTCAACTTAATTTGTCCGCGCTTATTTTTACTATCAAGACGTTTTCTTTGAGAACTGCGACTTGGTTTAGTTCGTTTACGTTTTCGAGGTAAAACAGACACACTTTTAATCAGTTCCTGAAGTCGTCTGAAAGCCTCCTCCTTATTCTGTTCTTGACTGCGGTACTCCTGCGCCTTAATAACCACAACTCCCTCAATAGTAATGCGATTATCCTTCAGCTTTAAAAGCCGTTCTTTATAGATTTCCGGTAAAGAAGAAGCACCAATATCAAAGCGTAAATGAATAGCAGTAGCAACTTTATTAACATTTTGACCACCTGCACCCTGAGAACGAATTGCACTAATTTCAATATCGCTATCAGGAATAATTAATGTCTGAGAAATTTCTATCATTGCTTATATGCAGTAATTTATATCCATAATCCTATATCTTAACATACAGCAGTTTTAACTCTTGAATTCTCTTTGCGCCTTTGCGTGAGTATTATTCCACTGCTGAAGTTGATTTTCTAAAGAATTCGTAAAAAACATATTTGTTATTGGTATAAGGCTTAATTAATCTACTTTTTTCAATTTTTAATTTTTAATTTTTCACTCCACCTTGCGGTACTAGCTTATAATTGCCAAGGGGCTTATGCTCCTGTACTCGTAACTCAAAGGGGGATAGATGACAATTAAGCGGTTGCTGTTACTGGGACTAACTCTATTAGCGATAATGTTGTCCGGGATATCTTTATTGAATAGCTGGCAAAAACCTCAGTTCCAGAGTCGTCTAGAATTGTACCAGACTAATATCGTCTTACAAGCCCAAGCATGGCAACCAGAAGATAGTAGCGATAATAGTATTCAAACACTTCAAGAATCTATTCTCGGTGCAAATCCTCTAGAAAGTGCAATAAAGCAATATCAAGAAGCGAGTGAATCTGTCCAAACCAGTTTGCAGACAACTCAAACAAAATTAGCAAAACTGCAATCTTCCGCAATTACTTCTATTTCCGCAGAGGAGAAAAGTTTACAAAAATCTATCCAGCAACAAGAAAAATTGTTAGCGGAAGTAGATTTGCGGTTGGGAATTTTGCAAGCACAGCAACAGGAAACAGACAACGCTGTTAAAACTTGGAATGAATTACAGCAATATTCAGATATTAATCCCAAATATCAAGAAACTGCACAAAGTTTAAGTGGAATGTGGAGTAAACCTCCGCGTCTATTTCCCAAAGCTGAACAACTAATTCAACAAAATTTAGATAGTTGGTTTCGTTCTACAGCGTTAGAAAAATTATATCAACTCCAACAACGTCAAGAAGCTTTATCATCTCTAAAAATTGCCCAACAAGAAGCAGCAACCCAAGCATTGTTAAAATTGGCGATAATTGCTACTATCCCCACCTTAACGGCGTTTATAGGGCTAATACTACTAATTTTCTTATTGGTTCAACGCTTACTTAAAGGTCGAGAATCCCTATTAGCAACAAATGGGGATTTAGCTTGGTCAACTCCTTGGAATTGGGAAATAATTATTCAGGTTTTCGTCCTGGGTTTTTTCTTAATGGGACAATTATTTATTCCAGAATTATTATCTATTCTCCCTATTCCCAGGGGTACAGGTAATGCCAGAATTGAAGCTTTTACAGTTTTAGTTAGTTACCTATTAGTGGCTTGCGGTTCTTTGTCAGTGCTATATTTTTCCATTAGGCGTTTTTTCCCCCTTCCCGAACACTGGTTTCGCTTCAATGTCTTCAGTAATTGGTTTTTGTGGGGACTGGGTGGCTATTGTACAGCTTTACCCATTGTCGTGATAGTATCACTGATTAATCAAAAATTATGGCAAGGCCAAGGTGGCAGTAATCCACTTTTACAAATGGCACTAGAAAGTCGGGATAATACCGCATTGGGGATATTTTTCTTTACGGCAGCCATAGCTGCACCGTTTTTTGAAGAATTCCTATTTCGAGGCTTTTTATTACCATCTCTAACTCGTTATACGTCGGTTTGGGGGGCAATTTTCGCCAGTAGTTTGTTGTTTGCGGCTGCTCACCTAAGTTTATCAGAAATACTGCCGCTGACAGCATTAGGAATGGTCTTAGGAATAGTTTACACGCGATCGCGGAATTTACTTTCTTCTATGCTGCTCCATAGTCTTTGGAACAGTGGCACATTAATTAGTTTGTTTCTTTTAGGTAGTAATAATTAAGTCGGGTAATAGGTAATATAGGAATCATAAATGATATTTGATAGCTTGCGTGGCGTAGCCATAAAATTTTAAGTAGTGTAGGGTGGGCAATGCCCACCAAAACCCCCTACGGTGGGCATTGCCCACCCTACGTACATTTCAAAAATCAAATATTAGT
>CAINGU010000010.1 GCA_903848645.1 uncultured cyanobacterium | reverse complement strand
GTTCTTTAGTTTCCTTTTTAGTGTCCTTAGTTATTTTTGGTTCTTGAACGAGCTTTTCAGATTTTTTGATGAGTTTCATATCTATTGACAGGTTTAACTTTTGATATTGACAAAATAACGAACAGAGGACACAAAATTAACTTAAAAAAGTGGGATACAAATACAGATAAACCCCGTTCAACTTGAAACCTATAGTTTTTCTATAGCGCACACTCAAGTTTTCAAGATGGATGGAGTTTAGATGCGCTATCGCGCTCAAATTGATGGCGTTATGCAACCCAAACAATGCAACAACTAACAGTAACTATAACAGAAAGTGTAACCACACTTAAACCTAAGTTGACTACCGTGACTGAGCAAAATAATCAAGTTACACAAAAGGTCATTTCCGATTTATGCCTTGATACTAATTTAGATTCAGGCACGATAGCTATTCTAAACCAAATTGAAGCTGAACATAACTACTATCAAACTTGTGGCAGGTGGTAATCATGGTTTTATCACTCGCTCAACAATCCTTAGCAGGACTATCCCAAACTGCTGCTCATCTCTGGGAACAGTTAACCAATTGTCAGACTTCTGAAGAGGAAGCAGCTATCATCACCGCTATTTGGGAAACGCAGGAAGTACAATCAGAAGCTGTTGATATCCAAGCCGAATTGGCATTGCAACTAGATGCAGAAATAGTAGCTATTAAGCAACGACTAGAACATCTCAAAGCCGTGCATCAATCAGCACTATTGAGACTAGAACGCTGGCGACAGAAATTAGATGAAACCATTTTAGAACATAATGCCACAGGAATTATCCCTGAGCAAATAGTTGGTAATTCACTGCGGATCACAATTAAAGAAAACCCACCGAGTTGTGACATTCTTTTAGATGCAGAAAAATTGCCTTTAAAATATCGCAGAGAAAAGACTGTTTACTCAGCAGACAAGAAAGCAATTATTGCAGCTTGGAAGAAAGGAATTCCTGTGGATGGTACTCATGTTGAACGTAAGCGTCGAGTTGTTTATGCTTTGACAGCAACGGCAATTCAAGACTTCCAAGATTCACTATTACCGTAGCTGTTTATTCAACTAATTCAGGACTTACGCAGCTATTGTTGTTGAGGTCAGGAATAGGGCATAGCGCATTATGGTATTGAAGATTTTTCAAATTGCCAATGCCCAGCCCCCGATTTCTCTAACTCTGAGCGTAAGTCCTATCATTAAGAAAAGTGCTGTAACTAAAGAGCTAAACAGTGACTTCAATTAAGCAAACCAGCCCGTAAGGCGATGATAGCCGCTTGAGTGCGGTGACTGGCAGAAAGTTTGTTCAAAATACTCCGCACATATACTTTTACACTTCCCATGCTGATATAGAGTTTATTGGCAATCTCTTGATTGGTGAAGCCTTGAACAATTAACTCCAAAACTTCCATTTCCCGTTCGGTCAGTGGATTGGCTTCTAGAATACTGGCTTGCTCTGGATCAAGCGCAAAAATTGGCACTGTTTGAGCAATATTTAATTTTACCGTAGGTATTTTCAATTGACGAATATGTTTGAGAACAATACGAGCGATTACCGGATCAATCCAAGAATAACCCTCATAAGTCATGTACAGTGCTTCTAACAGCAACTCAAACTTAATAGTTTTAACACAATAAGAATCTGCCCCAGATGCAAAAGCTGCTAAGACCATCTTCTCATGAGAAAAAGAAGTGAGCATAATGATTTTCGTTTGCGCTGCTGTTTCTGGCGGCATAGATTGTCGAAACCGCTGCACCAGTGCTATTCCATCCATATCTGGTAAGTCAATATCAACAATAGCAATATCCGGTTTAGTATTTTGCAGTAGTTCTAGACCAGCAGCAGCAGTTTCTGCGTCGCCCACAACTTGAATATTCTTCTGCTCGTTCAAACAACTACGGATACCTACCCTAGTCAAATTGTGGTCTTCGATAATTACCGCTCTAATATTTGCCATTACCTACCTCAACAACTAGCTAAATGTACTCTCTCTAATGTGGGAAATAGTTGACTACAAACGGCTCAGTCTATCGGTTAAATTTTTTAGGATTTTAGCAAAGTCTACCCATTGATGGAGGCAAAATAAGGTATAACAGCAAAAAATCTATCTATTGACATAGATAAAGCAAAAAATTATATCAAAAAATATGCCTATTGACGTAGGTAAAATTTAAAGTTTTAGTAAAGAAAGCCGATTTAAGTGTTAAGATTCATTAAAGAAAAGAAATAGCCAACTTGATTTAAATAAATCTACTGGTACTTGTATGACACCTTTCTCTTGGAACTCAAGTTCAACAGAAAGTATCCTTTTGGTAGATGACTCAACCAAAAATGTTTGCTTGCTAAAATCTACTCTCAAGCAAGAAGGATACAGGGTAACAGTAACAGACAGTGATAGTGAAGCCTTAATTAAAATTGTCGAATCTCCACCTGATTTAGTCCTATTGGATACGTTCACCCCAAGTATTGATGGCTATGAAATCACTCGACGGATCAAGCAGAATTCCCATTTACCTTTCATACCTGTGTTACTCGTTACCAATTGTGACGAGTCCTCTTTCATTCAAGGTTTACAGGCTGGTGCTGATGACTTTTTGATTAAGCCTGTAGAACAAAATGAATTGTTGGCAAAAGTGCGATCGCTCCTGCGACTAAAACACAGTATCAATCACCGGGATCTAATTACCCAGCAATGGTGCGAAGATTTTGTGATTAATATGACTCACGATTTACGCACTCCTTTAACTTCAGTAATTCAAATGCTAAAAATGCTGAAGAAAGGAACTTTTGGGGATAATCTCTCAGAAATGCAGGGATATCTCCAACAAATTACCGAAAGTAATCAAACGCTGTTGGATATGGTTGAAAATATCCTCGATGTTTATCAATATGAAGCAGGTAATAAAGATTTAGAGTTTTTTCCTGTAGATTTGTGCGAGTTAAGCCAAAAGGTAGTGCAGGAACTCCAACCTTTGGCTATTGTGAAAAACTTGACTCTGACAACAACATTCAACAGGCAACAATCACCAACACTGAAAGTCAGGGGCGATAGGATAGAATTATACCGGTTGCTGATTAACTTAGTTGGCAATGCTATTCGTTTTACAGATAGCGGTTCAGTAGAAATTCAGCTTCATCGCCATCATCAATACGTAACAATTGCAGTAAAAGATACAGGCATTGGTATCAGTGAATCAGAACAAGTAGGCTTATTTGAACGCTTTCGACAGGGCAAACATCAGCGCCGGGGAAATGGTCTAGGATTATATTTGTCTCTTCAAATTGTTGAAGCCCATCAGGGAAATATCTCTGTGGCATCAACAGTAGGGGAAGGCAGTATTTTTACAGTTTATTTACCTCTGCAAAGAAAACCCTAATTGACACTTATGAAACTATCAGATTTATCACCTGAAACTTTAGAAAAAATCAAACTGGTTAGGTGGGATAGGATTATTGAAAAACATGAAGGACCAGAAGATTGGTCATCTGTTTTGCAATATGAGGAACCGGAATTTATGGAAATTGATGGATATCCAGTATTATTACCTGTGGATAAATCTCATCACCCCAATATTTCCATAATCCGTTCTATTTGGGCTGAAGATAAAAAATCACTCACGCTATTTTTATCGGATACCACCTATGAAGATGATCC
>CAINGU010000009.1 GCA_903848645.1 uncultured cyanobacterium | reverse complement strand
TTTACTAAAGTAAACTCAGGATTTTTGAGAATTCCTAGTCATCTTTAGATGACTTTTGCCATGAGACTGGGAATGAATTCCCAGTTGGGTTACAGGGGGCAGGGGAGAAGCTACAGATGGCTCTTTGTTGGCTTCCATACCCGCCCAGAAATGAATTTCCCGGCTAATAGCCAAAGTTTACTAAAGTAAACTCAGGATTTTTGAGAATTTTTAGTCATCTTTAGATGACTTTTGCCATGAGACTGGGAATGAATTCCCAGTTGGGTTACAGGTTTCACGTTAAATTGATACCTATGGGAGCAGGGAGCAAAAATT
This sequence comes from uncultured cyanobacterium, assembly GCA_903848645.1. GTDB lineage: Bacteria > Cyanobacteriota > Cyanobacteriia > Cyanobacteriales > Nostocaceae > Dolichospermum. The sequence continues at coordinate 59,253 of CAINGU010000009.1, read as the reverse complement.
TTTCCCATTACCCATTACCTATTTTGCAGCATTACGCTGCTTCTGCAATTCACTTCTTAATAAAGCAATTTCTGCCCTTAATTCGTCAATTTCGGTCTGTAAGTCTCCTGAATCTCCACCAGATGTATTATCTGTGCTGATTCCAGTTTCAGAGGATTCCGCTGCTCGATTAGCTCGTGCTATCACTTCTTCTGTAAACTGGCGTAGTTGCTCTTTAGCTTCAGCATCAAATTTGCCCAGTTCACTCAAAGCATCAGTCAAGGCGACTTCTACACGCTCATTAATCACTTCAGCGACTGCTCTGCCTACGAAAAAGGCCTGCACAAGGGGATTACTCATAAATTTTTGTAAAGTTGCTCCGCAAAAAGAATTATAACCTGCATATAGCCTGTAATGCTTCTATCTGAAAGTTTTCTGAGGGGAATATAGTCACTGTGGAAACATGGCATTACCTATCTTTACATTAGCGATCGCACAACTAAATCTACGTAGGCAATGTAATAATATAGTAATATAGTAATATAAGTTGGGTTAAGTGATCGCACAACCCAACAAAAGTTTTAATAATCCATTTTTTAATTATGTCTAGACTCCTGGTAACTCAATATCAAGCCGAAGTCGAAAAAATCATTCAATATGGTGGTTCTCGCAAAGAAACTTCTATTCGTGTCGCTTTTCAAAATCTCCTTAATGAATATTGCAAACCGAGAGATTTTTTACTGATTCCTGAATTAGATTATAGATTACCAAATGGTAAACTTGTTTATCCCGATGGCACAATTAAAGATGCTTTGCGGTTAGATTGGGGTTATTGGGAAAGTAAGGATCAATATGATAAATTAGATGAAGAAATTGAAAAGAAATTAAATAAAGGTTATCCCGATAGTAATATTTTATTTGAAGATTCCCAAACTGCGGTTTTAATTCAATCTAGCACAGAAACTATGCGTGTATCTATGCGCGATGCTGACGCGGTAGATGGAATTATTACCAGTTTTATTAATTATGTGCGTCCTGAAGTTAAGGATTTTCGGGAAGCTATAGAAATTTTTAAGCAAGACTTACCCACCGTACTAAATTCTCTCAGAGATTTGATAGATTGTCAAGGGGAAAATAACATATCTTTTCAAACTGCGCGGGATAAGTTCTGGGGAATTTGCAAGGAATCAATTAACCCAGAAATCAGTTTATTTGATATTCGGGAAATGATGATTCAGCATATTTTGACGGAAGATATTTTTATCAATATATTTAATGAATCGCAATTTCATCGAGAAAATAATATTGCGGGAGAATTACAAGGGGTAATTTGTACCTTTTTTACTGGAAGCGTTAAGAAAAATACTTTGGGAACGATTGAAAGATATTATGCAGTGATTAGACGCACTGCGGCAAATATTTATAATCATCAAGAAAAACAGAAGTTTCTCAAAGCCTTATATGAGAATTTCTACAAAGCATATAATCCCAAAGCTGCGGATAGATTGGGAATTGTGTATACTCCCAATGAAATTGTCCGATTTATGATTGAAAGTGTGGATTTTTTAGTTCATAAACATTTTGGGAAGTTGTTAGCAGATAAAAATGTGGAAATTTTAGATCCTGCGACGGGAACAGGGACTTTTATTACTGAGTTGATTGATTATTTACCATCTCATAGTTTACAGCACAAGTATAAACATGAAATTCATTGTAATGAAGTGGCAATTTTGCCTTATTACATTGCAAATTTGAATATTGAATACACCTATAAACAGAAAATGGGTGTGTATGAGGAGTTTGAAAATATTTGTTTTGTAGATACTTTGGATAATGTACCTTTTGTAGATAAGCAATTGGATTTATTTGTTGCGAGTGTGGAGAATACTGTAAGAATCAAAAGACAGAATCATAGAACTATTTCTGTGATTATTGGTAATCCTCCTTATAATGCAAATCAACAAAATGAAAATGATAATAATGCTAATCGTGATTATCCAGCAATAGATAAGTTGATTAAAGAAAGTTATGTAAAATATAGCACTGCTCAGAAAACAAAAGCTTATGATCCTTATATCCGTTTTTTACGTTGGGCTACAAATAGACTAAATGAAAATGGTATTATAGCATTTATTACTAATTCATCTTTTATTAATGCAAAAGCATTTGATGGGTTTAGAAAAGTGGTTGCTGAGGATTTTAGTGATATTTATATTATTGATTTAGGTGGAGATGTAAGATCAAATCCTAAAATATCAGGTACTAAGCATAATGTTTTTGGGATTCAAGCTGGTGTTGCTATTAGCTTTATGGTAAGAAAAAATGCCAGCAATCGGACACCATGTAAAATATACTATTTAAATAGACCAGATTTAGAAACTGCTGAAGAAAAGTTAAAATTTATTGCATTTAATAAATTTGATCAAATTCATTTTGAAAGGATTCAACCAGATATTAATAACAATTGGATAAATCTTGATAATACCGATTTTAATAGTTTATTACCATTAGCTAATCAAAAAACTAAAAGTGATAAAAATGAAAACGCATTATTTAAGTTATTTTCTTTAGGTGCTGTTTCTAATAGAGATGAATGGGTTTATGATTTTGATGAACCTAATTTAAAAGCAAAAATTAAATTTTTCTGCGATGTTTATGAGAAAGAAAAACAAAGATGGAAACATTCAGAGCAAAATAGTAATATTAGTGATTTTGTAGATAGAAGTATTAAATGGACTGCTGAGTTAGAAGAACATCTAAAGAAAGGTTCACAATTAGAATTTAATTCGCAAGCAGTAATATTATCAATTTACAGACCCTTTGTAAAACAATATTTTTATCTTGGAAAGATTTTAATTCATAGACTATATCAGGTACAGTCATTTTTCCCGAAATCTAAAGAGAATTTAGTAATTTCTTTGACAGTTCATAAACAAGTTCCATTTGTTGTTCACGCTACCAATTGTTTTTATGATGGTGGTTTTGGTTCAAGAGGTACTCATGGAGTAGCATTATACCGTTACGACAAAGAAGGAAAACGCATTGATAATATTACCGACTGGGGACTACAACAAATTCAAACCCATTATCAAGATTCAACAATTACCAAAATAGACATCTTTCATTATACCTACGCAGTCTTACATAACCCAGCTTATCGCACCAAATACGAACTCAATCTTAAACGCGAATTTCCTCGTTTACCCTATTATGAAAACTTCCAAAAATGGGTTAACTGGGGTAAACAACTCATGGAATTACATATTAATTATGAAACAGTCACACCTTATAATTTAACCCGTGTTGATATTCCTTTAAAAGACAATCAAAAAACACCAAAAGCAAAACTAAAAGCCGATAAAACCAAAAATAGTATTATCTTAGATGATGTCACCACATTAGAAAACATTCCTAAAATAGCTTGGGAATATATGCTGGGTAATCGTTGCGCGTTAGAATGGATATTAGATCAATATAAAGAAAAGAAACCAAAAGATCCAACCATTGCGGAAAAATTCAATACTTATCGTTTTGCAGATTATAAAGAACAGGTAATAGATTTATTAATGCGAGTTTGTACAGTGAGTGTGGAAACAATGAATATTATTAAAGAAATGGAATAATGTCTGATAGCGTAGCGTGGCGAAGCCATATCAGGATATCCAGGATTTTAGGATGTTCAGGATTAATGAATATAATAATGTCTGAATCAGGATACCCAGGATTAAAGGATTTTCAGGATTAATGAATATAATAATGTCAGAATCAGGATACCCAGGATTAAAGGATTTTCAGGATTAATAAATAGAATATCCTGTTAATCCTTAAATCCTGTAAATCCTGATTCTGACAATGAATTTGAAATTATCAGAATCAGAATAACCAAGATTAATAAATAGAATATCCTGTTAATCCTCAAATCCTCTAAATCCTGATTCTGACAATATTTAAGTTTCCTTGCGTCAACCCAACCTACTGGAAATTGACACCTTCATAAATATCACTGAAGGGGATTTGAAAATCTATTGATTTTAAAGACAATATATCATTTACTGATTCATATTCAGTTAATACCCATTGTCCTTCTGCATTTTTAGCAAATTGTTCAACAAAATATTCATATTGGTTAATCATAATATATTCCTTTAATTCAGGAAGAGAACTATAAAATCTAAATTTGTCGGTTTTATCATAATTTATAGTTGATTTAGATAATACTTCTACAATCATTAACGGATTTGTTACTTGAGTAGTTCCAGTTCCTTGATATGTTGGTTCTCCTTGAATTACCATAATATTTGGATAGGTATAAATTTGATAACGCGGTATCCATAATTTAACATTAATCATGTAAATTTTATAATTTTTACCCCGCATTATAGATTTAAAATTAGTACAAAAGTTTCCAACAATTTCATTATGATTAGTTGTATTTTCAGTTAAAGGTAAAATTACACCATTTCGATATTCATTTTTAAATTCTGATTTTTCCTCTAGTTCTAAATATTCTTCTGGAGTGTAGTATTTGTTGGATGTTTGAATTTGCATATCAACCTCATATTTTCAATTTCAATTACCGAGGATAATGCTTGGTTAGAAATTCTTGTGCTTCCGCTTTATCCTTAATTATACCATCTACAGTCGCAGTCAATAAATCATCAAGCATTTGCTTATATTGGGGACTAGGTTTATAACCCAATTCTTTTAAATCATTTCCATTTAACAGCGGTTGAATATTTCCCCAATTTGTTAAATATTGCCAAATGCGTCTTCTGATTTTGCGGTGACTTTGTAAAGCAATTAAAATTAAAGTTTGCAAATCATATTTTTTGAGTAAATAGAGAGTTTGACTGGGTTTTTGAAAAGTCGGTAATAATGTAATTACCTCAGCTTGAATTTGAGATAATTTCTCTAATCTGACAATACTATCATCAACTAATTGCAGATTTTTTGCAACTTTTTCCCGATATTCTGGTTGTAAATAGGCAATTAATACTTCTAGACGCATTTGCCAATTTATTAAAGTTTGTTTTTTGTCAAATTTCCTTAAACAGTGTTTTAATAAATTTAATTGTCGAGAAAGTTCTACATCTAATTTCAGGCTAGGATGAATACATTGTAAAGCACCTAAATTATCAAGTAATTCTAAAGCTGATTGCCAATAAGGTGCAGATAATATATATTTTAATTCAGTTTTTAACCGAGTTTGCAAAGCTGGAGTTTTATGATTTTCTTGACTAGTCCGATCATAAACTCCGCTATTTATAGCATAACGAATATAAGTTTCTGTTTGTGGTTCTAGGGAAAATCCAAACCGCACCGCAAACCGCACACCCCGATATATTCGAGTTGGATCTTCAATAAAACTATTAGCGTGTAAAATCCGAACTTGCTGATTTTGTAAGTCTATCAAACCACCAAAGAAATCTAATAATTCACCAGCACGGGGAGAAGTTAACCGCAAAGCCATAGCATTAATCGTAAAATCTCGCCGATATAAATCTTGCCGAATGGAACTAGCTTCAACTTCTGGATTTGCTGCTGGATAAGGATAAAACTCGGTTCTTGCTGTGGCAATATCTACCCATAAGGAATCTAATACTAAATCTTTATGCCATAACAAAGCCGCAGTTTGAAAAGCACCATGAATTTCTAATCTAGCATTTGGATAAATTTGCTGTAAGGCTTTAGCTAATTCTACACCTGCACCGACATCTGCGGTTTTATGAAAACCATCAACTACTAAATCAATATCATTAATCATCAAACTGCGATTTTCCGCTTTTGATAATAGCAAATCTCGCACCGCACCACCAACTAAATAAAGATGCCAACCGCGTCTTTCTGCTTCTTGAGATGCGGCGCTGAGTAATTGCCAAAGTTGCGGAGTGAGACGTTTTTCTAATTCCGTATTTAGTCCTAAATTCTGAGAATCTTTTTCAGTTGTTGATTCTAGATTTTTAATTGTTAATTGATGTAATTCTCTTAAAATATCGGTGCGAGTCACAATACCCACTAATTGCCCCTTTTCTAATACTGGTAATCTGCCAATATCGTAAGTCACCATTAAAGACTCAATTTCTGGCAAAGAAGTATCAGGAGTAATTGTCTTTAAATTACCTGTCATATAACCTTTAACTGGTGCATGACTAAACCCATGATGTAAAGCAATATCTAAATCCCGTCGGGAAATAATTCCAATTAATAAATCTTGGTTATTAACTACAGATAAACCTGAATGTCCATAACGTAATAAAATCCGTTGTGCTTCAGCTATAGTAGTATCAGGGCGAATTGTCCGCACCGGAGAAGACATCAAATCTCTAGCTGTGGGAGGATGGGGAATTTGGACTTTTAACCCATTTAATAACTGTTGTAAAATTGATTGGGAATCTCTGGTGTGAAGGTTAAAAGATGCGGCTTGGGAATGTCCTCCACCACCATAAGGTTGAAATAAGGAATTAAGATTTGTTTGGGGAATTTGCGTTCTCCCAATTACTGTTAATCGCCAATCATCTTCACTCAAAGGATATTCATTTGCCAACAGTACAGCATCGGTTTCTGTTAAATCAATAATTCCTGAAGCTAAACTTGATAAACCAGGGACAAAAACATCGGTTTTTAGTGTTACCCAAGCAATGGTATATCCCCGCAAACAAAGATATTGTAAATCTTCTAAAGCTGTACTTAATAGTTGTTGTAATTGTGGTGATAAACCAGGATCACGATAAGTAGAAATAACTGATAAATTTGCCCCTTGCTGCATTAACCAAGCTAAAGCTAAAGCATCTCTGGCTGTAGATTGTTTATAGGTTAATGAACCTGTATCCACATGAATCCCCAAAGCCATTACAGTTGCTTGGGCAGAATTTAAAGAAATATTATTTTTTTGTAATTCTTCTACCATTAAGGTAGTTGTCGCCCCCACTTCATCAAGGTATAATTGAGTGCTGGGAATATCCCGATCTTGTCCAAGATGATGATCATAAATGATGATTTCTTGGACATGGGGTAAATCGAACCAGATAGCAGCTTTACCCAAGCGATCTCGCTTTTGAGTATCCACAACCATTAAAGAGCGAATTTTTTCAGGATTTACCGAACGTCTTTCAAGCAGCGGATACTCGTCACGATGTAACGCTAAAAAGTCCCGCACCGGAGGATGTGCGCCCCCAGTCAAGACAATTTTACTCCCTGGTTTGAGACAAGTTAATCCCACCGCTGCCCCTAAAGCGTCAAAGTCAGCAGTTGTGTGACAAAGAATTAAATCCATATATACGTAGGGGCGCAGGGCCTGCGCCCAAAATTAAAAATTGTAGACCACACCCAAGAGTATGGCTATGATTTCTATCTTAATCATTTCCCAAATCCGCGAAAGAAAAAACAGATTGAAAGATTTGATTTGAGCAACTGTTACAAACCAGACGTAAAATATTAATTGATCAGGCGATGCCTTGTGAGTTCATAAGGTTCACTGAAAACCCTAAACTGTTTATACAGTATCAGTTCTGGGAAAACTAAGATTTAGTTATGTTGGGAAAAACAAAATGAGCATAGTATTTCAAATCGCTTTAATATCATTAGTCTTGTTCTCCTTCGTGCTTGTTATTGGTGTACCTGTTGTTTACGCCACTCCTCAAAACTGGGTAGAATCTAAAAAACTGCTCTGGGTTGGTTCAGGAATTTGGACAATTCTCGTCGTTTTAGTGGGTATATTAAACTTTTTTGTGGTTTAGTTGAATGTTTTGACCATTCAATAACGCATACAATACACACTCTAAAGAGCAGAAAAGCTTAAGTAAAGAGTCAAAAAGAAAAAACTTTCTTTTTCTAAACGACTTTTTCCTGATTGTGCTTTCCTGCTCTTCTATTTTGATGGCAGAAAAGTATATTGGTAAAGCAGTTATTGTAAATTTATTTAGAGGCAGTTATGGCAGTTTTTGAAGGAAATTTTCAGCACACCGAGTCCTTCCGGTTTGCATTGATCATCGCTCGCTTTAATGATCTTGTTACCCTGAAACTTGTAGAAGGATGTAAAGATTGCTTAAAGCGTCACGGTATTGATCCTGACCCCGAAGGACAGCAAGTAGACTATGTTTGGGTTCCCGGTAGTTTTGAAGTTGCCAATGTAGCTCGTCAGTTAGCAATGTCTGGCCGTTATGATGCCATAATTTGCCTGGGTGCAGTCATCAAAGGACAAACACCACATTTTGATTATGTATCGTCAGAAGTTTCTAAAGGTATTGCTGCTGCCAGTTTCCAAACAGGTGTGCCGGTGATTTTTGGGATTTTGACCACAGATACCATGCAGCAAGCTCTAGAACGAGCCGGAATCAAGAGTAATCACGGCTGGGAATATGCCATGAACGCCATAGAAATGGCTAGTCTCATGCGGCAATTACGCCCGAATGTAGCAAGTAAGTAAGGTAATGGGTGATTGGTATTGGTGATGGGAATAATTCTTTCCCCCTGCACCCTGCCCCCTGCCCCCTGCCTCTGCTAAAAAAGCCCCCTGAAAAAAAGTTTAGCTGAGGGGTTGACAAAGCTGAATATATCTGGAATAATAAGTCTATTGGTGAGTTCGCGGGTGTAGCTCAGTGGTAGAGCGCAACCTTGCCAAGGTTGATGTCGTGGGTTCGAATCCCATCACCCGCTTTCTAGTTAAAGTTGATATATTAAAATAACACTAAAGATTTTCCATCTCTACTGAATTGGTAGATGGTGGATTTTTAGGTTGGGATAGTTTGTTAGTAGACTTTCCCAGCTATATCAATAGACGTAATTTTAGGTTTCCCCATGCTGATTTTCAGGAAAATTGGGGAATAATGTAAAAAACCGCCCAAGTTATTTACCTCGCTTGTGCAACCTCAAAAACCAGATAAAATTGACCTGAATGCGGAATACGTTTGTCCTTGTCGTCGCAAGGGACAGTTGATTCCTATTACGCTAACAGAAGCCTTTGGATGCGATCGCTGTCAGCAGATTTTTGTTGTCGAAGAAAATGGATATGTATTAGAGCAACTTTCTACTACCTACCCCTATAAGCGGGCTTGGCGCTGGAAAGGCAATAATTGGCAAGTTGTGCAACCTCCCTTGGGAGAAAACTATTTACCAATAGCACTAAGCATTATTTTTGTGTTAGTCATTATATGGCTACCATTAGCCCTGCGGTTAGCTACTAGTTCCAGCATTCTAGCTTGGGCAATGGTAGCAGTGCTATTGGCAATTCTGCCAGCACTAATGGTCTGGCTTACTTACAGACGTTAACTCCATGATAGGTGAAGTGATTGATGATTACCCTGAACCCATGACAAGTGCTAAACGCGCTTTTCAGGCTTCCTTGAAATTGGGAACGACTAAGGGGATAGATAGAAGTCGCGCTGTGTTAGCAATGGCACAAGCGATAGAAAATGATTTTGATGAAATTCTCGAAGCTAATACCTTGGATTTAGAAGCAAGTCGAGAAATGGCAGTTCCCGAATTAATTTTGGACTGGTTGAAGCTAACTCCCTCTCGGTTGGAGAATACAATCAAGATTCTGCAACGATTGGGAGAATTATCCGATCCTTTGCGACGGGTAAGAACTGCTGATTATCAACAGGAAGACTCCCAAAGTTATACCCAGTTAATGCCTTTGGGGGTAATTGCCTTTATTTATGAGGCTTTCCCAGATTTAGGGGCGATCGCTGCTGGTTTTTGCATAAAAACTGGTAATAGTATTATTCTTAAAGGTAGTACGGAAGCTAGTAATTCTAATCGAGCGATCGCTAATTCATTACAAACAGCTATTACTAAAGTTGGTTTACCAGCGGGTTGTGTAGAATTAATCACCGCTGAACATGGGGCTTCAGTGCGAGATTTAGTTACCCAAGATGAGTATTTAAGTTTAGTTATTCCCTACGGACGTTCTAGTTTAATTCAACAGGTAGTGAGACAAGCAACTTGCCCAGTTTTAAAGTCAGCAATGGGTAATTGTTATCTGTATTGGTCCGTGAATAGTAGCTTAGAAATGATCCGTTGGATGATTATGGATAGTCATGAAAGCGAACCAGATCAAGTAAATGCCATTGAAAAAGTTTTAATTCATCGTCAAGCTTTACCATCTTCTTTATCAGTCCTGTGGAGTAGTTTAAAAGAAAAAGGTTTTGAACTTAAAGGTGATGCAGAATTAGTTGCAGCTTTTCCTTATTTGCAATTAGCAAAAGATGAAGAATGGGGAACACCTTATTTAACCAAAACAGTGGCTTTTAAATTAGTGGATAGTTTAGAAAGTGCGATCGCTTGGATTAATCAATATAGTAGCAGTCATGCTGATAGTATTGTCACAGAATCATATCAAGAAAGTCGCCAATTTGCATTAGGAGTAAATAGCGCCTCTACTTACATTAATGCTTCCCCGCGTTTTTCCCGTCATTCCTCACGGGGAGAGGCTGTATTTTTAGGAATGTCCAATCAAAAAGGACATCGTAGGGGGTTTATTAGTTTGGAAACATTGACGACGGTGAAGCATATTATTCAGGGAAATGGACGGTTTTAGGGAGAATGTCTGAACACGGATTTAGGGGATTAAAGGATTAACAGGATTTTATTATCTTTAGATTTTGTGTATTCTTCATATCCTGAGAATCCTTAAATCCTGGATATCCTGATTCATACAACTTCCTTTGCGTGAGAAATAAAAAACCTTCAACTCAACCGTTCTTTCAACCACAAAGCCAATAAAGGCATAGCTAAACGATAACCATGTTCAGCATTATAAATTAAACCCTTATGCTGTAAGCCCGTCAAAGCACCTTGCAGACTCCCACCCCGTGAAAGTCCATGCTTTTGAATATACTCTTTACTTTGAGGTTTATCAGTAGGATCAATGGCTAAAGATTCTAATAAATGTACCTGATTTGCTGGTAACAACATTAGCAAAGATTCATAAGTCATTGATAAATCTTTCAATAATCCGGCTATAGCTTTTTGAACATCTTCTTCCCTAATTAAACCATCTGTACAACGGGACGCAGACAACCGCCGAATAATCGCCATCCCATCCCCAATATGTCCCTGTACTGCCTCTAGAAATAGCTGCAAAGCCTGACTATGACAATCAAAGGTGAAACCTTCCGTATGTAAAATTTCCCTCGCCCACAAGGCGACAACATCCTTAGCTAAAGGAGCTAATTGGATAGTTTCTATCGGATAATTGGTATCATCTGGATGTTGGCTAGACTCAGCAATCGTGGCTATCAACACATAACTAACATGAGGATAAGCTTTGACTTCTTTCCTAAATGTAGTTTCCCATAAACCTTGACGATCCCAAGAACGAATATGGGGAAAACTTGCTAAAATTAGCAATATGCGGTGATTTAAATCAACCGCCATGATTTCTAATAAGTCTAACAAACTGGCAAAAGCTTGCCATAGTTGTTCTTGTTCCAAAGAACGAATCAGTTTTAGTTGATTTTCCGAATTAAAGGTAAAAAATACCGATGAATTTTCATGCAACCAATTTTGAATTTTCTCTGCTTCCCAGTTTTGACTAATCGCTTCTGCTAATAGTTGCACAAATCTTTCGGCTTCTGTAGCGCGAATGCAGTCTATTTCTAAGATAACTGTATTGACTTCCTGTGCTGCACCTCTGACTAAAGTTCGTCTCCCACTACCAGGAACTCCAGTAATTAACAAATCACCATCTTTTGCCAGTATTTCAATAATCCGCTGAAATTCTCCGCAACGCCCAATTAATTGTAATGGAGTAGACAAATTTAAAATTCACCTTTTTTTAACTTAAAACTATTATTAATATAAATGTTCCCTACTCAAGCCTTGAGTTGTTCCCTAAGTGAAGCTTTACGCTTACCGGGTATTCTTGTAACTCCTAAATCTTCTATTTCTGGCATTTGTTTAATATCCATCTAGAATCACTTATTTTGTCATCATAGACGATAATAAACAAAAAAGCCCGCCTGGGCGGACTTCGTTGATTTAAATAATCTACTGATTACTTTGCATTTTGACTTTTAGAAGTGTAGTAAACCTTACTACCTGTATCTGGAACAAAATGACAACCAATAGCAGAATTCCATAAGGACTTCCAAACTGGTTCTTTGGATTCGTGGAAATACTCACCCATAATTGGCTTAATTGCCTCAGTTGCTTTCAGTAAATTGTAATGAGGCATATTCAAGAAAATGTGGTGGGCAACATGAGTACCGATATCATGGTGAATATGGTTAAAAATTCCATAATCTCGGTCAACACTAGAAATTGCCCCTTTCAGAAAAGTCCATTCTTCCCCACGATACCAAGGAATTCCGGGTTCAGTGTGGTGCAAGAAAGTCACCAAATCCAACCAAATGATAAAGACAATGTAAGGTCCAGCGTAGTATTTTAACAACCACATCCAACCATATTGATAGGTGAAGAAACCTAACACAGCTACCATACTAATCCAAAGTGTGGTGCTGGTGATAATGTCCCATTTTTCTGAAGGCTTAAACAGCGGACTGCTAGGTGAAAAGTGAGAACCTTCTTTACCAGGAGAACGCTTAAACAAATACACGGGATAAGCCAATAAGAACAGATAAAAACGCCCTACTTTTTGTGCTGTAGGCATTTCATCATACTCAGATTCAGAAACAGGATACCAGCTTTCATCATTCTCCAAGCTGCCTGTATTCTTGTGGTGAGTTCTGTGGCTAATTCTCCAACCATGATAAGGAACGAGAATGAAAGTATGGGTAATATGACCAACTAAATCATTCAACCATTTTTGCTTAGAAAAAGATTGGTGTCCGCAGTCATGGCCAACTACAAATAAAGCCCAAAACATTGTTCCCTGCATGACCCAGAAAACTGGCCAAAAATACCAAGAATCCAGATAATTAGCCACTACATACAGCAGTCCCACAATCAGAACATCACGGAAGAAATAATAGAGTGATTTAGTCACACTAGGCTGAAAACATTCAGCGGGAATTGCAGCTTTTAAATCCTGAAGAGTAAACGGTAATTTTTCTTGACCTTCAGAAGATGCAGAACTAGGATCTTGATTAAACTGAATAGTATCTAATTGCACTGGATTGGTTGATTGTAAATTATCAATTAACTGTGAAGTAATCTTTAGTTACCTCTGGAATTTAACCTGAGAAATATTGGCAAATTACCTAAACCCTTTCAGATTTGGTTAATTGCCAAACTAAAAAAATTGATTATGAAATTAGAAGTCATTAATAAATTCATACTTCAAAGTTCATAATTGATGTTTTATTATCTCTCTGCTCGATATTCGTCAAAAGTAATATAACCAATATCAGTTTTGTAAAGTTGACATTGATTAGTAATGTCCTTCATCAAATCCCAAGAGAATTTATATTCATCATGGAGAAGAGGACCCCAATTTTCTTTGATGCTACTGTAAGCTAACCGCAAATTATAGGAAGGAATTGCAGTAGAAATATGATGGGGAACATGAACATTAATATCGTGACAAAGAATTTCTATCCAGCGAGGATAATCACAATGAACTGTTCCAAATAACTGTGCTAAAGCCTCATTCCATTTATCAGCGGTTTTGAAAGGAACATCTGGCAGAGTGTGGTGAACAATGGTGAAGGTACTCATCCAGAAATGGTAAACCATCCAAGGAATAACCCAGAATTTAAGAAAACCCCAAACACCAGTTGTAATAATCAAACTGGGGAAAACAATAGCCGCAAAAGCAACTACTACAGCCACAGAAAGTTTCACACTAGCTTGTTCTTTTTTCTGGAAATTGCGCCAATCGAAATGCACAACTGCCCAATGGCCAATAGAACCTACCCACCAGAGACGTTTACTCATGAAAAACTCAAAGGCGGACTGTCTATTTTTAGACCAACTTGCAAAAACTTCTGTTCTAATAGGATGCCAAGCATTATCTTCATCTAGCTTGTTAGTATGTTTATGGTGATGATTATGTTTAATGCGCCAGCTATGAAAAGGGTAAATTAAGAACATCATGAAGAAATGTCCCACTAAATCATTTACCCAGCGACGTTTTGCAAATGAACGATGAGCGCAATCATGTCCAATAACGAAAAAACCTGTTAAAGCAGTTCCTGTAAAAATCCAGCCTAGGGGTAGAAGAAACCAAGGGGAAATTGCTAGAAAATAATAGCCTAATGCAGCCATAGATAAACTGATAATCACAGTAGTCCATGCTTTGCGGCTATTTTTCTGAAAACATTCCTTGGGTAGACTTTTGATAATATGTTTTAGTTTTATTTGGTCTTTACCAAGGTCTGTGGAGACCGCTATTTCCTGACTTTTGATGATTGATGTAGTCATGAATACCTGAAAAACAACAGACTGCAACACAAGGTTACTAAAAAAAGTAACTTGCTACAAAGTTTTGTAACATTAATTTCTGAGATTATAACAACTTAACAACCAATTAGCATAGGTAATTAGCAATTAAAAATTTCCGGTTAAAAGTTTCCTTAGTGCCAAGGCAAGCATTCAACACCAGAAAAATAAGGCTTGTATAATCTTAGCTGATTGCTGATAGTTGAATGCTTTAGTTACAGACAAAAAGTCAATAGTTTCCAGCCCAAAAATGACTATAAAACTATTGACTTTAAGCATGAAATCTGTATTATGCCTTTTTCTCTGCCAGCTTTACATTTGTGGCTAGACCTAGTAATTGCAATAACTGAATAGTCATCCAAGTCATATCAATTTCCCACCATTCTAAGCCATGACGGGCAGAGTATTGAAAAGCATGGTGGTTATTGTGCCAACCTTCGCCAAATACGAGAATAGCAACCCACCAACAGTTAGTTGATCTGTCACCAGATTCATAGGTGCGGTATCCAAACTTATGAGTAGCACTATTTACCAACCAGGTACAATGATAGACCCAAATAATCCGCACAAAAATTCCCCAAACCACCATTGGCCAGCCACCTAAGAAATATAGGACTACACCCAAGGCAATTTGTAACGAAATGAAATTTTTCTGCAAAAACTGATAAACTGGGTCATCAATAATGTCTTTAGTGAAGCGAGGAACTTGATCGTGAGCGGGAGCGAAATGAATCATCCAACCCATGTGACTCCACCAAAAACCTTGATTTGAATCATGGGGATCAGATTCAGTATCAGAATGTAAGTGGTGAATGCGATGTGTACCTACCCATTCAATCGGACCACCTTCACAAGATAGTGTCCCAAAGATTACCAAGACATACTCTAGCCATTTAGGCGTTTGAAAACTACGGTGAGTGACAAGACGGTGATATCCCAAAGTAATACCTAAACCTCCAGTCACCCAGTAAAGCAATAAAGCAACACCAATTGCCTTCCAGCTAAAATTGCTCGGAATTAAGGCAAATAGAGCGCCGACGTGCAATGAAACGAAAAATAGGGTATTAACCCAGTTAATGGGAGGTTTAGAAGTAGCAATTGTCATGCAGTAACCTGAATAGAAATTGTTCAGCCTAATCTGCGAGATCCGAAAATCCGCATATCTATTTTATGTTTTTGAATGAGGAAATGATGAACAGCTTTGAACGGCTGCGGGAAGCAGAACAGGCACTATTAGAAATTTTTTCTGGTATTGACGCTCAGGTCAAGCATAATCTTAAAAGAGTATTAGATGCCTTTCGTCATCACCGAGTAGGCGCACATCATTTTGCAGGCGTAAGTGGCTACGGACACGATGATTTAGGACGAGAAACTTTAGATAAAGTTTTTGCCCAAGTAATGGGTGCTGAAGCTGCGGTGGTGCGAGTGCAGTTTGTTTCGGGAACTCATGCGATCGCTTGTGCGCTGTATGGTGTACTTCGTCCTGGGGATGAAATGTTAGCAGTAGTTGGTTCTCCCTACGATACTTTGGAAGAGGTGATTGGCTTGAGAGGACAAGGCCAAGGTTCTCTAATTGATTTTGGCATAAAATACCGCCAATTGGAATTAACTGAACAAGGAAAAATAGATTGGCAAACCTTAAGCACTAGTATTACCGAAAATACAAAGTTAGTATTAATTCAACGTTCCTGCGGATATTCCTGGCGGCCAAGCCTCTCTATAGCTGACATAGAGAAAATTGTTTACATAGTCAAACAGCAAAATCCTCACACTGTTTGTTTTGTAGATAACTGCTACGGCGAATTCATTGAAACCCAAGAACCAACCCATGTTGGTGCTGATTTAATGGCTGGTTCATTGATTAAAAATCCTGGGGGTACAGTCGTGAGTGCAGGTGGTTATATCGCTGGTCGGGCTGACCTAGTAGAAGCCGCCGCTTGTAGGCTTACTGCCCCTGGTATTGGGAGCGAAGGTGGAGCAACCTTTGACCAAAACCGCCTGTTATTCCAAGGATTATTTTTAGCCCCGCAGATGGTAGGGGAAGCAATGAAAGGAACATACCTAACAGGTTATGTATTTGACAAACTGGGTTATCCCGTCAACCCCCCACCTTTAGCCCCCAGAGGAGATGTGATTCAGGCGATTAAACTCGGTTCTGCTAAAAAGCTGATTGCCTTTTGTAAAGCCATTCAACAATGTTCACCCATAGGTTCTTATCTCGACCCCATTCCTGATGATATGCCGGGCTACGAAAGCCAAGTAGTTATGGCTGGGGGGACATTTATTGAAGGGAGTACCTTAGAGTTGTCGGCAGATGGTCCATTGCGTGAGCCTTATATTGTCTATTGCCAAGGGGGGACTCATTGGACTCATGTATCTATAGCTTTACAAGCGGCTATGGATGCGCTGAACTAGAAAATAAATTTAGAACTAGTAGCGGAGGATGCAATTAATACTTGGTTAATTTCCGGCTTGCGGTACTAGTCCTAAATTTTTAATTGCTTACCTTTAATAGACGCGCCTAATATCTCTGATATCCAAACTTCAATATTGCGGATAGGATGGGAACGGAGGGCAGTAAAATCGGGATGGATAATTGGTTCGACTAAAATCGTAAACATTCCCAAACGATTCCCAGCTAAGACATCTGTAAACAAGCGATCGCCTACCATGCCTACTTGATGTGCAGGTAAATTCATCTCTTGCAAAGCAGCCCGAATTTTGCGGCGGGAGGGTTTAGCTGCACCTAAGTAGTAAGGTAAATTCAGAGAACGAGCAATACCACCAATTCGCGCCTCACTTAAATTATTACTGACTAACCATAATGCTGTACAAGTACGAATTTCTGCTACCCATGCTTGCAGTTCGGGAAAAGTAGAACCTGCTGTAATGGGTACTAAAGTGTCATCAACATCCAATACTAAACCTTTCAGCCCATATTGTTGGATTACATCTGGAGTCAGGGTCAATACTGAACCTGCTAACATCAAGTTAGGCTCTAATAGATGGTTGCGCGTCATAATTCTATTTAATCAGTTTAAACCTGCTCCCTGGCATATTAAGAATCCAAGCATTCTGATTTGGTGAATCCTGAATGCTTGGATTTTGATGCTAATTACTCAACTTCATTAAACAGATATTCTTCTAACAGGGGTTGAAATTTACGAAACTCTTCTGGAGAGAGTAATTCTGGTTCACCCGTTTTAGTAATTCTGGCAAAAAATAGCAGGGGATCGAGGGGAGTATAAATTGCATACTCTTGTGCTTCATGGTAAAAAGTGGCAATTTCCATTAATTGCTCTGGTTCTAAACCATTTTCTTCATCTTCAATTTCTAAAGTAAAGAATTTCGATTCATCTTCAGGAGGCAACTCACCTGCTACAGTTAAGGCATAAGCAGTATTCTTGAGAATCAGGTTTTGCTCGGAAAGAACCGCTTGAGCAGTGGCGAAAATTTCATCAATGATCTCATCATCTTCTACTAAAACAGCTTCTTCTTCGTCACCATCAGCTTGCCAAGCAAAGATTTCTATTGGTGCATCTACAGGGAGAAGGAGAACATATTTTTCCCCATCTACTGGGAGCGTATGCTCAATGTAACATTCTAGGGTGCGTTTTAGCTCATCTGTCAAAATCAGAGAACTCTCGGAATCGTGATCATTGTCTTCAGAAAATGGAGATGAATACATAGCTGAATTATGTAACTTTAACAATACTCTTAAATATGGAAATCATTGAACCGCTAAATGACAGCCGATGTCAACCATAAATTGAGAGATAGAAGAATAGTTTTTAGAATACCATGTTAAAAGGGATCACTCATCAGTAAATGCTACTGATCTCTGTACCGAACTCCGTTTAGCATCTAACCATTGTTGTAAAATCAATGCAGCAGCCTTGCGATCAATTAAACCCTTATTCCTCGATGGGGAGCGATTTTCAGCTATTAGCAGTTGTTCGGCTTGATAAGAAGTTAATCGTTCATCCATATATTCCAAAGGAAGTTTGAGCGCATTCGCTAGTCTAGCCGCAAATTTTTGGACATGACGGGCTTGAAAGCCAATAGTACCATCCATTGAATAAGGTAAACCCACAACGAGAATTTGCACTTGTCGCTCATTGACTATTTGTTGAATTTTCTCCACATCTTCGACAAAAGACCTACGCTCAATTGTGGTGATACCAGTAGCAATTAAACCAGTCCCATCACATCCCGCTAAACCGATGCGTTTACTACCAACATCCACGCCTAAAGCGGAGATAAATGATTGAGATTGCTGTTGATAGATCACGCTATTGTTGCTCCTGGGATTCATCTGCGGCTGACTCTAATGGAGAAGGTGTATCTATTATATTAGAGTTTTGATGAGTAAAAGCCACAATTTCTGACTGCATCGGTATAGCTCTTTCTGGCTGTACCTGCTGTGTTTGCGGCATCCATGACATCCCCCCAGGGATAGGTTTCCGGGTTGGTTGCAGTCCTTGTAACATTTCTTGCCACTGAATCCCTTCTAGGGAGACAAATTTCGATTCTCGCAGTTTATGCCAGACGGAACGAGACATGATCAGGGTATGTTCTTTGCGTTTAGCCCCAATCCGCTCTAAATATTCTTCTCTCTCTGGTTGATAATCTGAAGAAGCTAGTTGTAATCCTTGTTGGGGAAAATCTTGGGCAATCCGGGCTAATTGAGATAATAGTTCAGGATACAACCAAGTATAAGCTGGATGAACTGTAAGAGTTGCTACATGAGGATTGTTACCTGTGCGATCAA
The DNA here is from genome assembly GCA_903848645.1 of uncultured cyanobacterium. Lineage (GTDB taxonomy): Bacteria > Cyanobacteriota > Cyanobacteriia > Cyanobacteriales > Nostocaceae > Dolichospermum. The sequence continues at coordinate 40,163 of CAINGU010000009.1, read as the reverse complement.
TTTGCACCTGGAAATAACCAATGGCTGCTTTCCGCTGGGGTTCAAAGACATAACCACTCACAACTTCCGTTTTTGTCATCCACTGCTTGATAGCATCAGTAATAGCCCCAAACAAAGTGGTTTTAAAGTCATGGGTGTGACGATCAAATACTTGGCGTACCAAAGGTGGCATTGATGCTGTATCTAGTTGATATAGCAACGGAGCATCAGCATTACTTACTGGTAAAAGGTTGGGTAAATCTGGTTCAGTTTGGATTAATTCCGCTAATAACTGGGGACTAATTTCCCAGTAGGTCATTTCTGCTAAACGTTGAAATCCATTATGCCGATACAGTGCTAAGGCATCAACGTCATTGATATTAACTTCTAATATCCAAGTTCGCGCTTCTAAAATTGATTCAAAGCAATGGCGCAGTAGTTGTGAACCTACTCCCATTCTATCGCCAGTACCTGCTAACATCACTTTGTCAATTCGCCAAGTGCTGCGGGTTCGGTTAAATGGTGATACTTGAATCATTCCCAACAGTATCCGTCCCTGTTCGGCAACATAGCCCCAGAAGCGGTACTGTAATGGGTTAGGAAACCAACTTAAGAATTTGAGTAACCCATACCAGCGTCTTAGCCATTGCATTTGTTGCATAGCTGCACCAGCTTCTTGGGCAGAAAGATGGGACAATGATTCTTGAGTTAAGCGATCAATTCCGTCCAAATCCCTATGTTGGACTGGTCGGATAACAACGCTGAGGTTTCGAGGGAGTAGTGAAGTCATTTTGATTCAAGCCGCCATTTAACCTTTAAAAAATATGATTTGTGATGTAATACTGCAATTATTTTAACGGCTTTTTTCTCTTAGGTCTTGCTCCCAAAGAGTGATTTTCTTAACTAAATGCGTAAAAAAAATATAAAAAGCAGAAGTTGCCAGTATACCCTTGGGGTGAAAACTACAATATCTGCTTCTATTCTATGCTAATTCTGGTAGAAATGCTTTTAAATCTATAGACTTTGACGAGAAGCGAATTTTTCAAAGTCGGCTTGGGTTTGATGAAGTAATTGCTGACGACTATCTTCTACTTTCTGTTTGAAGCTGGGAACCACATTGCGAGCTTGTAGCGTCATGTGCAACTGTAAATGAGCAACATATTCACTAATATCTTGATTATCTACAGTTGCGCCCGTTAGTACATTTGATTCCATTGCCACTGGGTTCTCCTTTGTGTAATCGCTTGACTAGATCAGACGTTATCATGTTTTTTACCTAGCTTCTTGTTTCGCAATGAAGTGTAATGAACAGGGAACAGGGAACAGGGAACAGGGAACAGGGAACAGGGAACAGGGAACAGGGAACAGGGAACAGGGAACAGGGAGAGAATTATCTTCTTCTTTCTTCTTTCTCCTGACTCCCTTATTCCATAACAGCTAATACGGATTTTGGTAAGAGTTTTTCTTTAAACCAAATAATTCTCGCGGGTACATTATCTAGTTTTACGCCGGCTTTTTCTAAGTTTAATCTTTCGGAAATTGCTAAAATTAAATTATCACAATTAGCCTTTCTGACTTGAGCAAATTTCTTTTGTAAATATTCTGGTCGCCAATAGCCTACAATTTCTAAAATAAACACGCGTCCATCTGGATGAACTAGGCGAAAATCGGGAATCATTACACTACCAGGAATGGGAATTAAATCAACTTCTCGTTCTAAGATCCAACCACTTTTTAAAGCATCCCACTTACTAGCAAAAGATTCCTCTAACATACTGTCATAGGGTTTACCTGGAGGATAGTGAGAGACTAATCCACATTCAGAATTAAGGGTAAAACGTCCTATTCTCGGTTCATTTGTGTAAAAATCACGGGTTTGTAAGATTGCAGATAAACTCCATTTAGTAACATGAAGTAAAGCGGGAATTAATTTGGCTATAGCTAAACCGTAGCGAGTGCTGGGAGTAAATAAACTGGTGGGACCATCTACACTAATTGTAAAACCATGATCAGCATCACCTTCAATATAAGCCATTAATTGAAATAGTTTTAAATAGCGAAATAAGAGTTTATATTCTCCGGGAACATTACGATGAGCATTTAATACTAATTGACTAGCTTTATAAAAAACTCCTTGGATTTGAGATAAATTATAACGATGTAAAACATCTTCTGGTTTAGGAGCATCAAAAGCAGTTAAAATTTTATTTTCTGATAAATCAGCATAAAGTCCGTTGCGGATTTGATCAGGTAAAACTTCTTGGTTGAGTTCCTGGCTTAAATCATCAGCAATTTTATTTAAATTAATATCCGTTGATTCCAGACTAGCAACGGATTTTGCTGCTAAAGTAAATACCCTGGCTCTTAACATTTGTGGTTCGAGAGGACTAACTATTTCAAAGGTGCAAAAACCACTTTTAATAATATAAGCCAAACCCCGTTTCATGCGGTAATCTGTAGTATCTCCTTCAAAGTCTGCTAATTGACGTTCTAGTAATCCTTGAGTTTTCCCCACTGCTTCCTGAAAAAAATTAATTAAATCAGTCGCTAAACTCAAATGTTTTTGATCAAGTTTCAGTCTCTTTGGGATAATTTCCTCGCCGTTTTGGCGGTGTATCAGTAGGTCTGTTGGTAACATCTTTCTTTTTAGTTGAATAATTAATTTCTAATTGTTCTGCTGCTTTTAAATCGCTTTTATTTCCAGTTCCATAAATAACTTGTAAATTTGCTTTTTGCGGTTTTTCTTCTTGGTTGTTATTTTCTCCTCTGCGTCTAGCTGAAGTTCCCTCTTCGCTTGTGTCTTCGGCTATAACTTCATATAAAATTGCTTGTTTATTTGCTAAATTTCCTTTCCGCAATATTCTCCCCAAACGTTGAATATATTCCCTGGTTGAACCTGTTCCTGATAAAATAATGGCAATAGTAGCTGCGGGGACATCCACACCTTCATTTAAGACATTAGAAGCAACTAAAGTATTATATTCACCTGATTTGAATTTAGTTAAGATTTCATGCCTTTCTTTGACTGGTGTTTGATGAGTAATAGCCGGAATTAATAAATATTGAGAAATGCGATAAACTGTGGCATTATCAGCAGTAAAAATTAAAATTCTTTCGGGATAATGGGTGGCTAATAAATCTATAAGTACCCGGATTTTACCATCAGTTCCCAAAGCGATTTCTTTGGCTTGACGATGTGATAACATGGCTCTCCGTCCAGATTGAGAACGCGCACTCATTTGCACAAACATTTGCCACCCTGGGAGATTTCCTAAAGAGATTTTTGATTGCTTTAAAAAATCATTGCGAGTTTGAATTAACTGATTGTATTTTTCCCGTTCTAGTTGGGATAATTTAACTTTAATTTGCACAATTTCATGAGCCGCTAAAGCTTTTCCTGCTAAATCTTCAGCGCATTTACGATAAACTTCTTTACCAATGAGAATATTTAAATCTGCGTGTTTACCATCTGTGCGTTCCGGGGTTGCGGAAAGTCCTAAGCGATAGGGTGCGATCGCATATTCAGCAATAACTCTGTTAAAATCTGTAGGTAAATGGTGGCATTCATCAAAAATTATCAAGGCATATTTATTACCTAAACTTTCTGCGTGAATTGCCGCACTATCATAGGTAGCAACTAAAATTGCGGTTCTATCCCGCGAACCACCCCCCAATAACCCTATTTCTGCGTCGGGAAAAGCTGCTACTAAGTGAGCATACCACTGGTGCATTAAATCCAAGGTGGGGACGACAATTAACGTGGTGCGCGGTGTGGCTTGCATCGCCATTTGGGCTAAATACGTCTTACCTGCTGCCGTTGGTAGCACAACTACCCCCTGTCGTCCTGCCAGTTTCCAAGCCGCTAACGCCTCATTTTGATGGGGATAGGGTGTCATTTCTAAGCTAGATACCAACTCTAGGGGATAAAAAGCCTTGGCTTCATCAACAAAATCTGTTGCTTCGGCTTGAAGTGCTTCAACTAAAGAACGGTATCTAATCGCAGGAATACGGAATTTTTCAATTCTATCATCCCAAATTGCATAGTCTATCCAAGTTTTGCTTCGTGGTGGTGGGTGTAAAATTAATGTGCCACGATCAAAAGTTAAAGTCGGGTGACGAGCCATTTATTTTCTCTCAATCCGGTTACACTGATTTAACTACTCATAACGCAAAATGGGCAAGATGACTAATATCAATGCTATCAGAACCCAGCTAGAGGCAATTGTCAGCCCAGAATTATTGGATTTTGAGACAGATGAAAACTTTGCCCAATCCTATAGAGAACAGCGTAAAACTTTCCTACTTAACCGCTTAGAATTACAAGCCAAACTGATGATGATTATTGGCTTAACTCTGACTGCTTTTTTTATGTGGGTAAATGAAGGAATATCTCAAAAAATATACGCGCTCAAAATTGGGTTATTACTTGAATTTTTTATTATTCTGTGCTGGTTGTTATGTAAAACACCTCTAGCACGTCGTTATTTAGATATGTTTTTTTTAGGGTTATGTTGGTCAGCAACTTGTACTATTCAACTTTCTACAGCTTTATTGTTTAATTATGTTGAACCAATGACAAATATTTGGAACTTGATGTTTATTACTCAAGCAACAATTATTCCTGTCAAATGGCGGATACATTTAATAGGACAAGTAGGAACAATTGTTTGGTATTTAGGAATATATCTAATATATAGACCTACCTTTAAATATCCAATGTCCCATTATATAGAACAAGGTTTATATTTATTTTGGACGGGGATAGTTTGTGTTTTCTCTGTTTATTTATATGAGAAACTTAGAAAAAAAGAATTTCGAGCTAAAAGAGAATTAGAAATTGCCCAAGAACAATCAGAACGGCTATTATTAAATATTTTACCTGCGGTAATTGCTAAACAATTAAAACTACAACCTACTACTATTGCTGACAGTTTTCATGCAGTGACAGTATTATTTGCTGATATTGTTGGTTTTACAGAATTATCAACTCATACATCACCACCAGAATTGGTAGAATTATTAAATCAAATATTTTGTTTATTTGATGAATTGGCAGAAATTCATGGTATAGAAAAAATTAAGACAATTGGTGATGCTTATATGGCTGTTGCTGGTTTACCTAATTATCGCAGTGATCATGCTTTAGCTATAGCAAATATGGCATTGGATATGCAAAAATCTGTCCAGGAATTTAATCAACAAAATAATCTATCTTTTCAGATTCGGATGGGTATTAGTACGGGTCCTGTGGTAGCTGGGGTAATTGGGTTAAAGAAATTTGCCTATGATTTGTGGGGTGATACTGTGAATACAGCTAGTAGAATGGAATCTCATGGTATACCGGATCATATCCAAATTTGTGAAGCTACTTATCAGTTATTAAAAGATAAATATTTGTTGGAAAAACGGGGTTTAATTAAGATTAAAGGTAAAGGGGAAATGATGACTTATTTACTACAGGGAGTAAAGTAACTTTAAGAGAATACTAAAAAATAACTTATCCACCGACTAAGAGCAATCGCTAACTGGTGATTTATACTTTGAACCATCAGGCATAATTGCACCTTCTAGGAAAGCACTACTCAGTTCATAATCGCTGACTTTAGCATTTTTGAGATTTGCACCAGTGAGGTAAGCCCCCTCTAAATTAGCACCACTCAAACTAGCATCTTTCAAATTAGCACCACTCAAGTTAGCATTACTCAAATCTGCACAAATCAAATTAGCATGATTGAGATTGCTACTACTAAGATTAGCCTGACTCAAGCGAGCAAAACCTAATTTTGCATGATTCAAATTTGCACCACTAAGTTTAGCTTGACTGAGATTAGCATTATCTAAATTGGCATAGCTCAAATTAGCATTACTCAAGTCACATTCCATCAAATTAGCTTTACTCAAATTGGCATGAGAGAGATTAATATCTACTAACTCTGCACTAGGAGCATCCAAACCTCTCAGAGAAACACCATCTTCATTCAAATCTTGTAGTGCCAAAATTCTGGCATAACTAACTTTAACATTGTGTGCGGCATCAACTATACTCCAGGCTTGATAATGAAATTCTTTTCTGCGGTCTGGAGCTTCTTTAATAAATAGAACTAATGCCACCACCAAACTAATAGTATCAGCAGCACCCAAAACCTCTCCTAGCAAAGAATTATCATCAACAATTACCAGGAATACCGTAAACACAACTGCCGAAACTACAGCCACTAACCATACTGGAGCTATCCAGAAAGCATCAATAAGTTTACTAGGAATTTGTTTGAAGACTTCACTGAATGGCTGTTCAGATATTTTGGTCTGAAATTTCTGATAATTAGCAGTAAAATTATTGATAATTTCTTTTAAAACTTCACCATCTAACTGAACCGATATCAGAGATTTTCTATCTTGTTTGGCTGAGGGCTGAAATAGCTGAGATTCTTTGGGAATTTCAGTTTTTAATGTTGAAGATTTCGCTAAATTTGTAGGTTTTTCCGCTGGGACAGGTTTTGGTAAAATAGCAGGTTTCTGAGCTTCAACAACTTTAGGTAAAGATTCTTCCCCCGCACCTTTTAACATCAAGGTTGTAATTGCTCTATAAGCATCTAGCCAAGCTTTTTTGACTTCAGGAGTCCAATCTTCCTGGAGATATTGCTCAAACGTCATTAGCAGTGCTTCTCCCACTGGTTTATAATATTTGGGAATAGCTCCATAACCGACGTGTCTACCTCCTAAAGCATTGAGAACTGGTCCTAAAGCTTCTGGGTTTCGGAGATTTTCTACTACCAAAACCAGAGAATTTAAAAGTTTTTTCTCTTGGTTTCCCATATCAGTATTGGTAAATAACGGTTTTACCTCTGGGTAGAGTTGAAAAAGATTATCGTAGAAACTGGCTGCAAATTCATTAGCGCGGGGTTTAACTTTTTCAAAACTATTTACCAATATTTCTACAGGTAACTCTGAAGATTCTGCTTCTGGTATTTCTGTTAATATTTGCTCCGCTACTTCTAATTGTGGAATTTCCTCAATTTTTTGCTCAATTGGTTTTGTAGTGACTTGTGCTGCTTGTTGTTCTGATTTATTTGTTGTTGGTGCATGATCTACACCTGCACCTTTTAACATCAAACTGGTAATAGCTGTAAAAGCATCTAACCAAGCTTTTTTGACTTCAGGAGTCCAATCTTCAACAAGATATTGCTCAAAGGTCAATAGCAATGCTTCTCCAACTGGTCCATAATATTTAGGAATAGCTCCATAGCCGACGTGTCTACCTCCTAAAGCATTGAGAACTGGGCCTAAAGCTTCTGGGTTGCGGAGATTTTCTACTACCAAAACCAGAGAATTTAACAGCTTTTTTTGTTGATTTACCATATCACTATGGGTAAATAACGGTTTTACCTCTGGGTGAAATTGAAAAAGGTTTTCGTAGAAACTGGCTGCAAATTCATTAGCGCGAGGTTTAACTTTATCAAAACTTTGTTCTAAAAGTTCAACATTTAAAGACATATTTTTTCCCTATTATTAGTTGGCGAGAATTATATCAGAGTAGGCAAAAGATAAAACTCGATACATTTTAAAAAACTCTTCAAAGGAAATTTTTAAATCTTTATTATCATCATATTTTTCCATGTATTCATCAACTTCACTAGAAGTTAATCCCCACTCTCACAATCAGTCTACTGAAGAACCTCAATTACTTAAAAATCCTCATCGGTAATTCAACCTCAGCATTGGATGAAACATCTGCCTGTTGAGCCATACTTATTGCTTTGGTTCGGGCTTCAATAATTTGACCTATTTCCCTTCCTAAGCTGGGTTGACGTTCAATCATCGTATTTACAGCATCTGAGTAGATGACCAGAACTTGTAAATCTTCAATGGCAATAATGGATACTGGACTTGGTTCACCACTAAACAATGCCATTTCGCCAAAGAACTCACCACGGAGGATAGTCATTACCTCCAACTCCATCCCAAACTCATTTGTAACCGTTACCTTAACCTGACCTGCAATAATAATGTACAAAGCCTTACCAGGGTCGCCTTGACGGACAACTTTCTCGCCAGCACCGAACTGCTGGACAATAGTTCCCTTAGCCAAATCATCCAAATTTTTCGACTCTCTAGCTAAAGGCATAAATCCAGGAATAGAGTTGAGGCTTTGGGCTAATTTACTGGAAGTGCTATCTGCCTTATCCGCAGTTTCTACAGCATACTCATATCGGTAGCGATATAGCGTTAAATTGTTTCGCTGGGCTGCGTACCAAATTCGCGTCATAAACCGATCAAGTATCTGCTCCACATCCTCAAAATTCTCGATAAAGAACTCTACCTCATAAATAATTGCCGTTTCATCATAGGATGTGGTTTTAATCTCGGGTTCGGGTTCGGCTAATATTCCTTGTGTAGCTAAAGCTGTACTGGTTAGCACCTGTTTCACAAGATTAGGGGGGCTATCGTAGGAGAAACCAATATTGATACGTTGGTTATAAATGCGTTCTGGTTGGCTGTAATTACGGATGATTTCTTTGCCAACCAATTGATGAGGAACAATAATTACCTGGCGCTGGAGAGTTAGCAGACGCACAGACCGCCAATTGATATCAATTACTTGCCCTTCTATATCACCAATACGTAACCAATCACCCACACTAAAGGGGCGTTCCAGAAGCAGCGCAATGCCAGACATGATACTACCCAATGTATCCTGAAGTGCCAAACCGATGACAATTGAGCTAACGCCTAATCCGGTAGCCAACCCTGCCAAATCTGCACCCCACACAGCCGCCAGCACGATCGCACTGCCCACTAACACTAAAAATAGTCGAGAAAGGTCAATCAGCAGTTTGGGCATCCTAGCCCGCCATGTATTTGCCTCTGCTTCTTCAAACAAAATTACATTAAACAGCGAGAGAGAAGCATAAATCACAGATATCCAGAACAGCGTGGCGACGAGTTTGGGAAAATTCTGGTTAACGTCAAGTTTTAGGACATTCCTAATTAAAACCATCAGCATTAAGCCAGGCAGGACGAGGTTTTTCACAACCTGTAAGGTAGATGCTATGGGTTTACTACGTTTTTGGAGATGATAAATCACCTCACCTAGTAAAATTACCAGCAGAGGGAATCCTAAGCCGACAACTACTGCCCAGGTATACCAATCGTTTGTAAAGCTTAAATTACTCATACACTTTCTCCTCTTGAACACTTACTGTCAGATGAGAATTTTTAAGTTGCCAAGCTACTAGCTTTTCTTTTCCAGGTTCTTGAATTTCACCAACTTGCTCAAAATCGTAGAGATCGTACAGGCGATCGCAGATGTCTTGGGAGACTAAGATTGATCCTGACGGACAAGCAGACTTCAAACGATGGGCAATATTTACAGTATCGCCCCAAATATCGTAGAGTAATCTATTTTTGCCAATCACTCCTGCAACTACATCTCCTGAATTGATGCCGAGACGCAAGTCTAGATGCAAGCCTTTTTCATAACTAAATCGTCGCACATAAGCCAGCATTTCTAAAGCAAAATCTACTGTACGTTTGTCATGATCCAGACGTGGCACACTTAGCCCACATACAGCCATGTAACCGTCACCAATGGTTTTAATTTTTTCCAAACCATATTTATCTGTCATTTCATCGAAGGCTGTTACCAATTCATTAAGTAGGCGCACAACCTCTTGAGGGGACATTGATTTTGTCAGCTTGGTGAATTGGTCGAGGTCGGAAAATAAGACCGAAACATTAGAAATCTGATCGGCAATTTCGCGATCGCCCTGTTTGAGTCGTTTGGTTATTGCCGGACTAAATATATTTAAAACTAATGCTTCATTTTCTCGATTTTTCTGTTCGATTAAATTAGATTCATACCGGAGGCTATCTATGGTTTGATTAAATGATTTAGCCAAGTCTCCAAATTCATCTTCTGAACCCGATTTGACAATAGTATCAATTTCTCCAGCCCCTACCTGCTCGGCACTAGCAATTAACATCTGGATGGGTTTAACAAAGATTGCAGTCAGCCACATGGCAATAAGGGTGATTAGCACCATGATTAAAGTAGCCCCAATCACAACTGTTTTTTCAAAGGAATGAATTGGGGCATAAGCTTCAGAAACATCGATCTCGGCTAAAATCACCCACCTCAATCCATCAATCTTGAGGGGAGCATAAGAACTCAAAACTGGAATATTTCGATAATCGTTGATCACCTCTGTTCCCTGTTTCCCAAACAAAGCTTGCTTCACGCCTTTTGTTTGTACTTCCTGGAGGAGGATTGTCGTATTGAACTCCTTGATTTTCTTGATGGTCTTTTCATCAGTACCGATAGAGCTTAGGGTTTTTTCATGACCTTTTGGGTCTTCAATCTGAAAACGAGATGCAGACCGCATGAGATAATCTGAACCAACTAGATAAGTTTCTCCTGAATCCCCCAGACCATTTTGTTTCCAATTTTTGTTTCCCGTCATCACATTGTTAATTTTGTCAACAGGAAGTTGGAACGCCAAAACACCAATGAATTCCGAGCCGTTAAAGATTGGGGTAGAGATAAAAGCCGCAGGCGCACCGTAGGAAGGACTGTAGGGCTGAAAATCTACTATTTTCACATAGCCCTTGCCCTTTGATCCTCGTGCTGCGGCGATCGCTTTTGCTAGGTTACTTTCGTTGTAAGGCCCGTTGGTGAAGTTTGTGGCAAAATCAGTTTCTTTAAAAACCGTGTAAACAATAGTTCCTTCGGGATCAATCAAAAACATATCGTAGTAACCATATTTCTCAACTATATTCCGAAAAATAGGGTGGTAGCGGGTGTGAACCTGGCTATAGGAACTGGCATCACCTGGATTGTCAAGGAGAAGTTTTTTCCCAACGGGGTTAGGGTTAGCAGCGGTGTAGTGGTACTGTAGGTAACGGGCTGCGGCTGTTTTTGGCGTATAAGATTCCAGAACGGGCAAACCCTCATTAGTTCGTGCCAGTCTGGGAAGAAATTCTGTCTGGTAGTAGGTATCAATTTTTTTGTCAAAATCCGCTGGTATTGTTGATTTCTCAAGTTCGCGGTAAGCCGTTTTAAACTCCTGCATAGCGGCTACGACTGTTAAGTCTTCGCTGAGGGTCTGACTATGGTTGTTCAGGGTTTCAAAATAATCCTGGATTTGATAAGTTTTGGCAGACCGAAGGCTGGTTAATTGGTTGAAGACTTTTTCTGTCAGAATAGATTTACCAGCACTGGAGCAGGTAAATGTGCTGGCGACCATAGCGCAAAGGCTGACTACCAGTAGCATAACGATGAGTTTTGTTTTTATACTTAATTGCTTAAATAATTGCATGGAAATTTTTTTGATCTTATTTGCTTTATTGCTTTCAAACGAGTTTATTTGAGCTTTTTTCCTAACAAATACCTTCGCCAAATTGAAAAAAGCCTTGATTCGTAGGTTGGGTTTCGTGCTTCAACCCAACCCACAAAAAAATGGCGAAGGTATTGCTAACACAACTGTTTTTTATCATATTGAATTAGAAGCTAAACTGCGCTCGCATATTGACAACATAAATACCAGGATTGTCGCTGAAGTTGTTAGGGTGCATAATGAAGTAAAATGCAGGAACAATGGCAATGTGATCGGTTACAGGATAGTAGTAATTTGCTTCAAAATCATACTCAATACCGCCATTACCACCATTAGAAATTAAAAATTTTCGCCCATCTAAAATTGAAAAGGGAATTACAAAAGAAATAGTTCCTAATGCTCCCTGCTTACCTAAATCAGGAAAGGCCAATCCTCCTTGAATAGCTTGAGCATTCACATCTTGGTTAATTGGTTTTAAGTGGGTACTTCCATAGGTATAACGTCCAAAAAGGCCAAATTTAGGATTGACTAACCAATCAAAGTTAGCTTCATAAGTGTCAGCAGTAGAACTATCGAGACCACCATTTGCTACAGTTTGCTTGGTTGGGTCAAGAATAACGGCACCAGAACCATTATCTGCTGTTGCATAAAGTGGCTCTCCAACTGAACCACCAATGATGCCATTTCTCTGCTGAAGACGAGATCGATTGTAGAGAAGTCTGAGATTTATATTGTTATTAGGTGAGTAGGTTAACTCAGCGGTAGCTGAATTAGTACCACCAAATAAACCGCGAGTTGGGTCAGATGAGGTATTGAATAAGCTACTGGGGAGAAATTCATTGTTTTCACCCAGATAGCCAATATTAACCTGAAACTGCTTACTTGGTTTGATCTGCAAAACTGCTCCAGAACCACGATCTAATGTGTTTAACAGAGTGCTGCTATTGGAGTTGTAGCTATTTGCTCCAGTGAGGATAGATGTAAAGCGATTGTTGTCAAAGTAGCGATACCAATTAATTCTCGGACCAACTACAGCCTGAATTTGATTGTTAATGGGAAATTTGTAGGAAAGTTCACGAATGACAACATCAGAACTACCATTAGTTGATCCTGCCGTTTGATCAAAATAAGGAACACCAAATGTATTGAATTGTCCCGCAGAGGCATACTGATTGGCTGGAGAGATGCCATTTCCGGCTGCTAACTGAGTGACTAATGCGTCTTTACCTGTGAAAGATGTATTGAGGGTCAGCCAGACTAAGCTACTCAAGGTAGTATTCGGATTACTCACCTTAATCACATTAGGTTTACCAGTCACAGGATCTCGTCCAGCGACTCGTGTAGAAAGACTACCAGAACTGGATCTTTCACTAACTGCTTCAGTTCTAATTCCACCTCCAGTAGATCCTGCATTAGTGACGTTAATCCAAGCAAGTCCATTCAGTTTCGTTGTTGGGGAGAATTGGTGAGCTTCTAGCTGATCTGTGCGGGCTTCTAGATGGTCTACACGTCCGCGCAAAGTAGCGAGTTCTCCGGCAAATTCATCTTGTAGCCGCTTGAGAATGGTGATGTCTTCTTTTTGTACCAAGTTTGATGTTGATGAGGCAATTTGTTCATTTAGCCGATCCAAACAAACATTCAAACCTGCGGCAAATTCATACCGTGTTAATGCCCGATTGCCTCTATAGGTTCTATCTGGATACCCTGCAATGCAACCATATCGTTCTACCAAAGACTGTAATGCCTGAAAAGCCCAGTCGGTTGGTTGCACATCTTCAAGTTGAGACACGGATGTCACTTGTGCCGCATCCTCACTCTCTGGTTGTTCTTGAGCGATAGCACTTTGAAAGGTTAACCATAGATAAATGTATGTTATTGAACAAATTGATAATGATTGCAGCAAAAATTTACACATAAAATAAGTCTCTTATTTGATTTTTATTGCCGGATGTTCTGTCCCCTAATACAAAATTAAGATGAAGAATTATTGAACGCAGATAAACGCAGATAAACGCGGATGAATTAATGGATTTCATGATTCTGTTCTAATTGCTATATAATTTCAGGAGTATTCTGATACAATTTCATTAATTTTTCCAGAAATGGAGCTTGCATTTTCGAGTTTATTTCAGCCATTGGGTTTGATCCAGACAGCAGAGAATCACTAGCTTCACGAGAGAACTGTTGTACAAACTTAATTCGAGAGCGACGTTTCGCTTCTACTTTGGCAATAAGAGATGATACATCTAATTGACTATTATTTTTCTTTGCTTCAGTCAAACATTGGCGGATCTGAGAAACAAAGAAACAGCCATCTTCAAAAGCTTGAGTAGCTCCTTGTCCTAAAGTAGGAAACATGGCATGAGAACTATCTCCTAAACAAAGAACATGATCTTTTTCATCACCAAATACAGGGGGGATTTCTTGAATTCTAGCCCAATGAATATTATCCACGTGGTTACAGATAGAATCAACTAGAAATTGACAGACTTCACTATAACCAGGTTCAGATTTATAGAGTTGTTGGAGAATATGCGGTTGTTTATTTTCCTCGGAAATATCCAAATTTGAATTTAAAGGAAATGATCCTGCAATATAAACTTCATTACCAGGAATTGCAAAAGCAAGTAAACGATGACCATTGTGAAACCACTGCTGATAATCATCAATTAAATTATCGGCGCGATTAGGAACTAGTAACCGGTAGATACACACTGGAAGATAAGTTGGTTCTGGTTGTCCACCAAAAAATGTACTACGAACTTGTGAGTAGCGGCCATCACAACCAATGATCAAATCAACCTGATTGAGTATTTGAAGTTCACCAGTAATCTGGTTTTCCACAACTAACTCAAGTGGTCCTTTCATGGCAGATTCAGCATATCTCATGGACTTAATAGTGGTGTTATACCAAACTCTTCCGGCAATTGGTCTTCTGAGTTGATGATATAATTCTGACCAGCGGATACGAATGCCAGGATTATCAGCTACTTGCAAAAGTGGTAAATCCATAACTAATGTTCCATCTGTTAATCCCGCTTTCCAAGATAGCCAAGGTAAACTTACTCCTGTTGCTTGTAGTGAGATAGCAAGTTCATAATTGAACTGGGTTAAAATTTTGAGAGCATTAGGTCCAATATTTAAACCTGTTCCAGCTAGAACATTTTTTTCAGAACCTTTCTCAATACAAATTAATTCAATATCTGGTTCTTGCTGTAAACCTTGAACAATTAAACAACCTGCAATTCCCGCACCGACAACAACAATACGAAGTCCAACTTTTCTGCCTTCTCCTCTACAAATTGGTAGTTCCATTGCGAATTAAGTTAGTAAAGTTAATTAAGAAGATTTGGGGCTTTTAGGAGATAATTTCATCACACCTTCAACTTCATTGAGAATGACATCACAAAGATTATCCAGAGGAATATCATTAAAATCTCGACCAAAAGGATTTTCAATCTCTAAAGCAATCTCTTCAATCCCAAATAAGGTAAAGGAAATTAGCGCAATAATCGGACTTGTCCACCAGCCAAAATCTCCAACTAGACGCATTGGTAAGGTGAGACAGTAAATCAGAGTTAGTTGTCTTAAATGAATAGTATAAGCCTTGGGTTGTGGTGTCATTAGGATACATATACAAACACCAAATTTATCAACTACTGAACTCAATATTTGCTGTAGACTTTGAAATTCATCAATAATTAAGTTGTGCTGCTGATGTTGTTGCTTTAGGTAATCTTGAATCCAAAGCGCAATTTCCAAAGCTGGGTTGCTCACTAATGTAATCTTTTCCAGTCGAGATTTAATCAGAAGGTCTTCTAACTCCTCATTAATAGGTTCTCGACGTAGATACTGTTTAGTCGCTACTGCAAAAGCTGCTATAGAGTACATTGCCGCAACTTTATTTACTCGATCTTGCGGTGTTTTTTCTTGAACATTAACCCAAATCTGCCTGGCTAAATGACTAGATATCCCAATTATTGCTCCCCATGTTTGCCGACCTAGCCAAAAGCGATCATAACCAGTATTTGTGCGAAAAACTAATAGTAAACCTAAAAGAATACTGGGAATCAGGATTTCTAACTTGGGAAAAAATATCGGCACTCCTTGATTATATAAAATTGTAATTATCAGTCCAAAAATACCCACGAGAATGACACGAGGGAAGACAGCAGGAATAATAGAGCCGCGTAGAGTGAACGCAAGATGCAGCCACGATCCTTTAAATAGTTTATCCATAAAGTTTTTTAATCCAATTTCAGAATGTTGTAAGTTGTAAGGGACTACCAAAAAATAAATTATCCAATTTTTTAGTGGTGTAGTCATTGGGTAAGGGTTTAGCAGTGCTAAACCCCTACTTTTGTGGTCTAAAGGGGAACATTTTAAAAATTGTAAGTCCCTAAAAGAAATTATTACTAAATCTTCTTATTTAAGTATATTGCCCTCCATTAATCCCTAAAACAGAACCTGTTAAATAATCAGGTGCATCAAGAGCAAGATAGGTGACAAAATTTATAATTTCATTGACGCTTCCTTTGCGCTTAATATGTGTACTTTCTACAGCCTGTAATTGTCTATCTAAAGAAACTTTTTCAGACATTTCAGATTCAAATATTCCTGGATTAACACCTATAATAACTGAATTTTGAGCAGCCAATGACTTAGATAAACTTAAAACTAAACCATTAAGTCCCGCTTTAGAAATTCCATATCCCACATCTCGACTACCAACATTAGCTGCCGCAGAACCAACTACTATGATTCGTGTTGATAGGTTTTGCTGCAAACATTTCTTCACTAATGAGATAATAAAATGAGAAACACCTAACAAATTAACCTGGACACTTTCATATAAACTATCCTCTTCCAAAAATGGAGACTTAAATGTTTCCACACCAAATTTACCAATACAACTGATGAGAATAATTTTCTCATATTCATGAATAGGAATTTGATTTACAGTTGATTGAATTTGATCCTTATTGCGAACGTCACAGGAAATATAATATTTGATTTGCTTGAGACGAGTGACTTCTGGCAAGTCTATCCCCATAATGTCAATATTCGACATTCTATTTTGACAAGATATCCCAGAGCCTAGCACTCCCTCTACACCTAATATAATCAGTAAATCACTGCTCACTAGCTGTCTCTCTTTTTCAAGGTTTGAATGAAATGAATAGCTCTTTCTCGAACTGCTAATTGATAATCCGGTAAGGACATATCCCTATTTGAAAAGTATGTAATACCTCTAGAAATAGGAACAATTACACCTTTGCCATCATGTCCGAGACTATCAACAATACTTTCAATATTTCCTCCTTGACTCCCTACTCCAGGAGCTAGAAAAATCGCATTTGGCATAATTTCTCTTAGTCGCTTTGCTTCATCAGGAAATGTCGCACCCACAACAGCACCTATACAACTGTAACCGTATTTTCCGATGCTATCTTTACCTAATTGATTAACCAGTTCTGCCAGTTGATGAAATATTTTTTTTCCGTTGACTGATATATCTTGAATCATACTTGAGCCAGGATTAGAAGTTTTAACTAAAATGAATAAGCCTTTACCACATTTAGTCGCAACTTCTACAAAGGGCATCAGACTATCTTCTCCCAAAAAGGGGTTAATTGTGATGCAATCAACCACTAAATCTGAATTGATCACTATTCCGTTTTTCAATGCAACCTGTCCCTCTAAATAAGCCTTAGCATAAGCAAGTGAAGTTGAATCAATATCTCCTCTTTTTGCATCTAAAATTACTAGAAGATTGTGGGTTTTAGCATATTTAATAGATTCAACAAGAGCATTTATGCCACTACTGCCAAACTGCTCAAAGTATGCAGATTGGAACTTTACGGCTGGAATTAAATCCGATAAACTGTCAATAATGATTTGTGAGAAGCTAGTTAAGGCTCTGGTAATTTCCTGAGAGCTATTACTTGTTGGCAGTAAAAATTCTGGCATCAAATCAAAATTCGGATCGATTCCAACTACCAAGTCACTCTTTTGGATTTGCTGTTCAATAAGTTGATCGCTAAAGTGCATATCTTCAAAAACATCCTCATTAAAAATATTCTTGATTATTTATATCATGATTGAGGTAATATTTTTTATAAGTTTAGATATACTAAAAATATTCTTCATTTATTTCATGACCAAATTGTTCTTTTTTAGAAGTTAGATAAGATTGCCATTCTTTCCGAGAATTAACTAGAGGAATTTTTAGATTTACTTCAATCCCATTACTGGTTAAAAATTCTGCTTTTTCAAGATTATTGGTAATAAGATTCACGGATTTTATGTTTAAATCTTTGAGAATAGCTATAGCAGAATAATAATCTCTTAAATCAGGCTGAATACCTAAACTGACAAATGCCTCAAAAGACGTACATTTGGTTTTTTCCATTAATGAATAGGTTTTCAATTTATTTGTCCACCCAGCGCCTCTACCTTCATGATCGAAATGGTAAATTATCAAGCCATCTTGTTCTTGAGAAATCATCTCCATTGCTCTTTGCAGTTGCCAGTTGCAGTCACATCTTTGACAACCAAAAATATCACTTGTATAGCAAGCAGAATTCATTCGTAATAAAACAGGTTTACCGGGATTTTGAATATTTCCTCGATAAATAATTCCGTGTTCTTTGTCTATTTGATTGTTTTGGATTGTATAACCTCCCATTTTTAGGTTTTTAATCCCACTTTCAGTAGTTAGTGAAACTCCCAAAACCTTATCAATTATTTTGTATTCTGAAATCATTTCCAAACTCACAAGATTAACTTACTTTTATTTGAAAGCAAAACAGTTATTGCAGTTTTTGAGAAATTAGATTAATGAGATTCAATGGATCTTTTTCAAAAAATACTTGGCATTTTGTTTCTTTTTTGAAAGAGTCGAGCAGTAATTGAACATGATCTGTAACTCCACCAGTATCACTGAGAATACCAATAATTTTATTCATGTCATAAGCATTTGATAACTCATTTAAAGTTCCCCACCTCCCACTAATAAAAATAGCTGCATCACAGGCTGCTACAGATTCAACATTCCTATATTTGCGGCAAACTTGCACATTATCTTTGTATTTGTAATCTTCCGGTATCAAAATAATATTGTCATATAATTCTGGAGAAGTTCCCATTACCTCCATGTGTTTTTCTTGACTATAGGTAGCTGAAAATCCAATTGAATATCCACCCAAACTTTTAGCCCCTAAAACAGCATGAAGAGGAAGACCAGTACAAGCTCCTGTCACAATACTGTTACCAGTTTTGGCAATTTGTTCTCCAAGTTTTCTGGACTTTTGATTAAGAGAATCTTGGCTATCTACAGCCGAACCGAAAACACCAATTTTTTTCATTTTATCGCCACTTATCTAAATAATTGAATGAGTGTATTTTATAGCTTACCATCAATTGAAAGACTATTTACAAGAATACTGTGTGGGAAAATCGAATAAAAATTAGTGAAAATGAAAAAGCAATTTTCTGAATCTCTATGAATGAAACACTAGGATAATGAATCCAATCAAGAGAAATTCCCACACTATTGCTAGTCCATTTTCCTAATTTAATCAATTAGTATCTCAGACTTAATTAAACAATCCCATCAGGGAAAAGAAGACTGATCTTATTATCAAAAAGTTCTTTCTCTTTTTGGTAGAAATTTTCAAGTTCTGCAACAACATCTTCACTAATTTCTAGCTTGGATGCGATGCTACGAATAGCAGCTTTTTCTCCTTCATTGTAAGTACCATCAGCATCACTAGCTTGAATAGCAGTATAAATCAAGTTTCTTCTGGATTTATTGCTGACTGGATTGCTTTGGAGTAGGGATTCTATATCTTCATCTCCACTGTAGGTCTCTAGTTCGGCAAGTAATGCTTCTGATGCTCCTTTTGCGGCTGTCAAACCAATTACCCAATCTCTCTCATCTTGGGATAAAACGCTGTCGCCTTTTGCGGCAATAAGTAAAGCCTTTGCAAAAGTTCCAATCGCTTCATCTGGTAGCTGTTTGTTAGCACCTTGGAGATGTTTGTACACCCATGCGCCTGCTAATTTCCGTGAATCTTTAATAGTCATAATGCCTTTTTACCTAAAAATTGAAACTTTACTACAATCACATTTATCACATAAATGTGTCAATTTTTTACTTTACTGTAATTACGAATTATTTTAACTTATTTTGTTGATTTTATACAAGTATTTGTATTATTTGCTAAGAAATCAAGAGTCATTTTCAATTATCAAATATAGGGATAAAGATTACCGCCCCAAAGTGCCGATAAAACTGGGGAAGTAAGCGCGGGTGGAACTATCAAAAACAGCACCCACATAACTTTGTACAAATCCCCTGGGCTTTGATACAAAATTCCCGAAAATATTAAAAATAGTCCAACTATACTCAACACGGCTTAATTATTTGATTCTGTAGGTAGGGGTTTAGCACTGCTAAACCCCTACAAATCCGGGTTTTTCGTGATTTTACAAAAGTCCATCTCTCAACCGTGTTTAGTATATCTATCTTACTAACATCCACCCGTAGACTATATACTTTACAGTTGAAGTGACTTTCCGTTCATTGCTGGTACTTTCACCATACCGAATGAAATAGACTTTTCCTTCTTGATGATTATTTTCTCCTACTTGGCTAGATGTTTCCGAGTTAGGAATTATATTTGAAGATAAATGGTCTTTTTGTAGATTATTCATGCTGTTTACAGAATCTCTGTAACCTGAAAATTTCTGTAATTTGAAAAAAAGCAATTACAAATTCAAGCTTTCTAATTCTTGCCAGAGCGTATTCATAAAATCATTAGCATCCTTAATCCCCATTTCTCCCAATGCTTTCCACTCTTCAGTTGTGTAATCTAAATCCTGTCCCATAATGTCTTGAGTCCAATAAGGCAACTTAGATGGATTTTCCATTAACTCATAAGTCATCTCCAATATTTTTGTTCCTGTCGTATTTTCCCTAACCTTTGTACTCAGGCAAAAAGCCAGTAATTTCGCAAGATTGCTTTCTGGGGGAATAGAGATCAGGAAAGCCATATTTTGTGCGAGAACAAACTTGTCTAATTTTATTTTGTTTTTTCTCCTAATTTACAAATTTTTAATTAGGTATTTTCTTGATGATCTAAATTGAATGATCTAAATTGATTCATGACCGAAATTATAGCTAGAAGTTTTCTTTTCTATAGCCAAATCCGTATTTGGCACAGAGACTCTTTAACTGTGTCGAAAGTCCAGGCGGCCCACAGAAAAATACATCAACTTTATGGGGTGCGTGTTGTTTTGCTAAGTCACTAAAAATATTATCCCAGTCTGGACGACCGGTTTTTGTGCGACTCTTTAAACCTGTGATTAAATCAACCTTTGTCCGAGAATGTAACAAATCCATCGCCACAAATAGGGTGCTAGACTTCATATCTGACTTTTGCTGTGCGCCTGTGAGATATAAGTTGATATCAAAGAGTTTGTTAGTGTCCTGAACTTCGATTTCTGATAACAGTTCGACAAACCATTCAAAGGCTTTTTGTTCTCGATTTAGCCAGTAAAAATGTACCTTTTCCAAATTTATGTTAGAAGCATGATTTTGATTGCGGTACAAAATACTTTTCAGGATAGAAGCAAAGGGAGTCACACCAATCCCAGCACCGATTAACACAGCATATTTAGATTCAAAAATATGTGTACTTGGTGTCCCATAGGGACCATCTAAATAAACTGGAACTCCCTGCTCAGGTTGACCATTATCTGAACGTATCCATTTTTCTCTCTGCTCTCGAAAAAGTTGATATAACTTACCAGTCCAACTCCCTGCGGCGCGGATATGTAAAGATAAAACATCTGGTGTTTCTGGGGCGCTGCTAATTGTAAATGGATGCCATTCAAAGTTGGAAATTGTGGGACATTTAATAAATAAATAATCCCCTGGTTGATAGTTGAAAGAGGCGGGACGTTGCACTTCTAAACCTAAAACTTTAGAAGGAAGTAAAGAGGCATTAACCACAAATGTTGCGTCTTTTGTTGCCCTCCAGCGAATCACTAATTCAATTAAAAATCCCAGCACAGGGAATAATACCCACTGCCAAAATACTGGACCATGAATTAATGCGAGAATGAACCACAAACCATATCCCATATGAGCTATATAAAAGAGCGCAAATTTCCCTCCTTGTCGAATAGGTGCTTGCGCTGTTACCCACATAATTGTGAAAACTATCAGTAATAAAAATCCTGATAAACCAGCTTTTGTCCCCAGTAAACTTTGGATAAATGACGCAGGTAATGTGCTGTAATTGAGAAAATGTGCGAACGTATGCACAATTGCCAAGGCAAACATGACTTGACCTATAAGCTTGTGAAATTCAATGCTTTCATCTATAGGTAAATAGTCATTCAGGCTACTTTTACGAAGCAAAGTCATAAAATGCCGCATCATGGGGATGAGAATTAACGCCCCATTGAAGTTAAGCGTTGCACCACAACCTCTGGCAATTTGAACATATACATTTTTTCCTAAATCTGCATATCGCTCAACTGCCCCAAAGAAAAGAAACAAATTAATAGCAACATAGAGGGTTAAAAAAGCAATTTTGACCCAATTATTTTCAATATAATGCTTGATGTAATCTTTTTTTGTCCGCTTGTTTTCTCGTGAAGTAACTGTTTGAGAGTTTTGTTTATCCGGTCTGAGCCAGCTAACAGGGCTGACTGTCATGGCTTCAATTAAATCAGGAAATTTGCCTATTAAACCTTTAAATTCTGCAAAGGAAATTTCCCCGCTGTTGTCGCTGTCAGCTTCTAGAAACAATATATCAACTAAATCGTTAATTTGTTCTGGCTTAAAACTGAGATTGTTTTCATTGAGACTAGCAGTAATCAAATGAGCAATTTCTACTTTGTCAATGCCGTCATCCCCATTGATATCATGCAATTTATAAGCAAATTCAAGTTTTTCTTCTGTGGTGGCGAAAACAAGATTTTCTACAGTCTTTAAAAATTCCTCTATTTGAATATCACCGCTGTTATCGGTATCAAATATGGAAAAGAGTCTGTCGGCAAAATATTCGTCTTTTAGCCCTAAACCTTTTTTAAATTCTTTTTGATCAATTTGTTTATCTTCTCCGGCAATTTTGGTAAAGACTTGTCGCAATTCGTCTAAGGTTTGTTTTGGTGTTGCCATTGTTTCTTTTATTTATAAGAGTTATTTATTGCTAAATGGAGGTTAGTAACCTTATTGTTAATCTCCACTGTTGAGTTCTCATATTCAACAGATGATATTTCTAACAATTCAGCATAATAAAATACATAACTAAAGTCTAATGCCTTATAATTATGGCCGTTATAACTTTTAGGCATACCCCACAGAATTATGGAATTACGCCATCTTAAATATTTCGTGGCGGTTGCAGAAAACCTCAATTTCAGTCGTGCTGCTACCCAACTTTATATTTCACAACCTGCGTTAAGTCGTCAAATCAAAAATCTTGAAGATGAACTGAGTGTTATCCTCTTTATCCGACAATCGGATGGGTTGAAACTCACTGAAGCTGGAAAATTTTTTCTCGAACCAGCAAAGGATATTTTGAATCGTAGTAATATTGTTATTCAAACCATCAAAAATAATTACACAAATACAAATGAGCCTGTGGTGGTTGGCTATATCCCAACTATCCTGGAAAGTTTTTTAGGTGAAGCGTTACATCGTTTTGGAGTTATCTATCCTGAAATTGCTGTGCGTTTCCAGGAGATGTCCCCTAGTGAACAGGTAAAATGTTTGCGGAATAGAACGATTGATATTGCTTTTATGGGTAATCCACCGAATGATTTAGAACCAGAGTTCATAGTTAAATGTGTTAAGGAAGTTGTAATTGATGCTGTAATACCGGATACCCATTTATTAGCATCTTGTCCTTCGATCAATTTGATGGAACTTGCATCTGAAAAATTTATTGGGATGTCTGAAAAAACTTTTCCAGGACGGAACGACCGTATCCGTGATACTTGTTATCAAGCTGGTTTTATGCCCAATCTGAACTTGTTAGCTGACAGTCATGCTTCTATGATTGCCCTTGTAGCGGCTGGACAAGGGGTAGCAGTGATGCCAAGAGAGGCAAGCGCACTACCTCATCCTAAAGTTGTGTTTATGCCGCTTCACCATCCAATATATTACGCCCGATCAACTGCGGTATGGAGGAAAGAAATACCTCATCAATCTTTAGATAAATTTCTCAAAATTCTATTGGAGAAAAATAGAATTCCTGAAACTTTAAAATTTCTGTGATGTAAAAAAAAGCAATTACCTATCAATAAAAAGGAAGCTATTTTCCTTTTTTTTAGTATATTTGAGTTAACTAACAAGGATTGCATAGACTCCTGTATCTTTCCATAGCATAACATTATACCATTTGCAAATATCTTCTTAGCAATTATTATAATCACATCCAATCCTAAATCTTCAAACCTGCTACAGCTACAATGAGAATTGTTGTGATGTTCTCTATTAGCTAAAGTGTCAGAATCTTTACCATTACGCGAGCATTATCTCGCTTTAATTAACGATATTATCGAAACCACTCTCAAGGGCAAAATTAGCTCTGTAGAGCAGGTTTATCAAATGTTACTCAAAGGTATCACTTCCGGGACTGGAGAGGTGTTTGAGTTAGTTTTGAGCGATCGCTTAAATACCATACAATCTCAGGTAGACTCGGAAACCGATGAACTGAAAAAAGCCAAAGCTACCCGGAGTTTACGCGCGGCCAAAACAATTCAAACTCAATGGCAACGGTGGCAAGAACAAAATAAAGCCACTGAAGCGATATCCCTATCTATGCGGGAAATTACCACAGCTACCCCAGAAGAACGGTTAACGGCTTTATTACGAGCTACTGATCCTAATCAGAAGTATCCCTTAAATTTGTCCCAACTGCAACAGTTAGCCAAATCTTTACAGCAATTTGCTAGTGCTAATCAGGATTTTCAACAGATTGCTGATGGTATTACTCATGGTATAGCTGCTTGGCAAAGAATCCAAGCAAATTTACTTAATTGGATGTATGAACACAAAAACTCCCTAGGATTTGGAGGTGTACCCGGAGAAAACAGTCCTTGGGCAAGTTGGGCTAAAGTAGTAAATAGTGAAGTTCCCCAAGCATTTTTTCATACCCTTGCAGTAGAACAATCAGCTTTGGAATTTGCCCAAAAACAACAGCAAATTAGTTTGAGTAATTGGGTAGAATTAACAATAGTTTTACAGCTTTTACAAAGGGGTTTAATTAACTGGTTTGATCAACAAGCTTATGATATTCAAGCAGGTCCTAAATTATCTATTTCCACATTTTTAACCTTTGCGGTAATTTGGAGTCAATTAGCCAGCGGTTTTCAAAATCAAGCCGTAATATATAGCAATGGTGCATCGCAAATCATGCTGCAAATTTTGCGAACTTTTGCCCAACGTCCTTATTTTCCGCTTTATGGTGGGATTTTTGCCTCATTTTCTGGTAGTTATTTACGGGATGCTTTGGATTATTTAGATGCCCCCTTGCGTTCTGCCGAAGGTACTCAGGAAAAAGCGCGGATTTTGACATTATTGGGTTATTCCCAGCGCGGTTTGGGTAGATATGATCGCTCCCTTGATTTTCATCAACAAGCTTTAGAAATAGCCAGAAATGCCGGAGATAAAACCTGTGAAATTGCCAATCTTAACCACCTCAGCCGGACTTATGTGCAACAACAAAATTATAGTGAAGCAATTAATTATAGTCAAAGAGCATTAATTTTTAGTAGACAAACAGGGGACAAAACTGGAGAGGCTAACGCTTTGGTAAACTTAGGTTATAGCGAAGTCATGCAAGCAAAGCAAACAGAAATTAGTGAACCTGAAGTGTATGAATCTGCCATTAACTATCTAGAACAAGGGTTAAAACTGGCAGAAAAATTAAGTGATTTGCAAAGTCAAGCTTTATGTTTTAGTAGTTTGGGGATTGCTTATTTAGTTACTGCACAATACCCGATAGCAATTAAATATCTAGAGAATGCCTTTAGAACATCTCAAGTTTCTGGTGATTTGTATTTACAAGGGAGAAATTTAGCATATTTATCTGAAGCTAATTATCTGATGGCTAATTATGAAAAAGCAGTTTATACTGGTAGCTTAGGAATGTATCTCTTGGAGCAAATTGCTTCTGATGAGTGGCGACAACCTGCTAGTTTATTGACAATTATTAGGGGACAACTTAGTGCAGAAAAATTCCAATTATTACTTCAACAAAATCGCCCTCAAATAATTGCTGTTATTGGTGTTGATGGCTATGATTATATTCCTACATTATTAGTGAAATATCAAGAAGAATTGTATTAGACTATTTTCTTGCTGTTCAATATTAACCCAGACACTTTGTCAACTATGGCTGAACTTCCCAAAACCCTAGAAGATGCGATCGCTCAATCTTGTGAAGCGGTAAAATCAGCTTTAGCTGATGGTATGACTCGTATTCAAGTTGAGTTATTATTTCCAGAACTCAAATTCATGACAGTTGCAGAACAGTTTCTCCCCCTGTTCACTGAATATGAATCCCGTCTCAAGGTATTCTTTGCTGATGCTGGTGCGGCTGCTTTAGCCCGTCGTGACTGGACAGATGCACAATTCCAAATTTCCGATATCGGTACAGGTAGGGCTGCATCTTTAGCAGCGAAAATTCAGCCAGAAGATGAAATTTTCCTATTTATCGCCCCCACATCCGTGGAAGTGCCACAATTAGAAAAGCTGTGTGAACTAATCGGAGAACGTCCCGTAATCATGTTAACTCCCCGACTAGAAGATTCTAGTGTAGTTGGTATCGGTTACACAGCCAGAGAAACCCGTCGTCGTTTCATTAGCACCATCGAATCTTGTTACTATATCCGTCCCGTAGATGATGAATCTGCCCTTTTCCGTTGCTACCCTGGACTGTGGGAAGTATGGCTAGAAACAGAGGGTGAATATCAAAAAGTTGCCGAACTCCCCAAAAAACCCTCTGGTGACGAATTAGACGCGATTCTGATGGGGGGACAAACGGAAAACACTACGGACGCTACACCTGCGAGAAAACCCAGTGTGTTTAAGAGTTTACAACGGTTTATCAAGGCTCTGAGCAGTTAGGATAACACAGTGATGGGTAAATTACCTAATTACCCATTACAATTACCAATTCCCCCACTATTTAATTGAAAGATGAAATTAATTTGTTCTCAAGGTGATCTCAGTAGCAATCTTTCCCTCGTCAGTCGTGCAGTTCCATCCAGACCGACTCACCCTGTCCTTGCTAACATCTTATTACAAGCAGATGCCCAAACTAATCAAGTTAGTTTAACCGCCTTTGACCTGAGTTTAGGTATCCGTACTAGTTTTAGTGCTGAGGTATTAGAAGGAGGGACAATTGCTCTGCCTGCTAAACTACTTGTAGATATCACATCTCGCTTACCAGAAGGGGAAATTACCCTTGATGACCAATCAGAAGATGCTGGTGGAGAAGGTATAATTGTTACTCTCAAGCCCAAAAGCGGACGTTATCAAGTCCGAGCTATGGGGGCAGAAGAATTTCCCGAATTACCAGTGATTGAAAACGCCGAAGCAATTCATCTCACCACCGCTGCACTAATTGAAGGGTTGAAAGGTTCTTTATTTGCTACCAGTTCCGATGAAACTAAGCAAGTTCTCACAGGCGTACATTTAACCCTGAAACAAGACACTTTAGAATTTGCAGCCACGGACGGACACCGTTTAGCCGTGCTGGAAACCACAAATGAGCGTCCTGTTGAAGGTAGCGAACAGGTAGAGGTGACAGTACCCGCGAGAGCATTACGGGAACTACAACGGATGTTAGGACATAATTCCGCATCAGAAGAAACTGTAGCCGTATATCTTGATCAAGGTCAAGTAGTATTTGCTTGGCAAAATCAACGGTTAACCAGCCGTACTTTAGAAGGACAATATCCCGCTTATCGGCAACTTATCCCCCGGCAATTTGAACGCCAAGTTACATTAGAAAGAAAGCAATTTATCAGCACTTTAGAAAGAATTGCTGTGTTAGCAGATCAGAAAAATAATATTGTCAAAGTCAGCATTGATCATGCCAATCAAGAAATTACTTTATCTTGTGAAGCTCAAGATGTCGGTAGTGGTACAGAATCAATGCCAGCGCAAATATCTGGAGAAGATATTGACATTGCTTTTAATGTCAAATATCTCATGGAAGGTTTGAAAGAATTACCATCTTCGGAAATTCAAATGCACTTAAATCAAAGTTTAACTCCGGTAATTTTTACTCCCTTGGGTGGTTTAAAAATGACTTATTTAGCTATGCCTGTACAACTTAGAAATTAGTTTTTGATGTGTCAGGGGAGGTATTCTCACTATAGTTTGCATTCCCTGACCCATTTGCTATGGACTTTTAGAAGTGCTATGGAAATTAAAAAATGAGCGCGGAGGGATTCGAACCCCCGACCTACAGGACCGGAACCTGTTGCTCTATCCACTGAGCCACGCGCCCTTACATATAGGAACAGTATAACATACTTTTTGAATTTAATCAGAATTTAATTATAAGTAATTTGCTGGGTCAACAGGTGTACCATCGCGGCGGACTTCAAAATGGAGGTGGGGACCTGTGGAGAAGCCTGTAGAACCGACAGATGCGATCGCTTGTCCTTTTTTTACGCTTTGTCCTTCGCTGACAAATAATTCGCTGGTGTGTCCATAGAGGGTGGTGATCCCTTGGCTGTGACTGATAATTACGGCTTTACCATAACCACCATACCAACCGGCAAAAATCACTGTACCTGAATCGGCGGCGTGAATTGTACTCCCATAGCTGGCTGCAAAGTCCAAACCCGCATGAAAGCGACGATAACCAAGGAGGGGATGTATCCGCCAACCAAAGGGGCTGCTGGTGGGTGCGTCGCTGGGTAATGCAAAGATACCTGTGCCGGGAATAATTACATTTTTACTAGCGGTTTTCGTTCTGGCTGCTTCCCTGGCTTTTTCGGCGGCGATTCTTTGTTGTTGGGCAATTTTTTGTTGAATCAAAACGGTGAGATTTTGAGAATCTTTTTCTAGTTGATTTTGAGCAGATTCTAAGGCCAAGCGATCGCTATTTAAACGTTGAACTAATTCTGCTTGTGATTGTGCTTGATTTTGATAATCGGATTTTTGGGCTAATAATTGTTCTCTAATTAAAGCAATTTGATTTTTTTGTCCTGCTATTTCTGTTCTTTGTTGAATTAATAAATTTGCTTGTTGAGATAGTTTGGCTAAAATTCGTTGATCTGCCTGATAAACTAACTTTAAGCGGTAACGACGACTAATAAAATCGCTCATATTTTGACTTTGTAGTAAAACCGCCCATCCCTGAAAAGTTGGGGAACGCTGAAGAAACCGCAACCGCGCCACTGTAGCAACTTGGCGATTTTGATAATCACTTTCTGCAATATTCAAATTAGCTTCTAACTGTTGGAGAGTTTGATTAGCTTGTTGTAATCTTAGCTGACTATCTTGAATGTAGCTATTAGTAGCTTGTAGATTTTGGTTTAAACCGCTGAGGTGTTTTTGGGCTGCTGTTTGTAAATTAGTTAAACGATTTTGTTCCTGAATGACATTCTGGCGTTGTTGCTGAATTTGCTGTTGTTGTTGTTTGAGGGTATGAATAGAATTTGCAGATACTGGTAATAGGATGACAATAGACCAGACAAGGCCGCAACATATCAGAAATAACCACCACAAGCTAATTTTTGGAGAAAATACCCTTTTCATCTAATTACATTCAGCCTAATAAATGTCAACATAAACAGTATTATGCCCAAACTTAGGTAAAAATTAACATAGTGATTTGATTAATTTACAGCACTTCCCGGTGTTATGAGGTACATATATAGCGGGCAAGATGCCCGCACTACAAGAGTTCCATAATTCAAGTTTGTACCTCATTAGAGCGAAATATGCTGTAACTCAATATTGCCAATTGGTAAGAATTTTTCTGTTAAGAATGAAGAAGGAGTCAGCAGCCAGGAGTCAGAATGAAGAAGAAATAAACTATGTTAAAGATATAGGAGTCCCATTGGTAAGCAATCGTACTTTATTATTTTCATCAAGTTAGTAAAATCAAAAATATAAGCAAAAATCTAGTTATTGATATTAGCAGTGCGAAAACATCAAATTATTTATCTCTTCTTTACCTTCACTTTAGTGATGACTATTGGCTTTAACAATTTCTTGGGTAAAGTACCAACTGTTCCCTGTGAAAATTGGGGATTTATGAGTATCAAGACGACAAAATTTTATATTCATCCTGAGAAAGTTATAGTTAAACCTTGGTTAGGTCGGCATCATATATATGCTATATTCATGTTACCAAAAGGCAATTTATATAATAATTTTATAACGGTTAATTTAGCAACTAATCCGAGTTTTTGTGGTGATGTCAGCAAAACTGGTCAAAATGTAGATGGCATTATTGCCAAGCCAGGCTATGATCTTGCTAAGGGGTATTTACATACTCGCATTGGCATGAAATTTATTTTATCAGGTAAAATGAACGAGATCAAAAAAGCCAGTAATTGGCAATTAGGTGTGGCTAAAGATAAAAGTTAAATCAACAGTCAAATACTAGAAAGTGTAAGTCCATTACTTCAAAAGTGTTGTTTGAGACTATCAGCAAATGTTTCATATCAAAATGCAGAAATAGAGGTAAAGGCACATATTTAATTATTTAATTTCTGGAAATGTCCATGACATCGTTAGATAGTTTATTCAGCAAACCCTACTTAAGTGGTTGAAGTTTTGTCACCTTAAGTTTAAACTTTCCTACCCCAGTTTCCCCAAAAGAGTGAACTCGCACAATATAAGTTCCTGCTTCTGTAATGCGGGTAAATAACAGAGAATTACTTGTACCATCGGGACCATCATCATTTTCTGCTACCGTTGAGCCATTGGGGGCTAATAGGGTAATAATGGTATCAAAGTTTTCCGATGACAAATCAATAGATAAATTATCACCCTTCTTTAACTTAACTACATAATCACGAGCAAATCCTCCTTGTCCTGTGGGAATATCTTTGTTTGATAGAGTATCAGAGATTTCTGTAAAATTAGTTAAAGGAATGGGACTATATAACTTATTTTGTGCTGAAGCTGTTTTTATCCCCATTCCTATTGTTAGCAATGTGATAGGAATAATTAAAATTTGTCTGAAACTCGCTGTAAAAATCTTCTTCATAAATAAAAACAGTGTTCCCACTAATACAGGGTAACTAATCTAATATAGCTTTATTTTTGTTTATTTGTCGTGGCAACAGCAGCTACACCCCAGACTTTAATTTGATGTTGTTCAAAGGTCTTGACAGCAGCTTTGACAGTAGCACCAGTAGTGTAAATATCATCCACTAATAATATAGGTATATGGGGAGGACGACGCAAATCTTTACCAAGAATAAAAGCATCTGCTAAATTTTCTTGTCTTTGGGCTGGGGATAAACTAAATAGGGCTTCAGTTTCCTTAATGCGTTCTAAACCATTGATTTTCAATTTGTATCCTGTAACATTACAAAAACCTTCAGCTATTAATGCGGCTTGATTAAAACCGCGTTGTTTTTGTTTTTTTGGGTGCATAGGGATAGGAATAACTAAAAGCTGTTGTTGTGGTTGCGGTGAATGTAATAACCATGATTCTCCTAACCATTGCCCGAAAACATAACCAATTTGGGGTTGATTTTCATATTTTAAGGCAGCGATCGCTCTTTTGACTGCACCACCATAACTTCCCCACACAAATATTGGTAATGGTTGTTTCCATAAATAAGCGGGATTTTGTTGATGACAACTTTGAATTTGCTTAATGCAATATGGACAAAGTTCCTTATCTGTAGGACGTTGACACAGGGGACAAGAGGATTTAAGAAAAAGATTAAGAAGGTTTTGGAATATCTTGATCATAGATATTTTACATAAACAAGATCACATCTGCTAGTTTCTACCCCTGTTGTTGGTAGATAACCATTACTTTCATAAAGTTTAACAGCTTCGGTTAAAATACTGGCGGTTTCAATCCAAATTTGTTCAAATCCCCGCAAAGCAATTGCTGTTTCCAGTTGTTGTAATAAATATTTTCCTAATCCTAAACCGCGCACTTTTGGTAAAAGATACATTTTTCTAATTTCTACAGCTTTTTCTGCGCGATTGATGGGATAATATGCAGCAGTCCCGACAATCTGACTTTGATGTTCAATTACCCAAAATTCTCCACCAGTTGCTAAATAATATTCTTCAATATTTAATACATCCTTGTCTGCTTCCTCTGGTTGCCAAGGTAAACCATATTCTGATAAGACAGAACTAATAACTTTAGCTGCTAAAGTGCGATCTTTTTCTTGCCAATTACGAATGATAAAATCTTGGTAAAAATACATTTTTCTTTTGTAAAATTATTTGTTTTTCTAATGCGTAAAAATAGCACAGAAATCAGCTTTCTGTGCATTACTGAATACTTGAATTAACCTGGAGGCCAGGACATAGGACGACGGCCGAGGATGTGTATGTGTAGATGATGAACTGTTTGACCGCCATCATCACCAGTATTCATAACTACTCGATAACCGTTTTCCAGTCCCGCTTGTGCTGCGACTTGCTTCACCACTAATAAAAGATGTCCCAAAAGTGGTTGATCTTCAGGTTCAGCGGTAGCTAGGTTAACTATGGGTTTTTTGGGAATAACAAGGATGTGAACTGGTGCTTGGGGGTTAACATCTGTAAAGGCCAAGGCTAAATCGTCTTCATAAACAATATTCGCGGGAATTTCTTTACGAATGATTTTACTAAAAATGGTTTCTGTGTTCTGACTCATGCGGTTTTACTGACTCATCTGTTAAAGATTTTAAGTGATGGTTGGTTAATGCTTGAACCATAAGTCACCTGCATCTTTGGCTGCTATTATTATATTAACAATCCTCTTCGGTGATTTCACTCATTGTTAATTTACCTACAAATCTGCTTTGATATTCTCAATGTTTATTCATATATAAAAAATGCTGGCTAGAGTTTGGAGTGCATCTATCATTGGGATTGACGCTGTAAAAGTGGGTGTGGAAGTTGATGTTTCCGGGGGTTTACCGGGAATTGTCATTTTAGGTTTACCAGATTCCGCTATTCAAGAATCTAAAGAACGGGTAAAAGCCACTTTGAAAAATGCGGGTTTTGCGTTTCCCATGCGGAAAATTGTCATTAATCTAACTCCCGCAGATTTACGAAAGGAAGGACCAGCTTTTGATTTACCAATTAGTGTGGGAATTTTAGCAGCTTCTGAACAAGTTAACGCCGATTTGTTAGGAGATTTTTTATTTTTAGGTGAAGTTTCTTTAGATGGTAGTTTGCGTCCGGTTGCTGGTGTTTTACCGATTGCGGCAACTGCAAAGAAAATGGGAATTGCGGGTTTAGTTGTTCCCGTTGATAATGCCCAAGAAGCGGCTGTTGTTGAAGGTTTGGCGGTTTATGGTTGCAAAGATGTTGCTGATGTGGTGGACTTATTAAATAATCCTAAAAAATACAAACCTGTTCAGTTAAATAAAGCAGTAGAAACTTCTCAGGAAACATCTTTAAATTTAGCAGATTTACAAGATGTCAAAGGACAAGCGCACGCACGCAGAGCTTTAGAAATTGCGGCTGCGGGGGGACATAATTTGATTTTTGTTGGACCACCAGGCAGTGGAAAAACGATGTTAGCACGGCGGTTATCGGGAATTTTACCACCTTTAAGTTTTCCTGAATCTTTGGAAGTGACACGCATTCATTCTGTGGCTGGATTATTGAAAAATCGGGGTTCTTTAGTTAGAGAAAGACCTTTTAGAAGTCCCCACCATTCTGCATCTGGTCCATCTTTAGTTGGTGGTGGTACTTTTCCTCGTCCTGGTGAAATTTCATTATCTCATAGAGGTGTACTTTTTCTAGATGAATTAACAGAGTTTAAAAGAGATGTTTTAGAGTTTTTGCGTCAACCTTTGGAAGATGGTTTTGTGACAATTTCTCGAACTAAACAATCTGTCACTTTTCCCGCACAATTCACATTAGTAGCCAGTACAAATCCCTGTCCTTGCGGTTATTATGGTGATACAATTCAAGGATGTACCTGTTCACCTCGACAACGGGAACAATATTGGGCAAAATTGTCTGGACCATTAATGGATAGAATTGATTTGCAAGTAGCAGTCAATCGTTTGAAACCAGAGGAAATTACCCAACAACCAACGGGAGAAGCGTCGAAATCTGTAGCGGAACGAGTAGAAAAAGCTAGAGAAAAAGCTGTAATTCGGTTTCAGCAAGAAGAAAATTTACAATGTAATGCTCAAATGCAAAGTCGTCATTTACAAAAATGGTGTAAATTAGATGATGCTAGTCGGAATTTATTAGAAGCAGCAATTAGGAAATTAGGGTTATCAGCAAGAGCGAGCGATCGCATTCTCAAAGTAGCACGAACTATTGCAGATTTAGCAGGAGATGAAAACCTCAAACCCCAGCACGTAGCCGAAGCAATTCAATATCGGACAATTGATAGAATGCAGTAATCAATTAAAAAAACATGAATAATAAAATGCTATATCATATTGGTTTTAGTAAAGCTGATTTAGGTGAATTTCTTCCCGAAATTGCCTTATTATCAGGTGATCCCCAGCGGGCTAATTTTATCGCCCAAACTCATTTACAAAATGTGCAGTTACTATCAGAAAATCGGGGACTTCATAGCTATTTAGGCTATTTACCCAATGGAAAAAAGATTTTATCTGCTACCAGTGGTATGGGTGCGCCTTCTTTGAGTATTGTTGTCAATGAGTTAGTACAAGTAGGGATTCAGAAAATTATTCGCATTGGTACTTGTGGCTCAATTCAACCTCATATATCCGTTGGGAATATTGTTATTAGTAACGGGGCTTTGTGTCGTCAAGGTGCAGCTAATGATATTGCACCTGTAGAGTATCCAGCCACAGCAGATCCTTTTCTCACAGTGGCTTTAGTAAAAGCAGCACAAGAATTAAAAATTGAGCATTATTTGGGAATTACCGCATCAGTTGATACTTTTTATGAAGGACAAGAACGGACTGATTCAGCTAATCCTTATTTAATCCGATCTCTTAACGGAATTACCGAAGAATATCGCCGCTTAAATATTTTGAATTATGAAATGGAATCAGGAATGTTATTCAAAATGGCAGGTGTCTATAATTTCGCCGCTGCGGCTGTTTGTGCTGTCGTTGCTCAACGTACTACGTCAGAAGATATTATGTTATCAAAAAAGGATTTAGCTATCAACAATGCAATTTTAACTGCTATCCATGCAGCTACAAATTTATAGTCACATCAAAAAAGTCAGAGAGAGAAATTTTCTTCTTCCTTCTTTCTTCCCTCTGACTCCTGACTTATTATGATTTTATTTACCCAGCATTTTTAGGCAAATTATTGGGATCAATCCCTTGCGATTGCAAATAAGCTATTAGCCGTTCTTTTTCCTGGCGTTCCTGTTCTGCACGGTTATGTTCCTGTTCTGCGCGTTGGCATTCCTGTTCCGCACGTTGGCGTTCCTGTTCAATCAATTCCACAGCCCAAGGTAACAAATTACCTGTATTATCCCACCATCTTAACCAATAGCCAGTCCGTCCTTCTTTTGCCCCCCGCCAAGTTCCTAAAAATAGTCCCATTGCCTCAATCCAATGATGACCATTCTCATCTGGTTGTTTTAATTCATAACGTCCATTTTCCAGTTGATAATATTCTAATAAACCGCCATCTGGCTCAAAAATGATGTAAATGGCAACTTGTAAAATTTGTTCGTAAAAAAACCATTTTCCCGGCGGATAGGTACGCTTAACTGAATATTCTCCCCCATCTTTATCTGATAAAAACTCCATGACTACAGCCGGTACATCCCCTTCCAAATTGGGTGTATAGCTTTTCCGTTCTGGTAATATCTCTTTCACAGAAGGAACATATACCCAATCAGGTGCTTTAGCCACAAATTGCTCATTTAATGTGGCACACAACCCAAAATTAGCAGCAATTAACATCTGTGGTTGAATAAATCCACTGATTTCTAAACTTTCCCGCAAAGCCCCCGCTAATAGTGGCTGTCCTGTATTTTCCACTGGTTCATCCTCTAACTGAAAATCATCGGGTAAGGCTTCCCAGGAGATGACCAGTCCAGTCTGTGATTTGGTTTCACTGAGTAGGTTTGCCATAAACGCTACCTTTGGTTGATTTATTTTTATTGTATCCGATTGTTCAGTAAAGTGCTGTACTAATATATTTTTATTGTAAATTCCAGAAAATATATTGTATAATTTTCTTGGTTAAAAAGATCTTTCTATAGTGTTAATGAAAAAATATGGATCAACCAATTCTTAAATTTATTTTTACCCAAAACTATAAAAATCTCTCGTTATCTCCAGCCGTAGAGTTAAAAAATCTCAACATTTTTATAGGGGCAAATGGTTCTGGAAAAAGTAATTTTATCAGTACATTAAAATTTTTAAAGGATTGTTTAACTAATGTTTCTGATGAAAGTCGTGGTATTACTAGTTTTGAAGAGGCAATTAGTAAAATTGGCAATGATAGAATATTAGATAATAGTGTTGCTAGTCCTGCGGTCATTAAATTTCAGTATGGTTTTTCAGAACAATTACAAGATACGAGTCAACCGAAAAATTCAGTTCTCGATCTTGATTTGTTTGTAGATAGGAAAAAACAGAAATCAACTATTCATCAAGAATCTTTATATAGTGGAGATAATTTAGTAAATCCAGATTCATCACCTTTTTATTATTATAAATTTAATGATCCAAAACTGCAAAGAATAGGTAAAGGTCTGATCTCAGTATATAATCAAGGTGAACAGAAATCAGGAACACATTTTGAAGTATTAGATAATATTCCTGCAAACATTCTAGGTTTAAATGTACTTCCAGAATTATTAGAAAATAGCCAAAATAAACTGATAACTACACCTGGTTATAAAATTAGGAGAGAGTTAATTGCATTTATTTCTCAATGGCAATTTTATAATGCGAATAACATGGATTTGCATCAAATTAGAAATTCAGAACCAAAAATAGGAGGAAATGATATTTATTTATCAACATCAGGAAATAATTTACCTTTAGTATTTGAAAATTTAACCCAAGAAAATATTGACTTTGAAGACAGCATTAACAATGCTATGAAGTCTATTTTACCTAAAACTCGTCGTTTGCGTTCTCTTCGTTCTGGGCGATTATCATTAACATTAGAATGGCATTTTGAAGATATTAAAGAACCATTTTATCTTACAGAAATGTCAGATGGAACGGTAAGAATGTTATGCTGGGCGACTATATTACATTCTCCTGTTTTACCTTCCTTATTAGTTATTGATGAACCAGAATTAGGTTTGCACATATCTTGGATGCCAATTTTAGCAGAATGGATAAAACAAGCTGCGAGAAAAACTCAAATTATTATCACTACTCATAGTCCTGATCTTTTAGATCATTTTACAGATTGCTTAGAAAATGTTTATTGTTTTTATTCTCAAGATAAAACGCATTTTTCTATGAAAACACTCTCTCATGAAATTTTAGATCAAAAACTAGAAGAAGGATGGCAATTAGGTGATTTATACCGTGTAGGAGATCCTACTGTGGGAGGATGGCCGTGGTAGTTTGGGTATTTGCAGGTGGTGGAGAAGCGGAAGTTAGAGGATTAATTCCTTTTTTAGAAAAGAATTTTCCTGGTTGTCAATTTGAACGGAAAACACCAGCAAGAATAAAACCAGGACCAAAACCTGGGAAGGTAACTGGTTATGGTAAAACAGGTAAAAGTTTAATTGAACAAATTACCCAAGAATTACCTATTGCTTTGCAATCTGAAGCTAAAAAATGTGATTTAATTTTAGTTCTTGATGATTTAGATTGTCGAGATGTTAATTCTCAAAGACAGAAGTTTATATCAGCAATATCTAAAATAACTGAATGTAATGATATTCCTAAGTATATCGCTTTTGCTGCTCCAGAAATTGAATCATGGATTATTGGAGATTGGGATAATACTATTGCTAAACATCCAGATTTTCGCGGTAGACATGAAAAAATGCGTTGGTGGTTAAGCACCCAGAAAAATATCCCGTTTGATGATCCTGAATCTTTTAGTAAATATGATCAAGATAGAGATTGTTGTCAAGATAAATTATCTCAGCTAATAGTTGATAGTAGCATTTCACTAGAACTAAACTTTGATATCCAATCAAAAAGATTTTCTAAAGGATTACATACCCCTTTGCTATTACTAAAAATAGTCCCAGAAAATTTACAAAAAAGATGTCCTTTATTTCGTGAACTTTATAATTATCTACATAATTTCTGTAATAATTATCAGTCATCATCACTTGATTAATCTAAAAATTCTCCCAAACTTGGCACATTTACCCAACTTCCTGTTTCATGAGATTCATGGCATAAATCCATTAACAATTGCGAATAAACTCCTTCTTTTAAAGAAGGTGTAATTTCTTGATGATTAGTAATTCCTTTTACCCATTCATCAACAACACGAAGAAAAGCACAAATCCGCCCATCATCATAATGTTGAGGAAAGAGAAATTGTTGCGGAACTTCTATTTCCTTTAAAGGTTCACCAGATTGAGAACCCCAAACCTGAAAACCATGAATATAGTCTTTTTGATTCTTGCTACCTAAAACCAAAGTTCCCTTATCACCATAAACTTCTATCCAATGAGTTCTTTCTGCATGAACAACTGCACTAATAGAAACTTGACAAGGTGTACCATTTACCAATTCTAGAGATAATAAACAAGTATCATCAGTATCAACTGCTTGTAATTCTCCAGTTGCTGGGTTAACTCTTTCAGAAATAGCAGTAGTTAAATGGGCGTTTAATTTGTGAACTGAACCAAATAACCAATTAATATAATCAAAAGCATGAGAACCTAAAGAACCTAATGCACCACCACCCTTTTCTTTACTAGAATACCAATTCCAAGGACGAGAAGTATCAGCGCGAGAAGAACCCAACCAATCAATTTTAATTAATCGGATATTCCCCACATAATTGTCAGCAAGAAGTTGAGCGAAAAATTGCCATTCTGGAACAAACCGAAATTCAAAATCTACAGTTGCAATTACATCTTGATTTTTGGCTAACTGATATAATTCTTTAGCTTCATTGGCATTTAAAGTTATGGGTTTTTCTAATAAGAGATGTTTACCAGCTTGCAAAACCTGTTTAGCCATTTCATAGTGTAAAAATGGCGGTGTGGAAATACTAACAGCTTCAACTGTGGGTAAAGCCAGAATTTCTGCTAAATTATCGCCAGCATAGGGAATATTATGAGTTTCCGCAATGGTTTTTGCTTTATGAATATCTCGATGATAAACAGCGACAATCTTAGTATTATGATGTGCTTGAAATGCAGGAATGTGGACTTTTTGACCAAATCCTGTGCCAACAACTGCTACCCCAATCATGTTTGTTTTTATTAAATTTACTTAATAATAATTGTACCTTTATGAAGATAAAAAATCAATGTGACTTTTGAATTTTCCAAAAAGGTAGAGAATAGTTAGGTTCAATATTTACATCAATTAAACTTTGGTGAGCAAAAATATAATTTTTACTTTGCCAAAGAGGTATGTAAGGAATATCCTCCGCTATTATTTCTTGAATCTCTGCAAAAATAGCTGCTCGGACTTTAGGGTTTTGTGTCTTTCGCTCTTGATCAATTAGTTGGTTAACGCGCTCTTTGTAGTAAAAAGAACCCAATGTTTGACTACCTCCCTCCTTACATCCTTTTTCTAAGCTTCCTTCAGAACATTCGACAAATGGTTGAATATAGTTGTCAGGATCTAAAAAGTCTGGATACCATTCGAGTAAAAACATCTGATATAGTCCTTTGCCAATATTTTTGAGATAACTGGTAGATTCTATAGTATTAACCTCTAATTGCATCACTCCCCCCAGATTTTGATCAACAAATGCTTTTAAAGTTTGAGCAACTAAACCTCTAGTTGTGGATGTGGATGGATACCAAATTTGTAATTTTAGTGGGTTATTTGAGGAGTAACCAGCTTGCTTTAATAAGTGTTTTGCTTTCTCTATATTGCCATCACCATAATGAGTTTTAAACACGGATTTGTAAACATCAAAAACATTTGGTACTAGGCTATATAGAGGTTCAGCTTGATTTTTGAGAACTCGCTGATTTAGTAATTTTCTATCAATGAGCATTGCGATCGCTTGTCTGACAATTGGATTGTCCAAGGGTTTGTGTCGTAAGTTAAGACCCAAATAATTGACAGTCGTACCAGGAGAAGTTATTACTTGCCATTTTCCTATTAATGCCTCCTGTTTTAGACTCTCAATTTGAGCAGGTTCAAGAGAAAAATAAGCCACATCTATAGCATGAGTAAGAAATGCGTTAAATAAATTAGCTCCATTGCTAAAAATTTGAATATCATAGGTTAAACCATCTGAGCTAATTTTTGGTAGCTGAGTTGCTAGACGGGGTTGAAGTTGTGTAGTTCCTAATTTGTAAGTATAAAGAGAATCTCCTATATTATAAATTGTATTCAGACCGATCATGTCATAAGCATCGGATGGATCAAGTGTTCTTGGCTTTAAAGTTGTACCAATTATGGCTCTTCGGTACTTGTTATGCCAAACTATTAGCTACGCCCACCAAACAATATTACAAAATGTATCAACAAATATCTAAAAGTGCTGTAAGGGTTGACATATAAAGAATATTTGTTATTAACTATAAATAGAATGCAGAT
>CAINGU010000008.1 GCA_903848645.1 uncultured cyanobacterium | reverse complement strand
AATTATTACAGGATTTTGAGTTAATCGTAGATAGCTTTGAACAAGCTATAGAAAGACCTGGAGATAATGATGAGCAAAAAAGATACTATTCGGGAAAGAAGAAATATCACTCATTTAAAAATCAAGTTGTGTCTATGCCAAAAGCTGATAGCTTGCGTGGCGTAGCCATAGATATAGTAGATGTGATAGTAGGAAAGCCAGGGACGACTAGTGATATTTCTTTGTTTAGAGATCAACAAGAGAAATTTGATTCTCAACAAAAATTTCAAGGAGATAAAGCTTATATAGGTGGAGATAATATGACTACACCTAAGAAAAAGCCCAGGAATAAAGAATTAACAGATGAACAGAAAGAGGCAAATAAAAAACTGTCTAGTAAACGAATTTTTGTTGAGCATATCATAAGAATTATTAAGATTTTTCGCATAGCATCAGAAAGATTTCGTCTTCATAAAGATACTTATGAAAAAGTAATACTGACGATTTGTGGATTGGTTAGGTTACGAATTGATTCTCTAATTTTACCAAATTTATGATATGTTTTAAAACTATGCAGATTATGAAATAACCATCAGCATTTTTTCCGGGCTATACTAACAGTAACTACCTCTAGCCCTCATAATTACATCAAGTCTGGCTGACATGAAAACATCCTCAAAGCCAGATACAGACTGCTTTATAAATTTTCGGACAGGTCTAATCAGTAAAATTATTACAAATTCTGACTTATTCTTATTTAGAATTACAAACAGATGCGATTAGTGAACAACCACAAAATATAATTACAGAATTACGTAGTATTGAAGGATTTCTTGATTCTCGATTAGAAGTAACGATTAATAGAGAAAAGACACAAAACTTACTCAATCAAATTTTGTCTTTAAGAGGAAAACGGCAACAATTACAAGAAAGTTTAGCTGAACTTAATTCTTCAGAATTGTTAGAGGAATTACAAACAACTCAAAAACAACTAGAAAATACAATTTCTGAATATCGTCAAGCTGTGAATACAGAAATTGAACAAGCTCGCCAAATTCGGATGATAGCAGTTGAACGCGCTCGTGAACAAGCAAAACAAAATATTGACAGCGTAGAAAAGAAGCTAAACTTTTTAGAAAAGGAAATTGAAACCGCTACAGATAAACTCGACCAAATACTCACAAAAGAAACGGAATTTCGGAATAGATATTTGATTATTTATCCTACATTAGTTTTACTTATTTTTATAGCCTTTGTTGTTTTATTAGGTATTTTCAGTCAATCAATACTATGGCTTTTATTAAAATACTTTTGGGGGAACTTAGTTAATTATTTATTATGGATATTTATAGCTGTATTGACTTACTTGGGTACAATTTGGATTAAGTATAGTTCTACTATCCGCGAACCTATTCAACAGATTAAGAAAAGAATTAAAAGTCTAGAAAGTAGTTTAAAAGCTAATGCGGTAGAATTGCGGCGTAGCTATAATGAACAATTAAAATTAGAATATGATCTTTATGCCCAAAATCTTCGCATTGAAACCTTAAATTATTTAATTAAAACAGCAAAACAATATGGAGAAAATTTACGCCAAACCATGAGTAATTTTTCGCAAATTCACAACGATTTATTAACTCAACGAGAGCAAGCTAATACTTATTTGTTGCGGCTCGCAAACATAAACGCTCCGGCTTGCAAACAAGACAATTTGTGGCTCACATTAATTGCAAATAAGATTGCACTTCGGCTCAAAATAATTGCAAACAGACTCAAAATAATTGCAACCAGCTTGCAATCATCCAGTTCGGCTCAAATTAATTGCAAATAAGCAGGATGCCTATAAGCAAAAGGTTTTGCAGTCATTTCAGTAGTAAAAGAACTTGGGTAACATGGGGAAGATAGCGATTTAGCCCTTGAGCAAGACAAGCTTGTCTTTCACTTGCTGTCGGCTACTTTGGGTATACCGAACCGTAGTTTGAATAGCTGGAGTTCCCTTTTTGGTGATATGACCGAGATAATAAGCAACCTCCTCCAAAGTCCATCCGGCTTCACGCGCTCGATGAGCGAAATCATGTCGCAGATCATGAAAAGTTACATCATGGATAAGTTCCCACTCTCCAACAGTTGCTTGTGCTTTAATGTTTTTCCACCAGCGATGAATGCCCGCTTCAGTTAGCCGCTCACTGCGTTGAGAAGTAAAAGTATAAAAACTCTCAGTATCTCGTCCACCGTGATAAATATATTCATACAAAGGTCGTCGGGCAGCGTTAATTAGATCAATATCACGTGCCTTACCTCCCTTATAACCAACGTGCAACCAGCCAACTTTTGGTCCAATATGGGTATGCTCCATCATTAACCACGAAACATCACTAACACGACAACCAGCCCAGTAACCCAGTGCAAACACAGCCTGGCTACGTAGATTACCATCTCGTTCAATTAAGCTGCGGAGAATATAACGTTGCTCTGTACTTAATTGTCTGGGAGCTAAAAGTGCTTGTGGTGGAATATTTAAACCTCTGGTGGGATTACGACGCAAAATCCCCTTATCCTCAATCAGCCATCGAGCAAAACCACTGACAGCAGATTTAACTCGCGCCCTGTGAGTAATGCTATAACCTGACTGCTCCAGATAGTCCAGATAAACTTCCATCGCCGTTTTTGTTAACTGTTCGGGATGAAAATTGCCTCCACACCCAGGACGTTCTACAATCCAAAGAAGAAGTTGTCTGAGAACGCGCATATAAGCATCAATCGTGCTATGCGTTTTACCTCTTAGAAACGCCTCATACTCTACTAGTAGAGCTTCTGCTTCAGATAATAACTGTATATCCACAGCACCAAACTTCCTTCAAAAATTTCTGTGGTGAGTTTTAGAGCCTCATTTGAAACTAATCTATCTCGAATTGTCATACTTTTTCACTCAACTAGCAACAGAAAGTAATTTCTGTGGTCAGTTTTCTGCTACAAACTTAAAGATAACCACAGTACATGAGGCAAACATACTGGAAGCATGATCCGCAAGAAAATCCCATCAGAAGCTTTAACCAACTTGCGCCATCGACTTGATATGTTACCAAGCCGTTGCCAAGAGCGTCGGCAGCTCATGGAAGAAACGGCTTCTTTGTATGGCGTGTCCATAGATACCCTGTATCGCGCTTTGCGTAACTCATCCCGACCCAAATCCATCAACCGCTCAGATAGTGGCACACCTCGGAAGCTGTCACAAGTAGAGATGGAACTGTACTGCGAAGTCATTGCGGCGACGAAAATTCGCACCTGCAACAAGAAAGGGCGGCACGTTTCCACGGCACGTAGCCTTACCTTTGGCGAAATTATCCACTGAACAAATCGCCTTTATTGATGGACTTCTAGCTGAGACTTTGAGTAAAAAAGTGATTATTGAACGAGTACGGCAGTATTTCCAAAAGCCAAAAAGAGGGGAACAAAATGCTCACTGAAGTTATGGAACACTTTCGTTTGGTTAAGGAATTTCCCAAGGCTGGGTACTATGAGACAGACCACCAAAAGCAAATGTTTAAGGATATTAAATCCGCAATTAATTTCGGGAAGTTGGTTGCCATAACGGGAATTATTGGGTGTGGGAAGACGACGACTTTACGGCGTTTGTTTGATGTTTTGGAGAAGGAAGGCAAAATTACCGTCTCGAAGTCGCTTTCTGTGGATAAAGACCGGGCGACATTACCAACACTAATTGCTGCTTTATTCTACGATTTGTCCACAGATAAGGAAATTAAAATTCCATCTCTTGGTGAAAAACGGGAACGAGAACTACGCGACCTGATTAGAAAGGGGAAAAAGCCGGTGGCACTGTTTGTTGATGAGGCTCATGACTTACACTACAGTACTCTAACGGGACTAAAACGTTTAATTGAGGTAGTTGAAGATGGTGGTGGTACGCTCTCGGTGGTGCTGGCTGGTCATCCCAAATTGAAAAATGATTTGCGCCGTCCGACTATGGAGGAAATTGGGTATCGAGCAACTGTGTTCTCGTTGGAAGGTATTGTTGGTAATCAGCGAGAATATATTGAATGGCTGGTATCTGAATGTACTATGTCTGATACTCCCATCGGTGAAATATTGGAGGCAGAAGCTATTGAATTACTTGCCACGCGGCTATTGACACCACTACAAATCGAACAACATTTGACACTAGCTTTGGAGGCTGCATACCGAG
Source organism: uncultured cyanobacterium (assembly GCA_903848645.1). Classification (GTDB taxonomy): domain Bacteria; phylum Cyanobacteriota; class Cyanobacteriia; order Cyanobacteriales; family Nostocaceae; genus Dolichospermum. The sequence goes on along the minus strand of CAINGU010000008.1, from coordinate 11,828 downwards.
TCGGGGTCAAACCTGTTACTACGGCGATTGTGGAGTCTGTTCTGTCGAAGCAAATTGACGATTTGGAACCCACTCTCACAAGGCATGGTTATGACGTGAGGGGTTTGGCGGAACAGTTCAATGCTAAACCGGCTGAAATTAAATCGCTGTTTCGTGGGCAGCTTGATCCAACTCGTGCGCGTGAATTACAGGAGCAAATGTTAGCTGCGGGATTACCACTTTAGTTTTGGTTCATTAAATATGGCAGAAGCTCAATACTTTTATAGACAAGCAGATTCACTGCAAGTGTAGGCAGAATTTGTTATTTGCAATTAATTTGAGCCGAACTGGATGATTGTAAGCTGGTTGCAATTATTTTGAGTCTGTTTGCAATTAATTTGAGCCGAAGTGCAATCTTATTTGCAATTAATGTGAGCCACAAATTGTCTTGTTTGCAAGCCGGAGCGTTTATGTTTGCGAGCCGCAACACTTATTTCTCTGATATTAGACTGACTGTATTAACTAACAAAGATATTGATGATTATTATGTATTATCAAATTTACCAACGAAGAAATTCACCCAGGAACAAATCAGCCGTTCTCAATCTTGGCAAATGTCAGCCGCGGAATTTCAAAATCAACTGATATCCTTTGCTAGACAGGAATTTGATAACTTAAGTAGTTTGTCAATTGGGGAATTATTAAAACAAGCAGATATAATTCCCGAAAACACTCGCACTCAACGATTAAATCAACTTTATGATAGTTCTAAATTATTGGTGAGACTTCAGGATATTGAAACTAACTTAAATGCTGCTTCTCAAAAAGAAATTAATCTTTGGGTAGGTGCTAAAGATAAAGAAGAAATGATTAGTTTTTATCGTCGCTTTCATAGGAATTTAACCACTTTAGTAGTTGAAGATGAACAAAGATTATGTTTATTGACTCGTCATTTAGGGTTTCCTGCTTATTTTCTCAGTCAAATTGAGTTCTATCGTCACTGTTATGAACAGAGTCAAAGTGAAAGAATCGAGAATGAAGATCATATTCCTGATTTAGTTCCAGAGGAAATAGGCGGAAATAGAGAGTTAGAAGAAGCTTATAAAACTTTACTTTTATCCCTTGCTCTTGATATATTACGCAAAAATTCTCAAGGTTATTATCATTTGCAAACTCCGTTGAAAACTCAATTACTAGGCAAAGATCGTAAACAAATTGCTGCGGCTTTAGCAACTGAATTTACTTTCCAGGAAATATACAATCAACTTCAGGAAGATATAGAAATATTTGAACCAGATGTGATTTACGAGAAAGTAGAAGAATTCACAGCTTCAGAACCAGATTTAACTACTTATGAACGTAAGCTTTTAGATAAGGTGCTTTCAAAGTACAATCCTTTAAATTAGTTCTTTATTGTCAGCAATTTAGCCAGGATGTCCAAAATAAAATTGTCTGAATCAGGATGCTCTGGATTAAAGGATGTACAGGATAGAAGATAATTAAATCATGTAAATCCCTAAATCATGTAAATCCTGATTCTGACAATAAAAACTATTTCACCCCAGCTAATTCCTTCTTAAAGAAAGCTTGTAAAACAGTTTCTGCAATTTGAGGACTACTCAAACCTAACTCGGCAAAAGATTGATCAGGTGTAGCATGATCTACTAGAATATCAGGAACACCAATCCGCTTCACAGGGACAACAATATCAGCATCAAGTAAAGCCTCAGCCACCGCAGAACCGAAACCACCCATTAAACAGCCTTCTTCCAAAGTCACAACCCGGCCAATTTGTTTAGCTAAAGGTAAAATCAACTCAGTATCCAAAGGTTTAACAAAACGGGCATTAATTACAGTTGCTTCAATACCATGTTCGCTGAGAATTTCCGCGGCTTGCATTGCGGGGTAAACCATCGTACCGTAGCCGACAATTAACACATCATCCCCTTGGCGGAGAATTTCTCCTTTACCGATTTCCAAAGCTTCCCAGCCTTCTTCCATTAAGGGGACACCGTGACCATTACCACGGGGGAAACGCATAGAAATGGGTCCATCTGTGTAATTAATCCCAGTCACAACCATCCGTTGTAATTCTGCTTCATCCTTGGGAGCCATCACCACCATATTGGGAATGAAACGCAGATAAGCAATATCATACATCCCTTGGTGAGTTGGACCATCAGCACCAACAATACCCGCCCGATCTAAACAGAAGAATACAGGGAGATTTTGAATGCAAACATCGTGAATAATTTGGTCAAAGGCACGTTGTAAGAAAGTGGAATAAATAGCAGCAACGGGACGCATCCCTTCACAGGCTAAACCGGCAGCCAAGGTAACAGCGTGTTGTTCAGCAATTCCCACATCAATATACTGATGGGGTAGTTTCGCTTGTAGTTTATCTAAGCCCGTACCAGTAGCCATTGCGGCTGTGATACCGACAATTTTGGGATTTTGTTCCGCCAGTGTCACTAAGGTGTGAGAAAAGACCTTAGCATAAGCAGGGGGTTTAGGTTTACTAGAAGGAATCCCTTTACCGGTAGCTAAATTAAAGGGAGTTTGGGCATGATAGCCGACTTGGTCTTTTTCTGCTAGTTCATAGCCTTTACCCTTAGTTGTGACTACGTGAACCAAAACAGGTCCAGTAATTTGATGTGCCTGTTGGAATGTGGCAATTAATTCTTCTAAATTATGCCCATCAACTGGACCCATGTAGGTAAAGCCCAATTCTTCAAAAACCGCCCCCACCTTGGGAACTGCTAATCGCTTCATTCCTTCTTTGATGCGTTCTAGTTCTGGGGAAAGCGATTCACCCACAAAAGGCAGATGTTTTAATTGTTCCTCAATCCCATCTGAGAGAAACTGCACCGGCGGACTCAACCGCATTTTATTGAGATAACGAGGAATCGCCCCCACATTGGGAGAAATGGACATCTCATTGTCATTGAGAACCACTAGGAGATTAGTTTTGGGGAGGTGTCCAGCGTGGTTAATAGCTTCTAGCGCCATACCCCCAGTTAAAGCCCCATCACCAATCACAGCAACGGTTTTAAATTTTTCCCCTTTCAAGTCACGGGCTAAAGCCATTCCCAAGGCGGCGGAAATACTGGTAGACGCGTGTCCTGCTCCAAAATGATCAAATTTGTTCTCGCAGCGTTTGAGATAACCTGCAACACCGTCCTTTTGGCGGAGAGTATCGAAGTTACTATAGCGTCCGGTAATTAATTTGTGAGGATAAGCCTGATGTCCTACATCCCATGTGACTTTATCCCGATCTAAATCTAAGGTTTGGTAAAGCCCTAGGGTTAATTCAACAACGCCCAAACCAGGACCCAAATGCCCTCCAAAGGCTGCTACGGTTTGTAAATGCTTTTCACGAATTTGCCGGGCAATTTGTTCCAACTGCCGAATTGACAAACCATGCAACTGGTTAGGATGGGTAATTTCACTCAAGTGCATATTATCGGCTTTTCCTCTGTTAAGTCTTCTTGTGGCATGATTTGATTTTCCCACTTTCCGTGGCTTCTAAAATCTGACCGTCATGAATGTTGTTGTATAACTATAACTTTTGTGAGTTTTTAATCGCAGAAAATAGGGAATAGGAAGTAATTATCCATTACTCATGAGCAGCCTGAATTTTGAGGAATTACTTAAAACCTACCCAGATATATCTAAGTGTTTATCAAAGTATATAGTCCGTAAGCGCGATTAAAAGCGTAAAAAAATGTAGTGCTAATACAGTAGTTCCTGGTGTTATGAGGTACAGATATTAATGATAAAAATTTTGTGGTGCGCGCATCTTGCCCGCGAGTTGCTTAAAATTACAAGATAGGTTGTTCAAATAGTAGCAAAGCCAAGATAAAATCCATAATAAAAATTGCTACCCAAGTAGTAACAACTGCTGTTGTTGCTGATTCTCCTACTTCCTTTGCTCCTCCTTGAGTTGTCAGTCCCCAACTACAACCGTTAACAGCAACTATAGCCCCAAAAATTAGCCCCTTAAGGACAATAATAAAAATATCTGATGGTAATAAAAACTCTCTCACTGATTCTAGAAATGTTTCGGGAACAACTTGATAAAACTGCATAGCCGCAAAAGCTCCGCCAATCATACCTGTAACTACTGCTAAAATCATCATTACAGGCATCATTAAACAGCAAGCAATGACTCTGGGTAAGACAAGATAATCAATTGGATCTGTTCTGAGCATATATAAAGCGTCAATCTGCTCTGTCACCCTCATTGCTCCTAATTCTGCCGCAAAAGCTGAACCAACTTGTCCAGCGATAATACTAGCAGTTAAAATCGGTGCTAATTCTCGACAAAATGCTAAAGCAAAAGCACCTCCAACAGAATCTACAGCCCCAAATCTCACTAATTCCCTAGCGGTTTGAATAGTGAAAATCATCCCAGCAAAACCACTTACTAGTAAGACTGGGGGGAGGGAAGCCGGTCCTGCTGTAACTGTATGTTCTAATATCTTCCGATAGTAGGTTTTCCCGCGCAGGAAATGCAGTAAAATTTGACCGAACAACAGGAATACTGACAAACAGCGAATTATCCAAGATTGCTCTAAATTTCTTTTTGGTTGCAAGTTTACGGCCACTAATTGAATTTTTGTATTGGGGAATTATGACAACTTAACTTTCTACAAACAAGGTATTCCAATCACTAATTCCATTTCTTTGAGCAGTTAATAATTGCTGTATACCCTGTTCAGAAAAATCTAGCATTTGATTTAATTGTTGACGGCTAAAACTACCTGCTTCGGCTGTTCCCTGAACTTCAATAAGTCCCATTTTATGATTCATGACTACGTTAAAATCCACATCTGCGGATACATCTTCAACGTAGTTAAGATCCAAAAATGGTTCACCCTGCAACAAGCCTACAGAAATTGCTGCTACTTGTCCACATAAAGGCGATCGCGCGAGAACTCCCTGCTGTAATAATTGAGAAATAGCATGAGCCAAAGCCACAAAACCCCCGGTAATTGCCATTGTTCTCGTTCCTGCGTCAGCTTGTAATACATCTGCGTCCACAGTTAGCGTCCGTTCTCCTAAAGCCTCAAAATCCAATGCAGCCCTTAAACTCCGGCCAATTAAACGTTGAATTTCCTGAGTTCTGCCCGATAATTTCATTAATTCCCGTTCCTGGCGTTTTTGGGTAGCAGAGGGTAACATTCTATATTCAGCCGTTAACCAACCTTTACCACTACCAGTTAAAAATCTCGGTACTCCTTCAGCCACGCTAACAGTACACAGAACTTGAGTATCACCAGATTTAGCTAAAACCGAACCGGGTGCAAAGCGGGTGAAATTAGGATAAAAACTATGGGGACGGAGTTCACAGGGGGTTCTCCCGTCAGGACGTTGCCAAGCCATTGAAATTGCCTTTTGAATTTTGCTTACTGCCTTATAGAATAACTGAGTAATAGCAATAAAACTATTTATTACCAATTACCAATTACCAATCACCAATCACCAATTACCAATTACCAATTACCCTAATAAAGTCAAAATATTTTGCTGTACCTGTTCTGGGGACTGATCACCATTAATAGTTAATAGTCGCCGACGGCGATCATAATATTCTAAAATCGGGATAGTGCGGTCATAAAATAACTCTACCCGACGCTGGACAATTTCCGGTTGATCGTCAGGAAGTAAACGCCCCAAAGAACGATTAACCATGACTGCTGCGGAAACTTGTAAATAAATTGCCCAATCTAGGTTTTGTTCTAAATCTTCTAATAAAAAATCTAATTCTTCACATTGAAAAGCAGTCCGGGGATAACCTTCTAAAATCCAACCATCATTTACATCAGGTTGCTTGAGACGGACTTTAATAAATTCAATCATCATTTCATCTGGAACTAAGTCTCCATGTTCCAAATAAGGTTTAGCTTCCATAACTAAATCATTTAATTCACCATAGGCACTATTCTGACTATTTCCATATATGGCTGCTCGTAAAGTTTCACCAGTAGAAACCAAAGGAACATCAAAAAACTTACCAAGCCTTTGGGCTTGAGTGCTTTTTCCTGCACCTGAACCCCCTAAAATCACTAATCTCACCACAGCTTAACCCTCATATATAAAATTCCCTATTTTTGAATATATTTTGCTATAGCAATCCTAAATCATTTGGGGAAAAAAATATCTTCAAATCAACTAGAAAGTTAAAGTGAAACATCAAGGCTGTTTTACTTGCAAATACTGCTGTATGATAATTATATGTTTTGCTATCAGTGAAGATTTACCTGTAATTGTAAGTCGTTAAATTTATAGTGAGTTTTTAAACTTTGCCTTATGGTTGCCCAATTAGAAACCCCAAGTCTTAATTCGACTCTTAGCTTACCATATTCCGTAGAAGGACTAGTACAAGTTTTTACTAGTTCCCAGCGGAGCTTTTTTACAAGCGTGATGGCACAAGCACTGAGAATTGCTGGACAAGGTACACCAGTATTAATAGTCCAATTCCTTAAAGGTGGTATTCGTCAAGGTTATGAACGACCGATCCAAATGGGACAAAATTTAGACTGGATTCGCTGTGATTTGCCCCGTAATATTGATAATTCAGATTTAGACGCAGCGGAAAATCTAGCTTTGCAACAACTTTGGCAACATACCCAAAAGGTAGTTAATGAAGGTAAGTATTCTTTACTGGTATTAGATGAGTTGAGTTTGGCGATTAATTTCGGTTTAATCCCTGAAACTGAGGTTTTAGAGTTTCTTTCTCACCGTCCTCCTCATATTGATATTATTCTTACAGGTTCTCAAATGCCCAAGTCTCTTTTAGATGTGGCAGATCAAATTACGGAAATTCGTCGCAGTCATCAACCTTAAGTATTAAGATATTTTAGTAACTTGGTTGAATTATCTGTGAACCTGTGATTAAAAACGACATCTGGATTACCGAAATGGCTCAAAAAGGCATGATTTCACCTTTTGAGTCTAGTTTAATTCGTAAATTGCAACCTGATCCATCTATAGCTTCTCAACCTGTGATTAGCTACGGTTTATCTTCTTATGGCTATGATATCCGGCTTTCTGGCTCTGAATTTCGGATTTTTCGCCACATTCCCGGTACTGTTATTGATCCTAAAAATTTTAATCCCCAAAATCTAGAGTCTACCCAATTACATAGGGATGAAAGTGGTAGTTATTTTATCTTACCTGCTCATTCCTATGGTTTAGGTGTGGCTTTAGAAAAGCTGGCAGTTCCCGAAAATATTACAGTAATTTGTATTGGTAAATGTTTGACAGGAGATACAAAAATTGTTGATGCAGCTACAGGAGCATATTTACCAATTAAGGAATTTGCAGGTGGACAAACAGCAAGTTATAGCGAAGAAAAAGGGATTATTAAAACTGCTGCTACGGCTGTTATACCACAAGGAGTAAAGCCGATCTATCAAGTAACAACTAAAAAAGGTGCGGTTATTCAAGCTACTTCAAATCATCCTTTTTTGACAGAGACAGGATGGAAACCTTTAGAAGAATTAACTTCAGGAGTTAAAATAGCTACTCCTAAATCTATACCAATATTTGGCAATGGAGATTTAACTATTGATGAAGCAACATTACTAGGTTTAATGATTTCTGAAGGTCAATGTCATACTCCTGGTAATAGTCCAACCTTTACATCTGAGGATGAAGTGCTAGTCAATACTTTAAAAAGCTGTGTTAAAACAGTTCTTGACCAAGAAGTGACTTACAAAGGTAAAGATTTTGGTTATCGTTTAGTTAATCAAGTTGGTAGAGGTGGTGTAGTAACTCATAATAGAGCTAATCTATGGTTACAATCTTATGGTTTGAATGTAGGAGCATTGGGAAAATTTGTTCCTCAACAAGTATTTACAGCACCAAAAGTAGTAGTAGCAGCTTTTCTCCGGGCTTTATTTTCTGGTGATGGTAGTGTTTATTTAGTGGGAGAATCTACAAGAGCAAAACCAACTTTAGCTGTTGAATATTGCTCTATTAGTGAACGTCTGATTCGTGACGTTCATCATTTACTATTAAGGTTTGGTATTCCCAGTCAAATTAGAGTTAGAAAGCCAGCAAATGGTCGTAATGCTCATGTTTTGGCTTTTCAATCATCTGAAGCGGTTTTGAAATTCTTTAACGAAATAGGCTTTTTACCAGATTCAATTAAACAAAGAAGATTTGAAGAAAAAATGTATTCTATTCTCTTAGCAACAAAGTCTAGACCACAAATTCATGATCATATACTTTGGGACGAAATTAAATCTATAGAATGTGCAGGAATGGAAGAAGTTTATGATATTTCTGTCCCTGGTTTAGAAAATTTTGTTGCTAATGACATAATTGTGCATAATTCTACTTATGCTCGTTGTGGTATTATTGCCAATCTGACACCTGCTGAAGCGGCTTGGCGTGGTCATTTAACGTTAGAATTTTCTAATTCTTCCAGTGCTGACTGTCGGATTTATGCTAATGAGGGTGTGGTGCAATTGCTATTTTTAGAAGGTGAACCATGTGCTGTTAGTTACGAAACTCGCAGGGGTAAATATCAAGATCAGTTAGAGATTGTGACAATAGCTCGTGTATAGTTAAATACTTTTAAAAATAGCTTTTTTCTCCCGATAATATTTCGGTTGCTAATGGGTCTAATGTTGATAGTATGAATCTTTTCCTGGGAGTATAGGCAGGGACAACTAAAAGTAGGGTGGGCAATGCCCACCGTATAATTAACCACCAATCACTGCAATACAGTCAATCTCTACCAACACATTTTTAGGTAAACGCGACACCTCAACACAAGCACGCGCTGGGGCTGTATCTTCAGAAAAATATTTTGCATAAACCCCATTGACAGCGGCAAAATCATTCATATCAGCTAAAAATACACCTGTTTTGACCACATCTGCAAATGTAGCACCCGCTTCTGTTAGGATAGCTTCAATATTTCTCATTACTTGTTCAGTTTGCTTAACTACATCTTCGGTGTAGACAACATCACCCAAACGCGGATCTATGGCAATTTGTCCAGCTACAAACAACATTTGTCCAGAAGCGAGAATTGCCTGATTATAGGGTCCAACTGGTGCAGGTGCTTTATCGGTACGGATTACTTTACGAGTCATAATATATATCTCTTTTGGCTCTTTTGTTAATGGTGTTTCTGGTTTACCGAATTCTAAATCTGTAGATGTTTGGTAAACTTCTCCATCTGGCATTATCGCACCTGTGAGGTCAGCATTTTTAAAGGTTGCACCGTAAATATTCGCGCCGGTTAAATCTGCTCTTTTTAAATTTGCACCGTCCAGATTTGCATTCATCAAGTTTGCATTTTCGAGAGAAGGTCTTTCTAAATTTGCACCTTGTAGATTTGCGTTTCTGAGGTTTACTTGTCCTAGGAAAACACCAACTAAATCAGCTTCAGCTAAATTTGTACCTGACAAATTACATTTTTCTAGATTTGCTCCTCGAAATTTAGCTTTTTGGAGATTGGCATTTTGGAATGATGCACTAGTAAGGTTTGCCTGAGTTAAGTCTGTTTCTACTAAATTCGCATCAGTTAAATTTGCACTGTTGAGGTTAATTCTACTTAAATTTGCCTGATATATACTTGCATTCTTCAAATTTGCACTATTTAAGCTTGCTCCCATCAACCAAGTGCTGTTTAAGTCTGCCCAACTTAAATTTATTGAAGATCCCTCTATCAATTGCAAATCTGCATCTTGTAAACAAGCTCTAGCAAGGAGAACGTGATTAAGTTTTGCCCTGACTAGGTTTGTCTCACTTAAATCTGCTCCATTTAAATTTGAATTGTATAAGTCTATCTCTTTTAAATCTGCCCCTTTTAGTTCTACCCCTCCCAAGTGTACAGAATGAAATTTTCGTTCTCCAGCAGCATATTTCTCCAAAAGTTCTTCAGCGTCCATAATGCACCATTGAATACTATTGTAATAGTATAAAACAATGCCTGACGCTAAAGTACAAATCTCATAGCGAAATTCCCTATGTAGATAAACTCTTGGATGAAGATTAAATTATCCAAGGTTCTAAAGAGTAATCGCACCATTTACCCTCAATTAACTCCGTAACGAGTGGTGTGATCATAAACTTAGCTGGAAACCCCTCCTTTACATCTACCCGCACACAAGAATAGGGTTTTTTCCTGTCAAAACCATAACCACTCCTTCCCACATACAATAGGGAATCTGCAACTTTGCGAATGGAAATATCCGTATTATTATTGAAAGTTTCCAGTAATTCTCCTCCTTCCTGACGTTGGCGACGGGGACGGCGACCACTACCACCAGAAATAATATAATTAATATGAGAATCTGCGTGTCCTGTGTTAACTGTACGCAGATATTCTAAACAATGGGCGTGTCCGCTAAATACTATATCTACTACTGGGCGTTCCTGAGTGAGATTACTTAAACTTTTTGCCACTTCATCAAAAACATCGCGTAAACGATGGCGCACAGCTAAAGTCTGTCCTTGATTCCATTTACTTCCTTCTGTAACATAAGGTGGATGGTGAAAAAATATTACCCTTCCTCTCACTGCGGAATTATGCCAAGATGCAATTAATCTATCTCTTAACCATGCTAATTGCTCAAAATCAACATTAGTATTTGTGTGAGATTTTAATTGCTTCTCAATATCAATTTTCACCTCATTGATTTGGTCTAATTTTGCAGCAAGTTCAGCTAATAGTTCAGATTCATGAGGGTTTTCGGGATTTAGTTTGTCACATTCCGTCAATATCTGTAATTCTTCTGTATCAATTTCCTGACGACGTTTTTCTAATTCCCGCCGGAAATTATCCCCAGCTTGATTATGTGGTAAAGGATCTGGAGTATTGAAAGTATTAGAATCTAAGGCAAAAAAGTCAATACCACCGTAACAAAAATTATAATAGCGATTAGGTAAACGCGTAAAATGCCCCGGTTGATAACGCAAACACCGACCTGTATCAGTTTTTGCGGTATAATGCTGATTTAAATGCTGTACTAACTCTCCCGGAGAAACTTCTGCTAAATAATCTAAAAATGCTCTAGCATAAGCATCACCTTGATTTGAACCATACCAACCAATTTCAATATCTTTATAACGCAATATCTGCCGCAAAGATAAAGTGGGACCAGTCAACAACCGATATAGTAAAGGTACATCATAATAATCATGATTACCCAATACTGGTAAAATCGGCAACTTAAATATCATTTTGTCATAAGCAATATTTTGCGGCTGATTACCACCAAGCAAAAATTCCCGATAAGGTTCAATAAAATTGGCTGGGTAATATTCACGAGAACCCACCATATAAATCACATCACCCGTGTGCAGGACAAACCGACAATCATCTCCATGATTTAAGATCATTTTGGCAACTTCCCGTTGGGGATGATCTCCAGAATGGGATTTAGTACCAGTATCACCCATCACCATAAAGGAAAATTCTGGACTTTCTGCCCTGCCATCATCTATCACCATGGAGGTTTGGTCAATTCCCTGCTGTAAAATACTCGAATGCTGCCACCGCACCCGTTGTTTCATCTTTTGAATTTTGACCGGAATTGGTGGTTCAGAAATCAATCTCATAGGAAATAGTAATTGGTATTTTGTCAGAAATGGCTAATGCCACGCTGCGCTATCAGGATATCCAGGATTTAAGGATTAACAGGATTACTGTTTAAATTAGTCCGCGCAGGTGGACTTTGTTTGTGTATAGGACTAATATTTGATTTTTGAAATGTACGTAGGGTGGGCAATGCCCACCGTAGGGGGTTTTGGTGGGCATTGCCCACCCTACACTACTTAAAATTTTATGGCTACGCCACGCAAGCTATCAAATATCATTTATGATT
>CAINGU010000007.1 GCA_903848645.1 uncultured cyanobacterium | reverse complement strand
CTCTAATGAGGTACAAACTTGAATTATGAAACTCTTGTAGTGCGGGCATACTATGGCTAACGCCACGCTGCGCTATCGACAAGCTCAGTACAAGTCTTGCCCGCTATATATGTACCTCATAACACCGGAAAGTGCTGTATTAAGAAATATTAACTTAGTTATAACTTTTGCTAAATTTATTTGACCTATTACTATAACTTATTAAATACTATAAATATAGGGCTGGTTGCAGATAATCATCCCTATTTGGTCACTAAACATAAAAATCCTCTATTGAATAGAATTTTAACTATGGAAGCTTTATTTTGCCTATCCCCCCGCTATCGTTTAGATGATGAGTCACCTTGGCTAGAAGGAATTGATCCTAGTCGTCATTACTGGATTGCGGTGAATGGAGAGAAAAAAGCGACAATGGCTCTTCCTGGTCTAATAGTATCTTCTATCAGTGAATTTAAAGCAGTTATTCGTCAATTTCGTTCTCTCCAACCTGGAGAAATGATGAGTTTGGCGAGAATTTCTAGCCGCTGCATGATTCGCTGTGTTTCTCCCAATTGCTACGCGCTAGAATCGAGAATTAATGATGCTCCTGTGTGGCATCTTTTTGATCAAGAAACATTGGATAGTTTGTTAATGACAGCACACCCAGATTGGCAGTGTGCGCCGTCAGATGTTGAACTAGGTAGAAACTTACTATTACGTTCTTTGGCTCAAGCTACTGCTACCAAAGCTTAAAATATTTCAGGATTAATGGTATATTCTTTGTCAGGTGGCCGTAAGGATAATAAATCTTGGGGTGATGCTAAAAGCTTGATTTTAGCTTCAATAATTTGTTGGTTTTGGTTTAGAATGAATAACCACAGGACATTGACACCACACCAAGAAGTTTCGGCTTTACCTGTTACCTGAATTTGAGTGTAGTGATCTGGCAAATTCTCGCTCATTCCCTGTTGGGGATAAGCTTCGATATCTTGGGCTTCTTTGTCGAGGTAAGAAGCGATCGCTTGTTGTCCAAAAATAGCAGATTCAAATGGTGGGTACATAACACCATCTTCAGCAAATAAAGCCGCCGTTTGTTTAAATTCTCCGGCATTCAAGGTAATAAAATAATTTAAAATTGTGGTTTCTGTAACTCCTTCAATTTTGAGTGACCTTAATGATGAAAATTCAACAACAGTCATATATTTACCTGTAATGTACTGTAAAATTACAGAAATCCAAAATCCAAAATCTAAAATTAAAATAGTCCTCAGATAGTTGTCTGAGAACTATTAAATGGCAAAAACATTGAGGTTGTGAGGATATCGAAACTTTCAAATCCTTTTACGGAAATTCAAAATCTAAAATCCAAAATCCAAAATCTAATCAGCTAAAGGATCTACACCCATATCTGAGACTACTTTCCGCAAAACAGTGATTTGTTGACCAAAATCTAATTCCTTCAAAGTTTCTAAAACTTGTGAGCCGTCACGGGATAATTGATAGCCTGCTGGTACGGGAATAACAAAGCCTTTCACCATTAATTCTGATAATTCGTACCAAAAAGCCAACTTGGTGTTGACGCTGAGGATACCATAGGAGCGAGAAACGGCACTATTTCTTTGAGCAGCCAAGTCACGCATGACTTCTAACTGCTCGGCGTGAGACATTTGTTTGATTTGATTTAAAAGACCTTCTGCTAGTTGCAAACGCGCTGCACCTGTCGCTGCTGGGGTAATAGAACGACCCATTTCTGTGTAGGCATACCACAAGACTGCTAACTGATCATCTACACTCAGGGCTTTGAATACAGCAATGGTAGAAGAGATAGCGTCACTGGTGCTGTAGTTAAAAGCTCCAGAAAATCTGGTTGAAGCTGAATCAGAAGTGAATGTCATAATTTCTCTACTGTCTATTAATTAAGTCAGGAGGCTCATCACTCTGGGTTGCTTGACCTCTTGCCTCCCATATTGCATTATTTCTTAATAAAGTGCAAATAATATTTACATATATATGTGGTAAGGAAGAGAAAAGCTGGGGATCATAAGCTGGGTGTATAATGTGTTGACGATTTCTTTACTTTTGGCTAAATTTCCCATAAGCAAAATGAATGAATGTACATCAATTAGCAGTGTAGTAGTAAAAGCCAAAGCCAAAGAATTGGGATTTCATGAGGTGGGTATTGCTGCTGTAGATGATTTAGAGCCGACAGAGACACAAAAACTGCAAGCTTGGCTGAAAATGGGTTATCACGCTGACATGGAGTGGATGAAAAATCCTAAACGTGAGCATATTAGTTTAATTATGCCGGAAGTGCGATCGATCATATCTGTAGCGTTGAATTATTACACCCCCCATGAACGTCCCCAGGGAGATGAATACGGAAAAATTTCTCGCTATGCCTGGGGTCGGGATTATCATAGAGTCATGCACAAAAAGCTGAAGGAATTGGCTAGTTGGCTAGAATCCCTTGGCACAAATGTAAAAGCGCGTTATTATGCAGATACAGGACCCGTCCAAGATAAAGTTTGGGCGCAAAAAGCCGGCATTGGTTGGATTGCTAAAAATGGGAATGTCATTACCAGGAAATATGGTTCTTGGGTGTTTTTGGCAGAAGTGTTAACCAATCTGGAACTAGAAAGTGATCGCCCATCTACCCAACATTGTGGAACTTGTACTCGTTGTCTGCAAGCTTGTCCTACAGGTGCAATTACTGAACCCTTTGTAGTAGACGCTAATCGCTGCATTGCTTACCATACAATTGAAAATCGGGCAGAGGAATTGCCGGCAAACATTAAACCTCATTTACAAGGGTGGGTAGCAGGTTGCGATATTTGTCAAGATGTTTGTCCTTGGAATCAGCGATTTGCCCAAACAACTGATGTCACTGATTTTCAACCCTATCCTGGAAATTTAGCCCCCAAGCTGGTAGAATTAGCCCAAATATCATCCGAGGAGTGGGATAAAAGATTCACCGCATCAGCCTTGCGACGCATTAAACCAGAAATGTTCCGACGTAATGCTCGCGCTAATCTCGACGCATCCAGGCATAATAATGACCCAGAAAGTAATAATTTTTGATTTTGATGGGACGATTGCGGATACAGTAGATGCTCTTGTAACTATTGCCAATCGTTTAGCCCTAGAATTTGGATATATTCCTATCAATGCTCAAGAACTAGCTATACTCAGAAATTTAACGGCCAGAGAAATTATTAAATACTCTGGTGTTTCCTTATTAAAAATTCCTTTTCTTGTCAAAAAAGTAAAAGGAGAATTAAAACATAAAATCCCTGAATTAGAACCTATTGATGGAATTAACGCCGCATTAGTACAACTTCATAATCAAGGTTGTCATCTGGGAATTATTACTTCTAACTCTCAAGAAAATGTCAATGAATTTCTCAAGTGTCATAACTTAGATTACTTGTTTGATTTTATTTATTCAGGGGTAACTATTTTTGGCAAAACCACAATCATTAATAATGTGTTACGGCAAAAACAATTCAAAGCAGAAGCAGTAATTTATGTAGGAGATGAAACTAGAGATGTAGAATCTGCTAAAAAAGCGAATATCAAAGTGATTGCTGTCAGTTGGGGTTTTAATTCTTCTGAAGCCCTCACTAAACAAAAGCCCGATTTCTTAATTCATCATCCTAGAGAATTATTGGATGTAATTAAAAGCTGTTAATTGGATATTTTCGACTTTACTCAACCATAACTTAGAGAATTATTCATATTTTTTTAGTGTAGAGACGTTCCATGGAACGTCTCTACTTTTCCTCCTGAATCGGTTACTCCTGCTGTATTTATTCTTCTTCTAAATCCGTTTCTTCTTCCTCTTCAACGTCATGGGGTTGAACTACAGAATTAGCAGAAACTACAGCACCCTTATCTAGTTTTTCTAGAACTTGTTCTTTAACTTTGGCAGCAAATTCTGGTTTTTCTTCTAAATATTTAATGGCGTTATCTCTACCTTGGGAAATGTTTTCACCACTGTAGCTATACCAAGCACCTTTGCGGAGGAGAACACCAGTTTCTTCGGCTATGTCCACTAGACAACCGATAGTAGAAACACCTTTACCAAAGATAATGTCAAATTCGGCAATTCTAAAAGGTGGTGCAACTTTATTTTTCGCTACTTTCACTTTCACGCGATTACCAAATTCATCAGTCCCTTTTTTCAAGGTTTGAATTCTGCGAATATCCAACCGCACAGAAGCATAAAATTTCAGCGCATTACCACCCGTTGTAGTTTCTGGACTACCATAGGTGACACCGATTTTTTGCCGCAACTGGTTGATGAAAATAACAGTGCATCCAGATTTACCAATATTGCCAGTAATTTTCCGTAGAGCTTGGCTCATTAACCGAGCTTGTAAACCCACGTGAATATCCCCCATATCCCCTTCAATTTCGGCGCGGGGGACTAAGGCGGCTACGGAGTCAATAACGACAATATCAACAGCCGCAGAACGCACCAGTTGATCAACTATTTCTAATGCTGATTCGCCGGTGTCTGGTTGGGAAACAAGCAAGTTGTCAATATCTACACCCAACGCAGCGGCATAGGTGGGATCTAGGGCGTGTTCAGCATCAACAAATGCCGCAATACCCCCATTTCTTTGCACTTCTGCCAGGGCATGGAGGGCGACGGTGGTTTTACCAGAACTTTCTGGTCCGTAAATTTCGATTACCCTTCCTTTTGGTAAACCCCCACCCAAGGCTAAATCTAGGGTGAGCGCCCCCGTAGATATTGTTTCTACTTTCATGCGGGTAGCATCACCCAGGCGCATAATTGCTCCTTTTCCGAAGCTGCGCTCGATTTGTCCAAGGACGATATTTAACGCTTTTTGCTTGCCAGAAGTCTCTGTATTAGCTGCCATTCCTGCCTCTAAGTATAGGATTTTTCAAAATTACTGGGACGGGAGTTTTAATAGAACGGATATACTATCTTAACCGGAAAGTGTGCCAAATAGGAATGTTTACAAAATTAGATTTGCCAAGATTCTCAGGCGATCGCTACAGAATTATAGCATTTTGGATTGCAAAAGACAGAAAGTATCAGCTTTTCATGTTTGTATTTATCGCCATCCGCAAAGCTAATTGGTATAATTTTTACAATTAATAGCAGCAGTCTGGTGAATATATAAGTATGGAACGAGTCATTAAAAGTGGGATGGGTTGGCGCATTGGTTGGAATCCAGATGCACCGGAATTTAAAGGATTACTCGGTACAGATGATTGGGCAATAGAACTAACAGAGGCAGAATTAAACGAGTTTTATCGTCTATTCACTCAGCTTGCAAATACTATGAAGCATTTAGCTACAGAATTAATGGACGCAGAAAAAATCGCCTGTGAAGCCGAAAGCAATTTATTATGGATGGAGGTAGAAGGTTATCCTCATGCTTACAATCTCCGCTTCATCCTCAACACAGGACGGGGTGCAGAAGGTAAGTGGGAAGCTTCAGCCATACCGGAGTTGTTGCAAGCAATAGGAATGCTAAAAGTTTTTTGAGAAACCCCTTGCTATTTTTCTTAACCTTGTGATATTTTGATAAGAGTGACTTAATTAATTTTAGATGCACAGATTTGGAATCATCCCCACTCCAAAATTCTAAGATATCAAGTTCACATTCACGGGGCGTAGCGCAGCTTGGTAGCGCGCCACTTTGGGGTAGTGGAGGTCGTGGGTTCGAATCCCGCCGCTCCGATTTGATCACTAATGTCTTACTTAGGGTTTGCGGAAAAAGTCTTTTCATTAGGGCTAGGAGTAACCGAGTCAGGAGGAAGAATTAGAGGGAGGCAAGAATAATATTAAATCTGGAAAAGTAACCGATTTTTGATGGTTTCAACGCTTATTCCTTGATTCCTTGCAACTAATTCACCTTTTTAACCTTTCCTATGAACATCTTTTATTGCATCTCAATTTAGGGGATTGTACCTGATTTTCAGGTCTTTCCCCCATATTTTACGAATTACGCATTATTTTATTTTAATAAAATCAAATCTTCTGTCCTGTATAAATAGATCGCACCTCACCATTACGACGAATTATAGCTTCACCATTACTAACTTCTACTAATGTCCAACCTGTAGCACCAATATTTTCACCCAGATTAATCCGGCGACTGATACCATCTACTTTAAACAAAGCTACAGATTTATTACCCAACTCTAATAATCCATCCAACTGTGCGGAATAGGTAGGTGAGGAAACTTGCTGTACTGTATTAGTAGGTTCTTTTTCTCGTACAGTCGGAGCAATGGTTGGTAATTTTGGTGGTGCGACTTTTAAAGGTTGAGGATTAACTGTTGTTGGGTTAAGATTAACCTGAGTCGTTTTTGCTGTGGGTTTAGTTGCTAGTTTTGCAATATTAACAGCAGGATTATTAACCGCTGGTTTTACAGTATTAATATCAGGATTATTAACTGCCGAAGATGAAGATGGTGCTATGGGAACTGCGGGAACAGTTGGTAGTTGATAGCGGGGCGCACTTGACTGATAAACTGGAATATATATGCGCTCAACCACATTAGGGGGATTTAGACGACTGGGAGGAGGTAGGACATTGTTACCTGCTACAGGTAAGGGTAAAGTTGCAGTTGGTTGGGTATTTGGTAAAGGTAAGGCAGTGGTTTGATTCAGATTAATAGTAGGAAATCCTGGTTTGATAGTTGTTTTAGCATTGGTTGTTCCTTGCTGCTCTATTACAGTCAAGGCTTCCAACATATAATTTACTAAATCTAACTGGGGATCTGGTTTCACCGCAACAGGTGATGGTATCTGGGTATTTAGTAAACTTTGGGAAGTTAATTGGGCAGTTATTGTAGTTAATAAACCAGACTCCGTTAAGTAGATCATACCCAACGTACCTACAGTTAAACTGAATCCCATGAATATTAGTTTACCTAAACCACTGGTTTGTTGTTGACCTTTGGTAGTAATTTCCTTGATAGAGGGAGGATTAACTACCAGTGTTGTGGTTTGGACGTTTTTAATAGGTGAAGCGGAATGTAATGAGTGATGAAGCGTTGATGGTAGCACTACATCTGGCATTTGAAATGTCATGGTTTGCACAGGCACAGATTCCTTCCGGTCTCTATGATAATTCCGCTTATTTCGACCATCAAGAATATTGTCAATATCAGTAAAAAGTTCGTCCATTAAACCTTCAGCATAGGTTTCTATCGTCCAAGGTTCATTGGTGACGAAATCTATGGCTAAGGCCGCGCTGGTGCTATCGGATGCTTCTGAAGCAAGTAAATCAGTTCTGGATTTGGGTAACATAGGCTTTTTCGGTTGTAGCTGAAGATAATGGGAGGACAAATTTGCTACTTCCTGGAAATCAACTACCTTTTTTAATGGAACAGCTGATTTTTCTTGCCAGAGTCCAGGATTTGATTAGCTAATGGTATTAAATTGTACTCTTTTATGAAAATTTTGGTGATATTAGTTAGAAAAATTTATAGGAATCAGGAGGTAGGGGTGCAGGGCCTGCGCCCAGTCAGGAGTCAGGAGGAAGAAATTGGCATAGACACAACTTGATTTTTAAATGAGTGATATTTCTTCTTTCCCGAATAGTATCTTTTTTGCTCATCATTATCTCCAGGTCTTTCTATAGCTTGTTCAAAGCTATCTACGATTAACTCAAAATCCTGTAATAATT
>CAINGU010000006.1 GCA_903848645.1 uncultured cyanobacterium | reverse complement strand
AATAGGGTATTGCTGGACTCTGTAAAAAGTGTGCTAAATATTACAATTGATAAATTAGCTACTTAGGTGACTTTCAAAAAACCAATATACATTTTTTTGGGGTAGTTTAAGTCAATCGGCTATAACCCCTATCACCCCCCCCATGCCACTATACGGCTTCTTATCCTTCTATGCTTGTCTTTAGTCATTACCCATAATAAAACCCCTTTACGGGGCGTTTTTGGAGTGTGGGAGTGTGGGGAATGTGGGGTGCGATCGCTATTAATGGCAAATAACAGGATAGACAAACTCTCAAAGACTTTGCAACATAAAGCTTTTAGCCTGATTTATAATTAATGTAATGTCTATAAATGGCAATATTTTGACTATGACATCTGCCAGTCGAACTAACAAAGGGAAGAAAAAAGAAGCAGCATTTTCCTTATTTGCAAGGAATTACACCCTTGCAGAAATTGCGAGTGAACTGAAAGTATCTATTCGCACCCTATCCAGGTGGAAGATAGATTATCAAAAAATTTCCTCCCAACCAAAAACCGATAACACAATTGTTTTAGAAGCGCAAAATGATTTATCAGAACGCCTTAACGACTTATTAGAATTAGCTTTTAATACGGTCGAAGAAGTTTTAAGCGATATTAATGCACGTAAAAGCGATAAGTTGAAAGCGGCTTCAATGGTTGCCGACTGGGCGCGTCTTGGTCGGACTTCCAAGGAAGAATTAGAAAGCGAAAAAAATAAATTCCCTCTAGAAGTTGCACAAGCGCAAGAAAATTTAACTAATCTCAGTGATGACGAGCTTAAAAAATTATATTTTCAAAACTTGCAAGAAAGCAGTCAATAATCAAAACTGACTACATAACGTAACTTGGTTGAAAAAAACTATTAATTTTTTCTCTTGCATCTTCCGTGAGTGTGTTCCAAGCGGCTTGTATACTTTCTTGTGTTACATTCAGATAGACAGCAACATATTGTTCTTTTGATGTGACTGACTCTAGTTCTTCCACAATTTCAGCAAGCGATAGATCGCCGCTAATTTCTTCTACTGCTACAGGTTCATTATTTACAATTTCTTCCCAATCAATAACTGCTTTCTCTGATTGCATCCAAGTCGTAAACCTTATATCAATTGCTTTGAGAATATCTTCTCTAGCAGCATCTAAATTAAATTCTCCATCTTCTAATTCTTCTTTAAATGATATTGGGACGGCTTGATAATGGTTTAATCTAATGTCACCGACAAACTTTTTACCCTGAGATTTATTCTTAAATCCAATCATCCCTAACAAAGAAGAAATAATTCCTAAGTTTTCCTTACCCGTATCTGTGGCAGGTGGTAAATTTTCCCATCTTAAAGCTATTTGGATATCTTTTCTTTCTCGCAATATTTTAATTGAGTTAAGAACATCTTCAGAATTTTTATGATATTCTCTACCATCGGTAAACTTTATGATATCAATTTCGCGTAATGCCCAAATTACGCTATGAGTCATATTGTTGACCCTTGCACTATAAAAATCTTCCTTAGTGGCTTCATAAAACCATCGTGATTCGTGGCGTTTTTGACTAACATCAAAGTTTTTGACTAGCCAATACCTCTCAATGCCTCTAATAAATTCTTTGCGCTTAATGTAACATTCATAAATAAATTCATCCCCCCACAATGGAGTATCTTTAATCCCTGGTAATCTATCCAAAAAGAATGTCTTTTCAATCCGTCGTTGTGTATCTTTTCTAGGATTAGTTTTGGCAGCTTGTTTAGCTTCTTCTACAGTTTCAAATTCAACTACTAAATTAAGTTCTCTAGAATGTGTTTTTTGAACTGTTTCTTTAGCGATTGATTCAGCTTTTTTTAAGTCTTCATTGACTTGCATCTGAACAATCTCAACATTATGCCCCGCTTCTTCTAAAGCGTAGATTAAGCATTTTCTGAGATTATTCATTTCATAATTATCTAATGCTCCTAAAATAGCTGAAATTTCCCACCAGTCATTTTTTACTCTAGCCACAGCATTACCCATTAACTCTAATGCTCTTGTCGGATTATTAGCACTTTGAGAAGCTAAAATACTTGATTGCAAGATTCTATCATTGGTAATATTTATATATTCCTTAACACTATATGTATGGGGACTATTGCGGTCTTTTACCATAGATTGTTCTGGACAAAAAACATAATGAGGGATTGATTCATCGCGCAATCTAAACATTGCTTGTATTTGGCTATTTGTACCTGTAACACCTGCAAAGAACGTAAATTTATGAGTAAAGTAGCCAGTTATAGTAGTATCACCATTTTTGCGTTTTATTTCTGCGGTTTTTGAATCATCGCCAGCAGAAATACCACTTTCCGCCGTAGGTGAAATGATTATATAATCTGGCTTATATTTGAGGATAAAAGCATCCGGATCTGCTAAAAATTCTTTAGCCCAATCATCCCCCGCAGTTTCAGAATTGAGGCAGTAACCACTTTTCTTACCTTCAATCAAAATCTGATGCAATATTTTAGTTCTTTCTTTTGAATCGCAGTAAATCCAGGGTTTAGCCTGTGGATCTAGCAGCATTTCTAGCAATGGTGTTCTATTTCTTGATTTTAATTCTCCATCGCTAACAGCGTCCACAATTTTAATGTTGTGCTTGGGTGAACCATGTGTATTTTGAATTTTGATAAGTTTTTTATCTGGACACTGAGAATGGAAAAAATTAGTATATAAGTCGCTGTTGTTACCATCAAGCAAAAATACTCGATTACATTCTTTAAGTGCAGTAGATAGTATTCTAATTGCTTTGGCTTGATTATCGCCTAAAGTGCCACCATTTAAGGCATGAATTAATACAGAGCATGATTCATCAAGAATAATATCTCTACCTTTAAAATAGCCTTCAATTTTATGAATACTATCTAAACAAAGTGCAAGATAAGCAAAGCTATCTGCTAATACATCAGTTCCGTCGTCATCGTTTAAGTGATATATATTTAAGCCGTCTTTTTTGGCTCTGGCTATTGTTTGATAGAGTAGGTTATTCCGATATCCGATGATATGAACCCCATTCCCAGAAGCTAAAATCATACGAATTATCGCTTGAGTTTTACCTTTACCCAATGAAGCCATAACAGATATCATTGCATTAGAATTAGGCAATTTTGGGAACTGAAAATATTCATCCTTCATGATGATATCTGGGGTAAACTTGCGATTTCTTACCCACTGTTCCCACGCCCAATCATCTATAGATTCTTCCTTGGGTTTTTTGATTGATGTATCAACAAAACCCAAGGATAAAAAATCATCAAGAGAAATATATTTAATCTGGCTAAAATCTCCTAATTCATCAATATCAAAATCATCTTTGCTGATTTGATTCCACCATGCGAATTTGACATCATAACCAAAACTAATAATTAAACTGGCTACCTGATCCCACCGGGTCATGACAGATTTATTCAAAATATCCGCCGCATCAGGATAAATAGTTACTTCTTTCCTCCCTGTATCCTCACTGGCACGGCGTAAATATTCCTCTAATAATTTGCGACTACCAGCAAACTGTCCACCCGCCGCGCCGATGACAATACTATTCAACCGTCTGGATGCCAGATAAGGTTTTGCGCCTGTTCCCTCTACAATTGATATTCCTATAGGGTTTTCTGGTTTAAATACTGCTAACGGATTTTCTAGAGCATCCCCAATATTTAAAGCTAGTGTTTGACGCTCGGAACTTACCCATCTATAGCGTCCAGAATCATCTGGAGAGTGAAGCCGCAATTGCAGCGCAACTACTTGACCATCATAATCTCTGAGAGGACACAGATAGCCGTCGCCACTAGCAACTAATGAATTTTTGGCACTGATACCCGGTAAACGCGGATCAACTGCAAAGGGTAATTTATGCCACGCCTCAACAGAAACAAAACCACAGTCGTTAATCTCATTCTCAGTAAAACCGCGCTTTTTGAGGTCGGAAACTGTGGTTATGTCCAGTTTTAAGGAATCAAGAATTTTAGAATATTCTTTATGACGTTGATCCGCAGTTAATGAATTTTCGCGCTTGGCTTTATCTTCTAGCCTTGCCTGTGCTTTTCTAAATGCTTTTCTGGTTTCCCATTCTTCCCGTTGCTGTTTTGTCCACTCTTGGGAATTGTCAATTACAAAAGTCGCGCTGTTATGTTGGTAGCCATTATTTGATGGCTTGATGCACTTGTACCCATTCTCGATTTGACCTTTGCGAACATCAGCAAAGGTCATGCACAAAATAAAGTCTTGTCCAGAATCTTCTTTACCGCGACACTTGCCAGAATCAGAATCACACACGGGGCATGGTTTGAGTTGATAGTAACCTTTACTCATCACCACACCTCACAGGCATAAAATTAGCGACTAGTTCTAATTCTGCGTCACTCAAAAAATATTGAAAAATATCGCAATTCCCGCATCTAGCAGCAAAGCTACTTTCTGGCATTTTAAAAATATTTGCGCGTCCGTAGCCGCAAGCTTTACAAGGCTTCTCTAGATTGATGCCAGTTGGGGGGATAAATTTTACTTCTGACTCTTGATTTTCGGACTGGGAATTGCTATAATCGCTTATAAATAAAGCTTTTTTGCAATTCCCTCTACTCTGTCCAGTGGGGGATTTTTGCATAAATGGAGTATTTCTGTATTTTTTTTAGAATCCCCAGACAGTGTTCAAAGTGCAAAAAACGTACTAAAATCGAATTAATAATTTATTTTATTTTGTCCGTGATTTTGAGTAGTAGGTGCAGAAAAACGAGTTCCAATCGTTTTTGATAACACTGTCCGAGGCTTGAAATCATGTTTTTTTGTCAAAACACGATAATTATGTAAGTTTTTTGAAAAATTCGTAAATTCTAATTTAATAATTTATTGAATTTTCCTTTGGCTTACTGATACATTCATATCACGTTTTTTCCCGGAAAAGATGTTTTGCCAATAGAGGCTAGAACTGTTACCTAGTAAGGCTTTCAGAAACAGTATTTTCAAGAAGCTATTTTTATCTTCCCTCTTCCCTTTCCAGTGTGTATAAAAAGTTGCTCTTTCTCAACTGTAAGCAATTGCCACCCATCATCATCATGCAATTTTCGCTCCCAACATGAATAAGCCTTAATCAATGGCAGGTAATAGTTATTTTTGAAAATATCAAAATTTTCACACAAATTAATAGATGCTTGAATTAATTTATGTGTGTGTGGCGATCGCACTGAATCAAAAGGATTTTCGATTTGCCTTAGTTTTTTTATGTGGCTTCTAATTTCTGAGCAGTGCTTAGATTTGCCTTCACCTTTTTTAATAGGAGTGCAAATGTCGTCAATATCACCATTTTTCATCTCTAAAGCAATGTGATAAAACCATTCAGTTGCATTTGTGTATCCATCTGGATATAGAAGGTGAACTTGTGAGCAAATTTCTATTATTTGCAGCAAAAGTTCACCTAATGGCTCAATTTTTGCTGCAATATTACGATTTACTGGTATTTTGTGCTTAGAATCCCATTTTTTCTTTAATAGCCAATGTAATGCAATTTCCCAAACATTGTCGTTAAAATTCAAATGTTGAATTAGTCCGTTATTAAACGGAACTGTAGGGTAAACAAAAGTTTCAATTGAAGTAATTGCGCTATCCCAAGGGGGAATTATTTTTTCTGTTGGTATTGTTGGGATCATAATTTATTTTGTGGCGATCGCTTTACTTATCCATTAGCTGTATTAAAATCGCCTCTAGTCGTTCTAAAGCAGCGTTAGTTGAGCGTTGGTTTTCCTCAAAACGTTGCTGATGTAGCTCAAAATTACGGTTACTCTCTTCCTGGTTACGGTCGAGCCGTATCACAATATTTTCCAGTATTGACGTTCTAGTATCATTACTTAGTATTATCTCATCCAACATTGTGCTACGTCCTAAAACAGTAGTAGCTGTACTGATAAAATTATCAACTTTATAACCAATTTCAGTTACTACTTCTGATAATTCATTGACCTTACTTGTAAGTCCTTCCAGGCTTGTAGTAGTGTTTTCTTGCTGTTCTGCTACTCGGTCAAGCCGTTGAGTAGTTTTTTCTAAAATCGCTTCTATTCGGTCTAGTCGGGATGGTTCATTTGTCATGGTGGCTTGGGTGTAGTGTGGGCGGTTGGGCGATCGCTAAATTAAATCTCCATCTTCTATTTGAATTTCTATCAAATCAGAGATGGTTTTTAAGTTAAAAAATTTACATAAAGAGATAACTGTATTTTCGTCAATACGAGTAAATTCGCCTCTAGCGAGTTTCCCTACAGTCCCAGGTGATAAGCCAGTCTGTTGCGCTAGTCCTAACTGGCTTATTTTGTGCTGTTCCAATAAATCCTTGAGTTTACAAATCATTTTCATATCTATATTCGTATGGTCACTATCTTAACCACATAACCAGCTAACTAACTAAATGATAAGAGATTCTGTATTAAAAACACAATCTAATTAAATAATTAAATAGCTAGTCAATTAGCTAGTTAGCGTGTTACCTTATGAATAAGTTATCTGACTACGAGCCGACACCGATAACCTCAAAAATTACCCTGTAAGTCTTGTATGACAATGGTTTGAGGTTTTCCATCTTACACCGTGCCAGATAACTATATGTATATCTAACCAATTACTGACTGATTACCCACTTATAGCCAACTGATTTATGACAGATGACCCGACAACGCCGTAACAGCAATACTTTTGATGACCTGTTCACTGATTACTGTCTGACCAAAAGCGAATTATCCGATTTAATGGGTGTTTCCCGTGACTCAGTAGTTAGATGGTCGAAACTGGCTTTTTATTTTATACCAGCTTTTAGGGATTCTTACCCTAAATTAAGTGATGGAAGCTATGACAACGAAGCACCGTTAAACCCTTACCAATGTTGGATTATATCAAGAATTAGCCGCGATTTTGCAAAGTTGCGACTAGCTGACAGAGTAAAAATGAGTATCAAGAATTACCCTCAAAATTACTCTAAATATACGTATCAGAACGCCCAAAGAGAATTAACCAAAATAGGAGCATAAACCAATGGCAGCAAGAAAGACAATGAAAACCGCAGTTATTGACCCTAATATGGTATCTATTACCGATTTTTGCCAGTCTCAAGGCATAAATGAGCAAATATTCAGACTTGAGTTAATGCAGCACTGTGACGACGCGGACAGCACCAAAACTGTGAAATTTGATGTTGCTCAACAAGTGGCCAGCACAATTCAAGCCACAAGTAAGGCATTACCCCAAAACATAGAAACACCGGAAAACTTTACTCCACAAGAGTTACAGCCATCACAGGAAACAGCCACAGAACAGCCTCAAAAACCACAAAATTCTTCTATAGCCACATCTACCCCAAAAGCTATTTCTAACCCTGCCACCGGGGCAACTGTTCCCACTGCTTTAACTGAATTTATTGCTAAAGCACAAGATGACATTGAATTATTCGACTTGGTTCATGTTTATCGCAATGAGCAAATTTTGACTAACTCTGAAAGCCGCGATTCTGAATTGGTTCTAAAACTTCGGGAACAACGGCTTTCAAGTCGCGCTTTAGTTTTTGATCAACTCAGAGAACTAAACAGCAGACAACCCATAGCGCAAGAATTACCAGAACTACCAGCAAGCCTATCCGATGAGATAAAAGCTTTGTCTGATGAACTGGGAAAAAAGCTCATAGTCGGCGTGGCATAAGAATTAATCCTCTAGTGATATTCGACGCGGTAAACGCCACGCTAGAGGGCATTAGTAGACTATTCAACCCTGTTGAGGATGACGACTATGACGACTGAACAGCTAAACCAACTTACCAACATTGAAAACCAGTTGATCACCTTACTGGCTTCACTCCCAAAAAATGATATTAGCCGCAGTCTATCCACTGCTAAAAAATCGCTACATTCTGTCATCTGCCAAGTCTTAGAAGATTAAAAAATGGGATAACTGCAAATTATCCCACAAGGTTATGTCTTGATTTTTACCCCTAAATTATATGGCACGAACTACCCAAAAATCAAAGTTAGAAACCGCGCAAGATAACTTGAGAGAAGCGGCTGATATTCCAGATGGACCACAGGCAACTATCAAAATTAACCCCACACCAATAAACACAAAAACCACTCACACAGCCGCAACTTTTGAACCATCCCAGTATGTAGCATCAAATCTATTTGCAGATACTTCTACCCTGCCACGAACCACTAGAGTAGAAGCTGATAAGGCAATTCAATCTATCAGTGAAAAGAGAGAAACCTTGAGGTTAGTTGGTGCAAATCTTCAATTAAATACTGATGCTTATAAAGTTGGTTCTCTGTCAGAGAAGATGAACCAAGCTAACATTACCTACCAATCCGATGGAGTAAATACACAAGCCAAAATGGTAGGTTTTGAAGTTGCAAACACCAATCTATTAATTGCTCAAAGTAAGTTAGGACAAACACAGGAAAAACTCAACCATCAAAACATAGAATTATCTGGACTACAGGCAGAAACACCACTAAGAAAGCTTTATTGGCAAGCTAAATTATCCTTAATTGAAAGCAGAATTAGCCAAGTAGAATTAGCTAAATTTACGCTAGATTCTAAGATTGGGGCAATAGAAGCAGAAGCCGAAAGTATTGAATAATTGTAGTTTGTGGGCATTTTAATTAATGCCCTTTATTAAAAAGATGCACTACCCATATAATCCAATTAATTCCATAAATCCCACACCAAGAAATGATAATGTACCTGGTTACATCTATTTGATGGAGTGCGTAAATCTTCCCAAATTTGTAGGTTTTTCATTAATAAGACGGTGCAAGATTGGGTTAAGCCGTAACCCACAATCAAGGTTAGGAAAATTTGAGAAAAATCAGCCACCTTGTGATATTAAAATTCTGCGGACAATCTATGTAGAAGATATGAAAGCAGTAGAAAAAACTCTACATCAAAAGTTTAATTATTGTAATGTTGAGTTGGCAAAATCTAGGGAATGGTTTGACCTTAATCCGATAGATTTTATGGCAGTTAACCGCGCTTTTGATGAATACCAAGATACTGCTAAATTACCCATCCTTAAAATTAGTTTTTCACTATTAGGAATAGCTCTTTTATTAATGGCTTTAATGGCTACACAATCAGCACCAAATAAACCACAGATTAAACCTGTACACATAGAAGGAGTAAAGAGTTTATGAAAATCCGCGTAATTACTGCCACATTTATCTATTGTAATTCTGGAAGACGTGAAGAAGAAACCGTCAATGTTGTATTTACAGATGAAAGCGAGAAATACACACTGACTAAACTTTATGTGATAGAAAAACAGCAATCTTTTTGCTTTGACAAATCCACTAACGAATTTTTGGTGAATGACTAATGAACTTTCAAATGTTGAGAAATAGTTTTATAGTTGGTAGCTTAGGTATCTCATTTACTGGCTTTATTGCCCTATTTACTCCCTATCAGCAGTTCTCCCAATTCCTTATTTCATCTGGTTTAGGAAGTTTAGCAGCTTCTAATTTAGCCATAGAGTCAAGCCAAAAGATTAGTAATAGAAAGCGGTCGAAACTGTTAGCAGAAATTGAAAGTTTAAGGAATGAGACTAACTCATTTGCTGGTATGTTAGCTGATAAACATCAAGTATTAGTTAAAACAACAGAAGAACGGGATCAATATTTGGCAACTGGTAACTTAATTTATGAATCATTGGAACAGGTCAAAGCAGAATTGAAAGCTACTAAGGAACTGCTAAATGATACCCAATGTATTAATTTTAATACCGCAGTAGAAACACTTCGAGAATCTTTACAAGAGGTAAAATCTCAAGTTAATGCTCTAATACCATATCTAACTAAAAAATTTGATGTAGATGTGTCTGGATTGTTGGCAGAATTTAATCAGGATTGTGCTTCATTGTCCAAACAGATTGGGGTAATTTCTGACAATAGTAAATTAACCAATGAGCAATTAATAGCGGCTTGTATCGCAGTGCAACATGACATTTTAAATAAGGGAATATCGCTAAAAGCAAAGCTATATAAGTCTGCGTTAGACAAGCTTCAAAAGGAGCTAAATAATGTTATTCCTGTTGATGAACATAACCAAAAACTAGAACAGGTCAAAACATATTATTTAAGCAATATCAAAGCCATACAATCAGAATTTGGCACTATTGCTGATGGTTGTATCAGTGCATATAAGAATGACTTTCAGGAAGTAGTTAATGATGGATTGCAACAGTCACAAGAGTTAGAAATTTTGCAAAATCAAATACTTTCACTTAACGGTAAGTTACAGGATTTGAGTAAACCTTTGCAGTTTGTTGGCAGTTCTGAGAGTGCTAGAGTAGGCAATTCAATCATCAATTACTATTCTTCAAAGTTGGGAATTACCCTTGATGCTATTGATTTTAGTAGCACTGACTCAGGCTATAAGTTATTATTTCACCTATCAAGAAATAATAGATTTATTCCAGTAGATCAACTTAATGATGGAAACAATCCAGATAAAATAAAGGAACTATCTGGAAGTTTGAACACTCCAAAGTTTACCCAATCTGAGCGCGGAAACTATGTCAGCTTAGAAATTGAGTTAAGGAAGGTAGAGAAGAAACAAGCCACGATTGAGGACATTAGGAGACTAATAGAACCATCTAATAAATTTGGTGAAATTGTTAGTAAATACCATCAAAACAAGCCTACATTGCGAGTAATGACCCGAACAGGCGGCGGTAAAGGTATAGCTGTTAAAAACTTGTTGCACCACTACGTTAACCACTGGGAGAACTGGGAACTGTGGTTAAGTGACCCTCAACATGGTAGCTTTGAGGATTACTGGTTATGCCCTAAAATCGCTAAGAATCCTATGCAAGCGGTTAACATTCTTGAAACATTTATAGAGGAATTTAATGATAGAAAAGAGAATAAATCATTTAACCCTGACATCCCAGTTATGGGTATTTTTGATGAGACAGATAAAACTTTTGACAAGAAACAAAAGGGAGGAATTAGTCAGATATGGACTGAGATTAGACACCGTAAAATGAAGCTTATCTTAATAGGTCAATCATCAGAAGTTGGTAAGAATGGTTGGACTTGGGATGAAATGAATAACTGCGGTTTGATGTTTATTGGTGACGCTATTGGTACAGCGATAAAGCACGCAGATGATATGGGATGGTCGCAAGATATGAAAACTAAAATACCTTGTATCTATGCAAAAGTTTCTGAGTTCTTTAACCAACAAAATGCAGATATACCAGTTAAAAACCATTACCGACTGGCTTTATTAATTGACGGTATGAAGTATGATTTTGTAGAAATTCCCCCCGCACTAGAGGGAGAAATAATTAATAATAAATCATGGTTAGTTTCAAGCCATTGGCAGTCTAAAGCCATCAAGGAAGGGCAAAATATAGCCTGTGTTCACTGTGGTTCTATTGATGTTAAGAAGAACGGAAAATCAGGTGACAAACAGCGATATAAATGTTCAGATTGTAGTAAGAATTTTATAATTTAGTACGGAAAAGGAGGGGAATATGTTTGAATATTTAGATTTTAGAATCTCTGTCAAATTAATAAATTGTGAAACATCTGCTGAAATAATTATTTATGATGATGTTCCTCAGCAGATAAAATTATTTATTTTTGTTCCTACCAACCCCTTACCAGCAAATTGCTTGATAGAGGCTGCTATTTTTGAGGCTATTAGCAAAATAGATGAAAAAAATCTTGAAGGTAATAGCCTTAAATAATAAATAATTTAGTCTTTAGGAAAATGAAAAATGAAACCAACTGAATTTAAGAATGAAATAATTGCCGAATTAGATATTGATTATCAAGACTTAGAAAATAAAGCCACATTATCAACTAGCTTGGTTATGGTTATTCATGGAAAAATTGAGAACAAATGGCAATTTCTGGAAAAGATAATTTTAAAAGATAAGCCAGATTTAAGCTATTTGAATGAGGTCTTTGAAGAGTACAAAAGTAAACATCTAAATAAACCACAAATTGATTACTCTGATGTGAAAGACCCAGACGATATCCCGTTTTAGTCCCCCTAGTTGTAAGCTGTAGATCATAGGGGTCTACAGTGGCTTATGAAAATCAACAGGCACGGACGCGCCAAAGTGCTGACACAGCAGGAAATACAGTTAATTTTCTCTCACGGCTTGGATAACGACCGTGACCGGATGCTGTTTGGTGTGTGCTTATTTAGTGCCTGTAGGATTAGAGAATGTGTAACCCTGCTAACTGGGGATGTTTACACCCCTAAAGGTGAAGTTAGACCACTATTTGTAATTAGAAAATCAAACACCAAAGGAAAACTGGCCACCCGTTCCATCCCAGTGATTGAAGACTTACGGCGGTTACTCGCTGAACATTACCGACTAGCAGGTTATGATTACCTGTTCCCTGGTAGGAGCAATGGACATATAAGCCACGATTCAGCAGCAAGGATTTTAAGGAAAGCTTGTGAGCAAGTAGGAATCACTGGAGTGAGTACCCATAGTTTCCGCCGCACAGCCCTAACCCAGATGAGTAACGCTGGTATACCGTTAAGGGTAATACAGGAATTGTCAGGACACAGGAATTTAGAACAGTTGCAAAGGTATCTAGAAGTGAGTGATGAACAGGTGTTAGGGGCTGTTTCTGCGTTATCAATGCTGTCACCTGTGGGTAATGTCGTTAAAGCTCAATTTAACGACCTCTCAACACCTGAAAATGCACGGGTAGAAATTAAACATGATTAGACTTGATTAAATATAAATATAAACGACCGTTATACACGGTTTAATAGTTAGTGGTAAATCACCAATTTTTTTTTGAATGGGTGATATAGTTGATTAACTGGTTAAACACTGGTTTAAAGAACTGGTTTAAAAACTAGTAAAAATTCTCAAACCGACTTTTACCCACTTAAAACCACTCAAAAGCCACTAAGTAGATAAAAATAACTTATCTATGGATTTTTATGGCTTCTTAACTCTCAGGAGGCGAAAATGGTTCCTTTACACCTAGAAAAATCAAAAAGCAATACTCCCTTCACTTTAGCTACTGCTTTGAAAAATTTCTTTGGGTTTATTGTTGAAAAAATACGCCATAAACCTGAATTAACAGAAATCAAAAAATTAGTAAAGCAGTTGGAAGAATTGCCTAATGTTCAAGCGGCTAGGGCAATACGCAACAAAAATGGTGATTCACGTAAGATAATATTTGAAATACTAGCTACCGTGAATCCTAGTGAAAGAATAGACCTTCTAACGGAAGCTACTGATTTTGCAGTTGAGACAGAATGGAAGATGGATGCTCTTACTAAGAGTAGAAATTGGCATCTTGAGGTTCAAGTAGTTAGAAAGTTTAGGGAGGATAAAAACAATCAAATAATTATTTTCAACAATGACAGAACCAAGTATTTATCTCCTGCAAGCTAAAGCTAACGAAGAAAGCGCAAAGATAGCCCAAAAGGATTTTCCTGAATGGGCTATTATTATGTATTTTTATGCAGCTTTGCATCTAATAAATGATTATGCTCTTGAAGTAGATCAGACAGATAAACTAAAAGTAAATAAGAACTCAAGACAAGAATCACAGCATACTCGTACATTAGATTATGTGAAAGACATTAGTAATTATATTAATTGTCAGGATTTACAAGCAAATTATAATTTTCTTTTTTATGAAAGTTTACTAGCTAGATATTTAGAAAATAAAAACGATATTTTAGAATGTAGTGCTAGAGAGTATTATAGCCAATATGCTGATGGAGATTTTTTAAAAATCCATAATAAATTAGAACAAATTAAAATACGATTAGAACAAGCGCGGAAAAAACACATAGCGGGTAAAAGCAGTAAAAAATAATTAGTTATTGAGTTTGTAAAAATTACAGAATTAAGTACGCACAATAAGTAGAATTTTTATCTAATATTTAAAATAAATGTTTTATTTACTAACTTTTACTAACCACCCCATCTGATTACCCAGCTTACCCGCTTTGGTGAAGGTAAAGCTACCCCATACAAAGGTCATTTCATCCTTACCTACCCTTGGGGTAACACCAATTAATTCTTTAACCTTAGCTGTACTCAGTATCCACTGATGAGTAACAGCTTTTTCTAGTTCCTCATATTCCAGTAAGAGCGATCGCTTATTGCCGATATACCCCATCATTTTCTCAACCAAACCAGCCATAACGGTAATAGCGATAAGGTTTTCGCTGTTGTCTAGTTGGTTGTCCAGTATGTCAATTTGATTGTCCAGTTTTTCCAGTGGGGCAACTTCTACTTCTGGCTGTTGTTTTAGGGTATAAATTTTCGTTTTTTCACAGTGATGTCTAACCTAAATTTGATTGGCTTATTTTAATATATTTCTATACTAGACTTTATATATCAAAATCTGATGTAGTTCTAACTTGTTAAAATATATTTATAGAATTTTTGATTAAATAAATCAATATTTGCTATGATAGATGCTGAAAAATACGCATTTACCATTGTTAGCGTTTTACCTGACAATCCATTGTACTTGATTTTATATTTGGAGGCTAAATTATGAAACGGCATGACATACAAGTAAAAGGATTCCAATACGGAGTAGAGAAATTTGAAGAAGCTTTAAATCTATATGTTATGCAAATAATAATTCTAAAATTGTTTCCTGAAAATAATAATAATGCAGAAGATAGTATTGAAAATATAGTTTCCAAAGCTTTCTCTCCACAAGGAATAAAAAGTAAAAGAGACTTACATTTTCAAGGTTTAGGTATATACTATGCTTTTGCTGATAAAACGTTAATACCCAAAACAGTTGCAGCTATTTACGGTTATTCCTTAGATCGCCTTATAAATGAAGATATTTCATTATTTGAAAATATGTGTAAAAAAGCTGCTAATCAATTAGCTCCTAAGTATTTTCGGATGATGGCTGATCAATTCGCAAACGGCAAGGAAGAAGACGATGAGGAACAAAATGAAGAAGAATACGAGGAAGAAAACTAAGTAGCTTGCTTTTTAAAATTCCTAAAAAACAGCTATAAAATCTGATGTATCAAAACAATAATAATGGTAACAAAGGATGGTTTTAATTATGCCAAATATAGACTACTACAATCTGATGGTTTAGCGTGTGAATACCGTGATGTAGTTGTAACTGAAGCATGACCTAAACTTTGTGAAACCAAATGAATAGGTGTGCCACGATCTAAGCTAACATCAAGAGGTTTTGTATAGAGATGTATAAAATAATTTAGCACTAGGGAGCGCCTAAACTCCCTAAAAGTATTGCTGTATGAAGCGTTTATTCAATTCCATTAGGAACTAAAGCCGCTACGTCAATAACATCTTCTATTTTGCGCTTATCTGCTTTGCGGTTTAGATATGGTGTAAGTTCATGAGTTGCATTATGGCTATCAATATCATCTTGGTAATCCGTCAATATTTCCTTCACAGTTTGAGGTTTTGACCCTGTTAGGGATTGGATAGCAGTTTGATTAATATGCCACCTGTCCGCCGTATCTGATACCATTTCTGAGTTATGTATTTTAATTGCCTGTATGGCACGTTTAACCATTTCTCTAGCACGTCCAGGGTGTGTTTTATATTTTGCACTAAGTAATTCTTGTGTTTCAACTTCTGACAAATCAGAATCAAATTGTTTAGCTTTACCAGTTAAAGTAGTCGCATAAATAGTACAGGCTTTTTGAATGAAATCAGCTAACGACATACCAGAATAATCTAGTGCATCTTGTACCTTCTGTTGAGTATCAGCATCAAGTTTTAGAGTTGTGATATTCATAGATTCTAATGTTAATTCTGTAGCGGTTTCTGGTTTAGTTTCTGCGGGGATATTTACAGTTAATTCTGTTACGGTATTTTCTTCTGTAATGGTTTTTGGTTTAACTTCTGTAGCGGTTTCTAGTAATGGTGAAAAGCCAGTAAAATATTGATTTCTTGCGTCGTCTCCAACTACGTTCCATCTTTCCTCACTAGCAGTCCCATACCATAAAGCTAGGTGTTCAAATCGTTCTACTTGACCCTTACCAGCTTTAGTAAAGTAGTAACCGGGTGTAGCTTCATTTTTATCAGGAAAAGCCGCTTGGATAGCTTTTCTAAAAACAGTTCTACATCTGCTAAAATTGCCATCTGATACCACTTTTTTCATTTCACCCCAGTATTTAAGGGTGATTTTCTTGATAGCTAATTCATCAGTTAAGTTTTGTAGTTCCGCCGTAAGTTTTGAGGCAATTTCAGAAGCCTTGTTAGTGTCACTCATAATAGAATTGGGGTAGTAGATTTATTTAACTATCCCTATACTAACTCTCTTGTCGTAATATGTCAAGAGGTTTTGTATAGGGATTCATTTTAGATTTTGGTAAGACTTCCTTCCTTGATTCCATAACGTTTATAGGCGTTGATAGTGCTTTCATCGTCATCACCTAACACTTCCTTAGCAAAGTCTGTAAAGTCGTAGGGGTCAACGTTACCATCATTGATAATTGCGGCTCTCAAATATGCGGCTCTAAACTTGTGGTAGGTTCTCTCATCTTCGGGAAAAATATCCCAATCTTTGCAAGCTTGGTTTAAGGTTTTTGAGAACCGTCTGTTTACCCGTTCGGGGTCTTCATCCTTATCAAATCGTTTACCCTTGCTATTAAGCCAGTCAAGGGCATTAATTATTAAATCAGCAGGTAATAGAGTAGGGATTTTAAAAGTTACATCGCGTAATTTAACAGCTTTATCAACTACTCGAATTTTCCTGTCCTTACCTTTCAATTGACCCTTAAACGCTACAGTATGGCTATCAATTAACTCAAAGCTTGCTGACAGATGGACTTCTGCCATACGCCGTCCAGTTGCCAAAGCTACGGCACAAGAAACATCAAGCCAGTTAATCTTATCCTCACCATTTTTAACTTCTGTAAGGATGTTATGGGCATATTTTAGAGAATTGGTTAAATCAATTTCTATACGGTTTTCTACCTTGCGGCGTTCCGTTACAGTTTCCCGATAACGGGTATTCTGATTTTCCTTGTAGATAGCAAATTGATTTGACAATTCATTACCGAAGTTAGTAATGATGGTATTGACAGGGTTAAGTAGTGCAGCATCTTTTAATTCTGTTTTAGATGCAAGCTTTAAATATTTTTTGATAGCGGTAATTTGTCTTAAAGCCGTGCCATATTCCTTGTCATCTTCTGGCTTGTCATCGGGGTAAGTGAGTTTAAGCAATCTGGCCTCTTGAATAGCCAGTTTATGCCAGCCCGTTAAATCCCCTACTCCCTTCTTACGTTGAGTGATTTTGTAGGGTGCTAAAGCTTCAAACTGTGGCAGGAGAATTTTTACTCTGTCATCTATAAAAGAGTTAGTCAGTTCATCAGCTTGTAAAAGTTGTCTAGCCATATCCTTGATATCTTTAATTAATAAATTTCATAATTAGATAGTAACCAAGGATATTGATAATGTCAAGAGGGATTGTATAGGGATTTTTCTTCGAGATAGTCTTGCTTTAAAGGCAAATAATAATTTATATTTTAAAAGTCCTAATAGTTAAAACAGTTAATGAACTCTAGTGACAATTTTGATGAAGAGAATTTTGAGGAAATTCTAAAATTTACAGATGAAGGAAATCTTGAGGAAATTCTAAAATTTACAGATGAAGAGAATCTTGAGGAAATTCTAAAATTATCTACAGATGAAGATTCAGAACTTTGGATTTCAGAGCAATTTGAACATGATAGGCATCAATATATAGATAATGAAGAATTTCAAACTAATTTAGATGTCACAGTAAAAGATGTTGCGAATTGGATGTTAAATCAAGTCCTTTCTAAAGGAGAGCTTCATCAGAAAGATGCCGCTTTGCATATCAATCAGTATTTTGGCAAAAAATTTGTTTATCAAAATAAAAATAATAATCTGGCAATTTCAAGAGAAATATTAATAGAATTTTTAAGAATTTCATCAATAAATGTAGTTTGGATTCCAAAGTTTTTTAAGTGGCGATTACGTCAAAAAGGCGATCCATCTACAAGAAAAGTGTATGAATAAATAAAAGCGATCGCACCCCACATTCCCCACACTCCCACACTCCAAAAACGCCCCGTAAAGGGGTTTTATTATGGGTAATGACTAAAGACAAGCATAGAAGGATAAGAAGCCGTATAGTGGCATGGGGGGGTGATAGGGGTTATAGCCGATTGACTTAAACTACCCCAAAAAAATGTATATTGGTTTTTTGAAAGTCACCTAAGTAGCTAATTTATCAATTGTAATATTTAGCACACTTTTTACAGAGTCCAGCAATACCCTATT
>CAINGU010000005.1 GCA_903848645.1 uncultured cyanobacterium | reverse complement strand
GGCTTGACCTCTATTCAATTTTGTTATTGTTGATTCTCGTTCTTTTTGCAGTCTTCAGGGCTTCTGTAAGAGGCAGGGGAGCAGGGAGCAGGGAGTAAGGGAGACAAAGATTCTTCTTTCCCCCTGCCCCCCGCACCCTGCTCCCCTCCAGTCTTTCCTGGTGTCTATGGCGCGGTGGAACCACACTGATCCCTTCCCGAACTCAGAGGTGAAATGCTGCTGCGGCGACGATAGTTTGGGGGTAGCCCCACGTGAAAATAGCTCGATGCCAGGTTTATTATTCATAACAAAACCCCCTCTATTGATTTAGTGGGGGTTTTGTTTTTTAAGTAAAAAGCTACTTAAAGTATAAGTGACTCTTTCATGATTTGAATTTAATGACAAATCACTGTAATTGAAAACAGAGATTATTCATCAATGCAATTGGGAATACCTAAAACTGCACAAGGAAAATTATTACCTAGTGTCTCAATTATGGGATGATTGATAGATTTGCATCCTAAAAATAGAATATCAGCGGTTTCTGATTTCACAACTTTCTTAAGTTCTGTAGAAAGATTGCCAAACCGCAGATGAGATTTAAAAGAACCCTGCCATTCTTCAGCTAAAGTTTTTGCTTGCCAAATAATTCTATCTGCTTCCTTGAGAGAAGTTCTAGATTCTCTTTCTAACTGCTGTAAAATTGCTGTTCCTTTTGGTTGATTTAATCGCAACTTAACTGGTGATATATTGCTCAATTGGCATTCTAATTGCGGTTGATTGTCAGCAACATTGAATATATCAAGAGACTGATGACTGAAGTTTTTTTCTACTACATAAACGGCTTGAACTGTAACTTGAAAGTTAGTAGCTAAACTCGTTTGGTGGGCAATCCAACAGGCAATATCTAGGGCTGTGTGACTTTGAGGTGAACCATTATAGGCAACAATTAAGTTAGCTGATTTTGCCTTGGAAACTCTTTTAGAAAATGGTTTTTTAGCTTCTGGTAATAACACCATTTGTTCAATTAGGTCATCACGACCGATAGCACTTTGTAAGCGTGCCAACATTGTTTTAATTTTCACAGTTCTAACTTCTCTCCCTTGAAACGATTAACCAACGAGAAGCAGGGATAACAATTTTAGATATTAGATTTATCTTAAATCCAAAATCCGCAATCTAAAATTGATTAAGGAAGCCCCAATCATAACTGGTATTACAGCCAAGGTTTTGGAGGTTCCTTCCATTGCCGACGGAGTTAGCTGACGGGCTAAGACTGGAAGGTGTCTCTCATAAGATTAGCCCCAAATACTTGGTTCCTCCGCTTCAAATTCAGCTTTCATGAATTTGGATTAGGCTACCCACTAAAAATATAGTAATACTATTACACTAGGTTTAGATAAAGTCAAGTTTAAGAATATTGAGGATATGCTTGTAGTGAGCAGCT
The DNA here is from genome assembly GCA_903848645.1 of uncultured cyanobacterium. Classification (GTDB taxonomy): domain Bacteria; phylum Cyanobacteriota; class Cyanobacteriia; order Cyanobacteriales; family Nostocaceae; genus Dolichospermum. The sequence continues at coordinate 136,944 of CAINGU010000005.1, read as the reverse complement.
TAATTACTGATTTCCCCTATTTTTCCTAATATTTAATGATTTAAATTACTTTGACATAGCAAGAATTCAGAAGTTAGAATTTAGCCATAATTCATTGTTAAACGATGTTTAATAGCTATTTACCAAAGTTTAGGAAAAATTAACTTCTGGTTTTATACTTATTGGTTATTACTGTTAAGCATATCATTGGCGAGTGTTTGTTCACAATGCTAATTTTTGCAGAATAATTAGCATTTTTTAGCACTTCGTTTATTACTAACTTGATATATGCTAATTTAATTTCGTGGAAAGACGCTAAGAATAATTAGGTATCTCGGCTCAATACCTAGTTGTAAAAATTGTCAAATCTACAACTTCAGATCCCCGATTTGGAAGGAAATCATAACGTTTTATTAAGTTAAGTCAAGCAACCTTAAGACCTGTATAGATAGACGTATCAAGGGGAATCGGAGGATGGTAAGCTAAATGGTGACATATAAAAGTGACTTAGGACGAAGTGTTAAATGGGTGTTTCCTCAACGGCTCCTCTCCTCCTTCGGGCTGCTCGTGGTGAACAAGTAGATCGTCCCCCTGTATGGATGATGCGACAAGCGGGACGCTACATGAAAGCTTATCGGGATTTGCGGGAAAAATATCCTTCATTCCGCGATCGCTCAGAAATTCCCGAAGTAGCCATCGAAGTTTCCCTCCAACCCTGGAGAGCTTTCCAACCCGACGGAGTAATTTTGTTTTCCGATATTGTCACTCCCTTACCAGGAATGGGGATTGACATGGATATTGCGGAAGGGAAGGGACCGATTATTTATTCGCCCATACGCACTAAACAACAAGTTGATCAACTGCATTCCTTAGATCCAGAATCAGCACTGCCGTTTATTAAAACGATTTTGCAAGCATTACGGCAGGAAGTAGGCAATCAATCAACGGTGTTAGGCTTTGTCGGCGCACCTTGGACGTTAGCGGCTTATGCGGTGGAAGGTAAAGGTTCTAAAACCTATTCCATCATCAAAAATATGGCCTTCTCAGATCCGACGATTCTCCATCAGCTACTCACTAAATTAGCAGATGCGATCGCTGATTATGTGCGTTATCAAATTGATTGTGGCGCTCAAGTGGTGCAAATGTTTGATTCTTGGGCGGGACAATTAAGCCCTCAAGATTATGATACCTTTGCTCTACCTTATCAAAAAATGGTGTTTGATAAAGTTAAGGCAACTCATCCTGACACACCATTAATTTTGTTGGTGACAGGTAGTGCCGGACTTTTAGAAAGAATGCCTGCTTCTGGTGCAGATATCATTACTGTAGACTGGGCAGTAGATATGGCAGATGCCAGAGCTAGATTAGGTAAGCACGTGAAAGTACAGGGTAATCTTGATCCGGGTGTGTTATTTGGTTCTAAGGAATTTATCCGCGAGCGTGTTTTGGACACCGTTCGCAAAGCCGGCAACTGGGGACATATCCTCAATCTCGGTCATGGTGTCCTCCCAGAAACACCAGAAGAAAATGTCGCTTTCTTCTTTGAAACCGCGAAAAACCTCAACGCTTTGGTTTAGTCAGTTATCAGTTGCCAATTATCAGTTTTGACAATTGGCAACTGAATACATTAGTCAAAATTTCCCCTTTTTAATTTCTAATTTTTAATTACTTTATGTCTAAAAAACGCATTTTAGTTACAGGTGCAAGTGGCTGTGTCGGTCACTATATCAGTGAAGCCTTAATTCAAAACACCAATCACGAATTGTATCTACTGGTTAGAAACCCAAATAAACTCCAAGTTGATACTACAGCCCGTCCCGGTATCACCATTCTCCAGGGTGATATGCAGGAAATTGGTAAATTCTCTAATTTACTCAAAACTATTGATGTTGCCGTATTAACAGCCACGTCCTGGGGTGGTGAGGGCATTTTTGATATTAATGTTTTCAAAACTCTAGAGTTAATGAACCTGCTAAATCCTGAAAAATGTGAGCAGGTAATTTATTTTTCCACTGCGAGTGTCTTAAATAACGAAAATAAACCACTCAAGGAAGCGGGAGAAATCGGGACAGATTATATCCGTTCTAAATATGATTGTTTACATCAAATCGAAAAGTTAGCCATTTTCCCCAAAATTACCACGGTTTTTCCGACTTTAGTTTTAGGTGGTGATGACAAAAAACCTTATTCTCATCTCACATCTGGTATTCCCGAAGTTACTAACTATATTAATCTCATTCGTTTTTTACAAGCAGATGGCAGTTTTCACTTCATTCATGGGCGAGATATTGCTACAGTTATCCAATATTTAATTGATTATCCCCCACAACAGGGAGATCCGCGCCGATTTGTTTTAGGACAATCTTCTTTAACTGCAAATCAAGCCATAGAAGAAGTTTGTGCTTATTTAAGTAAAAAGATTTACTTCCGCATTCCTCTATCTTTAGGTTTAGCTAATCTAATTATTGCTGTATTCCGTATTCAAATGGCCGCTTGGGATAGATTCTGTATGAATTATCGTCATTTTAGCTATGCTAATGCCATTAATCCTAGCAGTTTCAACTTACCAAATTACTGTGCAACGATGACTGATGTTTTGAAAATTAGCGGTGTCAAAAGTGGGATTTAGATTACAGCCATTTTCAGGTAAGCTGTAACGCATTTAAATTGCTGGTTGAGACGAGGGAACAGGGAACAGGGAACAGATAAGAGTTTAAGGACTTATTTTCTAACTTCACTAAATCAAATTTAGATGCACCTTAGCTTATAACTAACGCCATGCTGTGCTATGAAACAAGAAAAGACTTTTAATCCTGTTGCCTATGATAATCAATTCGGGGGTAATTTTGGGTGTTCTTGCGAGTATTTGGTGACTATAGTGGAAACTTCAGGGTTATAAAGTCGCAGATAATTCCAGTAATTACCGAAAACTTGGCGGACATAATTTTTAGTTTCATCAAAAGGAATATCTTCGACAAACTCATCTGGATCTTGTTTAGATATGGTTTGCAGCCATTTAGCAACATTACCAGGTCCGGCATTATAACTAGCGATCGCTAACATGGAATTATTCCCATACTGTTGATGAGTATGATCCAAATACCAAGTCCCCAACATAATGTTATCGTTGGGATTTTCCAGATTGAGTTTTTTGATATCTAAATTGATTTGTGGGGCTATCCATGCGGCTGTACTGGGCATAACTTGCATTAAACCAGTTGCACCGACAGGGGATTTAATTTTCGACTGAAAGCGAGACTCTTGCCGCATCAAAGCTGTAACTAACAGAGGATTCAGTTGACGGGAAGTAGACCATTTTTCAATTTCTTTAAAATAGGGAAAAGGATAACGGGCTTGCCAATAAATGCTTTGTTGGCTTAAAGCTTGATATTCGGCTTTTTCTGTGGGTGTTTGCCGGTCTTCTAATTTAGCAATTTTGTCAATACCAATGAGATATTCACCTTTAGTTAACCTGATCAAACCTTCTGTAAATTGTTCCGCGACACTGGGCTGAATTTTATTTTTAAATTCTGTTTCCCATTGTAACCAAGCATCACGATCTTGTCCCAGTAAATACAATTCTTGGAAAGTCTGAGAACCCGCTGGAGGCACAGGCCGTTGCGGAGGAATAATTGTCGGGTTCATCACGCGCAGGTTATCGAAATTACCCACATTTAAACCCAAAATACTCGCAGAACGCCAAGCATAATAAGAGTAAGGAAATTCGCTAATTACATACTTGTAAGCAGTCACAGCTTCCTGTTGTTTGCCTAGTACCGTTGCCCATTTGCCTACCCAAAAGCCGGCTCTAGGAGCTAAAATACTGGTTTTATTATTAATAGTAATTGGTTGCGCCCATTGCCATGCACCTAAATAGTCATTGTTTTTAGCTTTAGTTTGGGCAATTTTCCACCGAAATTCTGCGGCTTCATCAGTGGTACTATATTTACCTAGTAATAATTTCCATGTAGTATTAGCTGACTGATTATCCTTGAGATTATCTAGTAAAGTACCTTTTTTTACTAATGCTTGAGGTGCTTGTTCAGGAAATTTACTAATAATTTGGTCAAGATAGGTAATAGCGTCTTTACCTTTAGCGATTTCTGACAATCTGAATAGGGCTGTACCTGTTTCTGTAGCGGTGGGAAATTTTTGTAGCAGTTGTTTATAAACAGTGATCGCTTGATCTTGCTCTTTATTTAATTGTAATCCTCTGGCGATGCGGTAGAGACTAGTAGCTGTTTTCGGTGCTTGAATGTAAGCATCCTTAGCTTTAGTAAATTGATTATTTTCCCAGTAAACCGAACCAATCACTTCCCAATCTGTGGGTTTAAGTTGCGGCTGTTTTACCAACTGATCTAATACACCCACAATTCCCGGTTCGTTAGCGGCGTATTTAGCCAAGACTAATTGTAACTTAGGTTGATTAGGATTATCTTTTAAGCGTTTGTGAATAATTTGCCAGGTAAGGGGATGAGAGGGAAATTGAGCGATCGCTTGATCATACAATTTTGGTTGAGCGATCGCATATATGGCTTTAACTACGGCTGCATCTTGAGCATATTCTTTTAACACCTTTCGGCGCAAATCCGAAGCTTGCTTATCTTCGCCCAAAATATCATGAGCCTGGGCTTGTTTAAGTAAAATATAAGGAGCTAATACAGGATAATCTTTTTCCAGTCCTGTCAATAAACTCAGGGCTTTTTTGCCTTGAGAGGTTTCCACGTAATCACTGGCCAGCAGATAACGAGCGCGTTCCCGATCTGGGGAACTACCTTTTTGGGCAATTTCCGTGAGTTTTGTTAATCTTTCTGGTACAGATTGAGACAATAGAGAAAATACAACTGACTTGACTTTGGTAGCCTCAGATAGTTTTTCCGGCTGACTCTGACTCAAGTTCAACCATTGACTCAGAGTTTTGCCAGCTTGGGGGGCTGACACCATTGCTCCAGCCAAAAAGGCACATAGTCCAGCACCAGCAAGCAGATAAATTTGTGTTTTCTGTAGTTTTTTCAACATTGATAATCGCTGTTTGCCTAGCGTCTCACGGAAAAAGTTGGCGATGAGATTAATATTCTTGCAACTTTATCATTAGGGTAACACCCCTGACCAACTTTTACAGCTATGATGCAGGACTTTCCGCCAGGTTTATATACTAGTTTAGATAAATGTAATCTCTTTTTGAGTCTATAACAACAATTTAGAGCCGGAAGTAATGACAAGATAGACTGTGGTGACAACCCTCAAGTCTCAAAAGCGTATTGTTGATTAAGGCAGGCAGGATGCCTATCTTATTTTACATTTTCCTTACTAATTGGATTCATCCATATTTCTAAACGGCTAAAAAGTTGGGAAGAAATCAAAGTTAAACACAAATAAATTACAGCCACAGCCGCGTAAATTTCAAAAGCGCGATAATTTTCCGAAACAATTAATTGTCCTTTTCTAAATAATTCCTCAAAGCCGATTACAGCAACTAAACTAGTATCTTTTAACAAACTAATAAACTCATTTCCTAAAGGAGGAATCATCCGCCGAAATGCTTGGGGAAAAATCACATAAGTCATCGTTTGTACAGGATTTAAACCTAGTGATTTTGCTGCTTCTGATTGTCCATTTTCAATAGATTGAATTCCCCCGCGCACAATTTCCGCAATATAAGCTGCACTATTCAAACTTAAGGCAATTACCCCAGCAGCAAGACGATTTAAAGTCAAAGTAAACCCTAATTCTTGAGAAACGGCGGGTAAGCCAAAGTAAATCATAAATATCTGCACTAATAACGGTGTTCCTCGGAAAAAATCTATATAAGCTCTGGCTAAAAAACGCAAAGGTTTAATCTTAGAAAGCCGAATTATCCCAATCAGAGAACCGCTAGTTAAACCGCATATACCTGATATAAATGCTAATTGTAATGTTACCAATACACCATTTAATAAAGTTGGCAAAGATTGCCAAAATACAGTAAAAGAATTTAATCTAGCTGTATTATTTTTTATAAATGGTAATGTTTCTGGTAATATTGGCGGTGCAGATTTAAACCATCTTTGGTAAATTTGCTGATAACTACCGTTTTCTAATATCTTCGTTAAACCTTGATTAATCAAAGATAAATAAAGAGAATTTTTAGCAGTTGCAATTCCGTAAAATTCCTCAGTTAGTAGTTGCTGAATAACTTTGATATTTTGAAGATTACCTGTATTAATAGCGTATAAAGTCACAGGTGCATCATTAATAACTGCATCAACATTACCATTTTGCAATTCTTGGAGGGCTAATGGTGCAGAATCAAAACTGCGAACTTGCGCCCCACTCACACTTTTAGCCTTTTGTGCGCCTGTTGTGCCAATTTGGACGGCAATGTTTTTATTTTGGAGACTGTCAAAACCTGTAATATTTTGATTATCTGCGCGAATAGCGATCGCCAAACCTGCTTTAAAATAAGGACGAGAAAAAGATACCGTCTTCGCCCTTTCTCCAGTTATCGTAATGGAACTAATCGCCCCGTCTATAGTTTTAGCTTGTAGTGCCGGAATAATGCCATCAAAAGGTAAACTTTGAAATTCTACCTGGAAATGAGCCGCCGTGGCTATTGCCCTCATTAAGTCAATGGAAAAACCTACTAGTTCTCCACCTTTCCCTTGAAACTCAAAAGGCGGAAATGCCGGTTCAGTAGCTACTCGGAGAATTTGATTTGGGCGAGAATTTCCACTACAACCAGCCAATAAGCCACAAATTAAGACAATAAGTACACACAAACGACCAAAACCAGATTTTACCATCTCCCCTCTTTGCATAATCGGCACTTGGAGTAGTTCATTCACCAGACTACAACGAAGCAATAGATTATGTTAACTAAAAGAGAATAGAGAAAGTTAAGATATGTATCTTGCTTCGGTGTTTTTTTACAAAAACTCACGCAAGAAGTCAAAGGGATTATCTTCCCAACAAGGTTCGGGGACTAACCAAACCAATTTGCTTTTAATTTCGTCTTCAATTTCATCACTGTCGTCTCTATCAAATAGTGAAATTAAAGCTTCCCAATCGCGTTCTCTCAAAGAGTTCAACGAGGAAACATTTACCTGTAGATTATTAGAGTAATTCACAAGCAGGTTTTTAGTTTACTTTTACAAAAAGTGAGCATGATGGCTGAAAAACTAACTTTAGTCTTTTTAGTTCAACATCGAAGTGATGCTGATCATCATTATCATTATCATATTTATGCTATATTCTCTAGTTTTACTAATAGGTTATCAATTTTTCATCCTCAGAATCCACTAAATCTACACCAAATACTTCTGCAAAGCACTGATTTATAGAATAGCAGACTTGGTTACAAGTAATGCCGGGAATCCATGCAGCTAAACTGCTAACTGGTTTATCAGCAATTCCACAGGGGACAATTTGCTTAAATCCTGTCATGTCTGGACAAACATTTAAGGAAAAACCGTGCATGGTAATCCATTTACTAACTTTTATGCCTATGGCTGCAACTTTGTATCCTTCTAGCCAAACTCCGGTAAAACCAGGAAGACGTTCTCCTTTCAAGTCATAATTTGCTAAAACGCGAATTAATACTTCCTCAAGTTGGCGTAAGTACCAATGTAAATCTTGACGGTAACGACGCAAATTTAAAATGGGATAACCTACCAATTGTCCGGGACAATGATACGTAACTTCGCCACCTCTTTCAATGCGATGCACATTGTATGCACTTTTGTCAATATTAAATTTTATAAATTCTGGGTTTGCTCCTGTCCCCAAGGTGTAAACAGGGGGATGTTCTAGTAAAATTAAGGCATCATCTAGTTCTGGGTTGTTAATGCGCTCTGCAACTAGCGATCGCTGCCACTGATGAGCAGTTTCATAAGGCATTAAGCCGACATTATATAGTAAACAACGGTATGGTTTAAATTGAGTGCTAGGAATCATCAGTGAATAGGTGATAAGCAAGAAACACGCAAGAGGTAAGACACCCGATAAGTAAGTGGGCGTTAAAAAATATAAAAATATAATATAAACCTAACCCCCCAACCCCCTTCCCTACCGGGGAAGGGGGAGTCAAAGCCTCTCCAGTATTAAGAGTTATTCCTTTTCCCTCTCCTTGTAGGAGAGGGTTAGGGAGAGGTAGGGGAGAGGTTTACCAGAGAGGTTTTATATTTAATTGTGCCAAGCTACTTACCTCTTATTTCCCAAAATATAACGAACAAATGTCAAGCTATGCAAAGGATCTTAAAGGAACGTCAAGGAAATATATTTTATAAACCACAAGGTGCTAGTTTGAATATATAACCTCAATGGTGTTGGAAGGAGTTCTCTGCAACAAGCATCAAGCCAAGACAATACAAACTAACTTACTGACTGATGGTGACTTAGAAATTTATTTGTATCAATCAGGATCAAATTTCCCAAAAAGGTCATATTCTCTATACAATAGTGAACAAGACTGGGGGACAAAAAAAGGGCAAGCACTCCTATTTTGGTAAAGTTCCATAGAAGTAGGCATTTAGAAGAAATATATCTCAAAAAAGCCTAATTCAATAGTTTTGCTTGAATAGCCAATTGCTTGGCAACCAGTTGGAAACAAGACGATAAATAGGGCAAACATGAAGATCTAAGAAGTGTTAAAAATGCTAAAAGGCAATGTCTTAAGAATAGGTGGCGATTTGTGCTGGTGGCAGTGATAGGCCTTACCGCAATTTCTATTCCTACCTAAAAACATCACATATAATATTGAGCGGGAGAGTTTACATGAAGCTTGTCATCCACGGTAAAAATATTGAAATCACTGATGCAATCCGCGAATATGTGCATCATAAGATTGAAAAAGCAGTTAGTCACTTCCAGAACATCACCAACCAAGTGGATGTCCATTTAAGCGTAGCTCGCAATCCCCGAATAAGTACGAAGCAAGCGGCAGAAGTAACTATTTATGCTAATGGTAGTGTTATCCGTGCAGAGGAAAGCAGCGAAAGCTTATATGCAAGTATTGACCTAGTTGCAGATAAAATTGCTCGGCAATTACGGAAATATAAGGAAAAAAGGCAGGATCATCAAACCCAACCTATATCAACCAATGAAGCAGTAGCACCAGAAATTGTTGCAGCGGATTTAATCGGCGATCGCATCGCTGAATTACCCGAAGAGGTTGTTCGCACCAAATACTTCTCCATGCCGCCAATGACATTGGCAGAAGCGCAAGAACAACTGCAACTGGTGGGACATGACTTTTATATGTTTCATAATGCCGAAACCGGAGAGATTAACGTCATTTATGAACGTAATCACGGCGGTTATGGAGTGATTCAACCCCGCAATAACGGTAACGGCAAAAATGGCAAAACAGCTAACGCTAATGTTGGTATTCCCGAAAAATCGCACTCTAAATAAAGTCTGATTAGATTCTTTATATGTAGAGACGTTTCATGAAACGTCTCTATCATGTTTTCTATTCAGGTGGAATTGTCGTAAAATATCTTACTTCGCCGCTAGTTGTTGCAGGGTTTTTAATGCTTCTTCAACGTGTCCTTTAAAATTCAACATGGAATCAAGCACATACTGAACTACACCATTTTGGTCAATCAGGTATGTAACTCGGCCGGGAATAAAACCAAACGCGGTAGTTGCACCGTATTGTTTTCGCACTTTATCACCTTGATCACTTAAAAGTGTAAAGGGTAAATTGTGTTTATTTGAAAACTTTTGATGAGAGTCGCTAGAGTCACCACTCACACCAATAACTTCAGCGCCAGCGGCTTGAAATACTTCATATTGATCTCTAAAAGCGCAAGATTCTATTGTGCATCCTGGTGTATCATCCTTGGGATAAAAATAGAGAACAACGGATTTTTTACCCCGAAAGTCTCCCAGACTGACGTTTTTGCCATTTTGGTCAGGTAGACTAAAATTAGGTGCGGTATCTCCAACTTTGATAGTCATAGGTGGCTATTAATAATTGCTTAATAAATCTACATTAACTAATTATTCGCCATTAGTAACATCTTTTTAGCACTAAGATAGTATATCTATATAACTACTGACATAGTTATGTGTCATAACCAATGTTGAAAATGTCTATCTTCCAGTATTATCTATATCTCATCGAAAAGTTCTAATTGGTTTGGTAAATAAGGTCTTGTAATACGTAAAAGAGGATCGCCTATTGTGCCAGATAGTTTAAGCAATCCATCATCGAAAGTTTCTAAAACATCAACTTTAGCCTGTATTGCAGTTGCTACATGAGTAGCATCTTTAGGTTTTAAACTTTCATGCTGCCACATTAAATCTCTAGCTAATTCTCCAATTTTACGGTCAACATCATATATGTAAATCCATTCATGCCTGAGAAAAGCACGTATTTTTTCCTCAACATCCTTGGAAAGTTTGGGTTTACCTTTTTCAAGCCTAATAACTTCTATAAATGTTAATGCAGATGTAACGATAATAATTTCACCAGCTTCAGCAGCTTTCATTACAGAAAGGCATTCACTAATTTTATCATCTTCGTTTTTAAGCACAGCTAAAAAAGTACATGAATCCCAGTAATGACGAGGCTTCGATGAACGTTTCAATCTTTGCTTCCTAAAATACCAATCATATCTTTAATACTGGGAAGCTCTGTCTCATTTGGAAAAACTTCCATGTCTTCAACTTCTACACTAACTTTTTGTCCATCTTCTCTGGAACGGATAAGACCGTAGACAGATACTCTTTTGCCAAGAGCATCCTTTATTTCCTCAATAAGTCCTGGCATGAAATGGCATTTTACACCTTTACCAGTAAGTAGATCATAAATTCTGAATAAAGGCTTTTGGCTTAAATCTATGGCGTTAAGAACACCTTCTACAGAGCCAAAACTTTTATAACGAGCGCCTATAAGTTCATCAACATTTGCAACCAAGTGTTGTGTCAGATTAACTCTCTTAGAATTAGCTCCTACCTGAATAGTTGATATATCTTTGCCAATTAAACTAGCTAAACATTTAGCACTTTCTAGCGCCCGGTCTGAAAAGAAAGGTGGCCGTTGAGGATGTTCCTCAAGAGTAGCAATTCCTTTTTCTACTGTAGTAACGACTTCAGCTATTGCAGCCATGGCTACACGATCAGTAGGCATACCTTGAATTGTTAGGTGAACACTACCACTTGTGACGGATGAAACAACCCAATTCACCGATGGGCGTTTTTTTTCACCAAGATTTTGATCCACTTCACGTAAAATGTTTGCCAATTCTTCTTGGGCTTTGCGAAACTTGTCAAACGGAAGCAGTGAGCCGTCAATGTCAACTGTCAGGCTCGTAGGTCGTTCTCCAGATTGAACTAGCTTCTGTTGTTCCATTTTTGAGGCAAAGTTATTCAATTCTTAGTTTAAACTAAATTTGTACCTTATAATTGTCAATCTACTAAGATAAACTAAGTTTTTCAGGTAGATTAAGTGGGTTCAAGTTTTTTCTTTCTTAAATAAGTGTTTTTTGTGGTGGTTAAGTCATAAAATTGACTCTGTAACTTAGGTGATCAATTTTTCTTGATAAAGTGCATCAGGAGGAGTAAGGTGAGATCCTCAAATAAGATATTCCGTCTATGCGTCTGAGTTCCCTTGATGTGTTTCGTGGTATTACCATCGCAGCCATGATTCTTGCTAATATGGCAGGAGTTGCAGATGATGTTTATCGTCCCCTCAGTCATGCTGAATGGCACGGTTGTACACCCACGGACTTAATATTTCCCTTCTTTTTATTCATTGTTGGTGTAGCAATGACGTTTTCTCTGTCAAAGTACACCGCAGAGAACAAACCTACCCAAGCAGTTTACTTACGCATTCTGCGCCGGACTGCGATTCTGTTTATATTGGGTTTAGTATTAAATGGTTTTTGGAATAAAGGTGTTTGGACTTTTGATTTAAGTAGTATCCGCTTGATGGGGGTATTGCAACGGATTGCTTTAACTTACCTGTTTGCATCTTTAATAGTTTTAAAATTACCTCGCAAAAGTCAACGACTATTAGCAGGAGGATTACTAATTGCTTATTGGTTGACAATGATGTATATTCCTGTTCCTGATTATGGTGCAGGAGTGTTAACGAGAGCAGGTAATTTCGGCGCATTTATTGATAGATTAATTATTCCCAAAGCACATTTATATAAAGGTGATGGGTTTAATTTTATGGGAGATCCAGAAGGACTTTTCAGCACTATTCCGGCAATAGTTAGCGTTTTAGTAGGTTATTTTACTGGGGAATGGATCAAAGATAAAAAACAGGCTACTTCACAAACTAGCATGGATTTAGTATTATTTGGTTTGTGTTGTTTAGTAATTGCAATTATTTGGGATGTGGCGTTTCCCATTAATAAGAAAATTTGGACGAGTTCCTATGTTTTATTTACCTCTGGTTGGGCATTAATGTTATTAGCAGCTTGTTATGAATTGATAGAAGTGAGGTTAATCAAACACTGGAGTAAACCTTTTGAGATGATGGGATTAAATGCGATCGCTCTTTTTGTTGCTTCTGTATTCCTGATTAAAATCACAGCCAAAACCCAACTGGGTACAGGTGAAACTGCGGTTAGTCTCTATGATTGGATTTACAAAAATATCTTTGCATCTTGGGCAGGAAATTTCAACGGCTCATTTTTGTTTGCACTTGTTACCCTGTTATTTTGGTATGGTGTTGCTGTTTTGATGTATCAGAAACGCTGGTTTATTAAAGTGTAAATAAAACTTTTGTGGGACAGGCAAGATGCCTGTCCAAATTCTGCAAACTTACTCATAAAATCTTTGGGAGAAATTTATTCCTTATAGATTTTGTTGGAATATGAGAAAATCCTTAATAATTGGTTTCAAAAAAATATACGAATCCCAAATATGAGTCCGCAAACGCGGACTTTTACTCAACAAAATCAACCCATCAATTAAACCGCAACCTCTTCCGCTTCCAATACATTAATCTCATCTAAAATCCGCCAAATTTCTTGCATCATCGGATCTAAACCAGTGCGAGTTACCGCCGAAATTATGAAAACTGGTGCTAAAGCTAGATGATTTAATTGAGTAGCTAAAGCCTCCAAATCTACAGTTTCTCTATCAACAGCATCTATTTTATTTAATGCTAAAATCTGCGGACGTTTAGCTAAACCTCGTCCATAAGCTTTCAGTTCTTCTTGAATAGTATGGAAATCAGCAATCACATCTTCACTTGTCGCATCAATTAAATGTAATAAAACCCTTGTCCGTTCAATGTGACGCAAGAAATCATGACCTAAACCCGCACCATGAGAAGCACCTTCAATTAAACCGGGAATATCAGCAAAAACAGTACCATCACCAGTGGGTTTTTTCACCACACCCAAATTAGGAATTAAGGTAGTAAAAGGATAATCAGCAATTTTCGGACGTGCGGCTGATAAAGAAGAAATTAAAGTTGATTTACCCGCATTTGGTAAACCAATAATTCCCACTTCTGCTAATAATTTTAATTCCAAACGTAATACCTTTTTTTCTCCTTCCAACCCCGGAAGTGAATATTCTGGAGCGCGGTTACTATTACTCAAAAAATGTTGATTTCCTAGCCCACCTTTACCACCTTTAGCAACCTGAAAACTTTGTCCAGGTTCGACTATATCGCATAATAAAGCACTCGTTGCCCCATCATAAACAGACGTACCACAAGGAACTTCCACAATTAAATCTTTTCCAGCCGCGCCGGTGCAATTATTCGGTCCGCCACGTTCTCCATTTTGCGCCTTAAATAAATGCTTGTAGCGGAAATCCAATAAAGTTTGCAGGTTGCTATCACCCACAAAAATTATTGAACCACCTCTTCCGCCATTTCCACCGGAAGGACCACCTGCTGGTACATATTTTTCTCTGCGGAAAGCGACAATACCATCACCTCCGTTACCTGCTTCTACTTCAATTACTGATTGGTCTATAAATTGCATAATTTGTTAGTTGTCAGTTGTCAGTGGTCAGTTGTCAGTTGTCAATTACGCTAACAATTGACTACTAACAACTAATTTAAATATAAGGTGTAACATCCTCGCCACAGTCGTCCGCTAGGTAGGAAAGGGCGCGGAAGCGTAAACCTACCATTTGTTCATAAAGGGGGTTAATTTTACACAGTGGGGGAATATGAACTATTTTCCGGCCAAATAGAGTTACATCTCTTGCAAAGGGACACTGGGAAGGAATCATCTTACACAAAAATCGGGCAACTCTGGGATCTTGAATATCTAAACCGTCTAACCAGTGACGCAAGGGAGTTAAAGCGTCTGGGTGTGGGGCTTGAAGTCCAGTCAAGGGGAAATAGTTTGTTTGTGCGGTATCTTCTAGGGTATGACGTAGAGCCGTGAGTAAACTTTCTTGCAGTTCTAATTTTTGACACAATTGCTGAAGCAAGTCATCTTCACTGGGGGAGTATATACCATCAGCGATCGCTACCATCACTGCTGTCCGCAAGAAATTTTCCGCTACAGGTGTACCTTTACCCAATATAGCCGCTAATTCATCTGGTTCAATTATCTCCAGGGAATCCCAGTTAATTGAAGGGGCTAATTCATCTTTGGTGAGATTAGTAATTAATTCCTGTTCTTGAGTATCAAAATTACCATCAGCCCAAGCAATAGTCAGTAATCCACGTAACCAAGCAATAATTTGTTCGCTACTGTAAGGAGTTTGAGCAGTAGTTGTCATAAAAACTCAGTCCTTGTAATTTTTATTAGTCAATATTAAGTTAGCTTGAAGATGACTAAATTTCTGTACATTTAATTGGTGAAAATAAAGTCAATGTAGTCCAACATGATCAGGAATTTTGTTGGGTTTCCTTGCGTCAACCCAACCTACGAGATAACGACTTTTTAGCCTGAACTAAGCAGTATTGATTCACAACGGCATCAAATATGGATATAATTAATTATATTTATCATTAATTAGGTATACAGTATGTTCTCCTTTGGTATTGAACATGAGGTTGCTTTTCTCAATCATCAAGGAAAGTTTGCCGATTTCCATAATACAAAATTTGCAGATTTTCAGCAAATTGTTGACAAATTACCTATCTATCCCACTGACTACCCACAGTTAAGAGTTGGTGATGCTGGGATTAAGAAAAAGCGTTGGTATATTGAAGGATTTGAAAGATTTAGCGACTCTGAAGAGGTAATTGACTGTGTAGCTAAAGGCATCGAAATTAGAACAACTATCCACTCTACTATTCAAGGAGCAATTGATGAATTAATTGCAAGTTTTAGTTTACTAAGTGATGTTGCCGCTAGTTTTGGTTTTTCGCCAGTTTTAGCCAGTTTTAACCCGTACACTTCTATTTTTAAACCACAGCCTCCATTAAATGATTTTGAACTTAGGCAATTACAAGCTTATCCAGATGAACAAACTGCCCATATTTATATGGTTTCTTATGGACCAGATTTAAATATTTCCATGGCAAATTTGTCTACTGAAAGGTTAATTGACATTGGTAAAAAGCTAACTTATTACAGCCCTTACATTATTCCTTTTAGTTATAGTTCTCCTTTTTATAATGGTGATTTATGGGCAGGTTTATCAGTAAGGACATTTATCAGAACGGGAAAAAGATCCGCAACATTAGTTTTTCTAGAAACAGCAGCAGAACTAATAAAAAGTGTGCCTTCATTAACAAAAATTGCCCGCATTCCCTCGGAAGTAGGAAGGATAGAATTTAAAGCTTGTGATAGTTGTGATAATTTCGCTATTTATGCAGGTTTATTAGCTTTATTAAAAGGTTTAGTATTAGATGAAGCTTTACCAGGTAGAGCAATTATACCTGATGCTGATTTACACCAAATTTCGGCAAAATATGGGTTTGAGAATGAGGATATTCTCGTTAATTCTACCAAAATTTTACAAACTGCTGAAATTGCCCTTAAAGATGATCCTGATCTTGAATTTTTAACCCCACTAAAAGTCATTTTATCAGAGCAAAAAACCAAATCTCATGAATTAATTAAATTATTCCAAAATTTAGGCTCAATTGAATCCACTCTCAAGCAAACTTATATAGCAGGAGTCAGGAGTCAGGAGTCAGGAGTCAGGAGTTAAGAATCTCTTTTTGTATGGCTTTTATGTGCATAACACTATAGTAGGGAATAGGGAAAAGTCCAGTATTTAGCAACTTAGTAATTACCAATTACTTTTTCTTTTCCTCCTTTTCCTGACTAGGTGGAATTTGTTCAATGGGAATTAGTGCTTCCATAACAGTCTTAACAATTGGTGCAGCTACCGTAGAACCATAGGCATTTTCTCCCTTTGGTTCATCTACAACTGCAAAAACTACATAACGAGGAGATTCCACTGGCAAAATAGCGACAAAACTAGTAATTCTTGCACCCTTAATATATCCACCATTAGGACTAGCTTTTTGGGCTGTTCCCGTTTTCCCACCAATCCGATATCCTGCAATTCTCGCTGCTTTACCAGTACCTGAATTGACTACTGTTTCCATCATTTCCACAACCTTTTGAGTGGTTGTAGCTGAGAAAATTTGCCGTGGTTCTGGAAGAGTAAGTGAATAGTGCGTTTCTCCTTGACTATCAATTAGTCCCCGGACTACATGAGGTGTAACTAATTTGCCCCCATTAGCTAATGCACCGTGTAGTTGTACTAGTTGTAATGGAGTTAGAGAAAAGCCTTGTCCAAAAGATGTCGTAGCTGGTTCAATCGCTGAAGAGATAAATTGTTCTTGACTTTTTAGTTGACCCCTAACTTCAAAGGGTAAATCCGTTTCAACTTTTTGTCCTAGTCCTAAACGTTCTAGCCAGTTGTAGTATATAGATGGTTTTAATCGTTGAATGATTCTGACCATGCCAATGTTACTAGAAGTTTGTAAAATCTCAGGAATAGTTAATCGTCTATATCCAGTTTTTTCCGCATTTTTGATCGTATGTGTCCCGATTTTAATAGAACCAGGATCTTCAAATGTATCATCCGGTTTGATTGCACCATTTTCTAGAGCGATCGCCACATTCACCGGTTTAAAAGTTGATCCCGGTTCATAAAGATCAGCTACAGTCCAATTTTTAAACAAAGAAATATCAGATTTAGCATATTGATTCGGGTTATAAGTAGGTTGAGAAACCAACGCAAGTATTGAACCATCAACTGCATCCATAACAACCACTGCGCCCCGTTTAGCGCTAAATTTGGTCATCTGTTCTTTTAAAGCCGCACGAGCGATGCGTTGCACACGGCTATCAATAGTTAATTGTAGTTTCAAATCATCAAAATGCAGAAATCCCTCGGTCGCATGATCGGGCATCAAAGAGCCATTACCAGACCTACTCATCCTTACCGTTTGTCCAGAGCGTTCTAGTAGCTTTTCCTGACTGTATTCCACACCAGCTTGGCCACGACGGTCAAGATTAACATAGCCCACCACATCCGCCACCAAATCATCTTGGGGATAAAATCGAGAGTATTTTTGAATAAACTCGAACCCATTCAAACGGAGTGATATCAACTTATCAGTAATATCTTCTGATACACCAGAAGCTAATAAGATGCCACTACTTTTACTTTGGAATATTTTAATTAAATCGGCCTTTTCTTTGCCGATAACCGGACCAATTTTCTCAGCAATTTCCTCCTGTGACCGATCAAATAACTTGGGATGGGTATATACATTATAAACAGGACGGTCAATAGCCAATACATTATTACCCCGATCCATGATCGGACGACGGGGCATATAAGGACGTAAATTGACCATTTGCTGGTTTCGCGCCCTCTGAGTCAGCTTTTTTCCCTGAAGAATTTGTAACTTATATAAGTTGAATGTCAATCCTAGCATAGCCATCATTAACACACCCCATACTATCAACAGTCGTAATTTGATGTTGGGTGCGTCTTCTGGTATTTTCCGCTCAATTTTTCCCGGTTGAGGTGGTTTAGAGAACTTGCGTTCTCGTCTGAATTCTAAATTACGTAAGTTTCCGAATTTTGTTTTACTTGATGACTTCGGCATTAGAGGTACAATTTTAAATCGCAAAGCCTGTAGGGGCGCAGGGTCTGCACCCTCGATTGTATTGCATCCGACCAAGAACCATTATTTTAATATCCTAGTGGTGATGGAGGTTCTGGTTGCGGTTCTGGTTGAGAATTTGAGAATGATGAATTGGGAGAATTATTAGATGTCGATGGTAAGAAAATTGTTCCCTCAGAAGTCGGGGATACTAGATCCGTACCCGGTTTTTCTGCTTCCTGTGCCATTTTGCTAGTCAGTGTTGCATTGGCAGTATTTAACTGTCGCTCATGACGTTGTAAGCTTTGTAGTTTCCGGTAAGACTGACTCCAAAGCTCTTGAGAATATACTGTCCAACCATAAACTATTAATGTCGCTACTACTAATACAAATGCTAAAACTGACGAATAGCGATTAACTGTATACAGCCGTAACAACCAAACAGGTATATTCCCAGCAGTATTACCCATGGTCGGTATACTGGCACTTGATTGCCCGTTGGCATAAGTAGTTAGTTTTTTAGCTGTTTCTGGGTTTGAACTCTGGATTGTCGGATTATTTCGCCGAGAAACTGGAAAATTTAACCAAGTATTCCGGGAATTAGGCGATTTGACTGCTATTAGTTCGCTACCAAGCAAAGATGAACTCTGTGTTTTTTGATCCAGACTCCGAGAACGTCGCCGATTCAATGACAAAGGAGCATTGCGCCGAAACCAAGTATTTTTAGCGGAAACTGCTGATTTACGTTCAACAACCATAATTTTTACGATGGATATATGCTGACAAATGTATTCTTCTACAATAGATTTTGCCTAAAGTTATATTTTTAGATTAACAATTGAAGCTATTCTAACCTTTAGGAAAGCTTAAATCATCATTTTGCCGTATTACATATAACTCACAAAAGTGTTACAATCCAGAATGAGTTGAAATATGTAATCAGAAATCCCTTAAAAAAAATCAATAAATAAGGTATCTTATTCAACAGGCTGAATATTTTATTGCCACAATTGGTGAAAGAGGAGTTATGAAGACAAAAGTTTTTGGTTTGGCTCTAATGTTAAGTTTGGCTACAATGCTCGGAGCTTGTGACGGTGGCAGTACTCCATCTGGTACTACCAGTTCTCCAGCAGCAACAACAGGTGGAGAACCAGCAGATACTGGTGCTACCCCTAAAGCAGCAACATCTCCTGATGCAGCAACCTCTCCTGCAGCAACAACGTCCCCTGCGGGTATGACATCTCCCGCAGCGACAACATCCCCTGCGGCTACTCCCAAAAAACCTTAGTATTGGGTAATACATCACTCTTCATGGGTAGTTGATATCTTGGAAAATTATTTTCTGCAAAACTCTACTTAGAAAGTTAGAAAAATTTGTAGATAAGGACTAAAGATTCAACTGCCCAATAATGTTAAGTTGGGTGAAAAACAGGGAAATTAAGAGAGTTTTAACTTCTGGGCTAGATTCAATTCTTGCCCAGTTAAGGTTTTTATTGTTGATTTTGTCAGTAACCAGAAGAATGTCAATGTATGTTGTTACTGCAATTTAGTACATCCCATTATTGCCGCAAAGCTCGATTGGCATTGGGTTATAAGGGTATTAGTTATCAGACTGAAAATCTCACTCCAGGGCTGCATATCTTGAGGGTAAAGCCCTTAACTGGGTTAACGACACTACCGGTGCTATTACCCCAAATTGTCGGACAACCTGAAGCGATAGCTGACTCTACGGAAATTTTCAATTTTCTAGAAAGCTATCAACCCGAACCTGCTCTATTTTTACCCAATTCAGCACAGCAAACTCAAGCTGCTATGTTAGAAGATTGGTTAGATGAAAGCATAGGAACAGCAACTAGATTTGTATATTATCAATTTCGGGCTGGGGCAGGGAAAGCTGTTGACCCATCACTATTTAGCCAAATGGTGATTAAAATAGTCAAACAACAATATGGTATTAATCATACTACCGTTGAATTAGCGCAGAAAAGACTCGCCAATGCTTTGTTATTACTGTCTACATATTGGCAAAAAAGTGACTATTTAGTCGGTAGCTGCTTGAGTATAGCTGATATTGCAGCGGCAGCTTTGTTGAGTCCTTTAGCACTAATCCCCGATTATCGTCAGGCATATCCACAGGTTTTTGCACGAATTATCAATATCCACCAGTTATGTGGTGAACCATTACCACCAGGACTTGAGGAGGTAGGGGCGCAGGGTCTGCGCCCAATCAGGAGGTAGGATGAAACGGATACTGCTGGTTATTTTGAGCGTTACTACTAGCATTTTAGTGGGGTTAAGTGGTCATAGTGGTAAAGCAGTGATGGCATTACCACCACAAGAAGATATACCAGAGGAGATATTGCGGACAGAGATTATTCTTGCAGCGCGATCGCCTATTGATGGTAAACTCCTTACTGCCGCAGAATATGCCGAATTGCAAGCAAAAATCCAAATAAGTCCACCACCAAGTTTAAATTCTGGTATCCGCGATCAAATATTCTTGCTGCAACTACGCAAAACATTATTACAACTTTTCCCGTTTTTAAGCATTTAATGAGGGAACAGGCAATAGAAAATAGACAATAATTTTTACCAGTGACAACTAACAACTGACAACTGACAGTGGCGACAAAGATGCAAGAATATGAATAGATATTAAAAAAGTAGATTTAGTTAATCACCATATATCACATAGGTAGCTTCATGTCCATAACCACAGTAGCCCCTGAACAGGTTCATCGCATTGTTGGGAATCAACATCATGATCCCTTTGAAATTCTGGGTCCTCATCTCATCGAGCAAAATGGTAAAACTGTATGGGCTGTGCGAGCCTACCTACCAAATGCTAGTGCAGCTTATGTAGTAGTTCCAGAGGAACGGAAAGAATACCCAATGGACACAGTGCATAATCCGCACTTTTTTGAATGCACCATTGAAACCCCAGAACTGAAAAATTATCAGTTACGGATTAAAGAAGGGGAGCATGATCGGGTGGTTAATGATCCCTACGCTTTCCGTTCTGCCCACTTAACAGAATTTGATCTACATTTGTTTAGTGAAGGCAACCATCACCGCATTTACGAGAAATTGGGAGCGCACCCCACAGAAGTAGAAGGTGTCAAAGGGGTTTACTTTGCTGTTTGGGCCCCCAATGCCCGCAACGTTTCTTTATTGGGAGATTTTAACCTGTGGGATGGACGCAAACACCAAATGCGGAAAGGACACACAGGGGTTTGGGAATTATTTATTCCTGAAATCAGTGTAGGAGAACATTACAAATACGAAATCAAAAATTTTGAAGGACATATTTACGAGAAATCTGATCCTTACGGCTTTCAACAAGAACCACGGCCAAAAACAGCATCTATTGTTACTGACTTAAATTCCTACACCTGGAAAGACGAAGACTGGATGGAAAAGCGGCGACACAGTGACCCCCTGACCCAACCTGTATCCGTTTATGAAGTCCATTTAGGTTCTTGGTTACACGCTGCTAGTGCTGAACCTGCCAAATTACCCAATGGAGAAACTGAGAATGTCGTTGTCGTTTCCGAACTCAAAACCGGCGCTCGGTTTCTGACTTATCGGGAACTAGCAGATAAACTCATTCCCTACGTTAAGAAATTAGGATATACCCATTTAGAACTGTTACCAATTGCCGAGCATCCCTTTGATGGTTCTTGGGGTTATCAAGTAACGGGTTACTATGCGCCTACATCTCGCTTTGGTACTCCCGAAGACTTCATGTATTTTGTGGACGAATGCCACAAAAATGGTATTGGGGTCATTGTAGATTGGGTTCCCGGCCACTTCCCCAAAGATGGTCATGGTTTAGCCTTCTTTGATGGTAGTCACTTGTATGAACACTCTGATTCCCGCAAAGGTGAACATAAGGAATGGGGGACTTTAGTATTTAACTACAATCGCCATGAAGTCCGTAATTTCTTGGTGGCTAATGCCCTGTTCTGGTTTGATAAATACCACATTGACGGAATTCGTGTTGATGCGGTTGCTTCCATGATCTACCTTGACTATTGCCGAGAAGCAGGAGAATGGTTGCCTAATGAATACGGTGGTAGAGAAAATTTAGAAGCTGCGGATTTTTTACGTCAAGTTAATAGCTTACTGTTTAGTTATTATCCTGGTGCGCTTTCCATTGCGGAGGAGTCCACATCTTGGCCGATGGTATCTTGGCCTACTTATACAGGTGGATTGGGCTTTAACTTAAAATGGAATATGGGCTGGATGCACGATATGCTGGATTACTTCAGCATGGACCCGTGGTTTCGCCAGTTCCATCAAAATAATATTACCTTTAGTATGTGGTATAACCACAGCGAGAATTTCATGTTAGCTCTGTCCCATGATGAAATCGTCCATGGTAAGAGTAATATGATCGGTAAAATGCCGGGTGATGAATGGCAGAAGTTAGCTAATATCCGCTGTTTGTTCGCTTATATGTTCGCGCACCCAGGCAAGAAAACCATGTTTATGAGCATGGAATTTGGTCAGTGGAGTGAGTGGAATGCTTGGGCTGATTTGGAATGGCATCTATTACAATTTGAGCCACACCGACAGTTGAAGGATTTTTTCCAATCTCTTAACCATTTTTACCGTTCTGAACCTGCTTTATACAGTCAAGATTTTGATCAAGCCGGGTTTGAGTGGATTGATTGTACTGATAACCGCCATAGTGTAGTTTCCTTTGTCCGTCGTGACAAGAATTCTGACGATTTTATGATTGTGGTTTGTAATTTTACACCTCAACCGCATTCTCACTATCGGATTGGTGTGCAAGAACCGGGCTTTTATACTGAGTTGTTTAATAGTGATGCCCGTCAGTATGGCGGTAGTAATATGGGCAATTTAGGTGGTAAGTGGACTAATGATTGGTCTTTACACAATCGTCCTTATTCCCTAGATTTATGTTTACCTCCTTTGGGTGTGTTGATGCTCAAGTTGGATAAACAGAAATCTGCACAGGTGATGGAATAATCCTGTAGGGTGGGCATTGCTCACCCTATGTGCTTGTTAGGGATTTTATTTGTAAACATTAATATACTATGAGTATTATTTTGGTAACAGGGGCTGCTGGACTAATTGGTTCTGAATCAGTCAGGTTTTTTGCCGATCGCGGTTTTACAGTTGTTGGAATTGACAACAATATGCGGCAGGTTTTTTTTGGTGAGGATGCGTCAACCGAATGGAATCGCGATCGCCTTTTACAAGATTATGGCGACCAATATATCCATCATAATGTTGATATTCGTGATCACCACGCAATCTCCCAAATATTTCAAACATATAGTCAGGATATAAGTCTGATTATTCATACTGCGGCTCAACCTTCCCACGATTGGGCGGCTAAAGACCCTTACACTGATTTTACAGTTAATGCTAATGGTACATTGGTGTTATTAGAGAATACCCGTCAACATTGTCCAGAAGCCGTATTTATCTTTTGCTCTACTAATAAAGTTTATGGTGATACTCCCAATTTATTGCCACTGGTTGAACAAAAACTGCGCTGGGAAATTGCAGAGACATATCCCTACAACCAGGGTATTGATGAAAGCATGAGTATTGATAACTGCAAACATTCGCTATTTGGAGCGTCTAAAGTAGCGGCAGATATCTTAGTGCAGGAATACGGGCGTTATTTTAACATAAAAACAGCTTGTTTTCGGGGAGGATGTTTAACTGGTCCTGGTCACTCTGGTACTAAACTCCATGGCTTTTTATCTTACTTGATGAAATGTACCATGACTGGGCAGCCTTACCAAGTATATGGCTATCAGGGTAAACAAGTTCGTGATAACATCCACAGTTATGATTTAGTTAATGCTTTCTACCACTTTTATCAAGCTCCCCGTGTAGCTGAAGTTTATAATATTGGCGGCAGTCGTTTTAGTAATTGTTCAATGTTAGAAGCAATTCAGCATTGTGAACTTATCGCTGATAAAAAGTTAACCTGGAGCTATGAAGAATCCAATCGAATTGGCGATCACATTTGGTGGATTAGTGATGTTCAAAAATTTAAGAATCACTATCCTAACTGGGATTTAACCTATACAGTGACAGATATTTTGAAAGAAATTTTTGCCGAAAACATCAGCCGATGGAGCTAAAAATTTACAAGTTTCCTTTCTAGTTTTAATCACTTGTTGTTTTTGGATTTGCTCGTTATGTTGAAAAAGCTATTTCGGCAAAAAGTTTTTAAATTTCTCATCGGTGGTGGTGTCGCAGCAGTCATTAATTTGTTGCTTATATTTGGTCTGATTGAGTGGCTAGGATTTAACACACCTGCTTTACGGAATATCGCTAATGCAGTATCAATTGAATTATCGTTGTTAGCAAGTTTTTTTATCTACCGGATTTGGGTTTGGCCGGGAGGTGTTTGGACTATGAGAGAAGTATTATGGCGACAAATTCCCCTTTACCATCTCTCGGCTGGGGCTGCTGTAATTTCTCGGATCTTCATTATTTTTCCTTTCTTAGATAGGTTAGGAGTTAATTACACAATTAATACTTTAGTCGGTGTGCTATTCAGTGCGACTCTCAACTATTTGATTAGCGATCGCTTAGTATTTAAAACTCAGGTTCAATCTAATCGAACAGAAACACAATTTACTGCAAAAATCTATTATCCAGAAGGATTAGCTCCCGGATTAGAAAATAAATCTTCTCACCCAAAACACTCTCAAACCGAAAATTCATCAGAAATTAAAGTTTTTTCCATTGTCATTCCTGCTCATAACGAAGAAGGTTGTATTGTCCCAACTATTCAATCCATCAGCCAAATATTAGAACAAGAAAAGATTGCTTACGAAATTCTAGTTGTTAATGATAACAGTCGTGATAAAACAGAAGAATTATTGCAGCAGCTAAATTCTGAAAATAGTAAAATCCGTTATATCAATAACTATTATCCCAATGGGTTTGGTTTTGCTGTACGCTGCGGCTTAGAGAACTTTGAAGGTGATGCGGTAGCCATTGTCATGGCAGATAGTTCTGATGCGCCAGAAAATATTGTTGATTACTACTATAAACTGCAAGAAGGCTATGATTGTGTGTTCGGTTCTCGGTTTATTCAGGGAGGTAAAGTCATTGATTATCCGACGCACAAGTTACTCGTGAATCGTTTTGCTAATCTATTTATTCAAATTCTATTTGGCTTGAAGTTTAATGATACAACCAATGCCTTTAAAGCATATCGTCGGGAAGTAATTGAGGGTATTTCTCCTCTACTATCGCACCACTTTAATTTAACAGTGGAAATACCTCTTAAGGCTATTATCAGAGGATATTCCTACACAATTATGCCCATCACTTGGCAAAACCGCGCCACGGGAGTATCTAAACTGAAACTGAAGGAGATGGGTAGCCGCTACTTGTTTATTGTCCTTTATGCTTGGTTAGAAAAATATCTTTCTAGAGGAGATTATCGGCGTAATCAGGCTCAGTTGGTAAATAGAAAGCACAAGGTAATTTAGAAGGAGTTTATTTTATGAAAATGACCATTTTAGGCAAATTAAATTCCTTCCAAAATCAAGAGACTATTAGCTTACTTATAAATATAATAGGTTTTTGTTTTTTAATAGCAAAAATTATACTTACAAAAACTTCATATACTTATGATGAACCTTTACACTTGAAAACAGTAGAACTTTTAAATCATTATGGTCTTTCACTTCAGTTTTTGAAGGGAACTGATGTTTCAGCCCCAGGTCCACTATACGCAATAGTTCACTACTTACTTCAAGGAATAACTCACTTGCAAGTTCCTGGAATTAGACTTGTTAATATTAGTTTCTTGTTTCTGATAATTGTAATACTTGTATACACATTTCGTCAGATGAAATATAAAAAATTATGGTTTTTAAGTTTTGGTATCATGTCTGTACCAATAATCTGGCCTATATCAGGAATGGCTTTAACAGAAATACCTGCTATGTTATTTGCTTGTTTAAGTATATTGCTCTTATTAGTAGCTTTAGAGAGTAAGAATAATTTTAGTAGTTTATTACTTTCCCTACTAGCAGGAGGATTTTTTGGCTTGTCTATTTTAGGTCGCCAAACTTTCTTGGTGATGTTATTAGCTCTACCTTTACTAACAGTTCCATCTCCTAACAACACAAACCAAAACAGCAGATGGAAATACATATTTATTTTTTTGACTACAGCGATTATTATGCCTGCTATTCAATTTTATATATGGGGCGGCTTATTGCCACCTGGGCAGGCTGGAATATCTACAGGGTTCTCAATAACTCATGGGCTTCTATCCCTCTCTTATGCAGGAATAGCAATGCTTATTCTCGCTCCGAATTGGTTTAGTTTAGAGTGGAAATTTAATGTTCAAATATTTTTGATAACTTTGCTTTTAAATCTAATATTTGGTCTTGTTGATATAAAACCTGCAATGTCTCTAGCTCAAAGGTTTTTGTCGGATGGCTTTCAAACGATCTACTCTAGAGGAGCATCATCTTTTATCCTTGCCATAGGTATTATTTTTTGTATTTCTACAATTAAGAATATGTGGAACAA
The DNA here is from genome assembly GCA_903848645.1 of uncultured cyanobacterium. Classification (GTDB taxonomy): domain Bacteria; phylum Cyanobacteriota; class Cyanobacteriia; order Cyanobacteriales; family Nostocaceae; genus Dolichospermum. Next base: position 110,432 of record CAINGU010000005.1, on the reverse strand, counting down.
CCGTAATGATAATGTTTTTTTATTTCTATGTTTTTCTATGCTTCTTCTAGTTTTGTCATCTATAAAAATTACCCATCTATTCTCTAGTAGATATACAGCAACTTCTGTACCGTTTATGCTATTGGTTTCTGCTAAATATAATCAATATCAGGAAAGTTATTGGAAAATACCACGTGTAGCATTTGGTAATATTTTAGGTTTTTTGACCTTAGCATCATATTTAAATTAATAATTTAGATAATTAATACAAATTAGTGACTTTATTTCAATGAAAATGAATAAAAAAGTTTTAATTACTGGTGGAGCAGGATTTATAGGTAGTGCATTGGGGCTAGGACTTGCCCAACGCTATCCTGACTGGAAAATCACCGCTTTAGATAACTTAAAGCGACGAGGTTCAGAATTGAATTTACCCAGACTCAAACAAGCTGGGATTCAGTTTGTTCATGGTGATATTAGAAATCAAGAAGATTTAGATCCCATCGCACTTCAACCTGATTTAATTTTAGAATGCTCCGCTGAACCTTCAGTATTAGCTGGCTACACTTATCCGGGTTATGTGCTGCAAACAAATCTAGTAGGAACAATTAACTGCTTAGAGTTAGCACGACAAACTCAAGCGGATTTTATTTTTCTGTCTACCAGTCGGGTTTATCCTATTGCTTACCTCAATTCTTTGGAATTTACAGAAGCAGAAACCCGCTTTCAACTCTTAGAACAACAGCCTTTAGTAGGGGCATCAAATCACGGTATCTCTGAGGAATTTCCCTTAGATAAAGCCCGCTCTCTCTACGGTTCAACTAAACTAGCTTCAGAATTACTGATTGCTGAATATGCTGATGCTTATGGAATCAGAACTCTGATTAATCGTTGTGGAGTCCTAACTGGTCCTTGGCAAATGGGCAAAGTAGATCAAGGTGTGTTTGCTTTGTGGATGGCGTTTCACTACTTCCAAAAACCTTTAAAATACATTGGTTATGGGGGGACTGGTAAACAAGTTAGAGACTTTTTACACATAGCAGATTTATTAGACTTGATTGACACCCAGATTTGTAGTCTAGAGAAATTAAAGGGGCAAACTTTTAACGTCGGTGGTGGAGTCAATAACACCCTTTCACTGTGGGAAACAACTCAGCTTTGTCAAGAAATTACCCAGAATCAAATTCCCATTACCCCTATTCCCGAAAATAGAATTGGTGATGTGCCAATCTTTATTACAGATTCTCGCAAAGTGATAAATGCTACTGGATGGCAACCTCAAAGAGATGCCAAAAAGACCCTAACTGAAATTTATGAGTGGATTTGTCAATTTGAGTCCCAAGTCAGTGATATTTTTAATTAAGATCAGTGATATTGTTAATTAGGAGTTGTTTTTTCACTCAAACTTGGGCAAATAGACAGTCTTGTACTTAGTTATTGAATTAACATATTTTCTACATAGTTTGAGAATATCAGCCTCCAAAGTTTCTCAACAAAAGCACCCACTACTAGTTATAATTTTCTGTAAGTTGAAAAAAACCTTAAGATTAGCGTAAAAATTACATTAAAATAAAGATTACGCTTCCATTAAACTGATTAGCTAAATACCCAAATTAGGAGGAATATATATGGCTCTTGTCCCAATGCGGTTGCTTTTGGATCACGCTGCTGAACACGGTTATGGCATCCCCGCTTTTAACGTTAACAACTTAGAGCAGATTCAGGCAATCATGAAAGCGGCGGTTGACACAGATAGCCCCGTAATTTTACAAGCTTCTCGCGGCGCTCGTAATTATGCCGGGGAAAACTTCCTCCGTCACCTGATTTTGGCTGCGGTAGAAACCTATCCTCAGATTCCCATTGTCATGCACCAAGATCATGGTAATGCTCCTTCTACCTGCTATTCAGCGATGAAGAACAACTTCACCAGTGTGATGATGGATGGTTCTTTAGAAGCTGACGCTAAAACCCCTGCCAGCTTTGAATATAACGTAAGAGTTACCAGCGAAGTTGTTAACGTTGCTCACTCTTTGGGTGTCAGTGTTGAAGGTGAACTCGGTTGTTTAGGTTCTCTAGAAACCGGTGCTGGTGAAGCTGAAGATGGTCACGGTTTTGAAGGTACTCTCGACCATTCTCAACTATTAACTGACCCTGATGAAGCTGTTGACTTCGTAGAAGCAACCCAAGTTGATGCTTTGGCTGTGGCTATCGGTACAAGTCATGGTGCTTACAAGTTTACCCGTAAGCCTACAGGTGAAATTTTGGCTATTAGCCGCATTGAAGAAATTCACCGTCGTTTACCTAACACTCACTTGGTAATGCACGGTTCTTCTTCTGTACCTGAAGATTTGATTGCACTGATTAACCAATATGGTGGTGCTATTCCTGAAACCTACGGTGTACCTGTAGAAGAAATTCAAAAAGGTATCAAGAGTGGTGTGCGTAAGGTAAATATTGACACTGATAACCGTTTGGCTATTACTGCGGCTGTGCGTGAAGCTTTAGCTTCTAATCCCAAGGAATTCGATCCTCGTCACTTCCTCAAGCCTTCTATTGTATATATGCAAAAAGTTTGTGCTGACCGTTATGTACAATTTGGTACTGCTGGTAACGCAAGCAAGATTAAGCAAGTTACTTTAGAAGTTTTTGCTAAGAAGTATGCTGATGGTGAATTGGTAATGAGAGCGGCTGCTAAAGTTTAATTTGGCAGGATGAGAATTAGGGCATAGCAATGCTATGCCCCTACAAGAATAAACCGGGTGGCGTTAAAGTTTCCCGGTTTTTTGTTGTTAGCAGAGGAAACGAATGGCACAAATATAGCGCTGGACAGGGTAGTTAAGACATCTATTAATTTGTATTAATTTACCTTTTAAATTTCCGTTCTAAAAAAGCAATAATTTGTGACCAAGCTGAGGTAGTAGCAACAGCATCATAACGATAACCATCATCTCTCATAAAAGTATGCTCGGCTTGATAGGAGAAAAATTGATGATGGACTTTGGCATTTTCTAAAGCATTAATTATAGTATGTCGATCATGTTCAGAAATATGTGGATCTTCAGTTCCAAATATTAACAACATTTCTCCTTTAATTTCCTCAAATCGGTGAATAGTATCTGCCACACCTTTACCTAATTTACCACTAGGAATACCTGTAGGATAACAACAAACAGCCGCTTCTATTTCACTTTCAAAAGCAGCACGAACAGCTAAATGTCCACCAATACAAAAACCCAAAGTTCCGATTTTCTCAGCAATGACTGAACTGTCATGTTTGAGAAAATCAATTACCGCACGAGTATCAGCATCATATTCAGAAATTAATGTGCGTCGTGCATCATCATTACCGCGCATTCTCCCAAGATCATTCGGTTCAATGACAGAACCCACAGGTTCAACCCGGTGAAAAATTTCCGGTGCTGCGACAACATAACCAAATGCAGCTAAATAATTAACTAACCGAATTATGGCATCACCCAACTGATAAATATCACTGTAAAAAACAATTCCTGGATATTTACCTGCTGGTTTAGGAGCAGCAATATAAACACGCATTAAACTATCATCAACTCTTAACTCAATATTGCGTTTAACAATTTGCATTTTTCATATTTTGCTAATGTGTTAATTTGTAATTCTTCAGATTTGATAATAATCAGTAAATTTTTAGAAAATAATATAATCAGGAGATTAGAAATACACCAAATATATTTTACTTAATACTTTTAATATAAATCAAATTTTATTTATTCTGCGTCAGTGTTGCTGGTTGATACGGTCATTTTTGATGTTAGAGTTGTAAAAAGGCGATCGCAATATGGGGAAGCTTGACAAACCTTATTTGCATCTATTCGTCCTAATAATTCAGAAGCGTGGTTAATTTTATGATACTCTTTTTTGATAGTGTTAGCAGTCGCAGTTTTGAGAATACGTTCTAACTTATTATTTGTTCCCTGTTTGTGAATAGTTTCTACATTACGAGTTTTGGGAATACCACTTTCTTGAAAACCTTGTTTATAATATTCTCTCAGCGTTTCAATATCAGCAATAAACCAAGCTTCCATTGTTTGTACCATCAAATGGCAATTATCATCATCAACTCCTGTTGGTTTATCCCAATTATCTCTAAATTTCAAATGTTCCCAAGGGGAATTTTTTGTAACAGGTGCTTCCGCATCAACCAGCAAAACATTAAAAGCGTCAGGATGAGATTTTAAAGCATTTTTAAAGTCACGAAAAGCATGACTTCGAGTACCACACATAATGATTTTGGGATGACAACAGATAATGATTTTGGTTTTTGCTTGAAATTTTTCAAAAAACTGTTTAAAAAACTGACTAAATCCTTTTCTAAGTGAAGTTTTCTGATCTTTGGAATCTCCACCGCCTTCTATATAAATACGAACTTCTTTTACCATCTGTTTCCCCCTATTTCACCCATCTGTCTTAGATCACCCAAAGTATAATTTTTTAACCAGTCTTTAAGTTTATCAGGTTCAAGACGACGAAGGTGAGATCCTTTTTCATCTCTTTCACAAACTACTACTGATTCAGGATATTCACTCAAAGCAGAAATCAAAGGATCAGAGTGAGTTGTCACAATTAATTGGGTTCTTTGAGATGCTTCAATTAACATTTCGGCAATTGTCGGTAAAATATCTGGATGTAAACCTAATTCAGGTTCTTCAATACAAATTAGTGGTGGTGGAGTTGGGTCAAGAAGTAAAGCCATTAAACATAAATAACGCAATGTTCCATCTGATAAACGATTTGCCGGAATTGGTTGAATTAAACCTTCTTCACGAATGAATATTTGTACTGTACCACCGTATATTCTCACATCTAATTCTTCTGCTTCTTCATAAAATTTTTTGAGCCATTCAATAATTTTTCTATTACCTAATTGATATTTTAAATCATTTAAAACCAGACCTAAATTACTTACATCTTCTAGTAAAGGATGTTGAGGTAAATCAGTGGGTTGAGATTTGCGAGGTTCTGAATGTCGTCCCATTTGCCAGTGACGATATAAACCTATTTTAGAAAATTCTGTACTAATATAAGACAGTTCTGGATACAAATCAGGATCTTTTCTTTGAGATAAAACTGATTGATCGGGAATTAAGTCTTCTCTTCTTAAATAACGCTTAAATGAATTTGAATTTGAAGTATCGTTAATATTTAAAACTGGATTACCTTGTTGATAGCGATAGTAAAAATATTTATCTTCTTGACCTTCATAACGTTCTTTATTTTGTAGAAATTCATCTACTAATTCTATCCTTTGTCCTACTTCTGTTAGACTCAATTTGTAATGTAAGTTTTTTCCGTGCCTTTCTGGATAATTTATTTCTGGATAATTTAAAATAATCTCTATATTAGCTATAGAATTACTTCCCTTACCTTTCCATAAAAATTCTTTAATACCTCCTCCTTGACGAAATGGGGCTGGTAAATCTGTTGGTGTTGCTTTTAAAATACTAATAGCTTCTATTAAATTAGACTTACCAGAAGTATTACGACCAATTAACACATTTAGCGGTTGTAGTTCTATTTCTTCCCCATCACTTCCATAGGAAAGGAAGTTTTGTAATTTAATTTTGTGAATAAATCTTTTACCTTCCATCTATTTCTCCTCATCTGAAAATATCTATCCTAAAACATATTCTAAAACTTCCTCAAGGCTGTTCTTCCTATCAAAAGTCTTCCACCAGATAATCTATTTTATCCTTAATGAATTAGTTGTCATAATGCCTCCCCTTATCTTACCACTCATATCCGTACTTTGCAGTAAACTATCCCCCAAATCTCGGTTACTTACTGATGAAAAAGCAGAAAATAATAGACTTCCTTGAATAAAATCTTTCATTCTGTCAGATACAACGAAATTATCGAAAAACAACCCAATAATCAACCCTATCCTCCTGATTTAACTTACCGAGAAAATATTGCCCGTCAACCTATTCACAAAATTAGAGGCTATGATCATAAATAGCAGCACTGCAATTTTAGTCCCTGTTGATAGTTCCCAGGCTCAACACTGGATTAATTGGCACATCAGGAAGTATGAGTATGAAAAACCAAAAATGTCCCACTTGTCAAGGTGAGTTAGAAACTAAGCAAATTGAAAAAATGCTAAAAGGAGGAAATAACACCGCCATTATCCATGTAGAAGCAGAAGTTTGTTCAAAATGTGGAGAAAAACTCTATAAACCAGACGTTGTTAGCCAATTTACTCAAATTCGTGCCAAACTTAGAAATCAACAAACAGAAGATTTTCAAGTTATTGGTCAATCCTTCCGCATTTCTGTTTAATTAATCAATCAAGGAAAGTTGAAGAATTTTATTCTAAGTTTGACAATTATGAAGGTGTTACTGAGTTTTTAGACTGATCTCAATCACTTGTCTAAAATTTTTCTTTGCAGATGCCTATGAATAATCTTACATCTTGTAATTGGCAAAGGCAATTATACTTGAGTCTTGAGAATGGGTGGCCCGGGATTCGAACCCGGAACAAATCGGTTAAAAGCCGAGTACTCTACCGTTGAGTTAGCCACCCTTTTGCTGTTTTTCCAACTTTATCAATATACCATCAACAGCTATGGTTTTGTCAAGGGGTTTCTAGAAAAAATTTGCCGTTAACCCAAAAGAAGCAGTACAACTCGCTCCCGGAGCTAACACAGTCAGGTTTTCACCAGTGTTGAAAGCATTGCGGGTGGCACTCCAAGGCTCTAGACAGTAGAATTCTTTGCCTTTAACAGTCCAAAACACCAACCAGGTAGAGAAATCATCGTAATCGAGGGTTAGCTTCAACCTGCGGCTGTTATCTGTGACTGTGGCTGATTTACTGGTGAGTCCTCCAAAGGCAAAATCAATTTCATCTTGGCTAAAGTCAAATTTGCCGTTAAAGGCGTGAAATTCCTTGGTTTTGTTATCTTGATATTCTCCAGAAGGAAGTTCCACTTCTAGCTGATTTTTATCCCCACAGAGGAAATAAGGGTGGAAACCAGCGGAAAATGGCATGGGTGTAGATGACAGATTTTTATATTCCTGACGCACTACTAAGGTATTACCTTGGAGTTCGTAGGTAAAAGCGAGTTGAAAATCAAAAGGATAAACTGCCTTTGTTTCCTCGTTGCTGCTGAGAACTACAGTTACACTAGCCTTACCTTCAGTATTTTGCGTTGTTACTGTCCAAGGCAATTCACGAGCAAAGCCATGTTGTTTAATAGTATACTCTTTTCCGTCGACGCTGTAAGTATTATCAGGTAAATTACCGCAAAGAGGAAACAAAATTGGATTGCCACCTCTAACGCTCAAATCAGGATGAGTAAAGCGTTCAGAGTCTAGGTAAAATATTTCTTGACCTTGCACCAGCCAACGAGTGATGATACCGCCTCTTTCGGGGACAACTTCTATTTGTGTACCAGCGGTTTTATCAGACAGGATGTAGGTTTTGTATTGTTGTTCTTGAATATCAATGGTAAACATGATTTTGTTAGTTGTTAGTTGTTAGTTGTCCGTTGTCCGTTGTCCGTTGTCCGTTGTGATAGGAAAGAAATTTCTCCCAGTCCCTAGTGCTAGTCCCTAGTCCCCAGTCCCCAGTCCCCAGTCCCCAGTCCCTAATTTAAACGTCTTCTGCAAAAATAAAGCGATATAACTCGCTAGGATCTGGTTCAGGGCTGCTTTCGGCAAATTTAACCGCGTCCTCAATCACAGCCTGAATTTTCTTTTCAATATCTTTGAGTTCTGCTTCTGTAGCTAGATTTTGTTCTACTAAATAACCAGCTAACTTTTTAATGGGGTCACGAGCAAACCAAAATTCTTTTTCTTCTTTGCTTCGCATTTCGTCTGGGTCAGCTAGAGAATGACCCCGGAAGCGATAAGTCATGGCTTCGATTAGAGTTGGACCTTCTCCAGCACGAGCGCGGGCTACGGCTTCTTGAGCCACCTGACGCACTGCTAGAACATCCATGCCGTCAACTTCCACACCCACCATGTTAAACACACTGGCTTTTTTGTAGATCTCTGGTTGGGAAGTTGCCCGTTCGTGAGACATACCAATTGCCCACTTATTATTTTCTACCACAAAGAGAATTGGCAATTTCCATAAAGCTGCCATATTCAATGTTTCAAAAAATTGACCGTTGTTAGCAGCACCGTCACCAAAGAAGCAAGCGGTTACTTGGTCAGCGGTTTTGTCTCCCAGAACTTCCCGACGGTATTTAGATTGGAAAGCTGCACCAGCAGCCACAGGAATACCTTCGGCAACGAAAGCATAACCACCTAATAGGCGATGTTCCGCAGAAAACATATGCATAGAACCACCGCGCCCTTTACTGCAACCTGTGGCTTTACCAAATAATTCTGCCATGACTTCTCGTGCGGGGACTCCGGCACTCAAAGCATGAACGTGGTCACGGTAGGTGCTGGAAACGAAATCTTCACCGGGGCGCATTGCACCTTTGACAATGCCGCTACAAACTGCTTCTTGTCCGTTGTATAGGTGGACAAAACCAAACATTTTTCCTCTATAGTACATTTCGGCACATTTATCTTCAAATAAACGCCCTAATGTCATATCTTCGTATAAGCCCAATCCTTCTTCTTTGGTGATTTGGACTGTGGCAGTATTAAATGTGGGTAACGTGCGCTCTTGAGCCATGCTTGTGAAGTATCCCTATTGTAAAAGTTAAAGTTAAGTTGGTTTTAGATAACGTTAGCTATAAATTAGCCAGCGTTGACAAAACTAATTTATCAAGCCTCATTTTATAGGATAGCAATGAGGATAACTGGCTTTCTGCATAGCGATTAACAATTAATGTAATTTGATAACGCAAGTTACTGATTAGGAAATAACGAACAACTGACAACTTCAATTATTTACCAATCATTTTCACCAGTCCAATCCCCCCAAAGTATAGTCCTAAAACCGCACCAGCTAAAAGACTTTGGGTCAGAGGATCTGTAGAAGGTGTCAGTACTGCTCCTAAAATTATTGCTGCCATAATTACATAACGCCAACCTTTTAACATGATTTGTGAGGAGACAATTCCCAAGGTAGCGAGCAAAATTTGAATAACCGGAACTTGAAATGCTAGTCCTGTGGTGAATAACAATAACAGCACAAAATCAAAATACTTATCAATTGACCAAAGTTGCTCAACAACATCAGCACCATAGTTAATGAAGAATTGTAAAGCAGCGGGAATGAGTGCTACATAAGCGAAAATCAAGCCGCATACAAATAATACGCTTGAACCTAGTACCACAGGGATGACTAAACGCCGTTCCCGCACGGTGAGGCCAGGAAGTACAAACTGGATAATTTGATAAAGAATGAAGGGAGTAGCCAGGATTAAACCACCGTAAGCTGCTACTTTCATGGAGACAAAGAAAAATTCTCCTGGAGCTAATTGCAGAAATTTAACGCCGTGAGCAGGAACTTCTAGTAGCTGTACTAGGGGTTTAACCAAGATAAAACAACCGATAATACCCACTACTACCACAATGAGGGCATAGAAAATTCTTTGCCGCAATTCCTCCAGGTGGTCAAAAATGGACATTTCCACTTCCCCTGGTAATTCATCTAGCGGGTTAATAGGTGGTTTGCTGGATGCTTCTGGGTCTAAATCGGGAAAATTTGGGGAATTTATTGTATCTACGTCTTGTGGAGAGGTCATGAGTAAGAAAAGTGGGAAACATTTGTTAGACAGTATTCGTTAACTATTTTATCTGGGTCAGTCTCTAACCAGGGAGGTTTTTACTGGTTTCCTAATCCAACACGGATTAACTATTAGTAATATTTTTATTTGTATCTTTATTTTCACATTGATATTTATATCTCAATAATGTGTGATTTATTACATATGCGATTTTGGTGTCAAAATATATTGCTACACTATTAATCAGTATTGATTGCAGATTTGATATGATAACTATGAATTTAAAACTGGCTATATAGCTGGTTTTTCGCGCTTAGAGAAAATAATCTATGATAGCTATCCATCTTTTATGTAGTACGTACTACATTTAAATTTATACTTTTTTGGAAATTCACGCACAGAAAATATTCTCCAATCAATTAATAAAGAATTACTAGATCGTGCCAATTTAGAACTAAAAGCTAGTAGTCTGTCAATCGGAAAATGACGGGTTCAGTCGTCAGGTGTGCGTCAGATGTCAAATATCGGTTGATTGTTGATGAATTATCGAGTCTGACGCACCCTACAAAGCAAGCCAATTGGGTAAGTTCTGAATCCGTCAATTAGTTCTTGACAGACTACTAGTCAAGACAACACAATTAAACTATGGAGTCGGGAAGGTAAGTTATTAAAAACTTTACTCGGTCATACATCTGTAGTGAATAGCGTTAGTTTTCATCCTGATAGTCAAATTATCGCATCAGCAAGTACCGATCAGACTATAAAATTGTGGAGTAAAGAAGGTAAGCTACTAAAAACTTTACTAGGTCATAAAGACGCTGTTTTAGCTGTAGCTTGGTCACATGATGGTAAAATTCTTGCTTCTAGCAGTGCTGATAAAAATAAAATCAGATTGTGGAATCAAGAAGGTGTTTTACTCATGGTTTTAAAAGGTGATGCCGAAGAGTTAACCAGTGTCAGTTTTAGTCCAGATGGTAAAATATTGGCTGCTGGTAGTGGTCAAGGTCATGTAATTTTACGGAAGTTGTCAGATATTACATTGGCAAGTTTATTCAAAAGTAATTGCCATATATTAAAGGATTATCTACTATATAATTCAACAATTACCAGAAGCGATGCCTATAGAGAGCAAAGTTATCGCACTTTGTGTCAAAATGATTAGGTGATAGGAAATAGAGCAGAAGCACAATTGTTAATTCTTAATAACTCAAAACTAAAAAATGACTATGCAAATTAACTTTTTACCAGATGATATTACCGTTAATGCCGAAGTCGGAGAACCGTTATTAGATGTTGCGGAACGGGCTGGAGTATCAATTCCTACTGGTTGTCTTATGGGGACTTGCCACGCTTGTACAGTAGAATTAGATGATGGGGAAATTGTTCGGGCTTGTATTACCGCAGTTCCACCAAACAAAGATAAGTTAACAATCCATCTTTTTAGTGATCCTACTTGGTAATCATTAGATATCTCCGGTAATTAAATGTGCGTAATCTGAAACCCTGGTAGGGACAATTCATGAATTGTCCCTACAATCTTTTTCACCAGATGTCTATTGAAAATAGGACTTATCTAAATTAACGATAGTGTTTAATTATGAAATTTTGTCATTTCTAACTTTTGTCAAGTACCCTTGGATAGATAGCAATCTCTGGCTAATTGTGGAAAAATCAAACCTTACTGTTCAAAAATCTCAAAGTCAGCAATGACAAGGTTTTTACTCTTGCCCCTTGCCTTCTGCTATATTTATGTCAATGCATAATTCATCTAATCTATGCAGCAATCTACCTCTAACAATTACCAAGATTCTATCAGACAACTGGCAACTTTAGTTACTATTGTTGTTGCTTTTGTGGTGAATGTCTCATCAAATATTTTTCCCCTCAATGGACTAAGTATAGGGGCAATTTCTAACACTGTATTTAAGGATGTATTGATTATCCCTGCTAACTATGCTTTTGTCGTCTGGGGACTCATTTATTTAGGATTATTTGTTTTAGCAATTTATCAAGTTCTCCCCCAACAAAAACAGGACGCGGATTTACGCAAAATAGGATATCTGTTAGTTATTGCTGCTGTTTTTCAAAGTATTTGGGTGTATTTATTTCTCTTGAGACTTTTTGCTTTTTCTGTCGTGGCTATGTTCGGTATTTTAGTACCGCTGATGGTTACTTATCATATTTTAGGGATTGGGAAAAAGCGTGTATCTAACAGGAGAAAGTTATGTTTACATATTCCTGTTAGTATTTATTTAGCTTGGATTAGTGTCGCAACTGTGGTAAATGTGGCTTGTGCGCTATATTTTTATGGTTGGAATGCTTGGGGGATTAATAGTCAGGTATGGACTATAATTATGTTGGTGATAGCAACAATCATTGCGGCTGTCATTGTCTTCAGGTACAAAGATATTGCTTATGCTGGTGTTACATTTTGGGCATTAATAGCGATCGCTATTAAACACAGTAATATTGATTTATTGCGTAATCTAGCGATATTTTTGGGATTTACTCCCATCTGGGTGGCAATAATTAAACATTGGCATGATTCCCGTGAATAAACCATGTAACAGCAGATAAAGTTAATAATAAAGGCATCAACCAATCACCCCACCGCACATATAAGGTTTTAGTTTGTCGAGGATAAATAGTTTCTGCGTAGGTTTGATAGGTATTATAAGCCGATTTCCATAGAGTTTGCCCGTGAGGATTAACAAATGCGGAATAGCCTGTATTTGTTGCCCTCACAGCCCATCTATCGGTTTCAATTGCCCGCATGATATCCTGGGCATGATGTTGATCTGCCATTGCTGCCGTATAATGGGCATCATTAGAAGAACTGAGAATAAATTTCCCCCCCATAGAAGCTTGATAACGGAAATTTTCCGCAAAAGCTGATTCATAACAAATACCAACAATTACTCTTCCGAAAGGAGTATCAAAAATTTGCTTGGCTTTACCCGGAACTTGATGTGCTTCTAGTGGTGATAAACGTTGAATAATTCCCCCTAAAATATTTTCAAAAGGAATATATTCTCCCAATGGCACAAGTTTAGATTTATCATAACGGCTAGTGATTTCTCCATGACTAAGAACAGTAAATAAACTATTTGTATAACTAGTTCCTTGTTCACCAAATGCACCTATCCAAGCTGTTACACCTTTGGCTTGAATAGCAGCTAATAAAGGAGTTTGGGATAAAGAACGGGAAAAAATAGGTATAGCAGCTTCTGGGATAAGAACAGCTTCCACATCTTGATTAGTTAAATTCAAATATCCTTCAGTGTAACCTGTCATCGCCCGCCGCAAACCTTCAGGAAGAACCTTAATTTTATTAGGAATATTACCTTGAATAACACCAATCTTTATCGCTGTATTCGATTTTTCTACCAGTGGTTGACTATAGAGAAAAAAGCCAATTAAATGAGCCATAATAAACAGAGAAAAAGCTAAATAAATAGCGATTTCTCCCTCCTTTGTGCCTCTGCGTCTTAGGGTGAGATATTCCGCAATTAACCCATTAAACGCCACAATTACCGCAGTCACAGTATTTGGTCCTGAAAGCTGTCCTAAATGTAAAATTACCAGATTTTGCGGTGATTGAGTGTAAGCCAGAGAACTCCACCACAGAGGACCAGCACTCCAGAGGCTTTCTAAGCCACACCAAAGGGCTGTACCAATTATAACACGCAACCAGGGGTTTCCCCTATCTAGACGCAGCATTAAAGCCGCCCAAACAGAGACTAAGATTCCCCCCCAGAGGCTAATAAATGCCCAACAAAGGAGGGTAATAGTTAAACTAGGCAACCAGGGAACACCCAACCAATCCATAGGATGAATCCCTCTAATCCATGACAAGGCAACTCCGTGATAACCGATACCCCAAATCAAGGCAAGGGGCAGGGGGCGGGGGGCAGGGGGATCGGTTTTAGATGTATAGTTAATAACTAATATCCACAGAGGAACAAGGGCAATCCAGGCTAAGAACCATCCACCAATAGGGGCGACAGTTGTTCCCATGAATATGCCACTGATGAAGGATAAGGTATAATATATGATGGTTTTGGAAATCTTTTGGTGTCCGAGTTTGATCATCTCCTTGTGTCCTAAACTACCTAAAGGAATTTATATCCCCGACTTCTCTAAGAAGTCCGGGATCTTGTTAATTGTCTATTCTGCTTCTTCTAGTTCGCCATTATCACCTGTGTCGGGGGGAACAATTGCTACTCCGGTGATGGCATCATCTTCGTCTAGACGTTGCACTCTAACTCCGGTGGCTGATCTTGATTGGATAGAAATGGCATTAACGGCTTGGCGAATAATGATACCGCGATTGGTAGCCATCATGATTTCTTCGTCGCTGTTAACAATTCGCAAGGTGGCTAATTTGTCTTTGGTTTTGCGGTTTTTGAATTTGGTAGCCATTAAACCTTGTCCGGCGCGGTTTTGCAGTCGGAATTGAGAAACGGGAACGCGTTTGCCATAACCGCCCATAGTAATCACTAATACCCAAGGTCCAATACTGTTGGTGTTGGTGACTTCTACGATTTCTTCAGTATTTTCGATTTCGGCAATTTCTGCGGTTTCTACAATTTCTTCAATTTCTGCGGTTTCTTCGATTTCTTCGATTTCCGCTTCTATGACGGTATCCAAGGTATCGAGAACGGCTGCTGGCAGGATGTCCATGCCTATGAGTTCGTCTTTATTCTTGAGTTTCATGGATTTTACACCACGAGTGGCTCTACCCAGGGGACGCAGTTGATCATGGGTACAGCGGAAGTGAATGGCCATACCTTGACGTGAACCGATAATGATGCTGTCTTCTACTCTAGCTCTTCTGACCCAGCGCAGTTGGTCGCCTTCTTCTAAGGATATGGCAATTAATCCGTTGGCGCGAATGTGGCTAAATGCTTCTAGGACAGTTTTTTTGATGTTACCGCCTTTGGTGAGCATGACGAGATATTCTTCGCTGCTAAATTCGTCTACGGGGACAATGGAGGTGATTTTCTCTTCTTTGGGAATGGGCAACATTTGCACAATCGGTGTCCCTCGACTGGTGCGAGAACTGACAGGAATCTGATATGCTCTTAGGCAGTAGACGACTCCGCGATCGCTAAAGAATAAGATACTATCATGGTCGCAGCAGGTCAAGAAATGCTCAATGGTATCATCATCTTTAACTTTCGCACCCGCTTTGCCTCTGGTAGCGCGGCTTTGAGATTCAAAGGTATTGACGGGCATCCGTTTGATGTAACCTTGTTCTGTCACCAGAATGATTGCTTTTTCATTGGCAATTAAATCAATATCATCTATGTCTCCTTCCCCATGAGTAATTACTGTTCTCCGGGGTGTGGCAAAGCTGGTTTTGATTTGACTGATTTCGGTTTCAATAATTTCTAGCACCCGTTCCCGTCTAGCTAAAATATCCTCTAAGTCGGTAATTTTAACTTGTAAATCGTCATGTTCGAGGCGAATTTTATCGGCTTCTAGTGCTGTTAATCGGCGGAGTTGCATTTGCAAAATTGCGTCTGCTTGCACTTCCGAAAGTCCGTAAGTGGTGATTAACTCACCTTTGGCTGTGGGTGCGTCTGGTGCATGACGAATTAAAACAATAATTGCATCTAATCGTGACAGGGCAATTAATAATCCTTGCAATAAGTGATCTCGTTCCTGGGCTTTCCGTAGTTCATAGCGAGTCCGGCGTTCAATGGAGAGAATGCGGAAATCTAGAAAGACGCTGAGGAAACGTTTGAGGTTGAGGGTTTGAGGTTCACTGTTGACTAATGCCAACATATTCGCCCCAAAATTAGACTGTAAAGGGGTTTGTTTATAAAGGTTGTTTAAAACAACGCGGGGATAGGCATCTCGTTTTAATTCTATGACGATTCTCATGCCGTCGCGATCGCTCTCGTCCCGGATATCGGAAATGCCATCAATGCGTTTATCATTCACCAACTCGGCAATTTTTTCAATTAATGCCGCTTTGTTGGTTTGGTAAGGCAATTCGGTAATAATAATTGCTTCCCGTTCTGGACGGTTGCGTTGGGTAAGGGTTTCAATATTAGCCACACCCCGCATGGTAATTGAACCGCGTCCAGTGCTGTAAGCTTCTTTAATGCCACTAACTCCCAAAATCTGCGCCCCGGTAGGGAAATCGGGACCGTGAATATACTGCATTAACTGCATATCAGTTATTTCAGGATTGTGAATTAGTGCCACTAATCCATCAATTAATTCTCCCAAGTTATGCGGAGGAATATTTGTAGCCATTCCCACTGCAATTCCCGAAGAACCATTTAACAGCAGTTGGGGAATGCGAGAGGGTAAAACTGTGGGTTCTTGTTGCGAACCATCGAAGTTATCGGCAAAATCTACGGTTTCGGCTTCAATATCTTGGAGGAGAGCCACACTGGTTAAGGCGTGCAGACGACACTCAGTGTACCGCATTGCCGCCGGCGGATCATTGTCTACTGAACCAAAGTTACCATGTCCACTGATGAGAGGCGATCGCATGGAGAAATCCTGCGCCATCCGCACCAAGGCATCATACACTGCCGTGTCACCGTGGGGGTGATATTTACCCAATACTTCCCCGACTACACGGGCGCATTTTCTAAAGGGGCGATCATGTAGTAAACCCAGTTCGTGCATGGCATAGAGGATGCGACGATGCACAGGTTTAAGACCATCCCTAGCATCTGGCAGCGCCCGACCTACAATGACGCTCATGGCGTATTCTAGATAAGACCGCGACATTTCACCTCGCAAATCCGTCGGGATAATCCTCTCCTGTGAGGTTGTCATAAACTCGAAAACTCCAAAAAAATGTAGATTTTAGGCTTCAACTTGACAAAAGACAAAATTATGTCAAATTAACTTTGAATAGTTGTCATATTTTGCTATAATTCTAACATATTGTGACGCAATTTGCACAAATACTATCCAATATCGAAAAATAGTCAATTTACAACTTATATAAAAAGGCTAGATTATGGAAAACAATCTATAGATCTGATTGATTAATTGCATCTAAAATAAATTTTCAAAATGAAAACAGATAGCATATTTTACCGTTTGTTTCAAGAAATACCCAGCATATTTTTTGAACTCATTGGTAACTCTCCCCAATTAGCCGAAAGTTATCAATTTTCATCAGTTGAAGTCAAACAAACAGCCTTCAGAATAGATGGAGTTTTCTTACCTAATCAAAGTATAGATAACCCTATTTACTTTTTAGAAGTCCAATTTCAATCAGATGAGGATCTCTACGATAGACTCTTTGTCGAAATATTTCTTTACATTCGCCAAAACAAACCCAAAAATCATTGGAATGCTGTAGTTATCTATCCAACGCGCAGCATAGATACAAGAGATATTCAACATTATCAAGAATTCTTCACCAGTCAGCGGGTTAGAGTTATTTATCTCGATGAATTAGGAGAAACAACATCTTTACCCATTGGTATTGCTACAATAAAACTAATCATCGCTAAGGACGATAAGGCAATTACTCAAGCTAGAGAATTAATCAATAGAACTAAACAAGAGATAGATTCTCAACTTCAACAGCAACAAGTATTGCAAATCATCGAGACGATTTTAATTTACAAGTTTCCTAGAATGAATAGGGAGGAAATAGAAGCCATGTTTGGATTAAGTGAGTTAAAACAAACCCGATTTTATCAAGAAGCAAAAGAAGAAGGGGAACTTAAAGCTAAATTAGAAGCCGTTCCCGGTTTGATAGGATTGGGGTTAACTATAGAACAAATTGCACAAGTTTTAAAATTAAGTGTTGAAGAAATTAGACAGAATATAAATATAAAGGAGAAATAATTTCCAAATTTCCCATCATATTCAGCCGAAATAACAAGATCCCCGACTTCTCAAAGAAATCGGGGATTTGATTTTAAGCAGGAGGATAACCAGCAGCAATCAAAGCTTCTTTAATAGCAGTTTCTGAAGCTTGAGTTTCTACATTGACAAACTTGGTTTTGGTATCAGCTTCCACAATAGCATTAGCATCAACAGCTTTAACTGCATTGGTAATATTATTAGCACAAGCAGAACAAGCCATTCCCGGAACAGTGAGTTTAATTGTCATAGGTAAAAAAGGAGTGAAAACTCAATTAAAAGTCACAAAAATATGCGTCTTAACTAACTGCATGATGCTTGAAAAGAAAGTATATCCTAAATTTTCCAAATTAATTAGTCAAGATAGAACAATTGTTGATTGTTTCTACCAGAAAAACTACGCGGATTTTAAACTGTTCTCTGTGATAGGTGACAGCCAAAAACTTATATAATAATTTTGTACTATATAAGTTTGGTTCTCACTGTCATCTACCTCTAGGGAGTAAAGCGTTGAACAGCCTAACAAAACTTTACATACTGAGATAAACTTAGACTATAAGCACTTTGAAGAAGGAGTCAGGAGAAAGAAGAAAATTACCCAGTCCCCAGTCCCCAGTCCCCAAATATCAATAAACCATCAGTTATCCTGTTCTAAGTCATCAGCATATTAAATCAGGGGATCGCTTGCACAATTGTTCACAATTTGTTACAAAAATATAAAGAACTTCTAGAGATTAAAACCTAATGTTCGGCGGACTTACTGGTTTAACAGATCCCAAAAGTACCGATTGGGGAGAGCGAATGCTCAACACAGTCGCCAGCCAAACGATTCGCCACCTGTTTAGCATGAGCGAGTCGGTAGAAGTCTTTGTGCGCTGCTATCCCTCCAGCAAACTGTTGCAAGGCAGCATTGATAGCTTTCAAATGAACGGTCGCGGCTTAGTAATTCGTAAAGACTTTGCAGTTGAGGAAATGTCCTTTGAAACCGATGCAGTCGCCATTGACTTCGGCTCGGTTTTAAGTGGCAAACTGACTCTCAAACAACCCACCCAAGCCGTAGCGCAGGTAATTTTATCAGAAGTAGGCATTAATCGGGCTTTTGAGTCGGAACTGGTGAAAAAGCGCCTGCTGAACCTTTCTGAACCCACTTTGATGGCAATATCTGAAGGTGAACCAGTTTCCTTTACTGAAGTTCAGGTTAAGCTATTACCTGAAAATCGCTTACATTTGGTAGCTAAAGCCGATTTAAACAACGGACAACTCATACCCCTAAGTATGACAATTGGGATCGGGATTGAAAGAAGAAGGCGGGTTTCTTTCAAAGAACCGAAGATTGAACTTGAGGGAGTTCCAGAAGCACAAAGAGAAATTTCCCAGACTTTAAGTCTGGCATTGGTAGAAATTTTGGATAATATGGTTGATTTAGATCGCTTTGACTTAGATGGGGTAAAAATGCGACTAAATCGTTTAGAAACAGAAGGTCAAAGATTGATTTTTAGCGGGTATGCAGAAATAGAAAGAATTCCTCGCAGCTCTGGAAATTGAAAAAAAGTTGCCAAAAAATTAACGCCGCCTAGTTGACTCTGGGCGGCGATTTAATTAAGAATTAAAAAACTTATACAATTTCTGTTTTTTAATTTTTAATTTTTTACCTTCCCACGCCCACATATTGGAATCCAGCCCTGATCATTGTTTGGGGGTCAAGGAAATTACGACCATCAATCATGACGGGGTGGAGCATCAATTTTGCCATTTTTCCATAGTCCAAAGTGCTGAACTGTTCCCACTCTGTGACAAGTACCAAAGCATCACAGCCATCCGCTAGTCTTTCAGCATCAGTTTCTACTAATACACCAGAAAGACCATGACGCATTCCTGTTTGGGAAATAATGGGGTCATAAGCCTTGACTTTAGCTCCCAGTCGGTTGAGTTGTTCAATCAATATCAGTGCGGGTGCGTCCCGTAAATCGTCGGTATCTGGTTTAAAGGTTAAACCAAGTAATCCCACAGTTTTACCTTTGAGGATTTTCAGAGCCTGTTGAAGTTTTTCTAGGGCAATTAAGCGTTGGCGTTCATTGACACTGACAGCGGCTTTCATCAGTTGGGCTTCATAGCCATAATCATCAGCGGTGTGAATGAGAGCGGAAACATCTTTAGGGAAGCATGAACCACCCCAGCCAATCCCAGCTTGTAAGAATTTTTTACCAATGCGGGAATCTAAACCGATGCCTTTTGCTACCTGGGTAACATCCGCACCAACGCGATCGCAAATATTGGCAACTTCATTAATAAAACTAATCTTGGTGGCTAAAAAGGCGTTAGCCGCATATTTGATCATTTCTGCGGAACTTAAGTCTGTAACTAGGACTGGAACAGGAGGTAAAGACTGATCAGCCGCAAATTTGCGTTCTACAATGGGGGCATATAATTCTTTCATCATGCCGGTGGCTTGTTGACTATTACCACCTAAGACAATCCGATCAGGATTAAAGGTATCATAAACTGCTGAACCTTCCCGTAGAAACTCTGGATTACTAACTACATCAAACTGGTGAGCAATCTCCGATAATTTTTCATCACTGGCTGTATCACCAGATGCCAGCAATGTTTTTTGACGTTCCGCAATCCCGTCTAAAACAATCATTCTTACCCAGTCACCAGAACCAATGGGGACGGTAGATTTGTTAACAATGACCTTATAACCACCACTGAGGTTTTCCCCAATGCCACGAGCTACAGCTTCTACATAACGGGTGTCGCTTTCACCATTGGGTAAAGGGGGCGTTCCTACAGCAATAAATAGAATTTCTCCGTGAGTCACACCAGCAGCGAGATCACTAGAAAATTGAATCTTGCCACCATTGATGGCAGACTGCATAATTTCTGAGAGTCCTGGCTCAAAAATTGGCGACTGCCCAGACTTCATTAATTTTACTTTTTCTTCGTTATTATCTATGCAAATTACATCATGGCCAATGTGAGCCAAACAAGCACCCGTAACCAAGCCAACATAACCAGTACCAATTACGCAAACACGCATTTTTTAACCCCTCGTTTTTTTACAGTTAAATGATTGGTGATAAATAAATAAACAACTAATTAATTGTTATTTTTAACACGTTGACGGAAATCTTCGATCATCAGTTTCAACCCTGCTTGTAAAGGAATAGTTGGTTCCCAATTTAACAAAGTTTTCGCCTTGGTAATATCGGGACGACGACGACGAGGATCATCAGCCGGTAGGGGTTCAAATTTAATCTGTGCATCTGGGTTGATTAAATTTTGCACTGCCTGAGCTAGTTCTAGAATAGTGTATTCATCAGGATTACCCAGATTTATGGGGCCTGTATGTTCACCATTCATTAATCGCATTAGTCCATCTACTAAGTCAGAAACGTAGCAAAAACTCCGGGTTTGTTGACCTTCACCGTAAACAGTTAAAGGAATACCTTGTAATGCTTGCGCGACAAAATTGCTAACTACGCGACCATCATTTTCCAGCATTCTTGGTCCATAGGTGTTGAATATTCTGGCAACTCGAATCTCAACGTTATTCTCTCTGTGATAGTCAAATGCTAGGGTTTCCGCCATTCTTTTGCCTTCGTCATAACATGACCGAATCCCAATGGGATTGACGCAGCCTCGATACTCTTCGGTTTGGGGATGAACTTCTGGATCTCCGTAGACTTCGCTGGTGGAAGCTAATAAAAATCTAGCTTTAACCCGTTTAGCCAAACCCAACATATTGAGTGTGCCAATAACGTTAGTTTTAACAGTTTTAATCGGGTTATACTGGTAATGGACTGGAGAAGCCGGACAAGCCAGATGATAAACTTGATCCACTTCTAACCGAATTGGTTCGGTGATGTCGTGACGGATCATTTCAAAATTATGATGATCTAGCCATTTAAGGAGATTATGCTTCTTTCCTGTATAGAAATTATCCAAACAAATGACTTCATGTCCATCATTCATGAGTCGGTCAATCAGATGAGAACCAATAAATCCAGCACCACCCGTCACTAAAATTCTCATATTTTCCCTTTTACTAACATATACCTTCAGTGGCTACTATGCTTTTTTATACCATATTAATCAGGAAAAAAGCATATTTCTATTCAAGAATTTCTGAATATGTTTTCAAGTTTGATTCTATAGCAGGAATCACCGAATCAGGAGTTATGGCACAAGGCAAGAAGCAAGAGGCAAAAGTAAAAACCTTGTTATCACTGATTTTGAGATTTTAAGAATGTTCTAACCTCCTTGCCTGTGGCAAAATTTAGTAAAGTTGTCATAAAATTATTATTCCCAGCATGACCGTAACTATTCCTAATCTCCCCAGTCTTTACGAAGCCTTCTCCACAGAAGCCAAATGGCAAAAATTCTGGGAAGACAACCAAGTTTATAAAGCTGACCCCAACCACAAGGGCGAACCCTACTGCATCGTTATCCCTCCACCTAACGTGACCGGCAGTTTGCACATGGGTCACGCCTTTGAAGGGGCTATCATTGACACCCTGGTGCGCTACCACCGCATGAAAGGACGGAATACCCTGTGGCTACCAGGAACTGACCACGCCAGTATTGCAGTGCAAACGATTTTAGAAAAGCAACTCAAAGCCGAAGGCAAAACTCGCCATGACTTAGGGCGGGAAAAGTTCCTAGAACGCGCTTGGCAATGGAAAGCCGAATCTGGTGGCACAATTATTAATCAGTTAAAACGGTTAGGTGTATCCGTAGACTGGACAAGGGAGCGCTTTACTTTAGATGAAGGTTTATCAAAATCTGTTTTAGAAGCATTTATTCGCCTCCATGAAGAAGGACTAATTCATCGTAGTAACTATTTAGTCAATTGGTGTCCTGCTTCTGGTTCAGCGGTGTCTGATTTGGAAGTAGAACCCAAGGAAGTAAATGGGAATCTGTGGTATTTCCGTTATCCCCTTAGCGACGGTTCTGGCTTTTTGGAAGTGGCGACAACTCGCCCGGAAACTATGTTAGGTGATACGGGTGTGGCTGTTAACCCCAGTGACGACAGATATAAACACCTGATTGGCAAAACTCTGACTTTACCAATTATGAACCGGGAAATCCCCATTATTGGTGATGAATTGGTTGACCCGGCTTTTGGGACTGGTTGCGTCAAGGTAACACCCGCCCATGACCCCAATGACTTTGAAATGGGTAAACGTCATGATTTGCCGTTCATTAATATTATGAATAAGGACGGCACATTAAATGAAAATGCCGGTGAGTTCCAAGGACAAGACCGCTTTGTGGCGCGGAAAAATGTGGTAGCCCGTTTAGAAGCTGATGGCGTTCTAGTCAAAGTTGAGGAATATAAACATACAGTACCTTATAGCGATCGCGGAAAAGTCCCTGTTGAACCTCTGCTTTCTACCCAATGGTTTGTCAAAATCCGTCCTCTGGCTGATAAAACCTTAGATTTCCTCGATAATCAAGATTCTCCAGAAATTGTTCCCCAACGTTGGTCTAAAGTTTATCGTGATTGGTTAGTAAATCTGCGTGATTGGTGTATTTCTCGGCAGTTGTGGTGGGGTCATCAAATTCCCGCTTGGTATGCTGTCAGCGAAACGGAAGGAGAAATTACTGATTCAACGCCTTATTTTGTTGCCCGCAATGAAGCAGAAGCGCTACAAAAAGCCAAAGCCCAATTTGGGGAAGATGTGAAATTAACACAAGACCCCGATGTTTTAGATACTTGGTTTTCTTCTGGACTTTGGCCATTTTCAACTTTAGGTTGGCCTGAAGAAACAGAAGATTTAGCGGCATATTATCCCACGGCTACCCTCGTTACTGGTTTTGACATTATCTTTTTCTGGGTAGCGAGAATGACCATGATGGGAACACATTTTACCGGAAAAATGCCGTTTAAAACTGTTTATATTCACGGTTTGGTGCGAGATGAAAATAATAAGAAAATGTCGAAATCGGCAAATAATGGCATTGATCCTTTATTGTTGATTGCCAAATATGGAACTGATGCTTTACGCTATACCTTAATTAAGGAAGTAGCTGGGGCTGGTCAAGATATTCGCTTAGAATATGACCGCAAAAAAGATGAATCTATTTCGGTAGAAGCTTCTCGCAATTTTGCCAATAAGTTGTGGAATGCTGCCCGATTTGTGATGATGAATTTGGATGGACAAACCCCAGCCCAATTAGGTCAACCAGTTCCCACAGAATTAAGTGATAAGTGGATTCTTTCCCGTTTTAACCAAGTTGTTAAACAAACTAATCATGACATTGATAATTATGGTTTAGGAGAAGCAGCAAAGGGACTTTATGAGTTTATTCGAGGTGATTTCTGTGATTGGTATATTGAATTAGTTAAATCCAGATTACAGAAAGATGCAGAACCCACTTCTCGCAAAGTTGCCCAACAAATCATTGCCTACATTTTAGAAGGGATTTTAAAATTATTGCATCCCTTTATGCCTCACATTACTGAGGAAATTTGGCAAACTCTCACCCAACAACCCGCTGAAAATCCCCAACTTTTACCTTTGCAATCCTATCCTGAAGCAGATGAAAATTTCATTGATTCAGCTTTGGAAATACAGTTTGATTTGTTAATTGGCACAATTCGCACAATTCGCAATTTACGAGCAGAAGCAGATATTAAACCAGGGGTAAAAATTACTGCAAATTTGCAAAGTGAAAGCGAAAGTGAAAGATTTATTCTCACCGCTGGACAAGCTTATATTCAAGATTTAGCTAAGGTGGAAACTTTAACAATTGTTGATGCTAATCCTGTTGTTATTCCCGAAGAGATTGTTACAGTTGAAGATAATAAATATTGGGGTGGAATTCAGATAATTGCTTTAACAGTTATCGCGCTTATCGGTTTGCGAGTGGCTGTATTTGTTGGTAATACTGCTTTAGATATTCCCGTCTTTGGTACTAGCTTTGAAATAATTGGTTTGGGTTATGTCGGTTGGTTTGGTTTCCGCTATTTACTCAATGCTGAAGCTAGACTTGAGTTATTTGCAAAATACTTCCCACCCAGTGAAACACCAACTGAACCGGAATTACCACCAACCGCACCCCAGGAAAAAGAAAATTCCATTGCTGGTGTTGTTGGAACTGTACAGGTAGTAATTCCCTTAAAAGGAGTTGTAGATATTGAAGTTGTGCGGGCAAAACTAGAGAAAAGTCTGCAAAAAGCCGAAGCGGAAGCCCAATCTTTAAGCGCTAGATTAAGCAATTCTAAGTTTGTAGATAAAGCCCCCACAGATGTAGTTCAGAGTGCTAGGGTTACTTTAGCCGAAGCTGAAAAACAAGCAGAAATTTTGCGTGAGCGCCTGCGTAGTTTAGTATAAGTAGAATGGGGGATTGGTGATTGGTAATTGGTAATGGGTAATGGGTAATGGGTAATGGGTAATTGGTAATTGGTAATGGGTAATGAATTAAGAACTTTCTGCTTTTGGCCAGTTCCCAGTCCCCAGTCCCCAAATACCTAAATATTTAAATTAGTAACAAAGTAAAATTATGTTATATCTTGCCCAAGTACATAAAAATGATTTTTCAGGCCAGTATCAATTACATTTATTAGCACGTCAAGAATCAGAAAATTTTTGGCTGACAATTTCCGATAGCGTGACGTTAGCTATAGAAACTTTAATTCTTTTAGGAAATGAAAATACCATAAGCAATAACTTATTGGTGTTAGTTGAAATTTCTGCTAATGGTGAGATTGAAACAGTTCAAGATGCTAAAGACTGGGTAATTAATCTAGTACAAACTTATCTTTCCACAGGAGTTACTCCCGAATTTCTCAAGCATGAAGCAGAAAAAATGGAAAGTTGGCAACAAAATTTAACTTTACAAAATCAAGATTTAGCCCGTCGTAGTTTGGAATTAGAAGCCCGTCGTGAACAAATTGAAGCTTTAGAAGAAAAACATCAGAACTATGATTTGCGTGATTAATTAATCATCTAAACTATGATTTTTGTGATAATTAATCATCTAAACTATGATTTTTGTGATTAATCTGATTTTTGTGATAATTAATCATCTTAATCATCTAAATCAGAAAAATCACAGTTAAGACAATTAATTAATCAGAAAAATCACAGTTAAGACATTATTCAGATGCTAATAATTCCCGAATTATCCGAGTTACGGCTTTTTGGGTAACGCGATTAGCAATTTGTTGACCTAAACGCTGGACTCCCGGATTAATAATGACTTGGGCTAATTGAGGAGCTAGTTTTGTCGCATCAAAGCCTTTAGTTTCCCGCAAAATACCAGCAATACGTTTAATATATTCTAAGGTTTGTTGTTGTTCAATCGTTGCTGAGGGGATTTGGTTTACTGTGGTTATTCCTACCCTTTCTCGGAGTAGATAGGTGAAGTTATGCAAAGCATTTTTACTAACAGCATCTATACTGTTAAAAAATTCATCAACTAATCTGTCACGAATAAATGAACCCCGTTCAGAAGAGAGAAATTCTACTCCTTGATTGAGAACTAAGTTCAGATCATATTCTTGGTTACTACGGGCATTTTTTAACAGGTTCTCCAAACGATTCCAGCGGAATTTACCATCTTTAAAAAGTAACTCTTGTAATGATGTTCTTAACTCATCTGCGGGATCTGTTAATAACCTTTTAGCAACATAAGGATAAGCCTCACTGAGAACTTTAAAATTTGGATCTATATAAATTGCAATCCCTTCCAAAGTCACAAGAGAACGAATAATTAAAGCGTAATAGGGGGGAACGCGGAAAGGATATTCATACATTAGAGCCGATAAATCATCGGTGATGCTTTTAATATTCAAATCCGCTACACTTGCACCTTCAGCGTTAGCAAATACCTTGGCAAAAGCAGGAATGATCGGGGTAAGATCGGTTTCTGGAGTGAGGAATTCTAACTTTACATAGTCTTTTGCTAAACTATCAAATTCCCGGTTAACAACGTGAACAATTGCTTCAATTAAACCATAACGTTGGGCTGGTTTAACTTCGCTCATCATCCCAAAGTCGAGATAAGCCAACTTACCATCCATAGTAGCTAACAAGTTGCCTGGATGAGGGTCAGCATGGAAAAATCCATGTTCTAATAACTGACGCAGGGAACACTGAATACCAACTTCAACTAAATACCGCGCATTGATTCCTATAGCGGCAATTTTTTCGGGTTGAGTTAATTTGATGCCGTTAATCCACTCCATCGTTAAAACGCGACGGTTGGTGTATTCCCAGTAAATTTTTGGCACATAAATATCCTTCATGTGACCATATAATTCAAAAAAGCGTTCAGCATTTTCGCCTTCATGAATATAATCCATTTCTTCAAAAATGCGATCGCCTAACTCATCCAAAATCCCGACTAAATCACTGCGGACTCGCTTAACATTCCGCTGTACCCAAGCAGCCAGATTCCGCAAAATATACAAATCAATAGTAATTCTTTCCCGTAAATCTGGGCGTTGTACTTTAATCGCTACTTCTTCCCCAGTTTTCAACTTTCCTTTATATACCTGTCCCAAGGAAGCAGCCGCAATGGGTTGAGCCGACAATTCTGCATAAATTTCTGCCGGTGGCGCTCCCAATTCTTCCTCAATAAATTGGTAAGCTATTTCATTAGGAAAAGCTGGTAATTGATCTTGGAGTCTAGTTAATTCTTCTAAGTAAGTTGGTGGTACTAAATCTGGTCTAGTAGATAAAGCTTGACCAATTTTAATGTAAGCCGGACCTAACTTTGTTAATAATTCTCTGAGTTGAACAGCGCGACGTTGTTCATTTTTAACCAAAATTCCCCATTGCTTATCCCACCACAACCCAAATGCAAAGGAAAAAATTGGTTTAAGAACTGTCAAAATCCGCCGGATAACTTGCCAAAATCGCCCACTATATTGTTCTTGTATTTCCACTGGATCATACAGCAGCGTCTCCGGTTCAGATCCTGTTGTCACCCGCGCCTGATGTCTTGGCACTCGTGAAGTTTCCGCCGACTTGATTACTAAAGTCTGTGTACTTTGTTCCGCTACTACTTCAATCACGGACAACTCGCCTCCGCGACTGTCCTCCTGACTTATTCGAGAACTAGGGGGAAGTGTCTTAACCATCATGAAGAAGCCACCAGTTAAATCAACGTTGTTAAATATTGTAACAATATCTTGTCTTTCCGGGATATCTTCATTGATCAGAATTTATTGCTTCTAAATCCGGTGGCGACATAAAATTGAGGGGATACGAATAAATCTAGGGGCAATTAACCTGTTCCTGGCGCTAGATAGCGGGCAAGATGCCCGCACCACAAAAGTATTCCTCTAAATTAATACAGCGGTTTCCGCTCTTATGAGGTACATTTTAGCCCCCTCATCGCACCCCCCTCAATCCCCAGGGCTGCGGGGGGAAGAAAAGGATAAACTTTTGATATGGGAGGGGGTTGGGGGTGGGGTTCTTGTACCTCATAACACCAGAAAGTGCTGTAACTGGGTAAATATTTTTTTGCTAGATTGTGCAATTTGTTGTTTGCATATTCCTAGCGCAAAACTTTCACTTTTGACCAAACTCCATTTTCGTCTTCATCAAATTGTTTGTGAACTTCATCCCAAGCCATTTGTTCAGAAGTAAGTTCGTCCATATTTTCATTCAGTGCAATATTATAACGTTGCATGAATATCCGCTGGGCTTCTGGGGAAAGATGAGTGCGAACTTCAGGAGATAAATCATCTGCACTGTTGCAGATTCCCGGACAAGGATGAGGTAGTGTTTTTTCAATTGTGTTAATTTCTTCAGCACCAGCACTTTCGAGAATTAATTGAAATTCGCCACTGCGCTCGCTCGGTACTTCTACCATCACTAAAAATTCACCAGCTTCTAAGCGGGTTTGATAGAGTGTAGCTTTGTCTTCTGGCATTCCTAAAGCAGTCAGAACTGATACTAAACCTGCACCAGCACTACCAGCGATCGCTCCACTTGCAGCCCCCAATAATATCGCCCCAATTGGACCTGCTGCCACAATTGGCCCGACAAAGGGAACAAACAATACACCTACACCTGTGAGCAAACTCAAGAACGAACCAAACAAAGAACCAAAAATTGCTCCTGTTCGCAAACCTCCCAGAATCACATCTCGCTTCGTAATAAAACCAGAAATTCGTGTTTCTGACTGGAAATTTCTGCCCATTACGGAAATATTATCCTTAGGGACATTTCTATCTAGTAACCGCCGAATTACAGTATCAATTTGTTTCTCTTCTTTAAATACAGCGGAGATGGTACGCTCTGCTTGATATCCTTCTGGCACTTCTTTACTCCTAATATTTTGTGTTAACAATTATCAATTACACACCCACAGGAACTTTAGTTTTTGATGGTTGTTTTTTACCATCTGGTTCTAATGCTTGTCCTTCAATAAATGAGCGCAACATCCAAGCCATTTCTTCATGTTTTTTCATCAATTCAGTTAAAAAATCAGCAGAACCTTGATCATGAAATTCTTCACTACACTGATCTATATGATTTCTTAAATTGCGAATAATCTGCTCATGATCTTCTACCAATTGAGTTACCATTCCGGTTGCTGTAGGAATTTCACCGCTATGTTCTTTGAGAGTAGCAAGATTTAGAAATCCTTCCATTGTGCCAGTTGGATAACAGCCCAAAGTCCGAATTCTTTCAGCTATTTTATCAATATTGATTGTCAGTTCTTGATAGTGTTCTTCCCAAAGTTGATGCAATGTGCGAAACTGAGGACCGACAACATCCCAATGATACTTTTTTGTTTTTACTAGCAGTACATAAGCATCTGCTAAATCAAGATTTAGCAAATTCATCACACCGTGACGCTGCTGTTCTGTTAAACCAATGTTTATTTTATGTATCGTCATTATTAATTCCGATTAGCACGTAAACACCTTACATACTCTCAAAATACAGACATGATCTACATCAATCAAAGGTAAGATTAATGTTTAGCTACTTTTATATATTTAGAAATATACTGATTATTTTCTTTTGTAATCAAGCCAAAGCTGAAAATAATCCAGGCTCTCCTAGAGTAGTTGGGGTAAAGATAAGATCCGCGCAAAATTTATCACGACGTAAAGTTTTGTAACAAATTTACTCAAAAGCCTAAATTTAACGTCTCCTCAAGTGCTGGTGGAATCGTATCAAGATCAATTAGATAATCGCCAAAACGCTTGATAGGAATGGTTAAATAAGGACTCAAAGCCGCTAAATCTTCCCGCTCCCCAATCCTATATTTTGTTAAACTGTCACTGCGTGACGGACTTCCACCGCTTCTCCAGTTAAACTAAAAGCGCGAATTTCGGTAATTTTTACCTTGACTATTTGCCCTTTAAGTTCATTAATATCACCAGTAAAGAAGGTGAGCCGATTTCCTCCAGTTCTTCCCATGACCTGATTTGTGTCTTTGGTGTTTTGAGCTTCTACTAATACTTCTTCAATGCGACCAAAGTAACGCTGCGATCGCTCGGCTGCTTTGATATTAACTAAATGATTTAATCTTTGCAAGCGATCGCTTTTTACTTCTTCACTCAATTGATTATCCCACAAAGCCGCAGGTGTCCCAGGACGGGGAGAATAAGCCGCAGTATTCAACATATCAAAGCCGATATCTGCCGTCAATTTCAAAGTATTTTCAAACTGTTCCTCTGTCTCACCCGGAAAACCCACAATTGCATCAGCACTAATTGACGCATCTGGCATATACCGCCGAATAGTATCAATAATTCGGCGATATTTTTCGTGAGTATAACCCCGTGACATCGCTTTTAAAAGCTCATTATCTCCAGATTGAAAGGGAATATGAAAATGTTCGCAAACTTTGGGCAAATCGGCACAAGCTTTAATTAATCTTTCTGTAAAATAACGGGGGTGACTGGTGGCAAATCTAATGCGTTCAATTCCCGGTACATCATGAACATAATAGAGTAAATCTGTCAATGTGTGCAGGTGACGACCTTCTGGTGTAGAACCGGGTAAATCCCGCCCATAAGCGTCAATATTTTGACCCAGGAGCGTAATTTCTTTGTACCCTTGTCTTGCTAACAGTTCAATTTCCGCACGGATAGATTCTGGTGTGCGGGACTGTTCCACACCGCGCACGTTGGGAACTACGCAATAAGTACAACGTTCATTACAGCCATAAATGATATTTACCCAAGCTGTTACCTGACTATCTCGACGGGGTTGGGTGATATCTTCAAAAATATGAACTTCTTCGGTAGCGACAACTTGATTACCTGCAAAAACCGACTCTAGCAAATCTTTCAGACGGTTAGCGTGTTGGGGTCCCATGACTAAATCCAATTCTGGGACTCGTCGCAGTAAAGCTTCCCCTTCTTGTTGGGCAACACAACCAGCAACAATCAAAGTTAAATCAGGTTGTTCTTGCTTGCGTTTGGCCTGTCTACCTAAATAAGAATATACTTTTTGTTCCGCATTATCCCGAATGGTGCAGGTGTTGTAAAGGATTACATCTGCTTGATTTGGGTCGTCTGACCACTCAAAGCCCATGTCTTCTAAGATGCCAGCCATGCGCTCAGAGTCGGCCTTATTCATTTGGCAACCGAAGGTAATAATGTGGTAATGGCGGTTAGTGGTCATTGGGAATTACGCTTAGTTAGTAATGTATATCAAGTCTGTTTTCTATTCTATATAAGAATTTTATCTCATTTGGGGAAATTTTTAGGTGGTGTCGGGTGGGTAATGCACACCGTATGCGGTTTGTAGTGGATAATGGACATTTTCCGGATGTTTTAAATTTAATTATGAACAAAAAAGATGTGAACAATATCTCACGGACTAATTGGCAAGCTTTAGATTCAATGTCAGATGAGGATATTGACTATTCTGATATTCCCCCATTGACTGAGGAGTTTTTTGAAATAGTATCACCAAATCAAAACACAACAAAACTGAGTGATTTTTATGGTTGTATTCAGGATGATACATTTATCAGACATCCACAACCAGAACAACCAGATAGAGAAACATTCTGATGATTTATTTTGTCTGAATCAGGATTTCCAGGATTAAAGGATTTACAGGATGAATCCTTTCCCTAGTTCAGATATCAAAACCTGCATAATGTACAGTTTATCTGCACGGCTGAGAGTATGTAGGCTGTTGAGCAGTTCTGTAGAAACCATTTAAAAAACTCCGGGATTTTAAAGAGGGATATAAAATTTATTCTATTCCTGTTAAATTGGCAGCTTGTTGAAAATAAACATTTAACATTAAACCTATATCATGAAGAATAGCAGAATTAATATTCTTTTCTATTTCTGGTAAAAGCATTTCCTCAACAAAAATATCATATTTAAGCTCACGTATGGATAGACAATGGGATGCTTTATCAAACAAATGTTTCAATGCCTCTCTACCCTGAAATAATCTCTTTGCTTGATCAATATCTAGCATCATAGGGTCATTAAACCAAGATTTCCATGTCATCTCTTGTAATTTATTATCGAGTATTGTTTCTAAATATTGTATTTTTGTTTGAGATTCTCCACCCTTTATTTGTATTTGGTCTTTAAACCAAATCTCAATCTCATCTAAAGAGGATATCTGATTTTGTGGTTTATCTAATTTTAATCTTTCGTAATTTTGTATAAAGCGAAATCTTAAACACTCAACTAATTCATTACATATAGAATTTTGCCAAGGTGCTATTAGCCATTTATCTAATTGTTCTTTTGTTAATGTATTTTGTGTATTTCTTTTATATGGTTTTTTGCCTTTAGCTTGAGTAGGTAACTGATTTAAGATATTAGCTATAGTTGCAGTTTCTTCCAAAAGATAATTTTCCCATTCATGTCTTTGCCAATAGACTATTTTAGCTGCTTTATTCTCAATTAAATTAGAATCATTCTTATTATTCTCTTCATTAATTTTGTGTTGCTCGGTAAAATCTCGATCCTTAATTGCAATAACAGGTATATGCTTGTGCAAACTACGATCAATATATAAAATTTTCGCAATAGTATTAAAGTTTCCGCTACCACCAACCTCGATAACATCATAGTTTATCTTAGGCAGAATATTTGCAGAAATTAAATTTCCAATGGATCTATTTATAAATGAAATTTCCTTTCCTTCAATGAGGATATATAAAAAATCTTTAAATATTTCCATTATTTTTCTTCCAAATCACCCAAATTAATAATTTCCGAATCATAAAACATTTTTGCTACTGTTGGGGAATGAGTGGTAAAAATATATTGATTATTTGAGTCATCTTCGCGCAAAACTTGAATTAATCTTTTTTGCCAAGCAGGATGTAAATGTAGTTCAACTTCGTCAATAAGAACAATGGAGTTTTTCGCCGTATCTGCTGCTAAACCAACTAAAATTCTTAAAATCTGATGTTCCCCTGAACTCATTTGTAGTAAATCATATTCCATACCCTTTTTTTTTAAAATTAGTGTATCGGAAGAGGGACCAGACTCTAAACCTATTAATTCCGAAGGATAACAAATTTTATTAAATAATCTTTGAACTCTCTTCCAATAGGATTCCCCATATTTTTCTTCATTCCATGTTAAATCTTTACGATAATATTCATTTAACCATGATAAAACCTCACTATGTGTATTCTTTTTATCTGCATTCTTGAAGTTTTTTAGTAGTCGTACAGTACGTCTTTGGTCTAAGTAGCAAACACCACCAATTTTATCAAAAATTTCATAATTCTGAAGATTAGATGATACTGTTTTAGATGCACGCCCTCTTGCACCTAGAACTTGTACAGCATTCTTCGGCTCATACCTAAAGTCATGTTGGGTTTTAGATTGGGCAAAATTTGGAAAACTCCAAATCACTTTTGCCGGACTATTTAGAGGAGGAACATCTTCTTTGGAAAAATCAAAATTTTGATTTAGCTTAAGAGAGGAAAAAACTCTATTAATTGCTTCTGCTTCATTTCTTTCAATGGAATATTCAAATGTTATTTGAGCAATATTACCTCTACCTCTAACCAATTGTTGTACATTATATTCCAATCCGTCTCTTAGTGATGGTTTAGTTGGATTTTCAAATACTTTAACTACTACATGAATTGCATCTAAAATTGAAGTTTTACCAGAACTATTAGGACCGACAATTAAATTGATAGGTCGAGGACGACTAAGTAAATCGGTAAAATCTAAAGAGATATCTTTAATAGCACGAAAGTTTTTTATTTCCAAGGTGTGTAATTTCATATAAATATCTTTTCTATAATTAAATGTAAGCAGTTTTTGTAGTAAAATAATTTACCATGTTGGATGATAAAAACTATCAAACTATAGCTTGATTATAACTTGCACTCATGCAATAAGCAATATGATTGAGAATTTATAGAGTTTCAAAATTTACAGTAGTGATTATATCTTTATAATTATGATTATAGCGAATATATCAACAATAATAAATCTGACCACTTCACCTCAACTACCCAACAAGCGGTAGAATTAACATCCAACCCCAATTCCCTCCTTGATATGTATTGCGACTACCTGGTACAAATCCTCACCGCCCGCGTCTATGATGTAGCCCAAGAAACACCCCTAGAATATGCCCCTGTTCTCTCTCACCGCATTAATAACAAACTCCTCCTCAAAAGGGAAGATATGCAATCAGTCTTCTCCTTCAAACTGCGGGGCGCATATAACAAAATGGTCAATCTCACCCCAGACTTACTTAAACAGGGTGTCATAGCGGCTTCTGCGGGGAATCATGCCCAAGGAGTAGCCTTAGCAGCCAGTCGCTTGGGAACAAAAGCCATCATTGTCATGCCCGTGATTACGCCCCAGGTAAAAATAAACGCCGTCAAAGCACGGGGAGGAGAAGTTGTATTACATGGCAATAACTATGATGATGCTTACGCCCACGCCCGACAACTGGAAGCAGAAAAAGGGTTAACCTTTATACATCCCTTTGATGATCCTGAAGTGATTGCTGGCCAGGGAACAATTGGTATGGAAATCCTCCGCCAATATCAGCAACCTATTCACGCCATTTTTGTCGCCATTGGTGGTGGTGGGTTAATTTCCGGTATTGCGGCTTATGTTAAACGGTTGCGTCCCGATATTAAAATTATTGGTGTTGAACCTGTGGACGCTAACGCCATGTATCAATCATTGCAAGCTGGCGAAAGAGTGCGGTTGTCTCAGGTAGGTTTATTTGCGGACGGTGTAGCGGTGCGGGAAGTAGGAGAAGAAACCTTCCGGCTATGTCAACAATATGTAGATGAAATTATTTTAGTAGATACAGATGCCACCTGTGCGGCAATTAAAGACGTGTTTGAAGATACTCGTTCTATTTTAGAACCTGCGGGGGCATTAGCGATCGCTGGCGCAAAACTCTATGCAGAACGGGAACAAATTCAAGATCAAACCCTCGTCGCCGTTGCTTGCGGTGCTAACATGAACTTTGACCGCTTGCGTTTTGTCGCTGAACGAGCAGAATTTGGAGAACGTCGAGAAGCCATTTTTGCAGTCAGAATTCCCGAAGAAAGAGGTAGTTTAAGAAAATTTTGTGAATGTATTGGTAAACGCAACCTCACAGAATTTAACTATCGCATTGCTAACGAAAAAGAAGCGCATATTTTTGTAGGTGTGCAAATAGAAAATCGTGCCGACGCTGCGAAAATGGTCGCAAATTTTGAATCTCACGGTTTAAAAACCATAGATTTAACAGATGATGAATTAACAAAACTGCATTTACGTCACATGGTAGGAGGACATTCTCCCCTTGCAGAAAATGAACTCCTTTATCGCTTTGAATTTCCTGAACGTCCCGGTGCTTTAATGCAATTTGTAACTTCCATGTCTCCTGATTGGAATATTAGCTTATTTCATTATCGCAATAATGGTGCAGACTATGGACGAATTGTCGTAGGAATGCAAGTTCCCCCCCATGAAACAACAGAATGGCAATTATTTTTAGACAATCTTGGTTATCACTATTGGCATGAAAGTGATAATCCTGCATATAAGTTATTTTTAGGATGATTTTGAGAGATCCCCGACTTCTTCCAGAAGTTAGGGATATGGGTATTTTGGGTATTAAAATTTAACGATGTGAGAGTTCTAAAAAACTAATTGTTTGCGGCATAAAACTAGATGAACTTTCCCAATAATCTACTTTATTAACTTTGACTTTCAGTAACGCAAGATTGGGTTCATCTATTCCTTGGGGAAACCAAGTTTGTAATTTTGGTTGCCATTTTTCTGCCAACTGATGACGATCTTTTGTCAATTGTGCTGTACCTAATATTGAAACATATCGTTCTTGATTAGGTGCGGAAAAACTCACATTCACCTGTTGATGATGTTGGATTTCTACAACTTTATGGGAATTAGCTAAGGTAAAAAACCACAGCGTAGCATCATTGTCAATTTCATTCCACATTGACATGGGACGACTATGTAAAGTGCCATCATCATCAACTGTGGTTAACATCCCACATTCAAGACCTTCAAGCAGTTTACGCAATTCCTGAACCTGTGGTTTTGTGTCTAAAGATTGTGTCATTATATCGAGAATTTTATTTTTATAAACATGAGTGATATTCTTAGTGTTAAAGTTTTTTGATTTATATACGTGAGTCTCAAGAGATAATTATTAAAATCTGATATTACCAATTTATAACTAAATAAATATACCTTCAGAAAGATGTCAATTGCCTAGAGTACCAATTTAAAATATTGTGGGGTGGGCATCCTGCCCGCCCATATTATCTTTAACTCAAACTAATTACCCAATCACGTAAATGTGAATTCACTTGTTCGGGAATTTCGTCATGGGGACAATGACCGGCTGTGAGAAAATATTCTGTTAATTGGGGATAATATTCATGAAACTTTTGAGAACGTTCTCGCGCTTTCATCCAAGGATCTGCTTCTCCCCATAATAACAATAACGGACAAGTTAATTGTTTCAGTAAAATGTCAACTTTCGCTCCTTGAGGACTACTAAAAACAGAAACAAATACATCTAAAGCCCCTTTATCAAAAGCCGGACGCTGAATTTCTGCTACTAATTGATCTGTAATTGCACTTTGATCAAGATAAACTTTTTCTAAAGTTCGGCGAATTACCCACTTTTGGCGTGTATATTGAAATAACAAAGATTGCGCTAACCTTTGTTTAAAAAACCATTTAACAGATTTACCCAAAAGTTTTTGCAAAGGATTTATAGCAGGTTGAATTTGATTTTCTGGTTGGGAAAATGGCCCAGCACTATTAAGTAATACCACACCAGCAGCACTGTCAGGACATTGGGAAGCAACGCATAAACAAGCGTAACCACCCAAGGAATTACCAGCTAAAATTGTTTTTTTACCAATGACTTCCCTGATAAAATCATGGAGTTGGTCGCGCCACAAGTCACCGCTATATTGTAAATTAGGTTTTGCTGAACGCCCAAATCCTAACAAGTCAATGGCAAATACTTGGAAATCTGCACTCAATTCTGTGATATTCTTGCGCCAATGGTCTGTGGAAGCACCAAAACCATGTACTAATAGCAAGGGTGGACGCTGGGCTTTTACTTCTCCTGCTTGTACATAGTACACATTGTGTCCGCGCCATTGCCAGTATTGACCAGGAATCGGATTTGTGGAGGGAGCGATACTTGTTTGCATATTACAAAGAAATATTAAGTTACTTTAAATAATTGTAAATCAAATTATTAAACAACTAACCACTGACAACTGACCACTAACAACTGACAACTAATAAAAATGATTACTGGAAAAACGAAACTTTTGGGAGTAATTGGACATCCTGTAGAACATTCCCTTTCACCACTGATGCACAATGCCGCCTTGGCTAAAATAGGATTAGATTATGTATATTTGCCTTTTCCAATTTCACCAGAAAATTTAGAGACAGCGATCGCAGGTTTTGCTAGTATTGGTGTAGTAGGATTTAGTATCACCATTCCCCATAAACAAGCAATATTGGCGTTATTATCGGAAATTTCCCCAATTGCTCAAGCTATCGGTGCAGTGAATACTGTCACTCGTCAAGGTGATAAATGGGTGGGAACAAACACAGATGTCGAAGGATTTATTGCTCCTTTACAAACCACATATCATCAAGATTGGAGTCAGAAAAAAGCGGTAATTTTAGGGAATGGTGGGGCTGCGAGGGCTGTGGTTGCTGGTTGTATTCAACTTGGTTTGGCAGAAATTCACGTTGTCGGGCGGAATTTGCAGAAATTACAAGCATTTCATCAAAGTTGGCAAAATTCACCCTTTGCAGATAAATTTCAAGTCCATGAATGGCCAGAATTACCGAACCTACTCCACCAAGCTAACCTCCTGGTAAATACTACCCCGATTGGAATGTATCCCCATGTTGATGAATCGCCATTGAGTAGCCAAGAAATTAGTTATTTGCCTGGTGATGCGATCGCCTATGATTTAATTTATATCCCTAAACCCACCAAATTTTTGCACCTAGCCGAAAAACAAGGAGCAATTATTATTGATGGTTTAGAAATGCTAGTCCAACAAGGTGCAGCCGCTTTAAAAATCTGGTTACAACAGGAAACAGTCCCCGTCACCGAAATGCGTCAAGCATTGCAAAATCACCTGGGGATTTGAGTCAGGAGGTAGGGGCGCAGGGCTTGCGCCCAATCAGGACGTAGGAACAAAAAGGAAGAATAAGAAAGAACAAAATTACCCAATCCCCTACTGTGGTTGCCGCATATACCTTTCCTGTCCTTGGGAATTATAGATAAATACAGGCAGTTGAGAATTTTGACTAATGACTTTGAGAGCTTCTTGTAAGCTTTGGAAGTGACTTTGTATTTCTGGATTATTAGCTTGAAATAATCGGTCATACTCAGGAGTTAAGCGGACATTAATTTTTTGATTTTCGATAGTAAAAGTACAAATCTTAATTCTACTGGTACAAGTGCTGTTGAGTTCAGCGCGAGTTTGGGTTAAATCACCATAGAGTTGGAATTGTTCCTGGGCTTGTTTAAGAGAGATTGTATAGGTTTCAACAAGGGATTTAGCTTGATTGAAATAAAAACTATCTTGACTCACTTGTTTGGCATTTTGTACAGCCTGCTCCCAAGATTTGACTGCACCCTGCCATTGATTTTGATTACTATAGGCTTTAGCTTGATTAGCGGCTTTGATAGCCTGTTGATAGGATGTGGCTGATGATTGTTCTTTTTTAGCGCGATCGCGTGCCACAATGATTTTTGGTTGGTAATCTGCTAATAGTTTGCGTGCATCCTCAATTCCTAAACTATCTATAGGGATAATTTTTAGGGTATTAATTGCTGTCTGCAAATCAGATTCTACCTTTTGCCATTCAACAGCAGATTTAGCAGTAACTTGACGTTTAGTAGCGTCTTCCCCTGAAGTTTTGGCATTGGCAATTTTTTGTAGCCATGTTTCTTCTTTAATTAACTGCTGATTAACACTCTTTAAACTGTTTTGATAGCTTGGTAAATTAGCTTTTACCAATCCATAGAGTTCATTACTAGGCTTAATTATCTCTAATGAGGTGATTGCCTGTCTCCATAACTTTTGTCTATTGCGTAATTCATCCAAACTTTTAGCGGGGGTTTGAGTTGTTTTCTGTGCCAAAGATGCCATCTGTAAAGCTTTTAGCACCTGATTGATTTTTGTGGACTGTTCAGAAAAACTGTTAACTAATATCTGAGATTCTTGAGAACGAGGGGACCACTGAGGAATTTTTTGCAAATCTGCAACTACCGCATCTAGTTGTTGCTGCAATGCTAACAAGTCTTTTTCTGATTTGGTACGTTTGATCTGCTGTGGATAATTACTCTTAAATTGCTGGGCTGTTTGTAATTCTTTACACTCAGAAATTACACAACCACGATGGAGAAAGAAAACGCCACCACCGGAAAGGAGGGCGATAGCTACAGCCGTACCGATAATGATAGGTAGAGGCGGAAGTGATAGTGATAACTGTCTTTTTTTGGGTTTATCTGGGACATTGGCAAAAGGATCAAATTTTTCTTCAACTTCCTCAGATTCATCTTCATCCATATCCAGAGATGGATTGTATAAAATTGAGTCTGGTGATGAATAATTTGAGAAGGGTTCTTCGGCATCGGAGAGAAATGAATCACCAATGGGTTCTTTTTCTGTTTCTGCAAATGGAGATGATGAGCTTGGAAAATCAATAGGCATAAAGAGAGTGTCATTTGCAGTTTCCCGCTCTTTTTCTGTCTCTACTGTCGGAATCTGAAATCCATACTCAGTTTCCTTTTCTGTATCTACTGTCGGAATCTGAAAATCGAGGAAATGTTTAGCATAGGGAAGTTTTTCTCCCACAACTCGCAAGAAAAATTGCACCCGTTGGGTTTGGTAGTTAAATTGCCATTGTAGTGCTTGTTCTAAGACTTCAAAAACTTGCTTAGTGTTAACTGTCACACCGTGAGGGTGTTGAGTTAAAATCATCAATTCATCATTTTTGACAGCGCATTTCACCCGGAAATCCTGACTATCAGGTACTGCCGCTACTAGTCTTTCCTGCAAAATATCGCCTAAAAGTTGTAGATCTTCTTGTTGAACTGTTGCTTTCATAAAGCGTTACCGCCACTCTTTATATATAGTTTTGATTATCAAGGGATGGGAAACTAGCAATTGGGATCATTGGGAGCAATTTTCACCCCAGATTTTATACCCAATAGAATCAGTTTCTAGCACAAGGTTAAATTTGTCACGAAAAACACAGTCAATGGGTAATGATTTAGACTTCTATTTTTTTATACAGCTAGATTATAAATTAGACAATCCAATGGCAAAATAAATTTTTCAATTCACCAAAGCCAAATTCTATAATTTTCGGTATCTTGCAAAATATCAGATAGCATCAAAGAAAGTGGGTTGGACTTGTCAATACAAGGTGTGTCTCAATGGATTTATTGGAATATCAAGTTAAAGAATGGTTTGGTAAAATTGGGATTCCTATTTTACCATCCCAAAGAATAGATCATCCTACAGATTTAAAGCGGTTAAAAATTCGTTACCCGATTGTACTAAAATCCCAGGTACAAGCTGGGGAAAGGGAAAAAGCTGGTGGAGTCAGGATTGTAGAAACTACGATTGATGCGATCGCTGCCGCACAGAATATATTTAATCTCCCAATTTGGGGACAATTGCCAGAAGTGTTACTGGCAGAATCAAAGTATGATGCCCAAGAGGAGTTTTATCTAGCTGTAGTTTTAGATACTGCGCTATATCGTCCCGTTTTGTTGGGTTCTCAAGAAGCAAATATCGAATGGGAAACAGCAGGGGAAAAAATTCAGCACGTAGTTGTAGAACAAGAATTTTCTCCATTTTATGCCAGACGACTGGCTTTAAAAATGGGTTTACAGGGCGCATTAATGCAGTCTGTGAGCGATATTGTCGAGAAACTGTACCAGTTATTTATCCAAAAAGATTTGGACTTAGTAGAGATTCATCCTCTGGGTGTGAACTCTATTGGCCAAGTGATGGCTCTCAATGGTAAAGTCAGGGTGAATGAACGAGCCATTAACCGTCATCCCGAAATAGCCGACATGGCCGCAAAAATGATCGTCCGTCGTGATGGTGATCAAAAAAGGAATGGTTTGTTGGGTAACTGGGATAGTTTGGAAATGGGCGGTAAAATTGGAATCTTAGGTAATGGTAAAGGTTCTGTATTAACAACATTGGATGCAATTGTTAATGTCAGTGGTAAGCCTGGTAAATGTATCAATTTGCGCCATTTGTTTATGAGTGATACCACACCGACAACTTTTAGTGATCGCCTAGTCAGCAGTTTGAAAACTTTGGCTGAGGACCAGAGTATTCAAGTTATTCTGATCAACTTTTTGGGGACTATTCCTCAAGTTGACAAACTTCCAGAAATTATCACCAAATTTCTCGAATCAGACAGAAGTGAAATTATATCTCCGGTGTCAGGATCTAATGGTAACAAGAGTCAGCAACAGTTAAATTTACCCCGGTTAGTCTTACGTTTAGCGGGTTCTGAATTTAATCAGGTTAGAGAATATTTAGCCACACTCAAAATCTCTCACCAATCGCTCGTAGTTGTAGAAAATTTAGATGAAGCAGTCAAGGAAGCAGTTCGTTTAGCGAAGATACCTGTGGTTAAAAAAGGGAATAGGTAATCAATTAAAAATTAAAAATTGAATACTCAATAACAACTGACAACTGACAACTAACAACTAACAAATTATGAACTTAACGCCAGAAAGTAAAGTTTTAATTCAGGGCTTTTGTGAATTTATCTCAGCAACTCATATTGCTCAAATGCAAGCTTATGGCACAAATTTAGTAGCTGGTGTTAATCCTGGGTGTGGTGGACAGCAAATTTATAATTTGCCAGTATTTGATTTAGTGGAGGAGGTTGTGGAGAAATTTGGACAGATTGATACCACAATTATTTGTGTTCAACCTTATCAAGTTTTGGATGCAGCATTAGAAGCGATCGCCTCTAATATTCCGCAAATTATTATTATCACTGCTGGTGTACCACCTCTGGATATGGTGCAACTACTTCGCAAAACAGAAGCTTGTGAAACTTTAATTATTGGACCCAATAGTCCAGGAATTATTGTTCCTGGCAAAATTCTTCTAGGTACTCACGAGCGGGAATTTTACATCCCTGGTTCTGTGGGAATTGTCAGTCGTAGCAGTACCCTCACTTACGAAGTAGCTTGGGAATTAACAAAAGCAGGTTTAGGACAGTCAATTAGTGTAAGTATTGGTAGTGATGCTATTGTTGGTTCTTCATTCCTCCAATGGTTACAAATTCTCGATGAAGATGACACCACAGAAGCAATTGTATTAATTGGCCAACCGGGAGGGGGAAGTGAAGAAGCAGCAGCGCAATATATTACGGAAGCAATTGATAAACCTGTAATTGCCTATATTGCTGGTAGACACGCACCACCGGCACAAAATTGGCAACAAACAGGGACTTTGGCAACTGTAATTGGCCGTTCTGCTAATTTTGGCACAGCCGAAAGTAAATTAGCTGCTTTTGAGTCTGCAAAAATTCCTGTCGCTGATAGTCCATCTCAAATTCCCAAATTGCTGAAAAATATCCTCATTCCACAGAGTATAAAAACCAAATAACAGCGAAACACAAAAATTAGTATGTATTTATACGATTTTAAAATTTTTTAGTCGTTATACTCATTTTTAGGTTCTACCTGGGAATTGATGAAGTGGCGAGTCCACTTCATTTTTATTGTTAAAATCTAGATTTTCAGTCATTAACTAATTCATCTCGCCATTTTTCGCGTTTTTCTCTCTCTTCACGCACTTCTTCTTCCCGTTCCCGTGACCGTACTAATAGCCAACTTTCCCATGTGAGGGGTTTTTGTCGTTCTAAATGGTTGATAAATTGCATAATTGATAAATCATCTTTGAGGGGAGTTTTTAAATCAAACTGCATGGTTTGTAAAATTCTATCATTGGTTTTGAGTAAGCGATCGCTAATTTTTCTCCCTAGCTTTAACATCAATTTATTAATCAATTTCCCTAAAATACCTTTACGTTTTTTGGACATTAATAGGGTTTGTCCTTCAGTTTTTCCCCCTGGTAATATCCGAGTTGTAAATATTATATGTAAATGTGTAGACTCATTAGTAAAAGAAACTATACACGTTGTTCCATACCAATAACAAACACTGTAAATCAGAGAATTATTAAAAAACCGCCGGTAAAGATTTAGCCAAAATGATTTACCATTAATATTTGTAATAGTGCTAAAAATAATTGCATTTTGATTTAGTTCTTGCTTCTCCAAAACCATCTTTAATGGTAATTTATGAACTAGATTAATTTGTTGAGTATCAATACCTTGAAGAAGTAAGATATTGGGATGACAATCAATACTAAATTGCGAACCGAGAGAAAAATCAAAATCTTGGTTTTCCCAATCTAAAACAAAAGGTAAAGGTTGTTGAGGAGTTTCCCCAGTCCAAACCCAAATCATCCCATATTGTTCGGCTGCTGGCCAAGTTTTTGCTTTCAGAGATACGGGTTCATCTAAATTAGGAACATCAACACAAATACCTTCTGCATCAAATTTCCACCGATGTAAAACACAGCGTAATTCATTACCCTCAATTTTACCTTCAGCTAAACTTGTACCCATGTGAGGACAGTAAGCATCTAGGATAACTGCACGTCTATCTTTGCCACGATATACTACTAAATCTTTGCCAAAAATAGTTACAGCTTTAACCTCACCCACTCCCAAAGATTGAGAAGGTAATACCCAATACCAACCCTCAACAAAACTGGCTGATTGATTGAAAATTTTAGGTTTACGAACCGAGTTAAGATTATCTATATTGGTGTTCATGTTTAGGGTTTTCACTTGCAGTGAAGCGGTTGATCTATTCCTATCATGAACAACTTTTAAAAACAGTTATTTTCAGCACTGTCTTAACTATGATTTGTGAGATTAGTTTGATTGAGATGATTAATTAATTGGAAACGTCTTAACTATGATTTGTGAGATTAGTTTGATTGAGATAATTAATTAATTGGAAAGATTACTTTTGCTTTTTATCTAACTCCTGGTTGAAAATTACGCAATCTTAAAGCATTACTGACTACAGAAACAGAAGAAAATGCCATTGCTGCACCGGCAATAATCGGGTTAAGTAACCAACCAAAGAAGGGATAGAGAATACCCCCCAGTCCCTAAATTGAGAATGAGTTCCCTTTCTTCTGCTAATTTACTCGCTGCTTCTGCTGTATCTTCACCTTCTGTTTCTAACTGAAAGATGAATAACCAGCATCTACAATCGCAGCTTGAATTTTGGCTAAATTTGTTTGTTTAGGTTCATAATTAATAGTTACCTGTTCTGCACCAAAATTAACATGACAATCAATAACTCCAGAAATAGCTAAAATTGCCTGTTCAATATTATTAGCGCAAGAAGCGCAACTCATTCCTTTAAGTTTAAGAGTAAGATTATTCATATTACCTCTTGTAATTATCCCCCAGATCCCCGACTTCTTAAAGAAGTCGGGGATCTATACTTCACCTATTGGTGTAATATATCATTTTAGTAAGTTTCTTAACTTTCACCTAACTTACATTTCAGATTCTGGATATAGAAATATATGTTACAAGTCATTTATTCTGACGAATTTTTAGATCACAAAACTGGAAGTTACCACCCAGAAAAACCAGCCAGATTAACAGCCATAGTCAATGCTTTAAAAGCTGCGAGTTTTGCCGAAAAGATTACCTGGAAACTACCTACACCCGTCACATCAAAACCATCCTTAATGTCTTGGATAGAAAATGTTCATCCTACAACCTATATTAACAAAGTTAAAAATATCTCCTCCTCTGGTGGTGGTTATTTAGATGGAGATACTCCCATTTGCCCTCGCA
Organism: uncultured cyanobacterium; assembly: GCA_903848645.1. GTDB lineage: Bacteria > Cyanobacteriota > Cyanobacteriia > Cyanobacteriales > Nostocaceae > Dolichospermum. The sequence goes on along the minus strand of CAINGU010000005.1, from coordinate 65,552 downwards.
GCTATGATGTAGCGTTGTTGGCGGTTAGTGCTTGGTTAGATGGAGTAGATATAGTTCTTAATACAGCAAATCAAGCTTTTATATTAGCGCGTCCACCAGGACATCATGCGGTAAGTGATACGGGAATGGGATTTTGTTTATTTTCTAATGCTGCAATTGCAGCTTTTTACGCTTTACAACAGCCTGGAATTCAGCGCGTTGCTATCCTGGATTGGGACGTACATCATGGAAATGGGACGGAAGCAATAGTAGAAACTCACTCAGAAATTGCTTATGTTTCTCTTCACCAGTATCCAGCTTATCCCGGTACAGGGAAAGCTTCTCAACAAGGTTCACATAATAATGTGTTAAATTTACCCATTCCCCCTGGTAGTGATATTACTGTATATCAACCGTTGTGGGAAAGAAAAATCTTACCATTTTTAAGCAATTTTGCGCCAGATTTACTAATTATTAGTGCTGGTTATGATGCTAATGCTAATGATCCTTTAGCTGGTATAAATTTGCAACCAGAAGATTTTGGGTTGTTTACAGAATACTGTTTAGGTATAACCAGAAAAATTATGTTTGGTTTGGAAGGTGGTTATGATTTACCAAGTCTTTCTGAATCGGTAATTGCTACTATTCAAACTTGTATAGGTTAGTGTTTTTTAGTTAGCAAAATTCAGAATTTTGTTTTTTACTAATTTTATATTCTACTAGATTTAACACTTTACCACTCATGTTAATTACATCATATTCTCTACAAATTTTCCCTCCCATTTTTTCCGCAACCCTACGGCTGGCTGTATTTGCTTTATCTGAACCATATCTTAGATATTCATAATCTAAGTTTTCCGCAGCCCATAAGTTCAGGGTAGAAATTGTTTCCGTGGCGTAACCTTGTTTATATGCTGATTTTTTCAGCCAAATTCCATATCTTGGATATTTACTATTAATTTTATGTATCCCACTACATCCTAAAAACTCTTGAGAATCTTTATTTAAAATCACAATTACTAACTCTTCTCCTTTTTCCATTTTTAGTAAAGATTGATTAATGAAAATTTCAGTATCCTGAATTTTTTTCGATGGTTCTGAATATAAATAAGTCGTGACTTCCTGAGTAAATTCTCTAAAAATATCCGCCTTATATGCTATTGATATAGGCTTTAATAGTAGGCGGTGTGTAGATATCTCGAACCGCAGGAGTTCCATAGTTAGCACCAAAAGCTAAGTAATTATTAGAACAATCAAAACTATAACAATACTGTACTGAAAGTAGATATAATTTTTACTTTCAGTGTTTTTCAGTATTGTACTTAACTGAATATAGTTAAAATTTATCAAATATTTAGTAATAAAACTTTGTCATCGGGTCATGAAAGAGCTAAAGTTTTGTTAAGATACGATTACAAGGAATTCAGTCACCAGACTGTGAAGAAGAATTAGATAGTACCAGTAGCTGTATAAAGTTCAGAAGGTGAACAAATGACCACCTATATCTTTTTTGACCAAGCTCTCCAGATGCTTATCAGTGCCTTTCTTGCGTCAGCAATCATGCTAATTGCCGTTTCTAGTATAGGTTTAGCCGTGATTGAAACCATTGAAAAAACAGGAGACAGTTAAAACTACGCTTCAAAGTAGGGACAGGGCTGAAAAAGTCTGACAGTACAGCCAAAATTTTATCTACAACCTGTCTCTACCATAGACATATTCACAAATAAACCTCCAACCCTGGTAAAAGGCTGAAATTGTGACTCAGGGCTATTTTTAATTTAACTCTGAAGATTGTTTAACCAATTTTGTAAATCTTCTATTGTAGATAAATCAAATATTGCTTCTCCTAAAAGTTCAATAACTTGTACATTTAAGCTTCTAATTTGTGCTTCTAATTCAGCATCAATTTTTCCTAACTTGCGATTAATTTGACGGACAATTAAATCTTTTTCTCGTTCAATGCCTCGTTCAATACCTCGTTCAATACCTTGTTCCATCCAGCTAGTTACTATTTGCATAACTTCCTCTCGCTCTTCTGCGATTAGTGAACCTAATTCTGTTTTAAATTTCTCTTCTTCTATTTGATTCAGTCTTAAATAACTATCAATAAACCCTGATATTAATTGCATTTTAGCAGGATTTAATTTTAAAGTGACTAACAACCTTAAACATTCTGCTTTTACTTTTGGTCTGTCTGCTACTACTATGTTCATTTTTGACATTAAAGCAGATGCAACTGGGTTTTGACGATTTAAAAAATCTCGCCAATTTAATTGATTGAGTTGGATAACTCGATAATTAAATTTTAACACTTCAAAGTCAGGAAAGTTGATTTGATAGTTATTGACTGCTACAGTTTTTGGGGAATCATAAGAAAATATTACGATAGGATAAATTGGTAAGTCAAATTTTTCATGTAATCTGGCAAAATATCGAAACATTCGTTGATTGAATTTGCGACGTGAACCTGATTCTGCTTCAATGTGAATCAGAAAGTAAGAAGGTTGTCCGAGAAATTGTACTTTAGCGATTAAATCTGTTTCATACTTGTCTCCTGCGGTAACATCGGTAAATATTTCTTTATCTAATAAGATGATAGAGTTGGGATCTAGATATTGGATAATTTCGGGAAAGAATAGTTCTATAAATTCTAGAAAAAATGTGGATATTAATTCTTTGAACAATCGGTCATGATCTATGCTTTCAGTCATATTTTTATTCATCAAAAAGGTTTAATTGTGTTTGTTTAACTTCTATTTGTTTTTCGGCAGATTTCAAAACTTCTAAACTGAGAAGAATATCTAAACGTTTTTGTGATTCGATAATTTCTTGAACGGTAACAATACGAATTTTATCTACAGGTTGACTCATATAGCGGCTTTTATAAATTCCGGCTTCTTTGGCAGTTTTGATCATATCTTTTGTAGGTGGTTTAAGAGTAATAAAAACCCCTAATGCTGCCCCTATGAGGGTAATTGTCCCTTGTAAATCTCGAATATCTCCAGATTTAACATTACCTGATTTCACCTGTAAAATAATTTTTTCTGGTTCGTATTTATCTCCTGTAAAATAAGCAATACCATCAATACCTTTATCAGCACCTTTCTTTTGATTAATGGTGGCACGGTTATTAGAATAGGTTAATACTGCCCATTTTTCAAATTCTTTACGGGTACGGTCATCTGGTTTTAATGCTAAAGCTTCAGCAGATTTCATGTCTTTAGGAATGCCACTAATATTAATAGTATCTAATACTCCCTTGCCAAAAGATTCTTCTAATCTCTTGAGAATTAAACCAATACTTTGATAGGTAATATCAATCCCAATCCATTGACGATTGAGTTTTTGTGAAACTGCTACTGTTGTTCCACAACCACAATAAGCATCTAATATTATATCACCTTCGTTACTACTAGCTTGAATAATTCTTTCTAGTAGAGATTCGGGTTTTTGTGTAGGATATCCTAATAGTTCTTTATGCCAAGAACGCAAAGCTTCTATATCATTCCAAGCATCTTGAACAGGTAATCCTTTACTTTCATCTAAATATCTTTTGATCCTAGCAACACGATTTTTAGTATAATAAATTTTACCTTCCGCATCAAGTTTTTCCATTGTAGTTTTTGGACATCTCCACAGTTTTTTCACTCCATTCCATTCATATTGATAACCACCACCAGCTAAACCAGCAGCACTTAAATTATCAGACATCCATTTTCTACCATCTTCATCTTGATATCTATAATATTTATCAATATAGTTTTGCTCATATTTTTGATATACTTGATTCCAGATATTTTTTAACCTCTTGGTATAGTAAAAAATTACATCATGAACACTACCATATTTACCGGAATCACTATGACCTGATGTCCGTTTCCAGACAATTTCATTTTTAAAATCCCCACCCTGAGAACAAAAAATAGCATCTATAATTATTTTCAAATAATGAGAGGCACTTGGATCACAATGCAGATAAAAACTACCTGTAGGTTTCAAAACTCTATGAATTTCTGCAACCCGCAAAGTCATACTCACCAAGTATGCTAACAAGCTACCCTTACCTAGAACTTTTGTTAAACCAGAAATCAGATCAATACTTTGAGATGTAAAATGACCTTGATAGTTTTCTTGAATTTCTGCTAAACCTTGATTAGCGTGATCATCCCATGTCCATGTATCTATAAAAGCCTGAGCTTGTGCTTGGTCTTCTTTGCCAATATTATTATAAATTTGGTTGTAATTACGTTTAGAATTAAATGGAGGATCAATATAGCAAAGATCAACAGTTTCATCTTTAATATGTTTCCGCAATACTTCCAGATTATCCCCATAAAATAGCTGATTCACCATAATTATTACCTCCAAAAGCAATATAATTTTGCACTTTCGGATTAAATTATACAATACATTTAATTAATCATATTGGATGGTAGTAAAGTTTAATATTTTTTTATAGTTGAGGCAGAGCCTCTTATATTGTATTACCTGTCAGAGACAGGTAACGAGAAACGAGAATTTACTCACCCAAATTAATCGCAGGATTCCTATTAAAAAATCCTCTTGGCATCAATTTAAAACCTACGCGGTGAGTTGGCATTACAGGCCAATCTTCTGGACGGGGAATATGAGTGATTCCCATTGTGTACCACACAACTAAATCTTCACCATTCACAGATTCATTATCAGCAATATATTTGGGTAAACCTTCCCCCAATTGTGTTTGGTTGGGATAATCTCCACCTGCATACATTTCACTGGGTTTATATTTTGTTACCCAAAAATGATGAGTTGCAAAACCTGCTTTTTTCCTAATCTTTGCACCTTCTACTGCATACAAAATTGTATTTCCTCCCGGCATTAACATATATGCAGGTGAAACACCTAAATTATTCTGTTTATCTGCACTAGCAATCATCCATTCTCGACTATGTTTAATATCCAGATCACGCACAGCAGATTTTTCGGTTTTTAGTGGTGTATCTTCTACAGTTATGGCATTTCCTAACGGGTTTTTATCACCCATTGGCAAAGATTCAACATTCATTTCCATCACAGAATTAGCTTGTCCATCTATATCTAAATCTAAGCGATAATTGAAAAAATGCTGATGATTTACACCAAAGATATTTTTAGCTAATAATCTGCCAAATGACTTATTTTCAGTTTGTTTTATGCTGGCTGTTCCTTGAACTAAATCAATCCCTGTCAACTCATTCTCTACTTCTAAAGTACCGTCTTGACGAAATATCCAATTGATACTGTAATCATAGTTATCAACTGTTGTTATCATTTTCATGACTAATTCACGATTGCGACGCACATAATTTTTTTGACTCCTGTAGTCAAAATGTTTCCACAGGATACCGTTATCTCTTTCATAAATACCAATTAATCCAGGTATGGTAAAAGGTTCTCCTTCAGCATTAGCAAACACTGTATTTAATAAAACTCCATTTTCAGGAATTTCTTTACCTGTTTCTATTTTATTTGCTAACAAGCCTAAATTATATTCTCCCACATCAAAGGCATTACGAAATGACCAATTTTGATTAGAATCACCATAAGGAACTGCCATTTCTGAGAGACTACCACGATATAAAATTGATCTATCTTTTTCACCATCATTATATTTAACAAGATACAAAACTAACCCTTCGCGGGGGTTCATTAAATAACGAAATTTCCAACCTTGCCAACTAATTTCATTACCTTGAATTTTAAAACTTGTCCCTTCTGGTTGATTAATATTTAATGGTTTTGGTGGTGCAATTACTTGACTAAAAGCATTAACATCATAATCCCAATTTTCTTGGGAAAGAGGAACTATTCCATTATCAACAAAACTATCAACTTCACCTTTATTTAAATTAACTGTAACTAAAACACCTTCTATGGGACGAGCATAAAAATTCCAATATTTACCTTGATAATAAGATAATGCTCGACAAATTCGATTACCAGATTTTGCTTCTGCTTTATTGAGTATTCCTGCTCCCCAACAACTGATTTCTACATGATCAAAATCTTTAATTCCGCGTTTTTGCATTGCTATTTGCCAACGTAAATCTGATTTTACTACTTCCCGCGCTATTGCATAATCTGGTGATGAAATAGCAGGTTGTCCGTGAGGTATTTCTTGCCAATAAGTGAGGTTTTTAGTGTTTAAATTAACTGTTGCGGTAAAAGTTTTGTTGAGTTCGCGTTCATAAACTTGCAAAAAAACCTGACGTGGAAATGATTGGCCAGGTGTAAAATTTAAGACTGCTTTTTTATCAGGTTCTTGTAAGGCAATTATGGGAAAAATTGCGGTTTCACTGAGATTTTTTTGCTCTTTAACTATGGTAACTACTGTATTAATCTCTTGTTCTGTTAAGGGGTTGAGAGGATGTGGAATTATCGCTTCTTCAGCTAATACAATGTGAGGAAATCCCAAGAAGATATTAATGAAAATAATAATGCTAATAGTTAGCTGGTAAAAAAGATTTAGCCTCTTAATCATCTTGCACATTTTTCCAAAAAAGTACATTTATTGATTCCTCAACTAAAGATGAGAAACCGTAAGATTAAGAGGCTAATATCAAACTCTTCTCGTTCCCATACTCTGTATGGGAATGAATTCTAGAAGGCTCTGCCTTTAATAATAGTAGAGGCAGAGCCTCTGTGATAGCATTCCCAGTCAGAGACTGGGAACGAGATATAGTGAAGGTTTGAGCTTATATAGAAACTAAGCGACGTAAGGATTCAGCGCGACGTTTAGCAACGGCGTTATTTGGTGCTAATTTGAGTGTTGCTTCATACATTTCCAAAGCTTGAGCATTCAATTTTTTCTTCTCATAAGCGTGTCCGAGATTATTTAGGGCTGATACATAATCTGGGTTCAATTTGATGGCTTCTTTGTACTGACGAATTGCTAAGTCATATTGCTCTTGAGCAAAGTAAACATATCCCAAGCCATTGTAAATGGGAGCAATAGATTCTTCTCCCTCTTCTTCTGCTGCTTTGAGAGATTTTTGAAATAGGGGTATAGCTTGGCTAAATACTTTTTTTTCTGAATAGATACTAGCTAATTCATAATATTCTTGAGCCGTACCTTTTTCTTTAGTTAATTTGTTTTTTAACTTACCTAGAGAGTTTTCCAGTTTGCGGGTTTTGAATACTTGACGAAAAACACTCACACCTGCAAATGCAAGTAAACCAACAAAAATTGACAGATAAATGACGACTAAATTGCTATCCATTTTCTACAAATACAAATTATTAAAATACTCTATCTATTATCAGTTATTAGGTTGTATATTTCTCACTAAATTAGTACAATCCCCAATATTCTATCCGTTCTTTTAGCCAACCTGTAACTGTATAACGAGCGATCACTTCATTCACGTTGCGTCTTAACTCGTCATACTGCAATCCTTTAGGTATAACTACAGATAACGGTTCTGCTGATAATTTAGTTGGCAATATGCGATAATCAGGATGTGTTTGCACCCAACCACTAAGAACGCTGACATCCGCAGCAAAACCATCTACTTGATTACTTGCTATTTTTTCCCAGCCTTGGGCATAAGAACTTACACTAATTAATTTAGCAGATGGTGTAAAATATTTTAAGTATCCGACAGTGCTAGAGTTGTTGAGAACAGCTATTTTCCGTTTGCCTACATCTTTTAATTCTTGAATAGATGTATTTTTTGTAACTATCGCTGCCCCATCATAATAATAGGGAACACTGAAGCTCACAATGCGAGAACGTGATTCTGTGGCTGTGACTCCAGCAATAGTCAAATCAACTTGCTGATTAAAGACTATAGGTAAGCGATCGCTATTAGCTACTGGTTGCAATTTCACAGCATCAGCTTTACCCAACAAATCACTGGCTAACCGTTTAGCTAAATCAATCTCTAACCCTTGTAAATTGCCCTTGTCATCCCTAAATCCCAAAGGGCGAAGATTATCCTTAACTGCCATATTTAAATAGCCTCGTTGCTGAATTTCCGCCATTGTTGCGGCAGATGCAGTTAAGTTCCCACTCAGAAAAGACAACCAAAAAATCAAAGACAGGGTAGCGGATAATACCAGATGTAACTTATTCATAATCGCTCTGCGTTTTACTCCAATTAAAAATGCCAAAAAGTTTCGTTATTTTTAATTTTCAATTTTCCGAAGTGCCATCTGTTACATCCGTTATTCATCCGTTGCCACCTTTATCCGTTAACTGAGTTAGCGAGTTCCGCAATTTTAGCGAAGCTTGCAGGATCAAGAATTGCCAATTGTGCCAACATTTTGCGGTTTAGTTCCACATTGGCCTTTTTTAAATTACCAATTAAGCGGCTGTAGCTTAATCCGTGTTGTCTAGAAGCCGCGTTAATCCGGGCTATCCACAGACGGCGAAAATCACGCTTCTTCTTTTTGCGATCGCGGTAAGCACTGCGAAGCGCCTTCATTACCTGTTGGTTAGCGGTTCTAAACAAAGTTGAGTGAGAACCACGGAAACCTTTAGCTAATTTGAGAATTTTATTGCGGCGTTTACGAGCTACATTACCGCGTTTTACCCGAGTCATATCTTATTACCTGTGATCTTTTACAAATATGGAAGCATTAAACGCACGTTAGGTTCGTCCCGTTCATGAACAACTGCCATTTTTGACATATCGTTCTTCTTACTAGAGGATTTATGCTCTAACAAGTGGTTTTTGAATGGTTTACGGCGGACGATTTTACCGCTACCGGTGGCGCGGAATCTCTTCGCCGCAGCCTTGCGAGTCTTTAGTTTAGGCATGGGATGGCTTTAATTCAACACAATCTATTATTATATATGAGAAAAGGCAAATTGTATGCACCATTGGCAAGATCGGCAAGGATTCCCAGGACATAGCCATCATCTTCAGAATATTTTACTTCAAGACTTGACAAGGCGAAAATTTTAGATTACACTTATGTTATTAGTAGAAATCTGTCCGCGCATATATATTAAATTTTTCAACCATCAACATCATCCGCCACTTGCACAGAATTCATTCTGACTCCTGAATTCTGTTTGATAACATTAATCAAATACACCAAATACCCAAATAGTTAAGATTACCCAAAAACAACACCACGATAAATTTCCGCTATCGGTAATTCCACACCAACAGACTCCAAAGAAATAGATTGCTCTAAACCATTAAAATCACATAATAACCAACCTTGAGACTGTTTGCTATATTTTTCTATAAAAGGTTCATCTTGTTCAATTAATAAATATTCACAAAAACTGCTAATTGAACGATACATCCGAAATTTACTTTGTCGGTCATAATCTGCTGTTGAAGGAGATAATACTTCCACAATTAAAATAGGATTCACAACTTCATCATTGCGGTTCTCATTGAGTTGCGGTTCACCTGCAAAAACCATCACATCTGGATATACTCCGCGTTTATATTCAGGAATCCATAACCTCAAATCACTATTAATTGGCTCACACTTACTATCACGTAAAAGAAACTTGAGAAATGCAAAAATATTTCCGCCTATCCGACTATGGTTAAGTGATCCTCCAGCCATTGGGACAATTTCTCCATCACGATATTCACTGCGTCCTTCAGCTTTTTCTTCAATAGCGCGATATTCATCTAAACTATAACGACGCTCAACAGTAGTAATCATCATTTTGCAACCGATTACATTGAAGTGATTATGATTGTAGCAAAATTGGGTATATTGCCCATGTGAAACCCTGAAACTTCAAGAAGTTAGGATAGGTGAATTGTGAAAATCACTATATATGCGCGGGCAGATTTCTAGATATACTATGAGTATATCCAAAACTCGAAACACTGTCAACCCCCCTAGCTGAAATCACGAAAACTCGTTTAATTATTGATAATATTCTCATGATTATTGAGAATAGACCCCTCTTTATTGATAAAAATCTTTTTTGCCAAAATCCCATACAAATAACTTATATCCTATCAATGTAGATTGGGTTGCGTTATTATTTAACCCAACCTACAGAGTATAATATTTACTACAACCTCAAAGTTGCAATGTTAATGCTGATGATTTATTTTAGCTTTCCTGCACTAGTTTTAGTGACTTGAGGATCTAAAACAAGGCGTGTACCAGCTATATCTACATGATAAGTCCAGAATTGGCTTTTAACTTTGACAATTACTTCCCAACCTTGAATGGGATCAAAATTTTGAGCGCAGACTTCACCAAAATTAAACACGCAGAAGTTACTAAAAGTTTTCTGAATTGACTGAGTAATTTTTAGAGAACTTACTGCTAAACCAGAACGTTTAGAAGCATCACTCAAAACCGCATTAGCAATTTTTTTCGGTAATTGATTACTGCTAATTTTCGGATCTAAAATAATTTGTGAACCGGATTTATTGACATGATAAGTCCAAGATTGTTCTTTGACTTGCACAATTACAACCCAACCAGAAATAGGATTATATTCCCTTGTGCAAACTTCCCCAAATTTGAAAACACAGGGATTACTAAAATTAGTAGATGTCACTTGAGTAATTTGCAAATTAGGAATTTTCACCCCAGAAACTCTAGCAGCATCTCTTAGCACAGCTTGAGAAATAGATTTAGGTAAAGTATTTTTGTTTAACTGTAACTGTTCGGGATTTTTAGCATTGGCAGATGTATTATTTTCAGTTACACCTAAACCACAAGCAAACAAGCTGGTAATAATGAGAATAAAGACAAATATTTGCGGAAAACTGCGAATTTGAGAAAATAGCTGAGTAAATAAGTTCATAATGATATCAATTAACAAGTTAGTGATTTAATCTTCTTGTACTAATTTTATCTGATGCGGCACAGAATCATCAAATCCATTAATTTATCTGCGTTTATCTGCGTTCATCTGCGTTTAATTATTCTGGAAATATGACTCTATATAGCCTCATCTTAAAGTTAATATTATGCCTGATTAACTTTAATTTTCAACTAAATTCTTCCCATTGCTAAAAGTGCTGTTCCATAAGCTGCTTCTGTATTTTTTGATGAAACAATAGGTACTTTTAAATAACGTTGACGAATAGCTGTCCAAGTAGAATTAGCAGCACCACCACCAGCAGTATAAATATGAGTTAAAGGATCTGCACCTAGATATTGTAATAGTTCATATCCTCTAGTTTCTATTCTAGCCATACTTTCTAATAAACCATGCAGAAATTCTTTATTTTGATCTGGACGTGGTTCTAGTCTAGGTGATAATTGGGGATCATTAATGGGAAAGCGATCGCCTGGTTTCAATAATGGGTAATAATCTAACACACTGGCTTGAGTCGGATCAATTTCGGCACTTAACCGCACTAACTCAACATCGCTGAAAAACTGCTTTAAAATAGCACCACCCGTATTAGATGCACCACCAGTTAACCATAAATTTCCTAAACGATGGCTATAAATTCCATATCGCGCATCTTCGATTCTGTGCCGACTTAAAAGTTTTAGTACCAAAGTTGAACCCAGAGAAGTTACCGCTTCCCCCGGAAATTTAGCTCCACTGGCTAGAAAAGCCGCAATACTGTCCGTTGTCCCGGCTACCACCAAACAATCGCCTTTAAAGCCAAAATCAGCCGCAATCTGGGGAAGTAATTCACCAATAGCAGTTCCCGGAGCTAAGACCTGTGGTAAATGCAGGGGAATTTCTAACTGTTCCAACCATTTTGGATATTGGAATTTTTCCACGTCATAACCCAATTTTAAGGCGTTGTGGTAATCGCTAATACCTAACTGCCCATGCAAGAGAAATCCCAGCCAATCGGCTTGATGCAATAAATATCTAGCTTTTGGAAAATCAGGTAATTCTTGCATCCAGAGGAGTTTCGCTAGACTAGATGTAGCACTTAATACAGTGTGATTGGGTGGTGCAATCTTGCTTAACCGTTCTAAAGCCATTGCACCCCGACCATCATTGTACAATAGCGGCGCGTCCACAGGCTCTCCAGCCCCATCAGTTAGCAAAATAGTGGAAGAAGTCCCATTAATAGCGATCGCCCCGATTTCCTGTCTGAATACCCCCGGAATTTGCCCTAAAAGACTCCATAAAGCCTGTTGCCAACATTTCACCCAATCAACAGTCCCAACCTGCCAACAATGGCGCATTTCGCACAGAATGCGACCTTCTTCATCAATTACCACACCCCGTGCGCCAGAAGTACCAAAGTCAATACCAAGGGATAAATTCATAGATTTAGGGAACAGGGAACAGGGAACAGGGAACAGGGGATTGGGGACTGGGGACTGGGGAAACTTCTTAACAACTGACAACTAACAACTGACCAATCCCCGGTTTTTGTTGCATCTTGTAACAAGATGTTTCCTAATTTTGGCAAAACAGGGAAAAGTAGTAAACGGAGTCTTGAAAATCTAGTTCAACTTAGGAGGATTTCCATCATGCCTATCTCAGATACCCAAGTTTACATTGCTTTGGTTGTGGCGCTAATTCCAGGAATTCTAGCTTGGCGTTTAGCTACAGAACTATACAAATAACACCAATGTAACTCTGTTACAGGTGATTAACCCTAGTATGAGTGAGTGTGGTTTCCAAAGGCTTGTGGTTCTAAGCTATCAGGATTATGGAAACTGCACTTTACTTTACTAGGTAATATTTTATTCATCTTCATACTTGTATAAATTTCCCAAAAATGAAGTAATATGGCAGCTAAATTAAGCCGCAATTAGCACCTGTTTGCTTTTGACGGTAATTACCGTAGATTATGCAAGCCTTTTGTTATTACTATGAATGCGTTTCAACCATCTAGACCTCCTCTACAGCCAGTAGAACAACGCCAAACTGTACCAAGACCTAAACGACATTTACGCCAACGTGCTTATCAGGTAATGGCACTCGAGACTACAGCTAAAGTAATAGTTAATATAGTTATTAGTGCAGCATCGGTATCTGCTTTAGTACAATTATTGCCTTATCATTGGTCACAACAGGACAAGTTGCGAGAAGTACGTACCGAAGTCAAAGTTATGGAAGGACGTGTCCAAAAATTACGGACGGAATTTAGCCGCAATTTTGATCCTGGGGAAGCTAAGAGTATTATGCAACAAAAATCATACCGCTTTGATCCTAGTCAGCGTCCAGTTATATTGATGAATCAAGATCAAACTATAACGGAACAATCTGACTCAGCGCCATAAAAGTGCAGAAAATATATTAATCATCATGGTTATTAGGGTGACTACCAAATGATGCAAGTTTATATTTAGTGATAAAATTCAAATTTTTGAGTTAGTTTTACTAGTGACTGCTAAAACTCCGAATTCTCAATTTAGCTATCTACCAAATTATTCTTCAAAAAATAGCAACTCGTTTAACCAGTTTTCGATTTGTAACCGCAAGCGATAACCGGAAACATCTTGATAATTCAAGGATGGTAGTTCTGCCAATGCGCGGCGATAATCAGCGATAGCGCAATTCCAATCACCCCAAAGATGATAAGTCCGTCCTCGTTCAGCCCAAATGTGTCCTTTTAGTTGACCAAACAGTAGAGCAATTTCTAGATTTTCAATGGCTTCTCCATATTCTCCCAAATCGCGCAAAGTAATACTGCGATTAATCCAAGCCCGAACATGATGGGGATTTAAATCTAATGCTTGTTCGTAATCAGCCAATGCTGCTGTTAACTGACCACAAGCAGCGTAATAATTAGCCCGGTTATTGTAGGCACTAGCTAATTTAGAATTTAAGTCTAGAGCTTTGTTATAATCGGAGAGGGCTTTTTGTCTGTCACCACTTTGAAAATAAATCAGCCCCCGGTTATTGTAATCAACAGCATTTTCGGGATGATGGTCAATAAGGTGACTTAACAGAGCGATCGCTTTGGTATAATCCCCTTTTTGTGCTAATTTCAAAGCACAAGAGCGTAAATAACGTTCTTCTAACATTGATTCATTACCATCCTGTAACCGCGCACATTGATGACAAGGATTGTTTTGATCAAAAAGACATACTTGATTGTTTTGAATACCAGAATTTAAAAAAGAGTGCTTATTCATTATGTTGCCTATTTGATTTACTTGGTTTGTCAAATAAAGTTACAGTTTTCCTGTCCTAATGGCTCTAGGATTGCTGAAGGAAGTGGATTTTAAATCCTGCAACAGCATCAGCCATAAATCTAATAATGTATACTTCATACCCAAGTTCAATTCCCGAATCAGTAAAATTCTAAAGAATTGAAGTGTAAATTTTAATGATGGGGGGAAGAGGTAATGGGTAATGGGTAATAAGAGTTCTACCAATGACAACGGACAACGGACAATGGACAACGGACAACGGACAACTGACAATGGACAACTGACCAAACCCTATTTACTAATTCTAGAAGAGACATTTATAATGACAACAACAATTTCTTATGCTGATGCTACCGATCTCCATACCGATGACTATATTGTTCTTGGTTTAGCTACGTGCTTCTATAAAGAAGATGGAGAAGTGCATCAAATTGAAGTGATAGAACCCATTCCCTCCGCAGCATTAGAAGCCCTATTTAAACAGATTCCCACCTCTTACAGATTGGCTTATGCAACGAATTTGGGATCTGTATTAGATGGTGATAAAATGCTCTTGCCAGAAGGTTTCCCTGAGTCAGCCCAATTTGGAGATGAATTTCCATTACGGTTGTTTTCTGCGGCTCGTACCTATAAGCGCCGTGAAGCCGCCCAAACCCTGATTCCCTTGGGAACTACTAAAACCGATTTGAATTATTCGATAGAGCGCAAACGGGTACTAAATGCCGCTAGAGTTGTCACCAAAGACGACAATGTAAAACAACATTCCCACACTCACAAAGTTCTTTAATTTCAGATTACTATGTTAAAACTTTACGGCGGCGCTCGTAGTCGGGCTTCAATTATTCAGTGGTATTTAGAAGAACTAGAAGTTCCCTATCAGTTCGTGCTTTTGGATATGCAAGCAGGGGAACACCTCCAACCTGAGTTCCTCAAAATTAACCCTATGGGTAAAGTTCCCGCGATAGTTGATGGTGATTTCCAACTTTGGGAATCAGGGGCGATTTTGCTTTATTTGGCTGAAAAATACGCTAAAAATCCTTATTCACTTGAAGAAAAAGCTATCTTTACCCAGTGGGTATTATTTGCTAATTCTACTGTAGGAACAGGCATTTTTTCAGAAGCAAATCGTGAGCGAGAAATGCCCCGCTTACTGACTCCTTTGAATGAAATTTTCGGAAAACAGCCTTTCTTACTGGGTAATGATTTTACCGTTGCTGATGTGGCTGTGGGATCAATTCTCTCTTACATCCCCATTATGCTCAAGTTAGACTTGAGCGCTTACCCAGCAATTGTGAATTATATCAAGTCACTCTCTGAACGCCCCGCGTTTCAAAAAAGCATCGGTGGACGGAAGTAATTGATAATTAGGGACTTCCAAATAATAAAATATTCAATTAATCCTTGTGGAGTAGGCATCTTGCCTGCTCTTGAATGGACGGGCTAGAAGCCCATCCCACAAAATGGGATAATTTATTTTTTGGTGTTGTCTTTTTCTAACGATAATTTGTAAATTGCAAAGCGACGGGGAAGTCCTCTTGTTTAAGACGTTGAATAACGAGTTGTAAGTCATCTTTTGATTTAGCTGTCACTCGCACAGCGTCACCTTGAATTGAGGCTTGCACCTTTTTAATTTCGTCCCGAATCAATTTAGAAATTTGTTTGGCAATTTCTTGGCTGATGCCTTTTTTGAGGGTGATTTCTTGACGGACACGGTTGCCGCTGGCAGATTCGACTTTACCAAATTCAAAGATTTTTTGGGAAAGATTACGCTTGGCAGCTTTTTCCCGCAGGATGGTATGCACAGATTCTAAGGTAAAGTCGCTGTCAGTGCCAATGGTAATTTTTTCCTCGCTTAATTCGATTGTGGTTTGAGTGTCTTTAAGGTCGTAACGGCTTTTAACGTCTCTTGTGACTTGATCAATAGTATTAACTAGTTCTTGTCTATCAAAGTCGCTGACGATATCAAAGGAAAAAGAAGCAGCCATAAATAAAATTGGTAATTGGTAATTGGTGATTGGTAATTGGTAATTGGTAATAGAGAAGAGGTAAAATTAAAAGTCCTCATTCCCTCCACCTAATTATTTAATTTGCATGAGACTGAGGAAAAACAGAGTTCCAGAACTAAAAGAAGCAATACCAAACATTAGTGATCTTAACAAAGGTATATTTGCAATATAGAAAATAGAGTATAGCAAACGAGCAATAATAAAGGCGATGACTGCGTTTACTGCTTGGGGAGAATTCACCCCAGTGACATAAGCCATTAATGCTGCTGCGGCAAAAACCATAAACCCTTCAAAGGAGTTTTCATGGGCCCATGCTGCCCGTTGGGCATAGGGTGGTAATTTATCAAACATGGCGCGAGGAGCAGACAAATCATATCCTATTTGCACTCTAGCAAAGGCTACTAATAAATAGGGTACATAAATGAGAATAGCCGCGACGACGATAGAGTATAAAAAAATAGCAGGTACTGGTAATTGAGATAGAGATAGAAACATTAAACTAATTTAATAGGGTGCTTGGTGTGGTGTTGATCATTTTTATCAATGGATAAGGGGTAATTTAGTCCAGTCATTACCCTTTACCCAATAATTTTCCCATCTTGATCATTCGCTTTGCAAAGACTGCGGTTCACTCTAGTCAAAGTAGAAGAGTGTTACCACTTTTCGCTGTTCTTCTGCCTCTTTACAGGTTTGTAGGAGGGTGCGACTATCGTGAAATGCAAAGCAGATTAGTTGTTGACAACGAGAGACGATTTCCTTGTTACATAAGTAACTCGCTTCAGCTAAGGACAGGTTATCATTGCTGGGGTTTTCCACCAGGTGCATTACCTGATCTAATTGCTGGCGCGATTCTTGGGGTTGGCGTTCCAAGCTCTGGGGTAAAATTACCGTAAGTAAGTTGGGATCAGCCCGTGTTGCGCCCCGGATGGCAGCAGAGTTTGTGCCTGTAGCACCAGAGGTAATGACGCGGTTGCCCGATAGAATCAGGGCATAAGTCATCATTTCAATGAGGTTCTGATGGGTAATCGGCACATGACGAGAACCTAGCAAGGCAATCCGCTTGGAACCTGTTTGCTGGATTGTTGCTAGTTCTTGGGCTAATGTATCGAGGTTGATAGTGTCTATTGACTGACTCAAAGATGAAGATCATGAGATTAAACAACCTAGATATTCTACCAAACAGCGTGTAAATAGGACGCTAACTAGAGTTACATATTTCTACAATTTATTTAGAGAACTGAATTCGGGAGATTTTTAATGATCTGTATCTACACTAGGTATAGGCATATTTCTCATTTCCCAGACTTTGAGTAAAATTAAATACTCATAAAATGCTTGCAAAGTACACCAAGTAAATCCAGCCCGTCCATCTAAACACCCACCTAAGAAAAAATACATATATATAAAACGAATCATTGGTCTAGCTGGTATACGCAATGATAAATCTTTTAAAGCCCGTCTCCGTTCTACTTCTGAATTACCGAACAATAAATCTTTATAGTTAATTTTGCCGCTTGTTAACTGAGTTAATGTTTCTTTGGCTTCATCTGTAGAATAACGGTTATGTTTTTCAATCCAGCGACTTAAGCCCTTACCAGAAGTAAAATGAGGATAAGTTTCTTTGAGAAAGCCTGTAGCACCATCACAAACTTCTCTTTCAGTATGTCCGTAGTCTGTAAACCAAACTTTCCCATGACGGAAAAGACGTAGCTGATAGCGAGGATACTGGGTACTATAGCGAATCCAACGATCCATAAACATCACCCGTTCGGCGACATAATAGGCAATGTATTCTGGATTTTGAGAAACTTGTTCACATTCAGCAAATAGTTCTGGTGTCATCCGCTCATCAGCTTCTAAAATATACACCCATTCATGTTTAGGTGGTATAGACTCTAGCATCCAAGTGCGTTGTTTTCCGTGACTTTCAAAGGGATGTGAGAAGATCCGCACAGGATAACGACTAGCGATTTCTACAGTGCGATCGCTACTACAAGAGTCAACTACAATAATGTCATCGGATAGCATAGCCGACTCTATACAAGCAGCAATATCTATTTCTTCGTTATATGTCAGTATGTAAACTGAGAACATTCTGGTTTTATAGTGATTTAGTTAAATTTATGACAACCATTCAATTGCAGATGATGTATATAAATGGCAGCAAGAATTCATTAAGGATAACTTCTTGCTGCCATATAAATACTGTATTTAGCGTACTGATGTATTGCGTTTAGAACTACTTTGCAAAACACCCATACCCCTTAATCCTGTCCAACCGATGACGATGTAACCAATTGACAACAATAAACTACTAATACCAATTCGCAATTCCTTGACAGCATCGTCCTGAATTTTTTGTAACTGTTGTTCTTTTTGACTGCGAATTTGAGTAACTCTCTGGGTTGCTAGTTGTTGAGGATCTGTTTGCTCCGCGATAAAATCATCAAGAGCTTTAGGATTTGTTTTATACTTCTTGAGTAAATCCTTCTGTGCGGCAGGTAATTGGTTATTGCTAAGTGCCTGATTATACTTTTGCTCATCTTTAACTAGTTCATTTAGCTGAGTACCTAGTTGCTCTTTTAATGCAGCGCGTTGTTTCTCTACAGCCGCTTTTACCTGATCATTGCCAAGTTGGTTTTGTACTTGTGCTAATTGAGCTTTAACTTGGTTTTCTAACTGTTCTACTTCTTGGTTAACCCGTGTTAACGCTTGCCCTTTTACTTGATTAACGTTATTCAAGTGGAGAGGAAAAATCAGTAAAAATATCAACCCCAGCAAACTTGAGATGATAAAAGTTGGTAGTTTTAAATTTAAAGATGATGAACGACTACTTTCATCCACACTATCAAACCAGTATGCAGTCAGAACTGCTCCCAAACCAACCATAGGGACAATACCCCTATCAACAAGATTTCTACACAGGTTGATTTGCCAGATTTTATCTGTAGGTTGGAAAGGGACTAATAAAAATATAAAGTCTAGGAAAAAAGACAGTATACAGATTATCCCTACTAATTTCAGTGAGATGGATGTATTAGAAGAAGCAGCACGATTAACCATATTCGTTCACAGTGTTAATGTTAATACAACACATTAATTAGCATATTTGAAGTTACTTTCATGATGTTCTCAACAAGATCAACCTGGTGGCAACATATTTAGTAAAAATTATTACTAATTAATCTAGTGGTCTTTGGATTTTCAACTATACTACAGTATCATTTGTAATGCACTTTGTGTTTATACCAACGTAAGTTACTAGTGGGAAAAGAGACTAAAGTTTTCTCCGCCATTTTTTCACCTTTTCTCCGAACTCTTCATCTAACCAGTCATCAAACTGGGGATACACTGGTAAGCGCTGTACTAATTTCCACCCTCTAGGCTCTAAAATTCTTCTGAGTTCCTGTTCCTGTAAATGGGGATAATCAGGATTAACTTCATCCTTGGGACTTATTCCTCCTAAATCCCTCGCTCCAGCGGCTATACAAGCAAGTAACCAATTTTCATCTTTAACTAAATTGGGGGGAATCTGAATTGTAATATCTGGTGGTAAAATTTCCCGCGCTTTGGCGATAATTGTCGGTAGTTGATGGGGGTTAAATGGTTCTGCATCAAAGGTTTGTATAGTTCCGGGGCTGTGGGGTTGGAGAATTACCTCTTGAATGTGATGGTAATGTGCATGAGATTCAGAAATAGCTGTGAGAGTTTCCCAGCAATCTTCTTCTGTTTCCCCTATTCCTAAAAGCAACCCTGTAGTAAAAGGGATTTTTAGCTCTCCTGCCCATTGTAATTGTTGCGATCGCACTTGGGGTAATTTACTCGGCGCGTGACGATGGACTGTATTTAATAGTTTTGGTGTTAACTGTTCCAACATTAATCCCATTGACACATTAACATTTTTGAGTTTTTGCATTTCTACCCAACTCAGTAGACCGGCGTTGGTATGGGGTAAAAATCCCATTTTTAGTGCCAATTCGCACAAATCATAAATTCTCTGAAACCAAGCTTCACGCCTCGCCGAATCTGGATGGACTTCACCACTCAGGATGAGAATTTCACAGACATTTTTATTTTTAAGTTGTAACAAAATTTCTTGAGCTTCTGCAAGAGTCAACCAAGGACTTTTACCCGGTTCGCTGCGAAAATTGCAGTAAGAACAGCGGTTAAAGCATTCATAAGTGGGAACGATAGTATAAGCAGGGCTGTAGGTAACAATATTTTGACTAGATAAAGACATATATAGTAGGGCCTGCGCCCAAAACTTCAGGAATAAAAACTTGTGACAAAAAAGATTAATGCTTGAGAAGCTTGCTATATCTAGTTTATAGCTCTAAAGATAACTTTCTTGTCCAGATTTATTAAAAAATATTACGAAAACCCCTTTACAAATCGAAACATAAGGCTTAATATAAATTCATGAGGTAGAAACACCTACCAAAACATACATAACTCAAACGCAATTATAAACACATGACCACAACCTTACAACAGCGCGAAAGCGCCAATGTGTGGAACCGCTTTTGCGAGTGGATTACCAGCACAGACAACCGTTTATACATCGGTTGGTTCGGCGTATTGATGATCCCTACCCTGCTTTCTGCGATCGCTTGCTTCGTAATTGCATTCATCGCTGCTCCTCCCGTTGACATTGACGGTATCCGCGAACCAGTTGCAGGTTCTTTGATTTACGGAAACAACATCATCTCCGGTGCAGTTGTTCCTTCTTCTAACGCTATCGGTTTACACTTCTACCCCATTTGGGAAGCAGCTTCCTTAGATGAGTGGTTGTATAACGGCGGTCCTTACCAGTTAGTAGTATTCCACTTCTTGATCGGCGTATTCTGCTACCTCGGTCGTGAATGGGAACTTTCTTACCGCTTAGGAATGCGTCCTTGGATTTGCCTAGCATTTTCCGCACCTGTAGCAGCAGCTACCGCAGTATTCTTAATCTACCCAATCGGTCAAGGTTCATTCTCTGACGGTATGCCTTTGGGTATCTCTGGAACATTCAACTTCATGATTGTGTTCCAAGCTGAACACAACATCTTGATGCACCCCTTCCATATGTTAGGTGTAGCTGGTGTATTCGGTGGTTCTTTGTTCTCAGCAATGCACGGTTCACTAGTAACTTCTTCCTTAGTTAAAGAAACAACCGAAAACGAATCACAAAACTACGGTTATAAATTCGGTCAAGAAGAAGAAACCTATAACATCGTTGCGGCACACGGTTACTTCGGTCGCTTAATATTCCAATACGCTTCTTTCAACAACAGCCGTCAACTACACTTCTTACTAGCTGCTTGGCCTGTAATTGGTATCTGGTTCACCGCTTTGGGCATCAGCACCATGGCGTTTAACTTAAACGGTTTCAACTTCAACCAATCCATCATTGATTCTCAAGGTCGCGTCATCGCTACCTGGGCTGACGTAATCAACCGCGCTAACTTAGGTATGGAAGTAATGCACGAGCGTAACGCTCACAACTTCCCTCTAGACTTGGCTGCTGCTGATGTTGCTCCTGTGGCTTTAACTGCTCCTGCAATCAACGGTTAATAACTAAAGTTTAGTTAAATAAAAAACGCTCTCCAATCATGGGGGGCGTTTTTTTTGTGTTCAATTTTCACATTCGCGTTTAGTTACATAATGCCGATAGCGAAACATTGCTTCTAACTGGGCTTGTACTAACCAACCACTCATAAATTCCACTCCATTGCCACCAGGCAGAGAATAGTTAATATTATCGGTTAATTTAGTTTTTCCATTTTCTTCTGTAAACTCATGACGATGTACCCAGGACTCAAAAGGTCCAGATATTTGTTCATCAGTAAACAGACGATATTTTTCATAGTCTGTGTGACTTGCTAACCAAGTTAAGGGTAGAATCCCCAAAAAAAGCCGAAATTCTGTAATTGCCCCTGTCCCTAGTCCTCCTTCCCGTCTAATTACTTGTACAGGTTGCCAAGGTGGGGTGAGCAGTTGTAGTATGTCTGGCCTTTCGTGAAATTTCCAAACTACTTCTACTGGTGCGTTAATGATTGAGGAATGTTCAAAGTGCAACATGGACAAAAAAACCTAAAATTTAGCCTTCAGATTCAGTCAGTATCTATATTTTATGCCTAGCGTATTTTTATCCCACCGCACGGACAAAATCTGGCAATGGTGATTAAAAGTAGCTTAAACTGCATAAAATAACGAAAATTGACAATACTGCCGACTCTAAATTCACTAAACTAAGTATAATGAGATGATGCTCCAAAAATCTGCTTTTGTGATTTCTGGTTGAGGGGTGAAAAAATCTTTACTAATTTTTTTTTATTTAGTGGTTAGATATCCATTTTTTATGCAATAATGGTAGTCGAGAAGTAATTCGGCTGACCACGTTTGTTTTTAGTATTGATAGGCTTTTTCCCTTTGGTATTTACAGACTTTTCTCCGAAATCTAAATCTCTACACTCTTATGATTTTGGAGAAAATCTATGTCAATTTATGTAGGCAACCTCTCTTATGAAGTTACCCAAGACGGTTTGAGCGAAATTTTCAAGGAGTATGGCACTGTAAAGCGTGTTCAGCTACCTACCGACCGGGAAACAGGTAAAGTTCGCGGTTTCGGTTTTGTGGAAATGAATACAGAGGCAGAAGAAACAGCCGCTATTGAAGCCCTTGATGGCGCTGAATGGATGGGACGTGACTTGAAAGTGAACAAAGCTAAACCAAGAGAAGAACGTAGCTCTTTTGGTGGTGGTGGAAACTTCAGCCGCAATAACCGCTACTAATATCCATAGACTGAGGGTGGACAAATTCTGCCTTAACAATAATTAAGTTTACCAAAAGCTCAGGCATTTATGTCTGAGCTTTTTTTAATTGTAACTGGTTCTAAACGGCGTATTTTGACAAATTGGCAGAAGTTATTCGCAAAAATCATCATATCTAAAGAGGTACAAAATTATCTGCGTTTATCTGCGTTCAATTCTTACTTCTTGTACCTCACTTGAATGGTAATTGCTATAACTCCTAAAAATCAAGAAGGTGAGGAGAAATAATGTTAACGATAATACAAGCTAAATACTAATGCTGGTATAAATTTTTTTTGAAAGTGCTAACAAAATTAACAGAATCATCAGCAGTAGTCTAGTAATAATATAAATGTAGATATCAAGGATTTTATTTTTAATATTTACTAATATACGGTAATTGGCTGGATAAAATTATTTATTAATTCAAGATAACGTCAGGGAATCTTGTGATTTAGATTGAATATTCATCAAAAAGCTAGAATATTGCAGAAATAAGCAAGGGATTTAGTGAATGATTTACTCCAGGTAGAATAGCGATTTATAGTAAATTATGAAATGGCAGTTATTGACACACAAGCAGCAAAGAGTAAACAAAGCATTCACTATAGCAATGTTTACCATTTTTAGCGGAATTATTTGCGTTTCTTGCAGTAATAATCAAGATGTATTGGTGACAGAAAAAGGAGCAAGTACCCCTAACCCACAGATAGGAAAAACATCCAAATCTGGGGAATTTTATGTTCAGGGACAAACTCAACATCTTAAAGGTAATTCCCAAGCCGCTATTGCTGCTTATAGTAAATCAATTAGTCTCAATCCTCAATATGCACCAGCATTTAAAAGTCGGGGTTTAGTTTATTTTGATACTGGCAATAAAGAAGGAGCAATCGCGGATTATAATCAGGCATTACGTCTCAATCCCAATGATGCGGAAGCGTACAATAATCGTGGTAATGCTTTGGCATCTACAGGAGATTATACAAGAGCGATCAAGGATTATAATCAAGCAATTACTATTAATCCTACCTCTGCTGAAGTGTACAATAATCGAGGTAATGCTCGTGCAAACCAAGGTGATAAAAGCGGGGCGTTAGAGGACTATACTCAAGCGATTCGTATCAATCAAGAATATGCTGTAGCTTATAATAATCGGGGTAATGCTTATGCTGCAAGAGGAGAACAGCAAAAAGCAATATCCGATTATAATGAAGCCGTTCGCATTAATCCTAATTTTGGTGCTGCTTTTAATAATCGCGGTAACGCCTATGCTGCAATTAGCGATAAACGGGGTGCATTAAAAGATTTACAACGGGCAGCAGCTATTTTTGACAAACAAGGAAATAAAGATTTGTATCAACAAGCAATGAAGAATATTGAGGAATTGGGGAAATAATAGTGAAAATAGCGGTCTATACAGGTAAAACCTACCTGCGTAGCTTTCAAACTCTTGATTTTTATTTAGTCCGCAGAGACGGACTTTGCTTGTATAGCCGCGACTTTCAGTAGCCAGGGATTCTAACCAATATGAATCCGATGTTTTATTTTCAGCGAAAAGCGAGATTTTTAAGAGAGATTGCGCGAAATTTTCATATTAAATATCCCCGACTTGCGCTAAAAATCAGGGATATTATTTTTATGAAGATTGAAACCAAAAACATCGAACTTACTTTAGTTGGAATGAGAATTTTTGATCTCTTTTTCTAAAGTTTTAACTTGTTCCAGAGATAATTCTGGAACTTCAGAAATTTGTTCTAAACTCATACCAATTCTCAACAAATTTAAAGCTAACTTTTTGGTTGCTTCCGCTATTCCTTCAGCTTTACCTTTAGCTTCACCTTCTTCCAGAATTTCTTGATATATCACTGATTCTCGCATAATCTCGCTCCTGAAAATCTTCCTAATTACATCTTTTTTTAACACAAGACCGGCTAAAACTGCACTAGCAGCAGCAATATTTCCTTGTATCTTTTGATCTGTAATGGCTGCTACAGCTTCTCCTACTTTATTGATATTTTACCATATCAAACTTCAAAAATATTTAGGGGTTTAGCATTGCTAAACCCCTACAAAATTAACTAACTAACCGCTAATGACTTTTTACTGTAATATTCAGTTTGCGGATAAACACTAATAATGCTATTTTCAACTTCAAAAAATGTCCCCTCTTGTTCATGTTTGGAAAATTGCAAATGGGGATATTTAGCTGCTAATTCATCAGCAGTCATGGCTTGAGTTGTTATTTTATTTGGTAAAATTCCTGTCGCACCAATGTAAAATACCATTGGAGAAATATTTTCTTGGTAAATTTGCTCAACATAAGCTGCTAATTTTTGGTAAGCTGTCGTCATAGCTGCAATCAAATCTTCTCTATTAACAGATTTACCAGCGTGTTGAGCATATAATAACAACGCTAAATTATGATCACCAACTTTATTGAGAATTTCCCCTACTTTCCCATTGATATTGATTCCTAGAAAGTCGTCAAAAATAGGTTTCATTAAATCATCAACTTTAGTGAGTTTCATTCTCGCAGAAATGGCTTTTTGTCGAAAAGCCATATTGTGATTTAAACCCATTTCTAAAGTTGGTTTCAGGAAAATCTCCCCAGTTTCTTGGTCGTAAACCTCATATCTTCGGGCTAAAAATTGATTAGCAGTATATAATTTACTCAAGTTGAGAATATCCTGATTACCAAACTCAATTTTATAACTGATATGAGAATCAATTGGATCTGAATACTCCTGAGTTTTAGGAAAATTCAGATAGAGATTTTTTGACAAATAATGTTGTTTTAATTCCTCTACTTGATTACTGACAAATACATCAGATTGATGGCGTAAACAAGCGGATAAAATACTCATAACAACTTTGATTTCTGCTAATTGAGTAAATAACCCATCAATACTACCAAAATTGATATTAACAGGGACTAATGGTAAATTATCTAACTGAATTGTATACTCAGAATTGAAATCAAACTTGTCAGCAATAATTACACCTTTAGCTTGCAATAAATCAAATACTTTCTTGTTGCTGACTTTGATATTTAAAGTAGAAACATTAACTTTCCCATCTTTAACAATTGTATAATTATTAAAGTTATCTAAATCATGAGCCAGTAAACCCGCAACTTCAATCATGGGTGTATTATCTTCAGCTTTTACCAGCCTAACCTTCCGCTTTACCAACATATTAATAGTAGCGGTATTGCGATTTATAGCAAATACACCCATTTGCACAAAATCACTAGCATAAATATCTTCAGTTTGTAACCCAGGAGTAATTAAATCACCATTGATATCTCTCACACCTCTCACTCTTTTAATACCAGTTCTGTGGTAATCTTCCTTTAACTTATGTAAATTCAAAATAATGTTTTGACGATGTGCCGATAAAATTTGGATAAGTTCTAACAGGGAAATCTGGTGATTTAAGTTCGTCATAAAACCCCCTAACTTTTATCAGGTAAAAACTCAATCTGCGACTCTGCGTGAGGAAAATTCATCTTTTTCCTATTATAGTACATATATACTAAAAAGTCAAATTAGCTGAATGAAGACTAAGATAAAAATAGCTTTACACTTCTTCATAATTAAAACAAAACAATGGCGCGAGATTTACGGGGATTCATCAAAATTCTAGAAGAAAGAGGACAATTAAAGCGCATTTCGGCTTTAGTTGACCCAGACATGGAAATTGCGGAGATTTCCAACCGAATGCTGCAAAAAGGTGGACCAGGCTTAATATTTGAAAATGTTAAAGGTGCATCTTTCCCCGTTGCGGTAAATTTAATGGGGACAGTGGAAAGGATATGCTGGGCTATGAACATGGAAAAACCAGAGGAGTTGGAAACCCTGGGAAAGAAGCTGAGTATGCTTCAGCAACCCAAACCACCCAAAAAGATTTCCCAAGCCATAGATTTTGGTAAAGTGCTGTTTGACGTAATCAAAGCCAAACCGGGAAGGGACTTTTTTCCCGCTTGTCAACAAGTGGTAGTAGAAGGGAATGATTTAGATTTAAATAAGTTACCTTTAATACGTCCTTATCCGAGAGATGCCGGAAAGATTATTACCCTAGGATTGGTAATTACTAAGGATTGTGAGACAGGAATCCCCAATGTCGGTGTGTATCGGTTACAACTCCAATCCAATAATACCATGACCGTACACTGGCTATCGGTGCGGGGTGGTGCGAGACATTTGCGGAAGGCGGCAGAACATGGTAAAAAGTTAGAAGTGGCGATCGCTCTAGGTGTAGATCCTTTAATTATCATGGCAGCAGCCACACCCATTCCTGTAGATTTATCAGAATGGTTATTTGCTGGATTATATGGCGGTTCGGGAGTCAACTTAGCCAAGTGTAAAACCGTAGATTTGGAAGTTCCCGCAGATTCCGAGTTTGTTTTAGAAGGGACAATTACACCGGGGGAAGTTTTACCCGATGGACCCTTTGGCGACCACATGGGATATTATGGCGGTGTGGAAGATTCGCCTTTGGTGCGGTTTCAGTGTATGACACATCGCAGAGATCCAATTTATCTTACCACATTTAGCGGGTTGCCACCGAAAGAAGAAGCGATGATGGCGATCGCTCTTAATCGGATTTACACCCCCATTTTACGCCAACAGGTGTCAGAAATAGTTGATTTCTTCCTGCCCATGGAAGCGTTAAGTTACAAAGCCGCAATTATTTCCATAGATAAAGCCTATCCTGGACAAGCACGACGGGCAGCTTTAGCGTTTTGGAGTGCGTTACCACAATTTACCTACACTAAATTTGTGATTGTAGTTGACAAGGATATCAATGTTCGTGATCCGCGTCAAGTGGTTTGGGCGATAAGTTCTAAAGTTGATCCTACCAGAGATGTATTTATTTTACCAAATACTCCCTTTGATACTTTAGATTTTGCTAGTGAAAAATTAGGGTTAGGTGGGAGAATGGGCATAGATGCCACTACAAAAATTCCTCCAGAAACAGAACATGAATGGGGTGAACCATTAAAATCAGATATTGATATAGCTGCAATGGTAGAAAGACGTTGGGCTGAGTATGGTTTAGCCGATTTACAATTAGGAGAAGTTGATCCGAATTTGTTTGGTTATGATATGAAGTAATACTTACACTTTCCCTTCTCTGTCAGGAGGGGAGTGTTATTTTCAAAATAAAATTCATATTAAATAAAAAGCCTGTATCTACAATTATAAAAGTTTTTGTCTGTATTGATTATCTATCATAAGGATTGCTTTTACCATCCCCATCTATTCACAGGGATGGTTTATAGCTAGATATTAGCCTTCAACAATGATTTTACCAACCATACCAGCGCCACGGTGAGGTTCGCAATAAAATGTATAAGAACCAGGTGCAGCGTCAGCAGGAATAACGGTGGTTTCGGTTTGTCCGGGACTCATTAATAATTTCTTGTGGGACAAAGATTTGGCTAAAACAGCATCCTTACCGGGGTTTTTAGCAGGATCAAAGACAACGTTGTGGGGGGGAACTTTGTTATTCTTCCATTCAATTGTATCACCGGGCTTAACAGTTAGCTTTTTAGGCTGAAATTGTAATAAACCTTTATCCGTACCCAATTTAATTGTATATGTGTCCGCAGATGCAGTGGGGGTAAATACAGCAAAGCTACCAAAAATTACAATAACTGTCAATACGGCTAGGCTCAAGCGTCGCAAAGTTGCTGCTATGGATTTCATGCTTTTTTTCTGAGAAATATTGTTCTGATCTCATTTTAAATACAATCAATGCCAAATATGACAACTTGTCATATATTTATTTTTGTTAACCACCAATCCACTGATCATGTAGAATTCTGTTTTGATCAATCAACTCTGTTAAAAATCTATTCTCACAAGTTCCTCAAATTCTTTGCTTATAAGTCTGAGTGATGACTAGAATTGAGGAGATGAACCCGAAAACCAGACATAGTAATTAACAGTGCTTTCACACATTAACATAGGTAAGATATATGGTTAAAAAAATCTTAGTTGCAATAGATCGTTCAGAAATGAGTGCAGAAGTTTTTAAACAAGCTTTATCTTTAGCAAAGTTAACATCTGCAAGCTTAATGTTACTGCACGTTCTCTCACAGGAAGAAGAAGGTAGTCCAGAAGCACTGATTTTCCCCAATATTGACTACTATCCCGGATGGAGTGAGCAAAGTTTTCAATTATACCAAGAACATTGGGAAAAATTTAAAAACGAAGGTTTGCAAATCTTACAGTCACTAAGCGCCCAAGCGAACACATCCGGTATTAATACAGAATTTACTCAAAATGCTGGTAATCCAGGACGGATGATTTGTGAATTAGCCAAAAATTGGAATGCTGACTTGATTATGATGGGACGACGGGGACGTTCTGGAGTTGCAGAATTTTTTCTCGGTAGTGTGAGTAACTATGTATTACATCATGCACCTTGTTCAGTGCAGATTATACATTTACCTGTGAGTGAGAAAACAACAAATGTTGCTTCAGAAACTACCACTTTTAGTAATTAGTTAGGAGTAGGGGCAAGGGATAAAGGGCAATTTCTATGAAAACTTCAGTTTTACCTTCTTCAAATCATCCAAGTGAAGATAAGCGTTTAAAGATGTTGGACGCAACTATCAAGCGTCATCAATATCAACAAGATGCACTTATTGAAATTCTGCATCGGGCTTCTGAACTATTTGGTTATTTAGAACTGGATTTATTATTGTACATTTCCCATAGCCTGAAATTACCACCTAGTCGGGTTTACGGGGTGGCTACTTTTTATCATTTGTTTTCTCTTGTACCGAAAGGGGTTCATAACTGTGTGATTTGTACGGGTACAGCTTGTTATGTCAAAGGCTCACAGACTATCTTAACTAAGTTAGAGCAATTTACGCAAATTCACGCAGGAGAAACTACCCCAAATGGTCAAATTTCTCTGATGACAGCTAGATGTTTGGGGGCTTGTGGAATTGCCCCTGCGGTAGTGTTTGATGGCGCTGTTTTAGGTGATCAAACCCCGGAATCAGTATCTAAAAAAGTGGGAGAATGGTTGAAAGATGGAACTAAATGAATTATTAGAAATTGGTCAAAAAGAACGTTCTCAACAGAAACCTGTGCAGATTCGCTGTTGTACCGCTGCGGGTTGTCTGTCTTCTCACTCCCAAGCTGTCAAAGATAATTTAGAATCATCTGTGAAAGCTGCGGGTTTACAAGATACTGTAGAAGTTTCCGGTGTGGGTTGTATGCGTCTGTGCTGTCAAGGACCATTGGTACAGGTGGATATTCCAGAACATCCTACGGAAGCAAAGTTGTATGAAAAAGTTACCCCAGATCATGCCGCAAAAATTATTGCGGGGGTAAATGGAGAAGCCACAAATTTACAACAGGGTGATTTGAATCAGCCATTTTTTAGCCGTCAATTCCCCATTGTTTTGGAAAATAGCGGCAAAATTGACCCCGAACGCATTCAAGCTTACATTGCGGCTGATGGTTATCAAGCCCTTTACCAAGTGCTGCGAGAAATGAAACCCAGTCAGGTAGTGGAAACAATTACCAAAAGCGGTTTGCGGGGACGGGGTGGGGCTGGTTATCCCACGGGTTTAAAATGGGGAACAGTGGCAAAATCTCCCGGTGAGAAAAAGTTTGTGATTTGTAATGCTGATGAAGGTGATCCCGGTGCATTTATGGATCGCAGTGTATTAGAAAGTGATCCCCATCGAGTTTTGGAAGGAATGGCGATCGCTGCTTACTCCATCGGCGCAAATCAAGGCTATATTTATGTTAGGGCAGAATATCCCATTGCTATTAAACGCCTAGAAACGGCAATTCGTCAAGCCCAACACTTAGGACTTTTAGGTTCACAAATCTTTGACTCTCCCTTTGATTTTAAAATCGCCATCCGCATTGGTGCAGGGGCTTATGTCTGCGGTGAAGAAACGGCTTTAATGGCTTCGATTGAAGGTAAACGCGGTGTCCCTCATCCCCGTCCCCCTTATCCCGCTGAGTCCGGTTTATGGGGCTATCCGACCTTAATTAACAATGTGGAAACCTTCGCCAATATCGCGCCCATTGTCCGTAAAGGTGCTGATTGGTTTGCTAATATTGGCACTGGTAAAAGCAAAGGCACAAAGGTATTTGCCTTAGCTGGAAAAATCCGCAATACGGGTTTGATAGAAGTCCCAATGGGAACATCTTTACAAGAAATTGTCGAGGAAATGGGGGGAGGTGTTCCCAATGGTATTGCTAAAGCAGTACAAACTGGTGGTCCTTCAGGGGGATGTATTCCTGCGTCGGCTTTTGCTACACCTGTAGATTATGAATCCCTAACCGCCTTGGGTTCAATGATGGGTTCGGGTGGGATGATTGTTATGGATCAAACTACGAATATGGTAGATGTCGCTCGCTTTTTCATGGAATTTTGCATGGATGAATCTTGTGGTAAGTGCATTCCTTGTCGAGTGGGAACTGTGCAATTACACGGGTTATTAACAAAGATTAGTAAAGGAGAAGGTTCACTAGCTGATTTAGATTTGTTAGAGGAACTTTGCGACATGGTAAAACACACCAGTTTGTGTGGTTTAGGACAGTCTGCACCAAATCCAGTTTTTAGCACTTTGCGTTATTTTCATGATGAATATTTAGCTTTGGTTAGTAGTCAGTAGTCAGTAGTCAGTAGTCAGTTGTCAGTAGTCAGTTGTCAGTTGTCAGTTGTTAGTTGTTAGTTGTCAGTTGTCAGAATTCTTTTCCAATTACCAATTACTAATCACCCATTACCAATTACCAAATTCTTATGACTGTAAAAACTTTAACAATAAATGGCGAACTTGTGAGCGCCCGTGAGGATGAAACCTTACTAGAAGCCTCCCAGCAAGCTGGTATTCATATTCCTACATTATGTCATTTAGAAGGTGTAGGAGAAGTGGGTGCTTGTCGGTTATGTTTGGTAGAAATCGGAGGTAGTAATAAATTACAACCGGCTTGTGTGACTAAGGTTACAGAAGGAATGGAGGTAAATACAAATAGCGATCGCTTACAAAAATATCGTCGGACAATTGTAGAAATGTTATTTGCTGAAGGTAATCACATTTGCTCAGTTTGTGTTGCTAATGGTAATTGTGAATTACAAGATTTAGCCATAGAAATGGGCATGGATCATGTGCGGTTAGAATATCAAAATCCTCAGCGAACTGTTGATACTTCTCATCATCTTTTTGGCATAGATCATAATCGTTGTGTCCTTTGTACTCGCTGTGTGCGGGTATGTGATGAAATCGAAGGCGCACATACTTGGGATATGGCAGGAAGAGGCTCAAAATCTCACGTGATTACTGATTTAAATCAGCCTTGGGGAACTTCCCAAACTTGTACTTCCTGTGGTAAATGTGTGAATGCTTGTCCCACAGGTGCGCTATTTGATAAAGGTTCAAGTGTTGGGGAAATGGTACATGATCGCGGTAAAATTGAATTTTTAGTAACGGCTAGAGAGAAAAAACAATGGAATTTTTAATTCTAGATTTATATAGCAATAAATAACTTACAAAAAATCAATCTTATGATCCACCATATTCGACAAACATTTAGAAAAATTCTATTACTGGGGATATTGACAATATTTATATTCCTGGGTTTAGTAAACCTCACATCTGGGAAAGCATTTGCTGCTGTTACTCAGTTAGGAAACCCACCAGGAGAAGTTATTTATCGCTCACAAGTAAAATTAGATGATCAATCAGGGAAAGTTTGGCAGGTTGTTTTATTTAAACAAGTAAATTCTGGACAATCATCTAATATAAATCTTCGCTTAGTGGGCTTTCCTGGTTCTGCGGAATTAATTCATCCCCAACCTTTAAGAATTACTACCAATACAGGTAAAAATTGGCAAGCTGATGATATATTTGTAGATGAAGCCCCAGCCCCTACAATTGGTCAATATGATTTCACAGAAATCTTACCCCAATTGCCTCTAGAATCTTTAACTTTATCTTTATCTATATCTTTACCTGGAAACAACTTCATTAATATTTCAGTTCCTACCCATGTTGTGAAAGAATGGCAATCATTAATTTCAACTAAAGAGGTGAAAAAATGACTAAAATTAAATTAGCAACAGTGTGGTTAGGTGGGTGTTCTGGTTGTCATATGTCCTTTCTCGATTTGGATGAATGGTTAATAGATTTAGCCGCACAAGTAGATATAGTTTATAGTCCTATTGCTGATATTAAAGAATATCCAGAAGGTGTAGATGTGGTATTAGTTGAAGGGGCTATAGCTAATGAAGAACATTTAGAATTAATTCACAAAATTAGAAAACGGACTAAAACAATCATTTCCTTTGGAGATTGCGCTGTCACTGGTAATATTACCGCTTTACGTAATCTTGCTGGTGGTGCTGAACCAGCTTTACAATTAGCTTATGTTCAAGAAGCAGATATTAATCAACAAATTCCCCATTCACCAGGTATTGTTCCCCCTTTACTAGATAGAGTTGTCCCTGTCCATAAGGTAGTAGATGTTGATATTTATTTACCAGGTTGTCCCCCTTCAGCCTCCCGAATTAAGGCTGCAATTGAACCCTTATTAAGAGGAGAAAAACCTGCTATGGATGGACGAAACATGATTAAATTTGGTTAATACCATTTTTAATTTTCAATTTTCAATTATCCCAGAGGTAACTTATGTTAACAGCAGCAGATGTAATGACCAAAGATGTAGCAATGATTCGCAGTTCAGCCACAGTTAAAGAAGCAGTTGATTTAATGAGGGCAAGAGATTGGAGAGCATTAATTGTAGATCGTCGGCATGAACAAGATGCTTATGGAATTATCACAGAAAGCGACATTGTTTATAAAGTAATTTCCTATAGCAAAGATCCGAATAAAATCCGTGTTTATGAAATTATGACTAAACCTTGTATTGTGGTTAATCCAGAATTAGGTTTAGAATATGTAGCCAGATTATTTGCTAACCATCATCTCCGGCGTGCGCCTGTAATTAGTGGTAAACTATTAGGAATTATTTCACTTACTGATATCTTAGCAAGAAGTAGTTGTTTAGAACAACCGCGCTCATTTTTATTAGAACAAGAATTACAAGATGAAATTAAAAAAGCTCGGATTGTTTGTGCAGAAAAAGGGGCTAATTCTGCCGAATGTGCCGCCGCTTGGGATGTGGTAGAAGAAATACAAGCGGAAATGGCTCACCAACGCGCCGAAAAACCTCTGAAAACTGCCTTTGAAGATTACTGTGATGAATATCCAGAAGCCGCAGAATCTAGGTTTTATGATTTGTAATATGTAGGTTGGGTAGAACGAAGTAAAACCCAACATTATCAAAGCTTTTGTTGGGTTTCCTTGCGTCAACCCAACCTACAATTTTCTATTATTACCAATTACCAATGATTTATGAAAACAATTGTTATTGATCCGGTTACTCGCATTGAGGGACACGCCAAAATTAGCATTTATTTAGATGATGAAGGTCAAGTAAATGATGCACATTTTCATGTAACTGAATTTCGCGGTTTTGAAAAGTTTTGTGTTGGTCGTCCTTTCCCAGAAATGCCGGGAATTACGGCGAGAATTTGCGGTATTTGTCCAGTCAGTCACTTATT
The DNA here is from genome assembly GCA_903848645.1 of uncultured cyanobacterium. Classification (GTDB taxonomy): domain Bacteria; phylum Cyanobacteriota; class Cyanobacteriia; order Cyanobacteriales; family Nostocaceae; genus Dolichospermum. The sequence continues at coordinate 31,132 of CAINGU010000005.1, read as the reverse complement.
AGCATCAGCCAAAACAGGCGATCGCATTTTGGCTGTCACAATCCCCAAAACAGCCTCTCAATTACGCCGTTTAATGAATTTAGGTCAAATTGTCCAATCCCATGCTCTCAGCTTCTTTCACCTCAGCGCACCGGACTTATTATTAGGCATGGATAGTGATCCCCAAAAACGTAACGTATTTGGCTTAATTGCTGCTGAACCAGAATTGGCTAGAGGTGGGATTCGTTTACGGCAATTTGGACAAGAAATCATTGAATTATTAGGAGGTAAAAAAGTCCATCCTTCCTGGGCTGTTCCTGGTGGAGTTCGTGATCCTTTAACTGAAGAAAATCGCACTCACATTCAACAACGGATTCCTGAAGCTAGGACTACTGTAATTAATGCCATAGAGTTATTTAAAGGGTTATTAAAAGATTACGAAAAAGAAGCACAAACCTTTGGTAATTTCCCTAGTTTATTTATGGGTTTAGTCAGTTCTGAAGGTTTATGGGAAACCTATGATGGACATATCCGTTTTGTTGATAGTGGGGGAAACATTGTTGCTGATCAACTTGACCCCAATAACTATCATGAATTTCTCGGTGAAGCGGTGCAAGCAGATTCTTATTTAAAATCTCCTTACTACCGTCCTTTAGGTTATCCTGATAGTAGTGATCATTGTCGTTTAGATAGTGGAATGTACCGCGTTGGACCATTAGCTAGATTAAATATTTGCAGTCATATTGGTACACCTTTAGCAGACGCAGAATTAAAAGAATTTCGCAGTCATGGCAACGGCACTGTTAAATCATCATTCTTCTATCACTATGCCCGTTTAATTGAAATTTTAGCCTGTATTGAACACATAGAAATTATCCTTGATGATCCTGATATTTTATCAACTCGTCTGCGGGCAGAAGCTGGTATTAATTGTCTAGAAGCTGTGGGTGCAAGTGAAGCCCCAAGAGGGACATTATTTCATCATTATCAAGTTGATGAAAATGGTTTAATGTTAAAGGTAAATTTGATTATTGCTACTGGTCAAAATAACTTAGCCATGAATCGCACCGTTGCCCAAATTGCCCGTCATTTTATCCAAGGTGATCAAATAAAAGAAGGAATGTTAAACCGTGTCGAAGCCGGAATTCGGGCTTTTGATCCTTGTTTAAGTTGTTCAACTCATGCTATGGGACAAATGCCTTTATTAATAGAATTAGTGGATAAAAACGGAACTGTAGTTAATCAAATTTGGCGTAATTAAATATCTAGATACCTGACTTATTAAAGAAGTTCGGGATCTTGTATGATATGATTTAAGTTAAACTCATATTACCCAAATTTTATGACTTTCACTACCGCTAAACGCTTCACTATAAATGAATATCACCGTCTAGCAGACCTTGGCTTCTTCACAGAAGATGACAGATTTGAATTAATTAAAGGTGAAATTATCAAAATGGCTGCAAAAGGTAGACCACATTCAACATACAATAGACGGTTAATCAGAGAATTAACAACATTATTAGGAAATCTTGCCACTTTACAGTCTCAAGATCCTATATATATACCTCCAAATAGCGAACCAGAACCAGATATAGCTATCCTCCGTAATAGAACTGATGATTATTTTCTAAATCATCCTACTCCATCTGACATTTTCCTAATTATTGAAGTAGCTGATTCATCTTTAAAATATGACCAAGAAGTTAAGTTACCCCTATATTCAGAAGCTGGTATTTCTGATTATTGGATATTTAATTTAATCGCCTATTATTTAGAATGCTACAGTGAACCATATCAAGACTTACAAGGTAAATTTGGCTATCGTCACAAATCAATTATCCTCCCTAATGAGGCTGTAAAATTGCCATCTTTCCCTGAATTAATTTTAGATTTAACTAAAGTATTCCCAGGAAAAGATTGAGTTATAAAATTAAAATTTGCAAAAATTGAGAAAATATGCTATTTTAATTGTCAAGTGATAAATTAGGCTAATATTGACAATTTATACTAATACTAATATCAATATTAGCGGCTGATATAGCCGCATCAGTATCTATACAGATGCTTCACTCATGTTTACACCTGCTGCAATAGAGTCAAAATCTGGGGGAAAATGAGTGTTATGATCACAATCTGCTTTTTCTAAATGCGTCCCCTGTAAATTAGCTTTACGCAAATTTGCAGAAAATAGCATTGCTCCTCGTAAATCTGCATTTGCTAAATTAGCTTCACTTAAATCAGCAAAACTCAAATCACATCCTCGCAGATTTGTACCACTGAGGTTAGCTCTACTAAAATCAGCATAACTGAAATCAGAGCCTTTTAGATCCAAACCTTGTAAATCAGCATCACCTAATTCTGCTCTTTCAAAGTTTCGTTTTCCAACCGCATATTCTTCTACAATCCTAGCAGCACTATTAATCGGCTGTTGAAAATTCACTTCAGTCATAGAACAGCCTCACAATTTATTTAAATTTTTTACAGGTTTTATCAAACCACCCAAATTAATCATATAACTAATAAGCCGAAAAATAAATGCCCTGTTCACATAAGTTTGTTTTTAGTGTTTTTGTGTTTCCTCACAAGTTCCTCAAATTTTGCTAGTAGACTCGAAGTAAAGAATAAATCACAAACAGTTATGCTATTCTTACCTAATTACCCATGACCTTTTTCCTTGGCACAATTCAGATAAATAGTAACTTGGATTATGTATACTGATATGTGTTTGTCCTGAACCCAAAATCGAGGATTTACTATGACTACTCCAACTTATGAAAATCCAAACAGGTTCGCTCAAACCATTTCCCAACCTTCTCAAATATCAGGTCGTATTCACTCTGTAGAAACTTGTGGCACAGTTGATGGTCCGGGTATCCGATTTGTTATTTTCACCCAAGGCTGTTTACTCAGATGTCTCTATTGTCACAATCCTGATACTCGTGATACTGGAGGTGGGATAGAAGCAACCCCAGATGAATTAATTGCTGAAATTAAAAAATATCGGTCTTATATGCAATTTTCTGGTGGAGGAGTTACCATTAGCGGTGGTGAACCTTTACTACAACCAGAATTTGTCAGAGAAATTTTTCGCCGCTGCCAAGAATTGCAAATTCATACCGCTCTTGATACTTCTGGATTTCCCGATTTGACAGCATCTAAACCTGTGCTAGAATTTGTTGATTTAGTATTATTAGATATCAAATCTTTTGATCCTAAGACTTACCTACATTTAACTGGAGTTTCTATCGAACCAACATTGAGATTTGCGGAATATTTACGAGACATTAATAAACCAACATGGATTCGGTTTGTGTTAGTTCCTAACATGACGGATCATCCTGAAAATGTTACCAAAATAGCTGAATTTGTGTCCAAATTACCGAATGTAGAAAAAATCGAAATTTTACCTTTTCACAAATTAGGTGAATACAAGTGGCATCAACTTGGATATCACTACGAACTGGAAAATACTCAACCTCCTACTTGTGAACAAATTCAAAAAGTGAAAGACATTTTTATTAGCTATGAACTTCATGTACAATAAATTCGATTGATTAATTTGTAAAAATCCAAGCTGCAAATACCAACATTTTACCATACTGTATGAAAACTAAAGTTACAAATTTAGAAGAACTCAAAGTTTTAATTCAACAAGTTAAAGCCGCTCAAACTCAATATGCAGAATATACCCAAGAACAGGTAGATCACATCTTCAAACAAGCTGCTCGCGCTGCGAATTCGGCTCGGATTCCCTTAGCAAAAATGGCTGTAGAAGAAACAGGCATGGGTGTTATAGAAGATAAAGTGATTAAAAACCACTTTGCTTCCGAATATATTTATAACAAATACAAAACCGAAAAAACCTGTGGCATCATTGAAGATGATAAACAATTTGGCATTCAAAGAATAGCTGAACCTGTAGGAATACTAGCCGGAATTGTTCCCGTTACAAACCCAACTTCGACAGCTATTTTTAAAGCTTTATTGGCTCTTAAAACCCGGAATGGGATTATTTTCTCACCCCACCCTCGTGCCAAAAAATGCACAATTAAAGCTGCACAAATTATCCTAGAAGCTGCTATTGAAGCAGGAGCGCCCCCAGGAATTATTGGTTGGATTGATGAACCAACAGTTGAACTTTCTCAACAGTTAATGCAGCATCCCCAGATTAACCTAATTCTCGCCACTGGTGGACCAGGAATGGTGCGGGCTGCTTATTCTTCTGGTCATGCTTCCTTGGGTGTTGGTTCGGGAAATACCCCCGCTTTAATTGATTCAACCGCTGATATAAAAATGGCAGTTTCTTCAATTTTAATCAGCAAAACTTTCGATAATGGCATGATTTGTGCCAGTGAACAATCAGTGATTGTTTTAGATGATATTTACGAAAGTGTTAAGCAAGAATTTATGACTCGTGGTGCTTATTTCTTGAATGAACAGGAAAAACATCAAGTCAGAGATTTGATTTTAGTTAATGGTCGTTTGAATCCCGAAATTGTGGGTCAAACTGTGGCTAAACTAGCGGAAATGGCTGGAGTAGAAAAAGCCAAAGAAGCGAAATTAATTATTGCTGAAGTCGCAGAAATTGGAACAACAGAAGCCTTATCCTCTGAAAAACTTTCCCCAATTTTAGCAATGTATCGGGCAGAAACTTTTTCGGAAGCAGTTGATAAAGCCGAAAAGTTGATTGAATTTGGCGGACTCGGACATACTTCTGTACTTTACACAGCACCAGAAAACCGTCCTCACATTATCGAATTTGAAAATAAATTGCACACAAGTCGAGTGTTAGTTAATACGCCATCTTCTCAAGGAGCAATTGGTGATTTATATAACTTTAGACTTGATCCATCTTTAACCTTAGGCTGTGGTAGTTGGGGAAATAATTCTGTTAGTGATAATGTCGGACCCCGTCATCTTATCAATATTAAAACCGTCACAGAAAGACGGGAAAATATGCTTTGGTTTCGCGTCCCTCCCAAAGTTTATTTTAAATATGGATGCTTACCCGTTGCTCTCGGAGATTTAGCAGGAAAACACCGCGCTTTTATTATCACAGATCAACCATTATTTGAATTAGGACTTGCGGAAAAAGTTACTAATGTTCTCGAAGAAATGGGCATTAAAACCCAAGTTTTTTATGATGTTGAACCTGACCCAACATTAACAACTATTAATAAAGGACTTGCCCAAATTAATAGTTTTCATCCAGATGTAATTATTGCCATTGGTGGTGGTTCTCCCATGGACGCAGCAAAAGTAATTTGGTTAATGTATGAACATCCAGAAACAGAATTTGATGGTTTAGCAATGCGATTTATGGACATCCGTAAACGGGTATATGCGTTGCCAGAATTAGGAAATAAAGCCATTTTAGTGGCAATTCCGACCACATCGGGAACAGGTTCAGAAGTAACACCATTTGCAGTTGTGACAGACGATAGGACGGGCATAAAATACCCCTTGGCTGATTATGCTCTCACTCCGAATATGGCAATTATTGACCCCGAATTAGTGCTAAATATGCCCAAACCACTCACAGCTTATGGTGGCATTGATGCCCTAACTCACGCCTTGGAGGCTTATGTTTCTATCTGTGCTTCCGAATATACCAAGGGGTTAGCTTTAGAAGCAATTCGCTTGCTATTTAAATACTTGCCTTCTGCTTACAAAAATGGGGCAAAAGATCCTAAAGCCAGAGAAAAAGTCCATTATGCTGCAACAATCGCCGGCATGGCATTTGCTAATGCTTTCTTAGGAATTTGTCACTCCCTGGCTCATAAATTAGGCTCTACATTCCACGTTCCCCACGGGTTAGCAAATGCCCTAATGATTTCTCATATCATTCGCTATAATGCGACAGATGCACCCTTCAAACAAGCAATTTTTCCCCAGTATGAATATCCAAATGCAAAATGGCGTTATGCCAAAATTGCCGATTATTTAGACTTAGGAGGAAACACAGAAGATGAGAAAGTAGAATTGCTAATTGCTGCTGTGGAAAAACTCAAACAGGATGTAGAAATTCCCCTAACTATTAAGGATTTCATTAAAGCAGATGAACAAACCTTCTATGACAAGTTAGAATCAATGGCAGAACAAGCTTTTGATGATCAATGTACAGGGGCAAATCCTCGTTATCCTTTAATTAGTGATTTACAGGATTTGTATATCAAAGCTTATCGGGGAAATAAGTAATAGTAGAAACCAGATCCCCGACTTCTGAAGACGAGTGATAAATTATTGACATCAGCAAATAAGAAGTCGGGGATCTTGCCCCCACATTTTTAAGTTTGAATTGTAAAAGAGGTAATTATGGTTGCTAATTTAGAACGTCAAAGCCCAGAAAAATCTAGCTCTAATTTGTGCGAACAATGGCAAGATTTTGTGGTTGGTAAATGGAATCAAGAAATAGATGTGCGTGATTTTATTCAAACTAATTACACACCTTACTCTGGAGATGATAGCTTTTTAGCTAATGCGACTGAACGCACTCAAACCCTCTGGAGTTTAGTCGGTGATTTGATGAAATTGGAACGGGAAAAAGGCATTTTAGATACTGATACTCAAGTACCATCAACAATTGTTTCTCATGCTCCTGGTTATATTGATCCTACAATAGAGCAAATTGTCGGGTTACAAACTGATAAACCATTGAAACGGGCGATTATGCCTTTTGGTGGAATTCGGGTGGTAAAAAATTCTTTAGAATCTTATAATTACCAACTTGATCCGCAAACAGAAGAGATATTTACTAAATATCGTAAAACCCACAATGATGGTGTTTTTGGTGGTTACACTCGACAAATGAAATTAGCAAGGCATTCTGGGATTATTACCGGATTACCAGATGCTTATGGACGGGGGAGAATTATTGGTGATTATCGTCGTGTCGCATTGTATGGAGTTGATCGTTTAATTCTCGATAAAAAAGAGCAACTAGAATCGTTAGAATTAGACGATATGGTAGAAGCAACAATTCGACTACATGAGGAGATTTTTGAGCAAATTCGAGCATTGCAAGAACTCAAAGTTATGGCAGCTAGTTATGGCTTTGATATCAGTTTGCCGGCTGCTAATGGCAAAGAAGCTGTGCAATGGACTTACTTTGCTTATTTAGGTGCTGTTAAAGAACAAAATGGTGCAGCCATGTCTTTGGGAAGAGTTTCTACTTTCCTCGATATCTACTTTGAGCGAGATTTTAAAAATGGCACATTAACAGAATCGCAAGCTCAAGAAATCATTGATCATTTTGTCATCAAATTGCGAATGGTGCGCTTTTTAAGAACACCAGAATATAATCAATTATTCTCTGGTGATCCTACTTGGGTAACAGAATGTATTGGTGGTATGGGAGAAGATGGACGTTCTTTAGTTACTAAAACTAGCTTTCGTTTTTTACACACTTTATATAATTTAGGTGCTGCACCAGAACCTAATTTAACTGTGCTTTGGTCAGAAAATTTGCCCGTTAGCTTTAAACAATTCTGTACTCAAGTTTCCATTGATAGCAGTTCTATTCAATACGAAAATGACGATTTAATGCGTCCAGAATATGGCGATGATTATGCCATTGCTTGCTGTGTTTCAGCGATGCGAATTGGTAAACAAATGCAATTTTTTGGCGCTCGTGCGAACTTAGCCAAAGCGTTATTATATGCCATTAATGGTGGCAAAGATGAAAAAACAGGCAAGATTATCGCTGCGGGTTTTGTCCCCATTACTTCCGAATATTTAGATTATGAAGAAGTGGTGGAAAAATTCGACAAAATCATGGATTGGTTGGCTAACTTGTATGTCAATACTCTAAATGTCATCCACTATATGCACGATAAATATAGTTATGAACGCATCGAAATGGCGTTACATGATCGTGATGTTTATCGGACATTAGCTTGTGGTATTGCAGGTTTATCGGTGGTAACAGATGCTTTATCAGCAATTAAATATGCGAAAGTAAAACCAATTCGTGATGAAAATGGTTTAGCGATAGATTATCAAATTGAAGGAGATTATCCTCAGTTTGGTAATAATGATGATCAGGTGGATGAAATAGCAGTTAATCTTGTCCACACCTTCATGAATAAACTTCGTCAACAAAAAACCTATCGTCATGCTGTACCAACTCAATCAGTTTTAACAATTACCTCGAACGTTGTTTATGGCAAAATGACAGGGAATACACCTGATGGTAGAAAAGCCGGTGAACCCTTTGCTCCTGGTGCAAATCCTCTACATGGTAGAGATACAAAAGGAGCAATTGCATCTCTTGAATCTGTGGCTAAACTACCTTATGAACACGCTCAAGATGGCATTTCTTACACCTTTTCTATTATCCCTAATGCCTTGGGTAAAACTGCTCAGGACAAAATTAATAACCTCAGTGGAATGTTAGATGGTTATTTCCATAATGGAGGACACCATATTAATGTTAATGTTCTGGATAAGGATACACTTCTCGATGCAATAGACCATCCTGAAAAATATCCTCAACTAACAATTCGCGTTTCTGGATATGCGGTTAACTTCATTAAATTAACCCATGAACAACAGCTAGATGTGATTAAACGGACTTTCCATAATCACATTTAAAATTGATTAAAAAGGGGTAATAAAAATGACAAAAACTGCAATGGTGATTGGTTATGGGAATGAATTACGTAGTGATGATGCTATTGGTCAAAGAGTAGCAAATGTCATCAATTTCTGGCATTTATCTAATGTCCAATCCCTTGCAGTTCACCAACTTACCCCAGAATTAGCAGCAACTTTAGCAAATGCCAATTTAGCAATTTTTGTAGATGCTAGTATTAATTCAGAATCAGCAGATGTGCAAGTAGAATCTATATTGCCTACTGAATCTAGTATAATATTAGGACATCGTGCTGATCCGCGATCGCTCTTAGCTTTGACAAAATTGCTCTATGGCTATTGTCCACCAGCATGGATAGTAACAGTACCGGGGGTTAACTTTGAATTAGGAGATTGTCTTTCACCAATAGCCGAAACAGGAATTGGTATCGCTTTAACCAAAATAATTAATATTATTAATAGCGTATAGAGATTAACTACAAATTACCAGGAGTTATGAATGGAAACATCTACTAAAAAAACTAGCGATAAAGCTTATGATATCTTACAAACAGAGAGAATTAATCCTTTAGATGCTATATTTAAACCCACAACAGTATCTGTAATTGGTGCTACTGAAAAACCTGGAAGTGTGGGAAGAACTTTACTTTGGAATTTAATTACTAATCCCTTCGGAGGCACAGTTTTTCCGATTAATCCTCACCGTCATAGTGTCTTAGGAATTAAGGCTTATCCGACTATTTTTGATGTTCCTGAAAAAATTGATTTAGCAGTCATAGCTACCCCTGCACCAACTGTACCAAAAATTATATCTGATTGTGTAGATGCCGGAATTAAAGGAGCAATTATTATTTCCGCTGGTTTTAAAGAAGCTGGAGAAAAAGGTATAGCTTTAGAACAGGAAATTCTTGAACAAGCACACCGAGGAAAAATTAGAATTATCGGACCAAATTGCTTAGGAGTAATGAACCCAATTTCCGGTTTAAATGCTACCTTTGCTAGTAAAATTGCACAACCTGGAAATGTTGGTTTTATTAGCCAAAGTGGAGCTTTATGTACATCAATTTTGGACTGGAGTTTACAGGAAAATGTGGGTTTTAGTGCCTTTATTTCTATTGGTTCAATGTTAGATATAAACTGGGGTGATTTAATTTATTATCTTGGTGATGATCCCCATACAAAAAGTATTGTAATTTATATGGAATCCATTGGGGACGCGCGTTCTTTCCTGTCAGCAGCGCGAGAAGTGGCTTTAACAAAACCGATTATTGTTATTAAAGCCGGTCGGACCGCAGCCGCAGCAAAAGCCGCAGCTTCCCACACAGGTGCATTAGCAGGAAGTGATGCTGTTTTAGATGCAGCTTTTCGCCGTTGTGGGGTATTACGAGTTAATAGTATTTCTGATTTATTTGATATGTCAGAAGTATTAGCAAAACAACCCCGTCCCAAAGGTCCACGGTTAACGATTTTAACTAATGCTGGAGGTCCGGGAGTATTAGCAACAGATACATTAATTGAAACTGGGGGAGAATTAGCATCAATTTCTCCAGAAATAATGACTTCTCTTAATGAAATTTTACCCCCACAATGGAGTCATAATAATCCTATTGATATTTTAGGAGATGCTGATCCCCAACGTTATACAAAAGCCTTAGAAATTGCGGCAAAAGATCCCAATAGTGATGGTTTGTTAGTGATTTTAACACCCCAAGCGATGACAGATCCTACCCAAACAGCGGAACAATTAAAACCCTACTCGCAAATGTCTGGTAAACCGATTTTAGCAAGTTGGATGGGTGGTGCAGATGTGGCTGCGGGACAACAAATTCTTAACCATCAAGGTATTCCCACATACTCTTATCCCGATACAGCAGCGCGGGTATTTAGTTATATGTGGAAGTCGAGTTATAACCTGCGTGGTATTTATGAAACTCCGGTTTTACCGACATTAACTTGTGATGTTAATACTCGCAATTGTGCCATAGTTGAAAATATTATTCAAGCCGCAAGAACAGCAAAAAGAACAATTCTCACGGAATTTGAATCTAAAGAGATTTTAGCCGCTTACGGTATTCCTGTAGTTTCTGCTTGCATTGCTGAAAGTGCAAATAAAGCAGTTGAATGTGCAGAAAATCTGGGTTATCCAGTTGTTTTAAAACTTTATTCTCAAACAATTACCCATAAAACTGATGTGGGTGGTGTGCAGTTAAATCTGCAAAATGCCGAAGCTGTAAAACGCGCTTTTCATAATATTGAAATATCGGTAAAAGAGAAAGCTAAAGCAGCAGATTTTCTTGGTGTAACTGTACAGCAAATGATAAAAACTGACGGTTATGAATTGATTATTGGGAGTAGTTTAGATCCGCAATTTGGTCCAGTATTATTATTTGGTGCTGGGGGACAATTGGTAGAAGTTTTTCAAGATAGTTCTATTGCCATTCCCCCTCTCAATACTACCCTAGCACGGCGAATGATGGAACAAACCAAAATTTACAAAGCCTTGCAAGGAGTCAGAGGACGGAAAAGTATTAATATTGCTGCCCTTGAACAATTAATGGTAGAATTTAGTCAATTAGTTGTGGAACAACCTTGGATTAAAGAAATTGATATTAATCCCTTGTTAGCTATTCCTCCCACTCCAGCAAATCCTGGGGGATTAATAGCATTAGATGCAAGAATAGTTTTACATTCTGCTGATGTTGAAGAAAATCAATTACCAAAATTAGCAATTCGTCCCTATCCCAGTCAATATATTAGTAATTGGAAATTGCGAAATGGGACACCAATTACTATTCGTCCCATTCGTCCCGAAGACGAACCATTAATGGTTGAATTTCATCAAACCCTATCAGAAGAAAGTGTTTATTTCCGTTATTTCCATCTGATTAAATTAAGTCACCGCATCACCCATGAACGACTAACGCGGATCTGCTTTATAGACTATGATCGAGAAATGGCTTTAGTTGCAGAATATCAAAATCCCGAAACAGAAAATAGGGAAATATTAGCAGTAGGAAGATTAAGTAAACTACATGGTAGTGATGCGGCAGAATTTGCTATGCTGGTAAGCGATCGCTTTCAATGTCAAGGCTTAGGTACAGAATTACTTCGCAGATTACTAGAAGTTGGTAAAAATGAAAAAATCTGCTGTATTTATGCTGATATTTTAGCTGATAATTCAGGTATGCAAAGAGTATGTGAAAAACTTGGTTTGCAAATCATACCCACAACTGATACCACAGTATTAAGGGCAGAAATTTATCTAAATTAAAACATAACGAAAAACCTGAAATTGTTTAGGTTGGGTTTCCTTGCGTCAACCCAACCTACGAATTATTCCCTAATTATTACTTCCCAAATCCCTTACCTCTACTAATAGAAGGAAGACAAATACAGTTTTCTAACTGCTGAAGTAAGGTTTCGGTATCCAGATTTTGACCAATTAACACTAACTGATTTTTCTTTTCACCTTTCCATTGATCATCATCAATAGTGAAGCGTTTACCGCAAAGATGGAAAATATGACGTTGGGGACTTTCATCAAACCACATAATTCCCTTAGCACGGAAGACATTTGTGGGTAATTGATTATCTAAGAAATGTTGAAACTTTCTAATCGAAAAAGGTTTTTCACTTTGGAAAGAAATAGAGATAAAACCATCATTTTCTAAGTGGTCAGAATGATGATGATGTTCATGATCATGGTGGTCATGGCCACAGGTAGAATGATCATGATCATCGTGATGTTCATGTCCGGAATCAGCATGATCATGGTCATCATGATCATGATGTTCTTCTGCGTGGTCATCAAAATATTTATCAGATTCAAACAAACCGACACTGAGAATTAAGGGAAGGGGAACTTGAGATTTTGTCGTCCGAATAATTCTGGAACCTTCCTTAATATTGTTGATTTTTTTCTCCAATTCCTGCAAAGTGGTTTCATCAACCAAATCAGTTTTATTGAGAATAATTACATCACCATAAGTAATTTGACTCAAAGCTGCTTCAGAATTGAATAAATCTAAGCTATAATTTGCCGCATCAACTACAGTAATAATAGAATCCAGCCGGGTTAAATCTCGCAATTCTGAACCTAGAAATGTCATAGCTACAGGTAAAGGATCTGCTAAACCAGTTGTTTCTACAACTAGATAATCTAGCTTTTCTTCCCTTTCCAAAACCTTGTAAACAGCATCAACTAAGTCATTATTAATGGTGCAACAAATACAGCCATTACTTAATTCCACCATATTTTCATCAGTGGCAACCACTAATTCATTATCAATGCCAATTTCGCCAAATTCATTGACTAAAACGGCAGTTTTAACACCTTGCTGATTTGTGAGAATATGATTGAGCAAAGTCGTCTTACCGCTACCAAGGAAACCCGTAATAATTGTTACTGGTAAGCCTTGTTTAGCAACTTCCATAGGGTGAGATTCGGAATTAACTGTTGTTTGCATAGTCATAAAGTAGGATTTTGGTGTATTCTAAATTTTATCTTGATTTGAGCTACTCGGCATTAGAGTAACATATTTACATCCCAGCTTGAAAAATTTGGTTAGCAGTGAGGGTAAGTTCTGGGAAAGTTGGTGATACTATAGTTTCATTTTCTCTAAATTGATTAACTTGATATTCTCCATTAATTAAATCATAGATAGAAATGGTTGGTTGTTTAGGATTTCCTATATAGGGAGTTCCACCTAAACCTAAATAATCAACAATCCAATATTCAGGAATCTCCTGGTGGTTGTGGTATTTCAACAATTACTCCATTATGTAATTCATAATACTTTCCTTCTGGTTTCCATTGGACAAATTCCTCAAAAGTTACTGATTTAGTTTTTGGTAATGCTTGAATCATACTTTACCTCCAAGTGTTGACAAGATTACGAAGTATTACTAACAATAATTATAGCCAATTATGAGATACTAAAATTTTCACTTACGCCATTGTCATCAACTTGCGTTATCATTGTTTATCGTTCGATTGCCGCATTACTGTGTTATGACCCTATCTATTTACAATACTCTCACCCGTCGTCAAGAACAATTTACCACCGTCGAACCTAACAAGGTTAAGATGTATTACTGCGGCGTGACGGTTTATGATTACTGCCATTTGGGTCATGCTAGAGCGTGCATTGTTTGGGATGTAGTGCGTCGTTACCTTCAATTTATTGGCTATGATGTGCGTTATATCCAAAATTTTACGGATATTGATGATAAAATTCTCAAACGCGCCAGAGAAGAAGATTCTTCCATGGAAGTTGTCGCAGAAAAATATATTCAAGCATATTTTGAAGATATGTCGCGGTTGGGAATTAAAGAAGCTGATGAATACCCCCGCGCTACACATACAATGAATGGGATTGTGCGATTAATTCACGATTTAGAACATAAAGGTTTTGCTTATCCGTCTCATGGTGATGTATATTATGCGGTACAGAATTTTGCTGAATATGGCAAACTTTCGGGACGCAAATTAGAGGATATGCAAGCCGGTGCGAGTGAACGGGTAAACGTCGAAGATGCAGAATATCAAAAGAAGAAATACCCCTTTGATTTTGCCCTCTGGAAGGCTGCAAAACCCGGTGAACCCGCGTGGGAGTCTCCTTGGGGAAAAGGCCGCCCAGGATGGCATATAGAATGCTCGGCGATGGTGCGCGATCGCCTGGGTGATACCATAGATATTCATGCTGGTGGTGCGGACTTAATTTTCCCCCACCATGAAAACGAAATTGCCCAATCGGAAGCCGTTACAGGTAAGCCTTTAGCCAATTATTGGTTACACAATGGTATGGTGAAGGTAGATGGGGAAAAAATGTCCAAATCCTTGGGTAATTTTATCACCATTCGCCAATTATTAGATCGGGGTGTAGACCCAATGGCCGTGCGTTTATTTGTGATGATGGCACAATATCGCAAACCCATAGATTTTACCGATGATGCCATATTAGCCGCAACAAATGGCTGGCATACCATCAAAGAAGGATTACTTTTCGGTTATCAACATGGTAAAAAACTAGAGTGGGATGAATCTAACCAAATCCAAAATCCAAAATCTAAAATCCAAAATTCCCAGATTGAGAGATTTAAAGAAGCAGTAAATGATGATTTTAACTTCCCTGGTGGATTAGCAATAATTTTTGAATTAGCCAAAGAACTAAATCGGGAAGGGAATATTATTGTACATCAAGGAAAAACAGAAACCCCAGCAAATGAGTTACTTGAAAAATGGCAAACCCTAATTACATTAGCAGATGTTTTGGGTTTAACTGCGAAACCAGAACCAGAAACTTTTCAACAAGATAGTTTAAGCGATGTTTATATTGAAGATTTAATTCAACAAAGACAAGAAGCAAGAAAAACGAAAAACTTCGCCGAATCAGATCGCATTCGCAATGAACTATTAACAAAAGGCATCACATTAATAGACAGCAAAGAAGGCACACGCTGGCATAGATAATAAATTTAAAATTCCTCTCTGTGCCTCGAGCGTCTCTGCGTGCAAAAAAAATAATTCTCAATTTTTAATTAACACCATGTGGAAACAATTAACAATCGCAATTTCTCATTTAAACATCCCCGCTGATTGGGTAGGAATTAGAGCCGTAAAAACCACTTCTACCAATCATTCCGTGCGTGATGGTTTACCCCAAAGCAATGGTAAATCATTGGATATGGGAGCAATGATAGAAGTCATAGTTGATGGTTGTTTAGGTTATGCAGCTACCAACTCTTTACATATTTCTAGCTTACAAAACGCCGCTGAAATTGCCTATAAACAAGCATTAGCAGCCAGTAAATGGTGGATATATCCCCTGAGCGAAAATACCCGCCCTCAAGTAGTTGGTGAATATAACTCACCATTTTTAGAACCATTTAACGCTTTTAGTCCTGGAGAAATCAACAATTTACTAATTCGGATTTGTCAGCAACTCAAAATTAACGATAAAATCATTCAAACTACAGCCACCGTTGGTACAGATCAAAAAGAAACTTGGTTTGTGAGTAGTAACGGTTCAGAAGTATATCAGAATATTCTATCTCTTAGTCATCATTTTGGAGCGATCGCTCAAGATGGTGCAATAGTCCAACAACGCAGTAATAACGGCGCTCATGCTAACTCTTATCAAGGTGGTTGGGAACTTTTCAAACACGATAATTTATGGCATCAAGTTCAAAAAGTTGGTGAACAGGCATTAGAATTATTAACAGCGGAAGAATGTCCAAATACTCGGACTAATTTAGTTTTAGCACCAGATCAAATGATGCTCCAAATTCATGAAAGTATCGGACATCCTTTAGAAATTGACCGCATTTTAGGAGATGAGCGCAATTATGCCGGCGGTAGCTTTGTTACCAAAGATGATTTTGGTAAATTAGAATATGGTTCACCGCTCATGAATATCACCTTTGATCCTACAGTATCAGGTGAATTTGCCAGTTATGGATTTGATGATACTGGTGCAGTAGCTACCAAAGAATATGTTATTAAAAAAGGTATTTTACAACGGGGTTTAGGTAGTTTAGAAAGTCAAGCCAGAGCAGATTTACCAGGTGTTGCTTGTGCGCGGGCTTGTTCCTGGAATCGTCCCCCCATAGACAGAATGGCTAACTTGAATTTAGAACCAGGAAACGCCACTTTTGAGGAAATTATTTCAGGAATAGAACATGGGATTTATATGGAATCTAACCGTTCTTGGTCAATAGATGATCAACGTTATAAATTTCAATTTGGTTGTGAATATGCCAAATTAATTGAAAATGGTAAACTTACTAAAACCCTTCGTAATCCTAACTATCGTGCCACTACGCCAGAATTTTGGCATAGTTTAATTAAAGTTGGTAATGATACTAATTGGCAAATTTACGGTACACCTTTCTGCGGTAAGGGAGAACCAAATCAAGCCATTTCTGTAGGACATGGTTCACCCATTTGTGAATTTGCAAATGTTGAGGTTTTTGGTGGTGGTTAATGAATTTTCTTTTTCCTTCTTTCTTCTTTATAACTTCTGACTGGGCGCAGGCCCTGCGCCCCTACCTCCTGACTCCTCCTATTAATGCTACAATAAACAAGTAACTACTTGATGCCATATCAATATGATCATTGCTCAAGAATTAGAATCACAACAAGACATCTCCGCAGATGTAATATTTCCACCTAGTGATTTATATAGTGATGAACCTCCCGTGGAAACTGAACTACATCTACGACAAATAATTTTACTTTTCAAATGTTTAGAATGGTTATGGAAAGATAGAACAAATTTCTATGCTGCGGGAAATTTGACTATTTACTATAGTCCTAATCAGAAAAAATCACAATTTTTCCGAGGTCCTGATTTTTTTGTCGTCTTGGAAACTGAACGCAAAACCCGCAAAAGCTGGGTAGTGTGGGAAGAAGATGGTAAATATCCTAATTTCATTTTAGAAATTCTTTCACCCAGTACAGCTAATACTGATAGAGAATTTAAAAAAGAACTTTATCAAAATACTTTCCGCACACCGGATTATTTTTGGTTTGACCCTTATACATTAGAATTTGCAGGTTTTCATTTAATAGATAATAAATATCAACCTTTAGAACCCAATAAAAAAGGATATTTATGGAGTGAACAGTTAGGGTTATATTTAGGAATTCACCAAGGACTGTTAAGGTATTTTACCCCAGCAGGAGAGTTAGTGCCGACACCAGAAGAAACCGCAGAAGAGGAAACTAAAAAAACAGCAATACAAGTGCAAAGAGCAGAAATAGAATCCCAAAGAGCAGAAATAGAATCCCAAAGAGCAGAATGGGAAGCTAGAAGATCAGAACGTTTAGCAGCAAAATTGCGAGAATTAAATATTGATCCAGATACAATTTAAAAAATGAAACCAGAAGAATTATCAACGCTAGAAAAAACTTTTAATCAACTTGTGGAAACCCTGCTGATTAAAAAAGCAGAAAATGAACATTTTACTGTGAGACTTAGCAGCGAAAGCAGTCAATTTACTCGCTTTAATTCTGCCAAAGTTAGACAAACTGGTTATGTTCATGATGGTTCGATTCAATTGACATTAATGGCTAATCAACGCAGTAGTTTTCGTCAGTTTCCTTTTACTGGAAATTGGGATATAGATTGGGAATTAGCATCTACAGCTTTACAAGAATTACGGGATGAATTGCCTTTATTACCAATTGATCCTTATTTAGTAATACCATCAGGAAATAATACCAGTCGAGAAGTTAATACTGGTAAATTACTCACTCCAGAAATATTAGTTCCCAGTATTCTCGAAACTGTAACTAATTTAGATTTTACTGGGATGTATGCTGGGGGAATTGTCATCAGAGGTTATGGTGACTCTAGTGGACAAAAACACTGGTTTGCAACTGATTCCTTCAATTTAGATTATTCCTTATTTATGGCATCAGGACAAGCTGTAAAAGGAACTTTTGCCGGAAGTGAATGGAATGAAGCTGCTTATTTAGCTAAAATAAATGATGGGAAACAGCAGCTAGAAATGCTATCTCGTCCAGTTAAAGAATTACCAAAAGGACAATACAAAACTTATTTTGCTCCGGCTGCGGTGGCTGATTTATTGGGTATGCTTTCCTGGGGTGCTATCAGTGAAGCTAGTATTCAACAAGGTAATAGTGCTTTAGCTATTTTATCACGTCAAGAAAAACAACTTTCTCCAAAATTCACGTTAAAGGAAAATTTTCAAAGTGGTTTAGTTCCGAGATTCAATAATTTGGGAGAAATGGCAGCACCGGAATTGACTTTAATTGAAAAAGGTATTTTAATTAATAGCTTAGTTAATTCTCGCACTGCGAAAGAATATCATAAACCTGCTAATGGTGCAAATAGTTCAGAAACCTTACGTTCTCCCGAAATTAATCCTGGTAATTTAGCATTTGAACAGATTTTATCAAGTTTAGATACAGGATTATATGTTTCTAATTTACATTATTTAAACTGGAGCGATCGCCCATCTGGCAGAATTACAGGAATGACTCGTTATGCTTGCTTTTGGGTAGAAAATGGCGAAATCATTGCCCCCATTGCCAACCTGCGCTTTGATGAAAGTCTCTATCGTTTTTGGAGTGCAGAAAATCTCCTTGATTTAACCAACTTCCAAGAATTTATTCCCGAAGTGGGAACTTACGAAAATAGGCAATTAGGAGGTAGTTTAGTTCCTGGTATGTTGGTGAAAGATTTCACATATACCTTATAAACTTTGAAAAGGGCGACTAGAAGTCGCTACTACACAATCAAAGTCCACCTGCGTGGACTAATCTAATATTATTGATTTGCTAACCTGCGGAGGCAGGTTTTGTCTGTATAGCAGTGACTTTCAATCGCCCTGAAATTGGTAATTGGTAACTATCTATTCCCTTTGGCACTCTTTAGAACTATATTAATTAGGTAGCTAGTAATCTGTTACAGAATCAGTCTGTAATTAAAAGCTACATAAGATAGCTGTTTTTAAATTATATAACCTATGCCAGCGAATTCCTGGCCTGAAAACGATGCTTATGACGGAAGCTCTGATCCCCTTGACTCTATCTTAACTGACCTATCAGTAGACGAGGAATCAGAAGTAAATACAGATTCCGTATTTTTACGACCATCCCGCTTTAAAGGACGGAGAGGCAAAGCTGCTCTAGTTTTAACTATAGTCTGGAGTGGTACTATCACCTTGCATTTAGTTTCTTGGGGTTCAATATTTATCCTGGGACTGACAACAATGCTAGGCATTCATGCCTTGGGGATTATTTTTGCCAAACCCCGCCACCATTCCCAAGAAATAGAGGGAGATTTGCCCTTTGTTTCTGTGTTAGTGGCTGCTAAAAATGAGGAAGCGGTAATTGGCAGATTAGTCAAGAATCTGTGTAATTTGGAATACGGTAATGGTCAATATGAAGTCTGGATTATTGATGATAATAGTACGGACAGTACACCTCAATTATTAGCCCAACTCAAGCAGGAATATCAACAACTTAATGTATTTAGGCGTGATCCTGACGCTAGTGGGGGCAAATCGGGGGCATTAAATCAAGTATTACCTCTGACCAAGGGAGACATTATTGCTGTATTTGATGCGGATGCCCAAGTTACACCAGATTTACTATTACAAATAGTTCCGTTGTTTCAAAAAGAACGGGTAGGGGCGGTACAAATGCGTAAAGCGATCGCCAATGCTAAGGAAAATTTTTGGACTAAGGGACAAATGGCAGAAATGTTGTTGGATATCTGGTTTCAACAACAGCGGACTGCCATTGGTGGGATTGGTGAACTTCGAGGGAATGGTCAATTTGTCCGTCGTCAAGCCTTAGCAAGTTGCGGTGGTTGGAATGAGGAAACTATTACTGATGATTTAGATTTAACTATCCGTTTACATCTAGATAAATGGGATATTGAATGTGTTTTTCATCCTCCCGTCGAAGAAGAAGCGGTCACCAATGCTACAGCCCTTTGGCATCAACGTAATCGGTGGGCAGAAGGTGGTTATCAACGTTATTTAGACTACTGGGATCTCATCCTCAAAAACCGCATGGGGACAAAGAAAACCTGGGATTTGTTGATATTTATGGTAACAATGTATATTTTACCTACCGCAGCAATACCAGATATATTCATGGCGATCGCTCGTCATCGTCCCCCCGTATTAAGTCCTGTAACTGGCTTATCTCTGGGAATGTCAGTAGTAGGAATGTTTGCTGGTTTAAAGCACGTCCGTTCCGATCAACAATTTAAACCATCTACCTATTTAATGGTACTTTTACAAACCCTGCGCGGCAGTTTATATATGTTGCATTGGTTAGTAGTTATGGGTAGCACGACGGCGCGAATGTCTTTCCGACCAAAACGCCTCAAATGGGTAAAAACAGTCCATACAGGTGTTGAGAAATAAGGAAATAAAAACCATAAATTTTGCAAGGTGAAGGATGAATTTTTTTATCCTTCATTTTTTTGTATATTTCAGATGTAGCAGGCAATTTTCCTATTTTGTTCAAGTTATGTCCTCACCAAATTATTCTAAGATAATTAGCGCGGTATCTCCAGAAATTGAGGAAAATCAGATGAATTTATTAAAAGATCAGGTTGCAATTGTCACAGGTGCATCACGGGGAATTGGCAGAGCGATCGCTATCCAACTAGCATCCCAAGGCGCAAAAGTAGTCGTCAACTACGCTAGTTCCAGCACCGCAGCAGATGAAGTAGTCGCAGAAATCACAGCAGGAGGAGGAGAAGCCATCGCCCTTCAAGCAGATGTTTCTCAAGAAAATCAAGTAGATACACTCATTAAAACCACCTTAGAGAAATTCCAGCGCGTGGATATCTTAGTCAACAATGCAGGTATTACCCGTGATACCTTGCTATTAAGAATGAAATTAGAAGAATGGCAAGCAGTTATAGACCTTAACTTAACTGGAGTCTTTTTATGTACAAAAGCAGTAAGTAAAATTATGCTTAAACAACGTTCGGGGCGGATTATTAACATCGCTTCCGTCGCTGGACAAATGGGCAACCCTGGACAAGCCAACTACAGCGCCGCCAAAGCCGGAGTAATTGGCTTTACCAAAACTGTTGCCAAAGAACTCTCTTCCCGTGGCATTACTGTCAATGCCGTTGCCCCTGGTTTTATTACCACCGACATGACCAGCGATATTAAAGCTGAAGGTATCCTGCAATATATCCCCCTGGGGCGTTTTGGTAAACCAGAAGAAATTGCCGGCATGGTGCGCTTTTTAGCATCAGATCCCGCCGCAGCTTACATCACAGGACAAGTATTTAACGTTGATGGCGGTATGGTGATGTAATTGGTAATTGGTAATTGGTAATTGGTCAGTTGTTAGTTGTTAGTTGTTAGTTGTAAAATTCCTGTTCCCTGTTCCCTGTCACCTATTCACGGATTACTTAATATTCTTTGCCAAAGGGTAAATCCTAACAGCAAAATAATACCAACAGCAGTAGCCAGCATTACTGGTAAACTCATACCCTGGACTTTCATAGCCAGCAAATTACAGCCTAAAGTAATTGACCAGAGGATAAAAGCCGCATTGCGTTGGGATAGTCCCCAGGCTAACAAGCGGTGATGGAGGTGGTCTTTACCTGGTGTACTTAAAGGATTTTTTCCTGCCATAAGCCGACGCACAAACACTTGAGTAGTGTCAATAACTGGCAAGAGCAGAAATAAAACTGTGGGTATCAGAGCATAGATTGTATTTAATTGGAGTTTACCTAAAATGCTGGTTGCTGCTAACACATAGCCAAAAAAGTATGCTCCAGCATCACCCATAATGATGTGTGAGGGGTGAAAATTATGGCGTAAAAAGCCCAGTGCTGCCCCTCCCAAAGCCGCTAAAACCAAAGTCGCAGCAGCGCGATTATCAAACTGGGCAGAAACTCCTAACAAACTGATAGCAGTAATAAAGCTGATACCACCAGCCAAACCATCCATGCCATCCATGAGGTTAATAGCATTGGTGATTCCCACTACCCACAGCACCGTTAACGCCATAGACAGAAGAGAATCAATGGGTGTCCCAAAGGCAACTTTAATGCTAATCCCGTTACCAACTAGCAAAAGTGCTGTAGTTACCTGCGCCCATAACCGCACGGATGGAGGTAAGCCAAATTGGTCATCAATAAAACCAACCAGAACTAAGATTGAACCACCTAGGAGAATTGTTAATACCTGAGCCAAAACCCCTTGCAGTTCAATCGGCCGCAAGAGACTAGCTAAGACCAAAGCCGCAATAACACCGGCATAAATTGCCAAACCCCCCGCATTAGGTAAGGGTTCTTGATTCAGTCGTCGGGCGTTGGGTTGATCTGCCCAGCCTACCTCTAAGGCAAATTTGCGAATTGTGGGAATTAAACGCCAGGTGACAACTAAAGCTAATAGAAACGTAAATACTACAGCTAACCAGCCGGAGCCGCTAGGGTCAGCAATGCCAAGGGATTTAAGGAAGTTTTCTAGGTTCATCTGCTCCCAAGACAATCATTAGTTTTATTGTCAAACATAAGTATCAACTGTTAATATTAATCAATTTTGGGATTTTGATTGTTAATCTAAATTGGGGAAAGAGATTAGCACTCTTTGTCAGTGAGTGCTAAATTGTCTAATGGAAGCAATAGAAAAATAAAACATGACTAAGATTATTGCATTTAATGAAGAATCACGACGTGCATTAGAAAAGGGTATTAACGCCCTAGCAGATGCAGTTAAAATCACTTTAGGTCCAAGAGGTCGTAACGTCCTATTAGAGAAAAAATTTGGTATTCCCCAAATTGTCAACGATGGTATCACTGTTGCTAAAGAAATTGAATTAGAAGATCCTTTAGAAAATACTGGTGCTAGACTGATTCAGGAAGTAGCATCAAAAACTAAGGATGTAGCTGGCGATGGGACTACTACTGCCACAGTTCTAGCACAAGCCTTGATTAAAGAAGGTTTAAAGAATGTTGCTGCGGGGACAAATCCCATAAGCTTAAAACGGGGTATTGACAAAACCGTTGAGGCGTTGGTAGCAGAAATTGCTAAAATTGCTAAACCTGTAGAAGGTAGTGCGATCGCTCAAGTTGCTACAGTTTCCGCTGGTAATGACGCTGAAGTTGGCAATATGCTGGCATTGGCCATGGAGAAAGTGAGTAAAGACGGTGTAATTACCGTTGAAGAATCTAAATCCCTCACCACTGAACTAGAAGTAGTGGAAGGGATGCAGGTTGATAGAGGTTATATTTCTCCCTACTTCATCACTAACAACGAACGGATGACAGTAGAGTTTGAAAACGCTCGCATCCTGATTACCGATAAGAAAATCAGCAGCATTCAAGATTTAGTTCCTATCTTGGAAAAAGTTGCCCGTTTAGGTCAACCTTTACTAATTATTGCCGAAGATGTAGACGGTGATGCTTTAGCAACTCTGGTTGTCAATAAAGCTCGTGGTGTATTGGCTATAGCTGCGATTAAAGCCCCTGGTTTTGGTGAACGTCGCAAAGCTATGTTAGAAGATATTGCCATTCTCACCGATGGACAAATGATTTCTGAAGAAATCGGACTGAGCTTAGATACCGCTACTTTGGAAATGTTGGGAACTGCGGAAAAAATCCACATTGACAAGGAAAATACCACCATTGTGGCTGGTAGTTCTGCTAAACCAGAAGTCCAAATCCGGATTGAGCAAATTCGTAAACAGTTAGCGGAAACTGATTCCGATTATGATACCGAAAAACTGCAAGAACGCATTGCTAAATTAGCTGGTGGGATTGCCGTAATTAAAGTCGGTGCAGCTACAGAAACCGAACTCAAGGACAGAACACTGCGGATTGAGGACGCACTCAACGCTACCAAAGCAGCAGTAGAAGAAGGGATTGTTCCTGGTGGTGGTGCAACTTTAATTTATCTATCTACCAAGGTAGAAGCAATTAAAAACAGCCTCACTCCTGAAGAAAGAATTGGCGCTGATATTGTTAAAAAAGCTTTAGAAGCTCCCCTCCGGCAAATCGCGGAAAACGCTGGGGCAGAAGGTTCTGTTATTGTTGCCAGAGTCCGGGAAACTGACTTAAATATCGGCTATAACGCAGCTACAGGGGTATTTGAAGACTTAATTGCTGCTGGTATTATTGATCCTGCAAAAGTGGTTCGTTCCGCTTTACAAAATGCTTCTTCCATTGCCGGTATGGTACTAACTACCGAAGCCATTATTGCCGAAAAACCTGAAAAACAATCCGCTGGAGCGCCTGATGGTGGCATGGGCGGTATGGGCGGTATGGGCGGTATGGGTGGTATGGGTGGTATGGGTGGTATGGGCGGCATGGGCGGCATGGGCGGCATGGGTATGTTCTAATTTGCCACTCTCCCAAATCCATAATTTATGAATTACCCACCCCTACTGCGTTGAGGGGTGGGTTTTTGTCAACTAAAATCTTCCTTAGGAATGCCAGTGAAAAACCCCGCTTTTGCAGGGCTGGGTTTTTATCCAGGTGGAAATTGGCATTTATCAGGAACAATCAACTTTATCCGCAAAATGATTAATAGACCAACGATGATCAATCATGAGGGAGGAAGATTGAAAAGTTTCTTCAAGTCTTTTTTGTTGAGAGGCCGCTTTTCGCATGGTAATAATCAGTTGATTAACTTGATTGCGGAGGTCTTGATTTTGACCTAAAGAAGTCATGGTTTGCTTTTCTAAAAGTTGAAGTATAAGTTCGTAATGAATAGGAGATGGTAAAGGAATTGGCTCCATGTAGTTTATTGTGAAGTTGCCACTTAAGGATTTTTATTTTTTAACTAGTACACAACGGCGTAAATCAACCAACCATTAAAAATCTTTTAATTTTTAATTCCGAGAAAGCGGTACTAGTACCGCTTTCTCGGAAGTCAAAAGTCAAAAATCAAAAGTCAAAAGTAATATGAAATCAGCTTTTGAACGATTGAGAATAGTCCATTAACTTACGCCGCAGTGTACTAGTTAAAGTTTCGCTAATCCTAAATTAATTGTTACACAGGAAATCAATAATTGAAGTTAGGCAAAAAGCAAGAGGTAAGAGTTTATAATTAAGCAAACAGATTGGTAATTGCTAATTGAGGATCTGGTTGTTTCACCAATGATTCACCAATTAATACAGCGGATGCACCTGCTGTTTTTACTACACTTAAATCCTCTGGGTGATGCAATCCAGATTCACTAACTACAAGAATGTTCTTTGCTTGTAATTCCTCACCTCTGGCTGTTAGTAATTGACAAGTAGTTTGCAAGTCAACAGAAAAATCTTCCAGGTTACGATTATTAATCCCGACTAAAGAAACAGCATCTAAAGCTAAAACTCGATCTAATTCTTCTAAGTTATGCACTTCTATTAAAGCTGCCATTTTCAAGTTATTAGCAATTTTGATAAAGTATTGCAAATCTTGATCATTAAGAATTGCTGCTATTAATAAAACTGCATCTGCTCCATGAATTCGCGCCCAATACATTTGGTAAGGATAGATAATAAAATCCTTACAGAGCAAAGGTAAATCCACCGCAGAACGGACTAAAGCTAGATTTTCAAAACTACCTTGAAAAAATTTAACATCTGTCAGCACAGAAAGACAACTAGCTCCACCTGCTTGATAAGATTGAGCGATCGCTACTGGGTCAAAATTCTCCCTAAATACCCCTTTACTAGGAGAAGCTTTTTTGACTTCGGCAATTAAAGCAGGGTTAGTTTTACCTTGACGCAACGCAGCCACAAAATCACGAGTTGGTGGTGCTGATAGAGCTTGTGTTTGCAATTCCCGCAAAGGTAGCCTTTCTCGCATTTTCTCAACTTCTGTTTCTTTGAGCCAAACAATTTCTTCTAAAATGTTATTTGGCGCAGCCCCTTCTATAGCAGATTGATATTGAAGTATAGAAATATTAATAACTGTGCTAGGTGAACGACGACGGATTTGCATATTGTGTAAGAATTTAGGAGTTAGGAGGTAGGGGCGCAGGGCCTGCGCCCAGCCAGTAATCAGGAGTCAGGAGTCAGGAGTCAGGAGTCAGGAGTCAGGAGTTCGGAGTCAGGAGTTCGGAAATAAGAATGAAGAAGAAAGAAAATTTTTATCTTCCCCATTACCTATTACCTATTACCTGTAACTCCTTAATTTTTATTATTAACTAACTAATGCCCGTTTATAAGCTTCATCTAGAACTTCTGAAAGCGTTGGGTGGGCGTGAACCAGATAAGCAAGAGTTTGGATAGATTGACGGTTAGCAACAGCGGCTGCGGCTTCGTGAATTAAATCTGAGGCGTGGGGACCAAAGATATGTACACCTAAGACCTCGCCAGTATCTTTGCGATAAATTACCTTCGCCATGCCATCAGTATCATTTTCCGCTAAAGCTTTAGAATTACCTTTAAAGTAACTCTTACTGGTGGCGATTTCAAAACCTTCATTTAGACCTAAAGCATGGGCGGCGGTTTCTGTTAAGCCCACATAACTAACTTCTGGGTGGGTAAAAGCAGCGGCGGGAATACTGCGATAGTCAACTGTTTTTTGACGACCCAGAATATTTTCTACAGCAATGATACCTTGGGCAGATGCGGCATGAGCTAACATCATTTTCCCGGTAGCATCACCAATAGCCCAGAGATGGGGGACAACTTCCCCGGCTGATAATACGGCCATATTATCATTAACAGGGATAAAATTGCGGCGGTCAAGTTCGACACCAACGGATTCTAAACCAAGATTTTGAGTAGCGGGAACACGACCAGTAGCCACTAAACAAGCATCAACTTCCAAAACTTCTAAATCTTCTTTAGTTTCAAAGTCAGCCAACTCAATGACTACTGGTGAACCAGGAATGACTTTTTTGGCGTAAATACCGACTTTGGTTTCAATGTCACGGGGGTTAATTAAGACCCGTTCTGCCAGTTTAGCGATATCTCGGTCAAATCCTGGCATTAGCTCACTTAGAGCTTCAATTAAGGTGATTTCACAACCTAAAGCCGAGTAAACATCAGAAAATTCTAAGCCGATATAACCGCTACCAATAATCGCCACCCATTTAGGGAGGGTTTCTAGTTTAACGCCTTGGTCACTGGTAAATACTGTTTTACCATCTACTTCAATTCCAGGGGGAACGAAGGGGACAGAACCGGGGGAAAGGATGATATTTTGGGCGGTGATGGTTTTTTCACCTTTATCTGTGACAATGGTAACTTTTTGTGTCCCAGATACCTTGCCCCAACCCCGGATAATATCAACTCCCAAGCGTTTGAGGCTGTTGGTTAAGTCTCCTTGAATTTTGGAAACGAGATTGTTAGCATGATCAGCGATCGCTTGCCGTTCAAATTCGACATTACCAATCTGTATTCCCAAAGACTTGAGGTGATGGGCGTTGCGTAATTCTCTCACTTTTCCTGAAGCTGCCAACAATGCCTTAGAAGGAATACAGCCCCTGTTTACACAAGTTCCTCCCATATCCCCAGCTTCAATAATCGCTGTTTTCTGACCGCAACTGATAGCGTGTAAAGCAGCACCATGTCCACCTACACCAGCGCCGATAATGACTAAATCGTAATCAAATCCAGGACTCACGTTTGTTTCCCCGTTTTCTTGGGCTATTTTTTCTTAACTTAACTTTTTTGTGGAACTTTCTCAAATTTACAAAAAATAACGGAGAAGCTCTTTTTGTCCCCCCGTTATTTTTTATCAGTGTGTAATCAGGCTTGAGGTTATTTGTTAAGAGATGCTCTTAATTCTTTTAGTGCTTTACCAGTTGCTACAAACTCTGGGTCTTGTGAAAGTTTTTGCCGAGTTTCCGGGCTGCTTTCTTGGACAATATCGTTATAAGCAATAATAGCGTCGTTCAACTGGTTGATATCTACAGTTACTTGATCCTCAGCAATTGGCATAGGATTATCACTTGGTTGAGTATCAGCCGCCTGAGCGATGGTTAAACTAGCTTTTACAGCTTTGGTGCTGGCTACTAGGGTTTCTTGTGGTAATTGAGCTAATTGAAGACCTGGGACAGAGGATTCTCTACTAGAACGAAAACGACACAGACCGAACATTGCCTTTATCAAGGCCTCTACACGCCCTCGAGGAGCGCCAAGACTGACCCAACGAGTATTTAAGGATTGAATGTTGCTATTGGTTACACCTGGAATTCCCCGGAAAATGAGGACGATGAGCGAAGAATTACCACCAGGAAAATTCAACAATGTTATCCGGCCAGTTTCATTGAGAATAATCTGAATTGGCTGGGAAATTACCAATAAACCATTTGGGAGAATTTTGACGTTGGGAGAAACTGATAGAGGCAGTCCAGTGCTACCACTTCCACTCAAAGAACCGGCTCCACCTTTACTAGAACCGCCTCCACTCAAAGAACCGGCTGCACCTTTACTAGCACCTGCTCCACTCAAAGAACCGGCTGTACCTTTACTAGTTGAATTAGATCCAGCTTGGCTCGGTAGCGACAGAGTGAGCGACAGTATGGGAAACAGACTGAGGGCAAGAATAAAAGTTCTGATTTTTAACATGGTGATTCTCTAAGTATTGAAGTGTTTATTTAGGTAAGGAAGAACTCGAACCATAACCTACAGTCAGAACAAATACGGTACCACCTTCGCTGTTATCAGTGAGATCAGCACCCTGGGCTGTAATTGTTAAGGGGATGGTAGGGACGGGAACGAAAGAAGCCCCAACGTTTAAACCAACTCCACTCCAACCGAGACCTATACCTACCTGGGGATGGACTTGCAGACCCACACCACCAAATACACCCGTACTAGCATTACCTTGTCGGAAGTCACCACCGCCGGCACCTACGGAGAAGGAGACGGGCATTTGATTGACAGGATCATTAGGCTTTAAAAAGGAGTAAGTTGTGACAACACCATAAGCACCGGAAGGTCTAATCCCTTCATTGCCATATTGAGCAAAGGTATTCCAGCCAGCAGCTACAGCTACTATATTGTTGCCTTGATTATAGACAATGCGGTGAGCTTTGAGGTCAAAAACGCCATTTTCCCCAAAATTCTTGATACTCCCGATAGTGTAGCCAAGTTCTAGACCAAGTAGTTTTCGGGCATCTCCTAAACCAACACTTGTGCTGATACTCCCGTCTACGTCACCGTTTCTAAGTTTACCGGCAGTTGCCCCGGATGCTTCTATCGAAAATTCCCCCCAGCTTGCCCCAAAAGCACTGGGAGTGCCAAAATTGAGTCCAGGTCTGTAGGTTCGCTTGACTGAAGCTGCTTTAACAAGGGGTTCAATCAATAAATCTTGGCGTAATTTTTCAGTATCAATTGAACTTTTACTAGCAGGTACAGAAGAGTCTGTTTGAGCAGTTACCTGTGGTTGTTTTTGCTCAACCAGAGATGCTGCCTTTTGTCCTAATTCTACTTTTTCCGTTACTACCTGTTTGAGATCCGGTAAAGTATTCTCTTGGGCAGTTTGATTAGTAATTAATTCACTACTCTGGTTTTCAGAAACGCTCTTATCTGCCGCAGCAGCAGGGGTCACTGAAATAGCAGTGGTGAACCAAATGTAACTTAATAAGGTTGTTCCTATCAACTGCGCCCAATTAAGGCGTAACAGCATAGATAAAAATTTTGTTGTCTTCAAAGTCGTACTCCCCACAATTTTGATCTGCGTTTAAGAATGAACTAAAAGAATAGTCACAAAAAATGATCTCATGTTATACTGAGTGAAATTTTACCCAGCTTCTGTCCAGAAATAATCCTTTGACGAATTGTTCCGTAGGTATATACTTCTCTACAGATATTCAAGATACTGAACTACACTCAGGGTATAAATCATTTTATTTTTATGGAATTAGGAAAATTATACCAGTCATCCTTAAAATGTCCAAATGAAAATGAAATTTTTCAGAAGAATTAACTAATTTTAATCAGAATACAGAATCTCCGGAGCGTGGCCTTAGCTATACTCCTTTTTAAGTTGTTTAATTTTCAATTTCTAAATTCATAAAATACCATTTGGGGAATTAATAAATCATCTTTTAATTTTCCGATTCCCAAAAAATTGCTTTCTGTTTCATAAACTCGTACAAAGTCAGGAATAGCTAGATTCAGGGGAATTTTTTGACCTTGACACCATTTTTTTGCTGATGTTGGTGGTAAATCTATAGATGCTAAATGTTGTAATGGTGCGTCTGGGGCTATAGGTTGAAATGTGTAGGTTTGGAGTTGGGTTTCTAAATCTGTAAAGGTGAGACTGTCTGGTATGTGAAAACTGCTGCTTTCTGTGCGGATTAAGGCTGCTAAAGTACCATTTGTATTTAATACTATCCCTAAATCACGGGCGATCGCTCGAATATATGTTCCCGCACCACAGGATATGGCTATATCTAATTCGGGGAAATCTCCTTGCCGCCAATCTAACACCTGAATTTGGGAAATGTCTACTGTTCGCACGGGGACTTCGACTATTTCTCCTTTCCGTGCTAAATCATACAGGCGTTTTCCATCAACTTGAATGGCGCTGTAACTAGGGGGGATTTGCTCAATTTTACCGATAAACTGGGAAAGTGCGGTTTTCACGGTCTGCAAATCCAATCCCGGACAAGGTGCAGAGGTAATTATTTCACCTTGTAAATCATCAGTGGTAGTGCGTACACCGAGCCGAATAGTAGCTTGATAAGCTTTTTCTCCGGGTAAATATTGTAATAATCTTGTGGCTTTACCCAAGGCTATAGGTAATACTCCGGTAGCTGCGGGGTCTAAAGTCCCTGCGTGTCCGACTCGTTTCATTTTCAGTAGTTTTCGTACCTTAGCTACGCAGTCATGAGAAGTCCAGTCAAATGGTTTGTTTAAATTCAGAAAGCCTTGCACAATTTTAAATTTCAAATTTGAGATTTTTGTATTTTTACACAAATTGTCAACCGATTTTGGATTTACGTTAGCGAAGCGTACGCAGCGAGTATTTTGGATTTTGGATTGACTCCACCAAACAAGTGTAGAGCTTGAAAATTTTGGATTTTGGATTGACAATTTTTCCGTCGGAGAAGGACGGGGCTTGTACCAAATTTTTTTAATCTAAAATCTAAAATTCC
>CAINGU010000004.1 GCA_903848645.1 uncultured cyanobacterium | reverse complement strand
TTTGGTTCTTTCGAGTTTGTTGGCTCCGAAATTAGTTAAAATCTCGAATCCTCTTTCAATTATCTTGACGACGAGGATTGGTTTAATCTATTCTTTCAAAGTATTATTTTTTCTCGGTTCAGTTGCCGGGAGTCGTTTCTTCCCTCGGCACTTAATCAATATAGCAATCCTTCCTTTTCCTGTCAAGGGGTTTGGGAAATATTTTTTTCGCGGCGGGTGAAAAAACATCTAAAAGCTTTATGTAATTAGGGATTCAGCCTATTTAGAAGTTATAAGATTAGCAATGATATTGTGTGTGTATGTAAGAAACGCAAGATATCATCTGTCACCTCTAAGGCAGATTAGCGAAAAAATCAATCAGCAACAAGGGGTTAAAGCTTCGTGCTTATTTTTGGTCTCCTGTACTAGCCGTTGACGTTATTTATTTGGAGGGTTTAGAGGGAGAAGTTTTTTGTAAATGCAGTAACGTATTATAGAGTTGTTGTTTTAAAGTATTGTTGTTTTGGATTTCTAAGGTAATTTTATTGAATCTTTCAACGCTGAGACCACTATCCTCAACGATTTTTTGGGAATGGTTGCAGTAATTTACGGCAATATCTTTTGCTTTACCGGGTAGTGCCTTAACACTCGTAGGATCATTACAGATAACGTGGGGAATGTCTTTGCTACCGATAAGTTTTTTAATTTCCTCAAAGGCTTGCTGACGGACCGGCTCCATTCCTAGTACAGCTTTTGCATAGTTAGTTACTTCTGTATTATTGACGTTTAAGGTTTGAGCGGCTACTTTGGAATTGAAGCCAAAAGTACCAGAAATCAAACTTGCAGTGGCAATAGTTGCCAAAATCAGGGATTGAGAGAGAATTCGCTGCAACCGATTGGTTAAGTGAAGAGTGTAAATTTTGAGCATATATATTAGGTGACACAGAAGGAAAATAGGGAATGTGATAATGAGTTTGAATTATTTTCTGAATTAGAAGTTCCAGTCAAGATGGAATTTATTGTGAACCCTGGCACATATTTGGTTCAGTTTATATATGAAAATTACTACCTAGTTTGGGAAGAACAAATTTACAATAACCCTAGAAGTAATCTTAGCAAGATGGAAGATATCTGGGTAGGTGAGGTATATACATATCCTATTGAGTTTGATTTAATTATGTACTGAACTAGAGGCATTATTTTAATCGGTAGCTTTGAGTTTATCTTCTCAGAATACGGCTTAATCCTATTGTGCTTAACAGACAAGCAACACATAAAAAATTAAAATTTTAGAAGACATAAGAATTGAGATGGTAGCTGATATGACATCTTTGGGAAGAAAGACACGAGATCAAAATTACCTATCACTGGAAAATCAGCAAATTGCTTTGGCAAATCTTTCTAGGAATTGGGTTAATCTCCACACTACAAAGTCCTTTTCCTCTCCGTTCCATTTTTGGTCAAGAACAGATGGGTGATGGCTTACTTTACTGGCTACTAATTGCCATCTTTACTCTCAGTAATAACCTACTACTAAGACTATATCCAGAACTAGCCCGTTCTCAACTACCAGACATATTGATAAATTACCACTTATTAAACAAATTACATCAGACCGAGTTCACCTCTAGGAAGTGTCCAGCTTTGGTATCAACAAGCGCCCTTTACTGGGATGGGGAATGAATGGATTTGGCGCAGCTTACTCAGAAATAGGGTATAGAAAAAAGTTAGCTAAAGTGGTGCGCTTGGGTAATTTTAGTTTCGACTACAACGACAAAAATGGACAGATGCAAACGGCACAACTACGCACAACCAAGGCACATAATTTGATTTTAGATATAACTTTATCTGTAGGATTACTGGGGCTATTTTCCTATTTAGGGCTGTTAGGATCGTGTTTTTGGCAGGTGATAAATTCCTCTTCCCAAGGTCTAGAGGTGGTAG
This sequence comes from uncultured cyanobacterium, assembly GCA_903848645.1. GTDB lineage: Bacteria > Cyanobacteriota > Cyanobacteriia > Cyanobacteriales > Nostocaceae > Dolichospermum. Next base: position 8,764 of record CAINGU010000004.1, on the reverse strand, counting down.
TAATTACTTACCTCGTCTTTACATTTACCTGGTTCGAGTGCGCCCAATTTACCCATTTAGCTTGGTGGGCGCTTAGTTATTTGGGAATATCCCCAAAAGAGTTAAAAATGGGCTATGTCTTCCAAACAACTCTTCAAATGCGGCGACATATTTGACAAAGTTCAATAACTTTAGTTTGTAGTGTTGAAGTTTCCGCTGCACCTTGCTTCAGGCTGACTTCTAACTCCAATAGCAGAGGTAACGCAGAGATGAGTTGCTGTAGGGAGAGAGATTTAACTTCCTGCTGTAGAAAGTAGATGCGTTTAGGGTTAGAGATTTCCGCGCCTTGAGCGATAGCTTGCGGATTGCGTTCACCAGTTTCCATCATCATTTTTACCAATAACCAGGTGCGAAATTGACCAATGAGTGTGGCAACTATCCGTAAACCCGGTTCGGCTGCATTGCTGAGATCACCTAAAATTCCTAAAGCTTTCGGAGTATCTCCAGTTCTGATGGCTGTTGCTAATTGTAAAGTATTTTGAGTAGTATTTCTGACTAACTCAGATACTGTATTCACATCTAAAGGTTTGCCGCTACCTTCAGTATAGAGACGTAATTTTTCCAGTTCATTGTAAAGAAGACGGGTATCATTACCGACTGATTCGGCTAGTAGTTCTGCTATCAAGGGACTTAATTTCATTCCCACAGTTTGAGCCGCTTGTTGAACTGATAAAACTAAAAGTTCGGTTTTCCACGGGGGAATCAGCGGAAATTCGGAAACTGTAGCAAACTGTTTCAGGAGTTTTGTACTTTTGAGACGTTCATCTGGTTTGTTCCGACTGGTCAATAGTAAGGTTGAATCTGCCGGAATGACCTTGAGAGTCCGTTGTAATTCTGCTAAGATGTGATCTGGACAATTTTGGCAAAGAGTTGTGTTAATGAGCCACACCAACCGCCCACCAGCCCCAAATGGTGGTGTCATTGCCTGATTTAAAGCTTGGACAATAGCATCGGGTTGATCTGGGGAAAATGAGGTATAATTAAAACTTGTCCACAGGGGATCAAGAAGGCGATCACGCAAAATTACTACAGCTTTTTCCATCGCAAAATCATCTTCACCCCAGTAAACATATATTGGCATAGCAATTTTAAATTGAAAATTAATTTAGTCAAATTGAGTAATTTTCCCTACAATCTATCAAAAGAGCAAAAGGTGATCAAGATTGGACGACAACTACCAAATCTATTTAAATCGGGTAGCACGCATGACGCTACCAGAAGCTTACAAAACCCAGATTCAGCATATTCAGGAATCTTCTAAATTCCAGGTTCAGGCTGGAGTGAGAGAGGCTGCTCCTTTTCCAGGCTATACGCTGATTACCCCACCAGCAGCAGAAGATCCAAACAATGCTGCCTTCTACAGCCAAATACAGGCTTATCAACAGCAATTATTAGAGCTACCCATTTGTAGTGATTTAATTGTACCTGTTCCTCCTGCTAGTTTTCATTTGACAGTGGCAGATTTAATTTGGGACAGTGCTTTTCATCATGCTTGTACGAAAAATCCCCAATTTGCTGAAGACTTGAATTCTCAGTTAACTGAGAGGTTTCAAGAATATCAAAAATTGATGACAAAGGGATCTCCTATATCTTGGCAAATGTTGGGATTGATTGTCATGCCCAGGGCTGTCGGTGTATGTTTAGTCCCAAAAGATCAACGTTCCTATGAAGAAATTATTCAATTCCGGCGGATAATTTATCAAAATCGCAAATTAATGGGCTTGGGTATTGAGCAGCATTATCATTTTACGGCTCATGTAACATTGGGTTATTTTGGCGAAATTCCCCCAGAATTAGACCGGGTAAATCTGAATAAAATGTTTTGTGAGTTTAATCAATCATTGCCACTAGATACCCCAGATTTCCTCATTAACAAAGTGGAACTGCGAAAATTTGATAATATGATCCATTATTATCGTCAACCAGACTGGCCGAGTTTGGATTTTTAAGTAATTCATAGTAGGGGTAAAGTAAGAGCTTCATTGGTGTCAACTTAACGTAAAACCTATAGCCTGCCTGGGAATGAATTCCCAGTCTAATAGCAAAAGTTGTCTTTTGATGACTAAATAACCCAGAAATTTTTGAGTAAACTTTAGTTTACTTTCGCTATTAGCCCAGAAATGAATTTCTGGGCGGGTGTGGAAGCCAATAAATAAGCTATCTGTAGCTTAAGTTGACACCAATCAGCACTGCTAAACTCCTACAAATGCGATACATATAAATAATTTTAATCAAGAGATACAGCACTTTGTTCAACTATCTGGTACAAAACGAAGTTCTATAACCCTTGTCTCATAAACCTTTTAGATACTTAGGTGTGGTAATTTTAAAAGAAAAGTGCTGTATTTCCTATTTTTGCTTTTTCAACTTGCTTGGGTGCTTCTATTTCGTTGAATAGTCGGATAGCTTCATTAAAGTTGGTGTGGCTTTTTTCGGTTTCACCCATTTTTTGATATGTTATGATAAAACCTTCACTTTAAAAGAGCGATCGCTTTCCTGTATCTATAGAAAATAAAGTTTAGTTGATGCTCAAAATCAAGAACTTAATTTAATGCTATCATCAACCATCTTAATAGTATCACTCAACTAGAACAGTTTTTAGGAATTACTACAAGTAAATGGGATAAATAGCCACATTCACTTCAAAAATGTCGCATTTACCATAAATCCTGATTCAGAAAAATTATCACGTAAATAGCCTATTATAGATGAAAATTGACTCTAAAATTCAGGCTTTTGATAGGCAAGATAAACAGCTTCTAAAAATACATCTGAAACAATATTTGCTGGCAGAATTTCTAAATTAATAATAGATTGAACTTGTTGGGTGAGTTTTAAAGAAAGTGCTATTCGGGCTTTTGTTGACATTCCATTTCGTCTCAATAAATATTCTCGAATAATGGCAAAATCATCGGGTAATAAAGGTGATAAATCGGCTATTTCTTGTAACTGGATATGAAAAGATTTAGCTGCTTCGGAAATAGCTAAACTGGATGATTTTGTAACTGTTTCCACTTGAATAACAATTGTCCCAGCAGCTAAATCACCAATACGCTTTTCTCGGTTACTAAAAGTAATTAAAAAAGCACCAATAAATAAAGATTCATCGAGAGGACGAAGTAAAGCTCGTAATGCTGCTTGTTGTAAACCCACAGGTCTACCATCATCGCGCACAACACGAATTTTAGCAATTCTTTTACCTGGTGTTTGTCCTTGCCAAAAAGTTTCAAAAAAAACGAAATAACCGGTGTAAATAAAGAACAGACTTAATAGAGAAATGGCTATTAACCATAAGCCGAAATTAGAGCCAAAAATACTAACTCCAAAATCAGTTACTCGCTCAAAAACAACTGACCATATTAACGCTATTACCACTAGAGTAAAAGCTAAAATCAGATAGTCAATCATTAATGCTAAAGCCCGACTACCAATACCAGCCAGGGTGAATTCTATTTCTACACTTTCCGGTGTGCTGAATTTAATGCGATTAAAAAGGTGCATTATATTTGAATTGAATTGAATTGATTTGATTTGATTTGAATTAAATATCATGATCACGTAATTGTAAACCCAAACCTTCGCGGCGACTTCTGAGATCATAGTAAACCACAGCTTTAACTGCTTGTAAAAAAGGGACAATTAATGCTCCACCTGCGAAACTTAATCCAACTACTAACACGAAAAAAATTATTGAAAAAGTGACATTACCTTGATTTACTAAAGGTGTGAAAATTAGCTGAATAATAGTAGTGATGATTTGAATAATAAATTGGATGGGAATCGTAATTAAAACACTCACAAAAGTGATTGTAAGAATCCTGCCAATGTTTCCCTTGGTTAATTCCCAACTACGATTAATTGTAGAATTACCATTAACTTCTTCCTCAATTGCGAGAGGAACATCTACTAAATAAAATCTAGTTCCTATCCACAAAATACCCGTAAAGATAATTATCATTGCTAACAAACTGATTAAAATGATAATACCTATACTAGCTGGGTTTGTATCCTGTAATCCTCCTAGTAATGCTGTTGGTATACCTATCATTAAACCGCCAATGATTGCAAATGCAAGAGCTAGTCCTATACCAATTACAAACATAAGGATCATAGTAACAAAAAATTCCCACAACCGGGAATTGACAAACCGCTCACCTGATGAAACGCTTTCAGGTTGGTTAACCAATTCACCAAAAGCTAACCGAGAAATTAGGGCTGAGAGGGCGTAAAATTTCACCCAACCGTAAATGGGAATCAGTAACCACGCATAAGCTCTAAGGGCTATAAAAAAATAGTTTTTAAAATGAGAACGGTACAATCGCATTCCCGCACTGACAACACTACCTACACTTAAAGGTTGAATAGGATGAGGAGAATCAAAGTTTTCAGACATGGTGTTAAATTTTCTCTAAATTACCGAGCTTGATTTGAAGTTATCTTAAGCTAAGTTGGACTAAGTATTTAGAAATTTTATGAATATTCAACGTTGGATAGGAAGAAGAGAGGCTAATTGGCAGCGTTTAGATGCTTTATTAAAGAAAGTAGAAAAAAAACGCTTAAAGTCCCTCGGTTCTGAGGAAATTAGGGAATTAGCGAGTTTATATCGTTCTGTAGCAGCGGATTTAGCGAGGGCGCGTACCCAGCAAGTAGGTAAAACTTTAATTCAAAGTTTACAATCTTTGACAACTCGCGCCTATACACAAATATACCAGGGTTCACGGCGACAGGAGTGGCAAGCGGCTAAGGAATTTTATCTGTGGGGATTTCCTCAAGTGGTGCAGCAAACCTTCCTGTACATTGCCACAGCCACCGCTATGTTTATTTTAGGCGGCTTAATTGCTTGGTGGTATGCTTGGCAAGATCCGAGTTTTATGTCTTTGGTAGTACCGGAAAGATTGATTTCTTTGGTACGAGATAAGGGTGAATTATGGATGGGTTCGATAGTGGGGATTGAACCTTTAGCATCTAGTAATATTATGATGAATAATATTTCTGTGTCTTTTGGGGCTTTGGCTGGAGGCATTACGGCGGGTTTATATACGACTTATTTATTAGTATTCAATGGCTTGTTAATGGGTGCTATTGGTGCTTTAGTTGCTCAAAACAATCTGGCTTATCCGTTTTGGGCGTTTGTATTTCCCCATGGTGCTTTGGAATTACCTGCGATATTTTTTGCGGGTGGTTCAGGTTTGTTACTTGCAAGAGCAATTTTATTTCCTGGTAAATATCGCCGTCGGGATGCGTTGAAGTTTTATGGTTCTTGGGCGGTACAATTGGTTTTTGGGATTGTGCCGATGTTGATTGTTGCTGGGTTAATTGAGGGTTTTTTCTCGCCAAATCCGATGATTCCAAATCAAATTAAATATTTGGTTGGGATGGGTTTGTTTGTGGTTTTGGTAAGGTATTGTAGTCGGAAGAAAAAATAATTTCAAAACTTAAATTTAAACCCTGTCCAAGTTGAAACCTGGAGTAATGCGAGCATCTTGCTCGCTACTCATCACCTGGGAGCAAGATGCTCCCACTACTTTCAATAACTATGGCTCTCAAAATAGACGTGGTATATAACAGTTTTTAATGGTAAATCACCGTTGTTTGAACATTAATATCAACATTCAACTTTTTTCGCAGAACATTGAAAATAGCAGTCAAATTATCCATTGTTGGATTACCTTTTGCTGATAACATCCGATGTAAACTCTTGCTGGGTTTAGAAGTTTCAATTGCTAACTGTTCAAAACCTACCGTTGCATTGACAATATCTCTCAAGATAAGTCTTGCTGTTTCTGGTTCATCATTGAGGAAAAGAGAAATAGCTTCATCAAGTAGAGCTATTACAAATTCAGGATCTCTTTGAATCCTGGCATTAACGGTTTCTGTAAAATCTCTAGTAAGTGGCATAATAACTACCTCTTCTCTCTATTTTCGTGGTTAGTTTCTTGGTCTTTAATAGCTTCTTTCTTCCGCATTTTGTACTCTTGGTACAATTCCTTGGCACGCTTAATATCAGATTGCTGATTTTTCTTTGTTCCACCAGCAAATAAGACTATAAGTTGTTTACCATCCTGGGCTAAATAAATTCGATATCCTGGACCCCAATCAATTTTATATTCACCAATTCCATCGAACCACTTAACACTTGATATATTGCCCAACTCCAGACGAAGTTTAACAACTGTCACCTTTGCAGCAGCTTGAGCATCCAAGCTATCAAACCATTCTTGATAAGGTCTTGAGCCATCCTCTCTAACATATTCTTGAACTTTCATAGTAGGCATAATATTACAGTAACTTATATGTTACCTTGTGTCAAGCCGTGTAATTATACAGCACTTCCCGGTGTTATGAGGTACATATCTAGCGGGCAAGATGCCCGCACCACAAGAGTTTCATAATTCAACTTTGTACCTCATTAGAGCGGAATCTGCTGTAAATAAACTTAAAGTGGTATACATTGTGAAGAAATCAGTCAGATTGATTTAAAATGTATAATAAAGCACTATTTAATGATATTTAACGGTTTGTTAATTGGTGCTGTTGGTGCTTTGGTAGGACAAATTCACGGGTGTTATATTTAGTATTATTAAGAGGAAATTAACTCTATTAACAAGCTATACTCAACACGGCTTAATCATTCGATTCTGTAAGTAGGGGTTTAGCAATGCTCATAGGTGTCAACTTAAGCTACAGATAACTTATTTGTTTGGCTTCCACACCCGCCCTGAAATGAATTTCAGGGCTAATAGCCAAAGTAAACTAAAGTTTACTAAACAATTTTCAGGTTATTTAGTCATCTTTAGATGACTTTTGCTATGAGACTGGGAATTCATTCCCAGACGGGTTAAAGGTTTTACGTTAAGTTGACACCAATGAGCAATGCTAAACCCCCTACAAATCTAGGTTTTTCGTATTTCCTTATTTTCAATTGCAGTTGCGGCTTCTCGATTTACAGTGAAGTCGGCTTTTACTGTCTCATTCACACCCCGTAAATCAATCACTTGTCCTTGTGACTTTCCTTGCAGATTTGTACCTAAAAGTAATGGCTCATTTGTGGACTGAATTTTTACCACAAAATTATTGAAGTCAGTCGCATTATGTTCATTGACAAAATTAGTGTTTTCTCCAGTGAGAGTAACTTGCAGTTGTGATTTGCCACTATTATTTGAGATATTAAAGACATCATCACCAATTTTTGAAAGATTGAAGGCATTTCCAACACTTGTCACCGTATCAGGCTGACTGTTGGCTGCTTCTGAAAAACCAGCGTTATCTCTTGCTAGGCTACTGTTCCCGGTTTATTGCCTTTTGCTGTGTTAAGTCAGACAAAAGATCCTACAATGGTATTAACCCAGGTAGCGCAAGCTGTGGAAGCAATTACCGACCAACAGCAACAAAAAAACATCGCTACTGCCAGTAGCATCTTAGCAGGTTTTGTAAAGCCATGTCTGAATCGGTTCAGTATATCACTAATGCACAGGGAGAAAAGGTTGGGGTACTGTTAAATTTAGAAACCTACCAACAGCTAACAAACTTATCTCTAGATTCTGAATTATTGATTGGTTTAAGTATAGATGAGTTGCAAGCTTTGGCGGAAAGTTGTTTATTTCCCAAAACTCAGATGCAGTTACAGGAGTTATTAATTAAAAATTCTGAAAATCAATTATCAAAGGTTGAAGCTGAAACTTTAGATAAATTATTAGCACAAGTTGACCAATTAAATATTATTAAAACTAGAGCTAGATACACATTAAATATTTTACAAAATCAGCTTCTCAAAATGCTTTTTTTTACATGAATTGTGCCATTAAATTGAATTATTACTTGATATTGCAATCGAAGGAGTTCAAGACCAAGTAATAATAATTGATATAAAGATGACACCGCATTAAGCACAAAGTACAAGGCGGATATATGTGCAGGCTATATTATACAAGAACGGATCCAAAAGGTGAAAAAGACCAAGCTGTATTAATCACAGATTGCAGAGCTTGGTTGCTGGGCATTTGCGTTGTTGTAAATGGATCAAAAGCACTATTTTGTGATCTATAAGTAGCCATTCCTTGCACCAAGGATGTAACGTGAGAATAAGAAAGGTTATAGAGTCCGAGTTTTATCCCGTCATCAACAGAAGCGGTATAAAAATTGCTAATCTCAGCCCCTGCGTTGCTGTACCATCCTGCAATGGTTATGTCTCTATGTGTGCCTAAAAGATTTATGTGTAGATTGTTGCCGACTTTTTCAAACCAAAGTTGGTTTGGATTGTTGGTAGCTCCAATGTATATCCCACCATTAGGGGTGGAATTACTTCCTGTTGCGGCATTGTTGATTATGGTGTGTTGAAAATCACCATATAGATTATAATTATTATTACCACCAGAATTAATTATGTTGTTGCTACCATTGATATGAATCTCGTTCTTTGTCCCATTTACCGTAATATTGTCCTGACTGCTACCATTAGTCCAAATATCGTTCTTCGTCCCATTTACCGTAATATTATCCTGACTAGCTAAGTTAATCGTATTGCCGCTACCGATAAACGTTTCTGTGTCATTGGCTAACACAGAAAAGGTAGAGTTGGTGGCACTTATCGTGTTTTTAGTACCATTGATTAACAGGTTAGAGCCTGTTTTTCCAAATATTGTTCCACTATTGAGATTGATAGCATCTATCCATCCATTCTGTCCATTGCCACCAACAGTGATGGTGTCGCCATCAGCTAAGGTGA
>CAINGU010000003.1 GCA_903848645.1 uncultured cyanobacterium | reverse complement strand
TTCTGTAGGTGTTTTTTGTGGAAACATCCGTTTCCAAATTTCTTCCCTTTGAGCTATATCTGGAAAGGGAAACTGGACAACAAACCGCAATCTACGTAAAAAAGCTTGGTCTATAGAAGTTTTTAAGTTAGTAGTTAAAATCGCTAACCCTCGGTAAGACTCTATTTTTTGTAATAAATAACTAACTTGCATATTGGCATCTAACCAATTTCTTGGTTATTTTGAGTTTGTTTAACTGATAAACTTAATTACTATAGCTAGATGTAATCCTGAAGTTTGCTTATCTGTTTGTTTAGATTTTGTTAAATTAATAAAGAGCTTAATCCCTTCTCTAAGCTGAGGAGAATAGAGTTTTTTTAATTCATTGGCTTCTTTTTGTTTCAATTTGAAGTATTGATTGAATCCCTTTGAGTTTTGTTCATCAGGTTTTAGTTTTTCATAAATTTTATGGCTCTCCCAGATTGGTTATGGTTATTTAATAACAAAAAAATCTCAAAATCCTTATCAGGTAAAGATTTTATTAATCCAAAAATACAGATTTAATAAAAATATCGTTTTATTATATTAAAACCTTTTCTCTCTAAGGATTTCAGATGATATTAAGTATTAATTTTACATAGCCAGTCTAGGAGAGCCAATTTTATTTGCTATAGCTTCATGTTTTTTCTTTTCATCAGGTGAAATAGTCTCAGTTTTCTTACCTTTTTCTTTCTTGTTTGGTTTATCCTTATCCTTAGCAAACCCAAATTTATCCTTAACTTTATCTCCTAACTTATCAACTTTATCCTTAACAGCATCTTTCTTTTTACCACCCCAATCTTTAGCTTTATCCTTAACAGCATCTTTCTTTTTACCACCCCAATCTTTAGCTTTATCCCACTTCTGGCTAACATTTTTACCTAACTTACTATTTACCAACTTATCCTTAGCTTTACCTCTCCATTCTGCTGCCTTATTCTCCATCTTCTCTAACTGTTTACCTGGCCATTCCTTCACTTTCTCAATCTTATTATTAAACGCCTGACGCTTTTTCTCTAAAGCATCTAATTTCTTATTTGCAGCATCATTAACCCTAGTTAATGCCTTACCTACCTTAGTATTAGCAAACTTATTTTTCTGCTTTTCAATTGACTGGTGAACAGCTTGCTTTTTATCATCAAAATATTTCTGTCCTGCGGCTTTCTTATCATCAATATATTTCTTACCTGCTTCATATTTCTTCTCAGCAGCTTTTTTAGCCTTAACTACTTTCTTCCCAAACTTACTTTTTTTAAACTTACCACCAATTTTATTAGCAACTTTCGCACCTTTATCTATTACCCAATTTACTGCTTTAACTACCGGTTGACGGACTTTTTGAATTATTGCTTGAATCTTCTGAGTAATACCTCCTAAACCTAATAAACTAGCTAAGAATCCTAATGCTACTGGTAATGACTTAGCTAGGGCATTTTCTATGGATTGAGTTGCTTGTCCTACTGCACCACTAGCAATGGCTGTTACTGAATCTATAATGGCATTGATCAAATCAGCTATTTGTTGAGCGCGTTCGATAAAGAATTTGACAACATCAATAATTATTTTACAGGCTTTCACAAATGCGGATGCTGGAGTTAACATACTCAGCACAAATTCTATTCCTGCTTGGACAATGGTATTAGTTACAAAATCTGTAATTCCATCCATTACCATAATATCTCAAATCAATTTCATAATCCCCTTCAAAAATACCATTTCTAACACTTGTAATTTCATCTTCAGGACAAAAATTTTCAAATATATTTTCTCCTTTAATTGTTCTGAGTGGTTTATAATGTTCGTGCAAATAGTATATTACTCTATCTAGTGTTTCCTTTTGATAATTATATTCTGATTCATACATGGATAAATATATGCCACTCAGACAAAAATCACCTAATGTCTTAAAAGAAACCAGCATTGAATATCCTGTAACAGAGTATTCTAACCAGCCTGCTGTTGGCCAATTCGCTATTCTATTCAAAGTTTCTTGAGGATTTGTTATATCTTCTGGATCAAACTCTTGTTCTCCATAATCATTCAAATAGTATAAACCATCCACTTCTATAACTATTCCATAATTACTTAGTATTTGGTTAAATTCCAAAATAGTGTTTGTACTGTTTTTAATATCTTGAAATATTATTAATATATCCATACTTGATGAACTCATTATCTACCTGTCCTTACTTCTGTTACACCTTTTGCCAATAACCAATTTTTTAACCTCGGATCAATTTCTTTTGCTTTGAATTGATAAATCCATTTCTTTGGGGGTGGAATTTTATTTCCATTTAAGTAAAGAAGGATTTTTCCTTCAAATATTCTCTTCTGATTGGTAAATTGCGTCATATCTCTATCTGATAGTTTTTTCTTGTCTAAATAATCACCACCTTTTACTTCTATCATTTCTTCTTGAGTAAATACATCTATTTCGGTAAGCATTTGAATACCTTCCGTAGTACCAAAGTGAATATTTCCAGTTGATTTACTTACACTACCACCAAAAAATATCACATTTTGTCCTCTTTTAATAGCATCTAAAGCTGTTTTTGCTTCAGCTAGTTCATTTTGATATTTAGAACTTCCAGCACCTTGTAAATGTGCTAATTTAGTGACTAATTCCTTACCACCAGGATGTAATGATAAAGTCTTTGCTTCATCTTCTGTCAATCCATCTCCATCAAAATCTATTTTTTCTTCTCCTTTCTTAATTCCCTCACTAGCAACCCATTTATAATCCCAATTCTTACCACCATCAATAACATTAATAGCCTTAAAAATAGGATTATCTTTCTTGACTTTATTAGCTCGTTAAAGAACATAGCCGCACACACAGCCGTTGTGATAATTTCTGCATCACTTACAACTTTACGACTATCTTCTTCATGCCCAATCGCTTTCAACAAGTCATCCGTGATAGTATAGATGGCAATTATTTCGTTTAACATACACCCCTCCTCTTTTTCTTCCTGGAGGGGATTTTATTCCTTTTCTTCCCTACTGCGATAGCTTCGCTCGCCGTAGGCATCGCTCTTCCTCATAACTAGCAACTTGGGTTAGTATATCGGGTTTGAGGTTTTGGCTACCGTATTGCTTGTTTATTCCAATTTCTTAAAAGATATGTTTATTTTTTCAAGATAACTTATCAGTTCATCTTCATGAAAACTAAAATCACTAAAAATACCACCAGAAATAAGTCGAGAATGAATATTTATTATTTTCTTTTCACTCATAAAGTATTCCCCATCTAAATCTTCTAGGTCAATTTTATCAATTAACAAAGAATATACATCCCTTTGACAATACTGAATTACATAACTTTTATCTAAATCTGCAAAGTTATTTTGGTGCAAGAATACTTCAATTGAATTAACTCGAATGTACTTGGCTAGAAAATGTATATCCGCGAAATATCCATTATCAAGGCTCAATTTAAGGGGATATGGTCTAGGATTCATAGCATTCATAATCTCAATCCACTCTACATCTGATAAATCAATCCATAGACTAGGAGTTGACAGAAGAAAATCAAAAACGTAGCGCAACGGATATGTTTTTGCTTGAAATACAAATATTTCTAAAAATTTATAGCTTTTTAACTCATCTATAAATTTACTAAAATAGGATATCCCTATTGCTTTGTCAAATCCATAGCCATGATACATTATTTTTAAAGTTTCTATCATCTTGGTCACCATCCTGAAAAATTATTTACAGAAATCGTCTATTATTTTCTCTAAATGCGTCACCATCCCGTCCGAATTAATGGTAAAACGATATAGTTGTATATTAGCTGCTTTTATATCAAAGCCCATTTCTCTCAATAAAGTTGGAACTCTAGAAGATTCTTGAACTGTTGGACGGTAGTGACCAGATTTATTATCTATTCTTCTAACTTTACCATGGCTAATTTTCATCTGTCCAGCCGCTAATACATCTGCTTTATTTCCTAGAGTAGTATGCTTACGCCCTATTATCAAACGGTGATCCGTAGTAATCACAAAATCAACTTCAGAAGGAATATTTCCTCCATTCTTTAAAGTACATTTCCCATTAATTATTTCAAGTTGTCCAAAAATTTTACCTTGAGGGTCAAAGTCTTCTTCAGGAAACTTATTTGTTATAGGAAGATTTATATCGCTAACTTCTTCTAATTCTTGCTGGAAAATCTTCAAATTTTCTTGGACTTCATCCTTGGAAACATTTTTCTTATTTAACGACTTATCAAACTTTTGTATTTTTTTACGTAGTGCTGTTAGCTGTAACTTTAGTGCGTCAGACAAATTAATATCATTTAACCATTGATCAATTTTATTAAGTAATGGTCCACAATCACTACAAAAATAAATAGTAAGTTTACCACTCACATGATTAATTGATATTGATAAGGTATGAGTTTCATTAGCGATCTTAACTTTAAAGTGAATACCACGATATGCAGCAAGCAATCCTTTTTTATCGTCTCCAGTTATAGCTAAAATTTGCTCAATATCATTAACATCATATTGAATAGCATAGTTTGATAGGGTTATTGTCAGTTTTTTACTTTGTTCCTGTATTTTATTCTGTAGTTGTGGAGTTGGTTTTTTAATTTGGTCTTGTTGAATATATTTAGCTGTTACTCCTATTTCTTTTAAATCTGTAATTTGCTTAATTTGGTCGGCAGTTTTTGAAGGTTGTGCTTGCAGTTTAGCGATCGCTCGACCAATTTTATTAGATAGGTGATCTCGCTTAGAAGCCATTTCTAAACTAGGTTTCGCACCTAATGTTAGGAATAGAGTATGTTGTTTATCCTTCATAGTAAAAGGAATGTCAACAGTCTTTTTATCACTTACTGGATTTTGATTCTTGTTTTGTTTATCATTCTTAGTATCTTTGTTCGTTTTAGATTTTTTCTGATCCTTAGATCCTTTCGCCGTAGGTTTATTAGTAGTAGATACTTTATTTGGCTTCTTAGAAGTAGTAGATCCTTTTGCAGTAGGTTTATTAGTAGTTGATACCTTATTCGACTTCTTAGGAATAGTAGCTATATGACTTTTATTCGT
>CAINGU010000002.1 GCA_903848645.1 uncultured cyanobacterium | reverse complement strand
TGCCATTCACGGTGCGACAGTAGAAAACACCCTATTTGAAGATGGTGAAGGTGCAAACACCTTCCGCGCCTTTAACCCCACCCAATCTGAAGAAACCTACTCCATGGTGACAGCAAACCGTTTCTGGTCACAGATTTTCGGGATTGCTTTCTCCAACAAACGTTGGTTACACTTCTTCATGTTGTTTGTTCCCGTCACAGGCTTGTGGATGAGTTCTGTTGGAATCGTCGGTTTAGCATTAAACCTGCGGGCTTATGACTTCGTTTCCCAAGAACTACGGGCAGCAGAAGACCCAGAGTTTGAAACTTTCTATACCAAAAACATTTTGCTGAATGAGGGTATCCGCGCTTGGATGGCTCCTCAAGATCAACCACACGAACAATTTGTATTCCCCGAGGAGGTATTACCACGTGGTAACGCTCTCTAATAGAGTTATTAGTGGTGGACGCGACCAAGAATCCAGCGGTTTCGCTTGGTGGTCTGGCAACGCCCGTTTAATCAATTTATCTGGTAAACTGCTTGGCGCTCACGTTGCCCATGCTGGTTTAATTGTCTTCTGGGCTGGAGCAATGACTTTATTTGAAGTTGCTCACTTTATTCCCGAAAAGCCTATGTACGAACAGGGCTTGATTCTGCTCCCTCACTTGGCCACACTTGGTTGGGGCGTTGGTGCAGGTGGTGAAGTTTTTGATACGTTCCCATATTTTGTCGTTGGTGTACTTCACCTAATTTCCTCCGCAGTTCTGGGTTTTGGCGGTATTTATCATGCCGTTCGTGGTCCGGAAACCTTAGAAGAATATTCTGCTTTCTTCGGTTACGACTGGAAAGACAAGAACAAGATGACCAACATCATTGGCTTCCACCTTATCATCCTTGGATGTGGTGCGTTGTTGTTGGTGCTGAAGGCTATGTTCTTCGGTGGAGTTTATGATACTTGGGCCCCAGGTGGTGGTGATGTCCGTGTGATTACTAATCCCACACTCAACCCTGCTATCATCTTCGGTTATTTGCTCAAAGCTCCCTTTGGTGGGGAAGGCTGGATCATTAGCGTTGATAACATGGAAGATGTTATTGGCGGTCACATCTGGATTGCTTTAATTTGTATTGCTGGTGGTATTTGGCACATCTTCACTAAGCCTTTTGCTTGGTCACGTCGTGCCTCCATTTGGTCCGGTGAAGCTTACCTCTCCTACAGCTTGGGTGCGCTCTCCTTAATGGGGTTCATTGCCTGTGTTATGGTTTGGTTCAACAACACCGTTTACCCCAGCGAATTTTACGGTCCTACAGGTCCTGAAGCTTCTCAAGCTCAAGCTTTAACCTTCTTGATTCGTGACCAACGTTTAGGTGCTAACGTCGGTTCTTCACAAGGTCCTACTGGTCTAGGTAAATACCTGATGCGTTCCCCTACTGGTGAAATCATCTTGGGTGGTGAAACCATGCGCTTCTGGGATTTCCGTGGTCCTTGGTTAGAGCCTCTGCGTGGGCCTAACGGTCTTGATATCGAAAAAATCAAGAACGATATTCAGCCTTGGCAAGCTCGTCGCGCTGCTGAATACATGACTCATGCTCCTCTGGGTTCTTTGAACTCTGTGGGTGGTGTGGCTACGGAAATTAACTCGTTCAACTTTGTGTCTCCTCGCGCTTGGTTGGCGACTTCACACTTCGTTTTAGGCTTCTTCTTCCTCATTGGTCACTTGTGGCACGCAGGCCGCGCCCGTGCTGCTGCTGGTGGTTTTGAGAAAGGTATTAACCGGGAAACAGAACCAGTAATGTTTATGCCTGACCTCGACTAGGTTGTTTGTCACTTCATTTCATTACTGACAATATAATACTTTTGATAGCTCTTGCCTAACCGCAAGGGCTTTTTTTGTATTTGCTGTCCCACACAAATTAACTTTTAATTCTCTCATCTACCAGTTGCTATAATCAAATTAACTTGTATTTTATTTTCAGATATACAAATGCTCATCACCAAACATCACGCTGATAGAGTCATGCTTTATAACATCAGTTGGCAACAGTTTGAAAATCTTCTGCAAGATTTGGGAGAAAGTCGCGCTGCTAGAGTGGCTTATGATGATGGAACTTTGGAAATTATGACACCTTTACCAGAACACGAATCTTATAAAGAAGTAATTAGTGATGCAGTTAAAGATATTGCTGAAGAGTTAGATTTAGACTATGAAAGTTTAGGTTCAACTACTTGGAAAAGAGAACGCAAAATGGCAGGAATAGAGGCAGATAATTGCTTTTATTTTCAAAATGAAGCATTAGTTAGGGGTAGGTTAGATTTAGATTTGCAAAAAGATCCACCTCCTGATTTGGCTTTAGAAATTGATGTTACTAGTAAGTCTTTAAATCGGTTTTCTATTTATGCTCGTTTGGGAATTCCTGAGATTTGGTGTTATGATTCTGGTGAATTGAAAATTTATCTTTTGCAAGATGGGGAATATCTGGAATCTGAAAAAAGTTTGGTATTTCCTAGTTTAGAAATTCGGGATTTACCAAAAATAATTGAGCAAAATCGGGCAAATGGTAGACGGGCAATTAGAAAGGCTGTGAGGGAATGGGTCAGGAGTAAAAAGTGAAAGAAGAAAAACTTATTTTCCCACATTCATCGCCGCTAAAAAAGCTTTTTGACTGACATCTTTATAAACTGCTTGCAAATATTTCATTACCAAATCACCAGCAGGTGAATTATTTGTATTTTCATCATCTTTTGCTAAAGGAATTGTGCCTAATACATCTAATACTGTTTCACTAACAGCAGGTGAAATTACTACTAAAGACGATTCTAATGGCTGATTATATTGCCAAAAATCATCTAGTTTAACGGGATATTGATGTTCAAAAACTTCTGGTTGAATTTCTGATGTTTCCTGAATTATCTCTACATTTTTACTGCTGCGTAATTGACGTAAATCGCTGATAATTTGCTCTTTTGTGCGTCCACGTAATTGAAATAATACAAATGGATCTTCACTAAAGCGATCGCCTAATTGATAATATACTGCACCTATATGTTTACAAGGAACGGCTTTATCAGGACAAGAACATTTACTGTGAACATCAGTCAGAGTAAAAGGAAATAATGATAAACCGTTACTGATAAAAACTTCTTCAATATTTTGTGGCATTTCCCCCGCTAATAACTTAGCAGCAAAAATCGCTTTTTGGGACATTGTTTCCACCACATAACCCCATTCTTCCTCACTAAAAGCATCAAGAGATAAAGAAACTTTATAAGGTTCTGCTTCACTACCTTGAACCCTCGCTAATACTTTCGCAGCTTTAAATTTAATACTTAAAACATTTCCTTGTCGGGAATAATTTCTTGCCCGTTCTAACCGCTTTTTAAATCGGTAAGAATCCAGTAAATCTAGCCATCTTTGTGACCACCATTCCCGACTTGCTTGTAAGGTTTCATTACTCATAAATAATTCAAAATTCCCAATCAATAAATTGTGGTTATTTAAACTTCATCTTCTTCGATGACTGCATTCCGATCTAATATTAATAAGTTGCGAAGTTGGTCTGTATCCATTTCTGTTAACCAATCTTCTCCCGCATCTACAACTTGTTCTGCTAGTTGTTTTTTGCTTTCTATCATATCATTAATTTTTTCTTCTAATGTTCCAGTACACACAAATTTATGGACTTGAACATTACGGGTTTGACCAATTCTAAATACTCGGTCTGTGGCTTGATTTTCTACGGCAGGATTCCACCATCTATCAAAGTGAAAAACATGATTTGCCCTAGTTAAATTCAAGCCGACACCACCAGCTTTTAAAGATAAAATCATAATTGGTGGTCCTTGAGGGTCATGTTGGAATCTGTCAATCATTTCTTCTCTTTGTTTTTTACTGGTACTACCATATAAAAAGAATATTTCTCGTCCTAATTGTTTTTCTAAATGCGGTTTGAGTAATTTACCCCATTCTGCAAATTGTGTGAAAATTAAAGCGCGGTCTCCTTCTGCTATCACCTCATCTAACATTTCTTCTAGTCTTTGTAATTTAGCAGAATGATGTTTTTCTAAAGTTGCTAGTTTTAAATATTGGGAAGGATGATTACAGATTTGTTTTAGCTTCACTAATAACCCTAAAATCATGCCCCGACGTTGTAAACCTTCCGCAGATTCAATTTCTACTAAAGATTCATCTACTAATTGTTGATATAGTGTAGCTTGTTCGGAAGTTAATCCACAAAAAACTGTCATTTCTTGCTTTTCTGGCAAGTCTTGAATAATGTCTTTATCACTTTTTAACCGTCGCAGAATAAAAGGTTGAACTAAGGAACGTAATTGATTTAAAGAAGCAGTATCACCATACTTTTCAATGGGCATGGCAAACCGTCTTTGAAAAAATTGTTTATTCCCTAAATAACCGGGATTGAGGAAATCTAAAATAGACCATAATTCTTGTAATCTATTTTCTACAGGTGTACCAGTTAAGGCAATCCGAAATGTGGTTTCTAATTGTCGGACTGCTTGTGATTGTTTTGCTTCTGAATTCTTAACATTTTGGGCTTCGTCTAAAACAATTATCTGCCACTCAACTGTTTTTAATAATTTAATATCACGGTGAATCAGTGAATAGCTAGTAATTACTATATCGTGTTTATTAACGGCTTCTGTAAATGCTTTACCTTTAGGACGTTTATCACCGTGATATTCTAAAACTTTGAGAGTGGGGGCAAATTTTTTGACTTCTTTTCCCCAATTGCCCATAACCGAAGTCGGACAAACTAATAAAGTTGGTTTTTCTAGAACATTTTCTTCTTTGAGGTGAAGTAGAAAAGCGATGAATTGGATGGTTTTTCCTAATCCCATATCGTCTGCAAGACAAGCACCTAAACCCCAACGTTCTAGGAACGCTAACCAACCCGCACCTCTTTCTTGATAAGGACGTAATTCTCCCCGAAAACTTTGAGGTGTTGTTAAAGGTTGAATTTCCTGATTATTAGTTAATGCCCCAATTAATTCTTCCAATGCACCAGAAGCTTCAAAACTCACAACGGGTAATTTCTCAATTACTTGAGTATCTCCTTTACTAATGCGTAAAGCATCTTCTAAGGAAAGAGACATTTCTTCTTTACGAGAACTAAAAAAAGTTTGAGCAGTTTTAATATCTTGAGGACGAAGTTCTACCCATTCCCCATTAATTTCGACTAAAGGACTATTTAATTTTACTAGTTTATCAAACTGAGCTTTAGAAATTGTTTGTCCACCAATTGCTAAATGCCATTGGAAGTTTAATAAACTTTGTAACCCCAAACGTCCTGATTTTTGTTGAGGAGTTTCGGCACTAATTTTTAACCCTAAACGATTTGCCCACCCTTCTCGATTTGCTAAACTAGGAGGTAAAATAACTCCTAAACCGCTATCTTCAAATCTCCAAGTTACAGCTTTGATAAATTCATAAGCTTGCATTGGGTTGAGGTAACAAAATTCGGGAGATGCGGTTTCTAAACTAGGGGTAATTGTAGGATACAATCGAGAAGCTAAACCCAAACCTCGCAAAAATGTTTCTTGAGATTGTTCAATTGTGCGATTTTGATAAACTAATTTTTCTACAGATTGATGCCAAATTGTTGCTGCGTCTATTAAAAATTCTGGGTTATCTGCTGCTTGGAGAAAATATTTTAAAGTCCAATTTGGTTCTTCATTTTCTGGGGGCAGCAATTGAAAACAAGTTCTAAATAAAGCTTTGCCTGTAAGTTGATATTGTAATGGTAAAGTCCAAGCTTTTAATGTAGTTTCTAAACGTTCTCCTCCTGCGGCATCAATTGTATTAGTTGCAGTAATTAATCCTTGTAACCATTGCTGTAATGCCGTAGGTAAAGACATCATAACTCTAGGTTCAAGGGAAGATTGAGAACCAATCATTAACCGCAATTGATTATCTGTAATGTTATTGAGGAATGATAATATGATTTCTTGAGGTGTTAATGGTAAATCAATTACTAGATTTTCGGTATTTTGTTGATATGTTCGACAAGCTAAGGGCATTTGTGAAGAAAATTTTTCTAACCTAGTGACATCTATTGCACTATCTAAAAGTACCTGCCATTTCGCAATGAAATCGTTATCTTGTTTCTCAACAGTTGGTAAAAATTTACAACGAGAAATTAAATCTAAATGCCATCTATAAATATGTACCCAAAAATGAATATCTGCTCCTAATAAAGCTGCTTTACTATCATTTGCACTCAAAGGTAAAGATGTGAGAAATTGAATTGCTAATGCCGGAGTGAGACAAAAACCATCAATTTGCCAAGGATGTAAATATTGTGAAGATGGAGAATCTATATCTACGCTGACAGAATGAACTGGAGAAATTGTTGTCAGTTCTGATTTCTTATTTTCTAAAAAATAAGTTGGTAAAGAAATTATTTGTGAATGAATATGTAATTTTGTTTCTGTTGGTGGTTTACTTTTAATTCTTTGTTTAGTAGTAGGAGATGGTTGAATTAAATTAGCAATTGATAAATTAGATGCTTCTAACCATTCATTTAATTCCCTTGATGTCATAGCCAATGGATGTAAATGAATTTCAGCAAATACTTCAGTTTGTACCTGTGAAGAACGCCAATTTTCTGCCCAAATAAAGAAATAACTATTTTGATGATTTATTACCCAAGTTCCGTGTAAAATTGCCATATTTAAATAAACTAATTATTTTTTTAATTGTTATGTCGCATCTTGAGGTAGAGCGGAAGATACTGAATCTGTCCCTCCAACTTAAATAGTAACAAACGTTGGACTGAAACAAAACTTTCACAGTCTGATTTTCAACAATCCCTACTTATAGTAAAATCAAAATATACTGTTATACTTATTCCCTCTTAGAAATATGAGCAGCTACCCAGATTTCCAAGAACAAGGCTATCAGGTTATTAGAGAATTACGATGCAACCGCGAAGGTGGTAGAATTACTTGGTTAGCAACAAATATTAACACAGAGCAACAAGAAGTAATTAAACAGTTTTGTTTTGCTCAAGCGGGTTCAAATTGGTCTGGCTCAAAAGCCCACGCACGAGAAATACAGGTACTCAAAAGATTAGATCATCCTGGTATTCCCAGTTACTTGCATTCCTTTAGTACATCTGATGGTTTTTGTCTAGTTCAATCATACTGATACTACTCATATTAAGATTGGGAATTAGTGTAGGAACAGGAATAATAATAGGCTTTATCAATCCATTTATTTTGTTAGCACTAACTGGAAAAAATTTACCTGCACTTTCTATGTTGCTTTATCCACCCCTAAAAAGACGTAAGTTAATTGCTAAATATCGTCAGTCTGAGGAATCTTTAATTAAGCCGTGAAAATGTCAGAATCAGGATACCCAGGATTAAAGGATGGTCAGGATGAAGAGATTAAATATTTTTGAGAAATACAAAATTATTAAAATCTTCAAATCATAAAAATTCTGATACCAATAAAAATCCTGTAAATCCTTAAATCCTGGACATCCTGATTCTGACAAAAATTATTAAAAGTTTAGCAAAGAAGGTTTACCATCCTTTTTTAATGACAGGGGCAATTAAAATGCAGTCACTTACCTCTTAATTGATTGATGAAGTATTATTAAATAATTATTGAAAATAGAACTTCAGTGACAAACCCAGATATGAAGCCTGTTGTACAGCTAACTTAGAAAATTTTGTCTGATGTTTGTTCATTACAGAAGCCGTCTAGACTGCATAAATGTTAGGATTGCCACAGAGTGAGAATCGCGTAAGAGAAGGAAAAAAAACTGAATGGCAGAATTTGAAAAGTCAATATCCTTTGATGGACGGGATATTCGACTGACGGTTGGCCTACTAGCCCCCCAAGCAGGTGGGTCGGTTTTGATACAATCAGGAGATACAACTGTTTTAGTAACGGCTACAAGGTCAGCAGCGCGGGAAGGCATTGATTTTTTGCCACTGACCGTAGATTACGAAGAAAGATTGTACGCAGCAGGAAGAATTCCTGGGGGAATTATGCGCCGGGAAGGTCGTCCACCGGAAAAGGCAATTCTTGCCAGTCGCCTGATTGACCGTCCACTCCGTCCTTTATTCCCTTCATGGTTGCGGGATGATTTGCAAGTTGTGGCAATAACCATGTCAATGGATGAGCAAGTCCCCCCCGATGTGTTAGCAGTCACAGGTGCTTCAATTGCTACTCTGATTGCCCAAATTCCTTTTAATGGACCAATGGCCGCAGTGCGAGTAGGCTTAGTGGGTGATGATTTTATTATTAACCCTACCTACGCAGAAATTGAAGCGGGAGATTTGGATTTAATCGTTGCCGGTTCACCAGATGGTGTAATCATGGTGGAAGCGGGTGCAAATCAATTGCCAGAGCAAGATATTATTGAAGCGATTGATTTTGGTTACGAAGCAGTTCGGGATTTAATTCAAGCCCAGTTAGATTTGCTGGATGAACTAGGTCTAAAACTGGTGCAAGAAGCACCACCAGAAGTAGATCAGACATTAGAAAACTATATCCGCGATCGCGCTAATGATGAGATTAAGAAAATCTTAGCGCAATTTGAGTTAACTAAAACTGATCGTGATATTGCTTTAGATGCAGTTAAAGACGGTATTGCTGCTGAAATCGCTGCTTTACCAGAAGAAGACCCCATTCGCATTGCTGCTACAGCAAATTCTAAAGCCCTTGGTAATACCTTTAAAAGCATTACCAAATACTTCATGCGTCGGCAAATTGTTGAAGATAACGTCCGCGTAGATGGTCGCAAACTTGATGAAGTTCGCCCTATATCCTGTCGAGTTGGGATCATACCCAAGCGAGTACATGGTAGCGGCTTATTTAATCGGGGGCTGACTCAGGTACTATCAATGTGTACCCTTGGTACTCCCGGAGATGCCCAAAATCTCAATGACGACTTGCAACTAGAACAAACCAAACGTTACCTACATCACTATAACTTTCCTCCCTTCTCCGTCGGCGAAACCAAACCATTACGCGCCCCTGGTAGACGGGAAATTGGACATGGTGCATTAGCGGAACGGGCATTGTTACCTGTACTACCACCCAAAGATAAATTTCCCTACGTAATTCGCGTAGTTTCGGAAGTTCTTTCTTCCAACGGTTCGACTTCCATGGGTTCAGTTTGCGGTTCTAGTCTATCCCTAATGGATGCCGGTGTACCCATTAGTAAACCTGTGAGTGGTGCGGCAATGGGCTTGATTAAGGAAGGGGACGAAGTGCGAATCCTTACCGATATTCAAGGCATTGAAGACTTTTTGGGTGATATGGACTTCAAAGTTGCCGGTACAGATACGGGGATTACTGCCTTGCAAATGGATATGAAAATATCTGGTTTGCCTTTAGAAGTGATTGCCCAAGCTGTCAACCAAGCCAAACCTGCCCGGTTGCACATTCTGGAAAAAATGCTCCAGACTATTGACACCCCCAGGGAAGAAACCTCACCCTATGCCCCCCGCCTGTTGACTATCAAAATTGATCCTGACATGATTGGTCTGGTTATTGGACCTGGTGGTAAAACCATTAAGGGTATCACTGAAGAAACTGGTGCAAAAATTGACATCCAAGATGATGGTACTGTCACCATTTCCGCAGTTGATGAAAACCGAGCAAAACGAGCGCGGAACATTGTCCAAGGCATGACTCGTAAACTCCATGAAGGGGATGTTTATATCGGTCGTGTGACTCGGATTATACCAATTGGTGCTTTTGTGGAATTCTTGCCCGGCAAAGAAGGCATGATTCACATTTCTCAACTCGCTGACTACCGAGTTGGTAAGGTTGAGGATGAGGTAGCTGTTGGTGATGAGGTGATTGTCAAAGTGCGAGAAATTGACAACAAGGGTCGTATTAACCTCACACGCTTAGGTATTCATCCAGATCAAGCAGCAGCAGCACGGGAAGCGGCCGCAGTGAACCATTAAATCGCTGGTTGGATTTTAGATTTTAGATTACGGGCCAATCGCAAATCTAAAATCCGCGATGCCTTGCTAGTAGGCATCGCTGTCGCGTTTTTATCCTGTCTAATGCCCCAAAGCTCTTTTTTTATCTAACCGCAGAGGTGCAGAGAAAAGAAAAAATGCTTAACTAAATTTTATTGGTCTTTAATTCTAAGTTTTGAATTAATTCGATGACACTGTTTCTGCAACCTGGAAAATTATCTCTTCTAAGGTTCGTAATAATTCTTGCTCATTGTAAGGCTTAGAAAAATAAGCCTTTGCCCCTAATTGCATGGCTAATTGACGGTGTTTACTACTACTGCGGGAAGTTAACATCGCTACAGGAATATTTTTGAATTCTGTATTAGCGTTGATACGTTCTAAAAAGCTATAACCATCAATCCGTGGCATTTCAATATCACAAATTACTGCTTGAATTTGTAACCCACTTTCTAGTTTTTCCAAAGCTTCTTGACCATCTTTAGCCTGTTCTACTTGATATCCACCTTTTTCTAAAGTTAGAGCTAAGTAACGCCGCACATTAATTGAGTCATCAACAATCAAAATTATCCCTTTTTGGCGATTAGGTTGGATTATAGTGGGTACTTTTGGCGGTTTCAGAAAGGCAGTTTGTAATCTTGTTGTTGGTAATTTATTACTAACCTGGGGACGCTCACCAGTAGTAATCCATAATACTAAATCATTGGTATTAACCAGGGGAACTACCCGACCATCCCCAAGAATTGTACAGTTATTAAAACCACTAGGTAGGGGAATATTACCTTCTACTTGCCGAATAGCAACTTCCTGTTCACCCCAACAGCGTTCTACTTGAACTGCAATTTGTTGATGATCATGTTTGACTATTAATACACTCGTAGCATTAATTACGGGCAAAGTTTCTAATTCCAGATTATTGTAGCGAGAGCAATTAAACTCAAAATAACTATTTAAACGCAGCAATGGTAATTGAATATTTTGCCAATTAATAAAATCTTTACCATCCTGGGAGAAGATTTGCTCATTTTCTAGTAAGAAAATTTCCTCTACTACATCTGTGGAAAATGCTAACACCAAGCGATCGCTTTCTACCAATAAGACTCGGGCTACTGACAAGGTAAATGGTACTGATAAAGTAAAGGTCGTCCCCACTCCTGCTTGGGTATCAACATTCACATCTCCTCGTGCCAGTTTGAGGTTATTACGGACTACATCCATTCCCACACCCCGACCAGATAAAGCTGTTACCTGTTCCGAGGTACTAAACCCAGGTTCAAAAATTAATGATAGTAGTTCTTCATCACTGGCACTTGCTAATAAAGAATCATCCAAACCCATTGTTAAAGCGCGGTGACGAATTTTTTCTAAAGAAATACCTTGACCATCATCACGGATAGTAATAATCGTGCGATTACTATGGTAAGCTGCCTTCATTTCAATCAACCCTTGTTCGGGTTTTCCTTGAGTTTTACGGGTAGTAGGATCTTCAATTCCATGATCAAAAGCATTGCGTAATAAGTGCATTAAAGGCTCATTTAAAGCTTCCAAAATGCTCCTTTCAATTAAAGTATTACCACCTTCAATTTTTAATTGGACATTTTTTCCATACTCTACATTTAAATCTCTAATTGCTCTAGGAAAACGCTCCACTAAATCGGAAAAAGGACGCATCCTCACCTGGGTTAATTGTCTTTGTAATTGTTTAGAAGTTTTATTCAGTTTTCGCGCTATTTGGTCTGTATCATCAACACTTAATTGAATATCACTGGTAACTTCTGCAACTTGCACAATAGTTTCCATAACATTCTGAGATAACAAATTTAATTTTTGATAGCCATCTTGTTCTAAAATATTATTCTCTGTTTCTTGACTACCATGATTAGCTAACTCCTCAGCAAGAGGATTATGAGTTATCATTTTTGCATAAGCTGTCCGCAGTTCTTGATTTTCTTGATCCAGAATTTGCACTCGTTGACTGAGACTACGCACCAATTTACGTAATCTTTCCATTTGCACATTCAATCCATTTCGTTGAATGATAACTTCTCCAAATAAATCATTGATTTTCTCTAAATGTTTACTAGGAACTCTAACTGTATTTTCCTGATTTTCTCGTTCTTTAGGAAGTGAATTGATATCACTTTTGCGTTCAGTATATTTATAATCTAGGGGTAAATTTTCTGATGATAATAGACTATCAGCATGAATTTCTGGAGATAATTCGACATTTTCTAATAATTGAAAATCGGAAATAATTGATTTTTTCACCAAATTATCTTGCCGATTTGGTAATATATCTGTATCTTGAGAAGAATTATCATTAATAATTTCAACAAAATCAATTTTTGTCGGTAAATTACCGTGCTGATTACTTAATACTAAAGCTTGAGATCGTCTCCAGGTTTTTAATGCTAAATTGGCAATCTCTACACAACGATCAGGGCAAGTTTCTAAAGAATGAATAACTGATTGACATAGTTGGGTAAATGCTGTTAACTGAAGCATTTCTCCTAATCCACTTAACTCAGTGGACATGATCACTAATTCTGATCTTAATCCTGATTTATTAGTATTTTGTAATCGAGTTTCTAGGTGTTGTAAATACTCTTCAACTTCAGTTTCAAATAATAAAGGAATAATTTCCTGTCCATCTTCTGATGATAAAAAAGTCGTAATATTCTCTGGAGCAGGTTCACCTAAACGCTGATAAAGTTCATCAAAAACTGGGTAACAAGATTTTTTTAACCAACTATTGTCCAGATTATTGCCCTTTGCAAGTAATTCAACAATCTGTCTTAGCCAATCAACACTAGACAGTAATAAACTTTGTAAATGAGTATCAAATTCTAGGGAATTTTTCTGAGTCTTTAAAACTTTAAAAGCATCTTCCAATCTATGAGCTAAATCACTTAATACGCGAAATCCCATCATAGCTGCTCCACCTTTAATAGAATGGGCGGCTCGCATAGCAGCATTAATATGTTCTAATTCAATGCGTTTGCTGGTGTCAATTTCCAGTAATATTCCCTCTAAAGTATTGAGATAATCAGTTGCTTCTTCCAGAAATTGCATCTGGATTTCCAATTCTTTATCTTTAGTCATTAGTCATTATTCCTTAGTTATTAGTTATTAATTGAGAACAAATGAGAATATCAATTAGTGGTAAAAGTCTCGACAGTCTCTTTTAACTCCTGAGAAATATCTACTGCCTTTTGTAAAGATTGGGAAATTTGACGAGAATTATCACTACTACGTACTGATATACTAGTAATATCCTGAATAGTTTGACTAACAATTTGTGATGTTTGCACTTGCGAGGTAGTAGCAATTAAAATTGACTGGACTAAAGTATCTATTTGCTGTGATACATCAACAATTTGCTGTAAATTATCCTTGGCATTTTCAATAATATGGCTACTTTCAACAACTTGATTAGTTCCTATTGTCATCGTTTGCAATACTTCCCCAGTTTCTCGTTGAATTTTGGCAATTATTTCCTCAATTTCTTGAGTTGCGGCTGCACTTCTAGCTGCTAATTCTCCTACTTCTTCTGCTACTACTGCAAAACCTTGGCCTTCTTCACCGGCTCTTGCAGCTTCAATACCCGCATTAATTGCTAATAAATTAGTTTGCATAGCAATTTGATTAATTACAGAAACTACACGAGAAATCTGTTGAGAAGACTCTCCTAAACGTCTGACTTTTTTAGCTATTTCATCAACTGTTTCTTGGACAAAGAAAATATTTTGCAATGTTAAATCCATCGCTGCTCCAGTTTTAGTAGCTGTATGGTTAGCATCATTAACAACAGTGATAGTTTGCTGTGCTATATCAGCGATAGATTGAATAGCAATAATCATATTTTCAATGGTTTCTAAGCTCCGGTTCATTGTTGCCGGCTCTATAACTGCTTCTGTTGTGAATTTTTGCAAAGATACATTTACTTCACTAATAGCTTGTTGAATTTGGTTGACAATTTCCTGAAGACTATTCTGAAAATCTTGGATTTCTAAAGTGTCTTGATTAGCATTTATTTGACTATTTGCTTTTAATTTTTTTATCTCTATTACTAAATGGGATTGTTCCAAAACATAACCAACTTGTGTGGCTATTTGGGTTAAAAAATTAATTTCTCCTGGTTGCCAAATATGGGGACTATGGCAATGATGAACAATTAAGAAACCTTGAGTTTCTCCATGACTAAAAATCGGTGCAGTTAAACTACTTTGCACAGAAAATTTCTTGAGCCAGTCCATATAACTACCAGTTAAATTTGGTGCTTGCTCAATATTTGATATTGCCTCAAATCGAATATTTTGACTAAGTTCTCGCCAATGGGAATCATTGTTATAGACACCAAGCATTTGGGGACAATCACCAATTACAGATTCAGCAATTACTTTCACAGATTGCGTCTTACGATGTAGTTTATAGATGATTACCCTGTCTGTTTTTAGAACTTGAATAACTTCAGAAACTGCCGTTTGATAAATATCTTCAGGCTGAAGTTTTAGACGAATTTTTTTGGTACTATCTAACAGTAATTGTAGCCATTCAATTTCTCTTTCTTGATGTTCTTTTTTATTAACAGCACTCAGATGTATTTGCTCTGAGCTACCCTTAGTTTCTGCTATAGATGTATTAACAATTTTGGCATGAATACGCTGGCTTAACCAAGCTACAAATAACGTCATTAATAATGCAATTAGTGGGGTTGTACTCGCAATTAATGTCAAAAATTCTCTTTGCGGTTTAAAGGCAATTGCTGTATCTTTCGTCACAATTAACTGCCAATTGATATCTGGTAAACCTGATATTTTTCGGAATGGTACATAACTAATTAGTTGTTGATTTTGATTATTTTTAGCAATAGCTGTAAATGTATCAATATCTTTAGCACTTAAAACATTCGCTAAACTAGGATATATATTTATAGACTCTTCACCAAATAAATTTTCAGAGGAACTAATTAAAATTCTCCCTGTTCCATCTAAAAAATAATATTGATTAGTATTATCTGTATGACTTTTTACTACTTCTTCTACAGCTTTTAAAGGCATACGAGTTCTGACTATACCAATAGTATTACCATTATCTTTATCCTTAATTGGTGCAGCTATATAAATCACTGCGCCTATATTTTTCACTATTTCTGGTTGACTAATAATCGGAATATTTTGTTTAATTACCTCTTCAAAATAGATACTTTTGTTTTCTGAACTTAAAGGTTCTCCTTCTGATTGAATAATTACTTCTCCATTGAGATCAAACACAGCGACACTATCATAAACTCTACTAGTTTTCATCAAGCGATCTAAGATTGCTTGTGTTTCTATATTAATTTTGATAATATCAACTTTGTCTTTTTTGCTAGATTTTTCTGGTTGTACTTTTTTGCCTACACTAGTCTTACTCAAAAAGGATAAATTAGACAATACCTGAATATCGCTATAACGTTGTCCAATAAAACTATTAACTGTATCACTTAAGCTAATTGCTTTAGTTTCTTGAGATGTAATAATCTGCTTAGTAATTAACTTGCTCCCAAAAATATAAGCTATCCCCCCAATTCCCAATACTGGCAAAGTCCCAATAGCTATGGACAAGATTATAGATTTTGTACTCAATTTAAATCGGTGTAAATATTTCAAACCTTGATTCCAAACCGGATTATAATTGGAATTTTCTACCCTACTATCAACAACTTTTGCTGTAGAAATTAAAGATGCTTTATTTGGAGAATCACCACTTTGCTTGACATCAGTTTTATTTAACATATATTCCTCACACTGCATCCATAAAATAAAAACATTTGCAACAGTTTCTCTTAATACTAGGATTAATTAATACAGAGAATGGCTGATTGTAAAATATGTACTGCATCTAATACCAATAATATTTCTTCTTGTTGGACGACACAACCACATAAATAAGGTACTAAACTAGATGCTACTTGTCCTACAGGAGAACGAATATCATCAGCAATAAACTTAGTTGTTCCTTTGATTTCTTGGATAACTAAACCTAAAATCATTGATTCTATTTGAATAACAATGATATTATACTGACGCAACCGATGATCCAGAGATTCTAAATTAAACATCTTCGGTAAATCAACTACCCAAATTATATGACTGCGCCAATTCATTAATCCTAATATACAAGTAGGCATATTCGGAATTGCTGTAATTGATGTAACAGGTACAACAATGGCTTCTTGCGTATGAGAAATGGATAAAACAGCACCTGTTTGTTGATTGAGTTGAAATTTAAGATAGCCATTTTCTCGGCTGTTATATATGGCTTGATGGTTAAAATCAATTTGCAATTTTTTCATGAGTGAGTATTATTAAAATTAATTTATTTTGGTATTATGGGATAATTGTGGTTAGAAAAATCTTGATTTTCTTGATGTTGTCACTCTGGCTAAAAATATGTAACGATTAACTGCAAATTCAATTTACAGAACCTTAGTAGTTTATCTAAACAATGATCATGGCTTAATTTAAACTTGCGGCTTATACAAGAGTAATGTATTCTTTTTATACTCAGCAGTGAATAGGATTGTTATCCGCATTTATTGCCAAATGGGTGTAATTTTTATTTCTAATAATAACTCCAAATGTTCATAAGTTCAACTATTATCAATATTTATCTTACAACTTATGTGTTATAAATTACTTTATTATCCTTCTATAAATTACTCTGAACAAGAAGCATAAGTTAGTTTATCCTCTTCTAGAGAAATTAACCAATATACAGCAGAATTCAGGAGTCAGGAGTTAGGAGTCAGGAGTTAGGAGTTAGGAGAAAGAATTAGAGGGAGGCAAGAATAATATTAAATCTGGAAAAGTGACCAGTAAATGAACGGTTTTAACGCTGAAACTCTTGATTTATTAATGTTTTTAGTTTATATGGCTATAGCTTGCGTAACGATGCAGCAGTCATACGCTATGCTATCAGCAAACCCTAAATAACAAAAACACTGGCAGATTTTTGTACAGTGACTAATTATCTGTCATCGTGACAAATTAATGTCATTTTATAAATCCTTACTGTACAAGGATTTTAGCGACTTAACGATATTATACTTCAATCTAGTTAGTGACAAAATAAATGTCGTTTCCCAAGATTGTGACAAATTAACTGTCGCGTTACCGATTAAAAAAAGTTTTTGTATATTTTCATAATGACAAATTGACTGTCGCTTTCCAGTAAGCTAGAATAACATCATGTTTTTATAAAATCTGTTTGATTTATGAACAGAAATGAAAATTCTGATTTAACTGTTCATACCTCAGTGATCCCTGTGGAAAGCATATCAGAAGGAGACAACACACCTCCTGAGACAAATGTGATTGCCACAGAACTCTCAGCAGAAGCCCAACTGAAGTTAGATGTATTACAAAGTTTACTAGAACCATGCGATGCCTGCGGCGAGCGAAGCTATCGCACAACTTATGGACAAAAGTTAAAGGAGGCGGCTGAAAAACTAGCTGTATCAGTCCGAACAGTTCAGCGGTTGCTGAAAAAGTGGGAACAAGATGGTTTAGTCGGACTCACTCAAACGGGTAGGACTGATAAAGGAAAACATCGAATTGGTGAGTTTTGGGAAGATTTCATCGTCAAAACTCATAAGGAGGGTAACAAGGGAAGCAAACGCATGAGTCTTAAACAGGTTGCTATTAGGGTTCAGGCTAAAGCCCATGAATTGGGTGACTTAAAACCTCCTAATTACAGGACTGTTTTACGAGTATTAGCTCCCATATTGGAAAAACAAGAAAAAACTAAAAGTATCCGCAGTCCTGGTTGGAGAGGAACAACCCTTTCTGTTAAAACCCGCGAAGGAAAAGATTTATCTGTTGATTACAGTAACCATGTCTGGCAATGTGATAGCGAAGCGCTCCGTAGGAATCATACCCCTGCGGATGTGTTGTTAGTAGATCAGCATGGTGAACTTCTCAGTCGTCCCTGGCTAACCACTGTAATTGATACCTATTCTCGTTGTATTGTGGGTATTAATCTAGGTTTTGATGCACCTAGTTCTGAGGTAGTAGCCCTAGCGTTAAGCCATGCGATTTTACCTAAAAGGTACGGTTTAGAGTACAAACTGCATTGTGAGTGGGGAACTTACGGTAAGCCAGAACACTTTTATACAGATGGTGGTAAAGATTTTCGCTCTAACCACTTGAGTCAGATTGGGGCGCAATTGGGGTTTGTCTGTCATTTACGCGATTCCTACGGAGCGCTTCGCTATCGCCCTTCCGAAGGTGGAATCGTTGAACGTCCTTTTAAGACCTTGAATGATCAACTGTTTTCTACCTTACCTGGATATACTGGCTCTAATGTCCAGGAACGCCCAAAGCACGGCAATCCTGTCGAGTGGTTGGGGAATCAAGAACGGGCAAAACAGTTGCTTGTGATGCCTATCGGTATAGACAAAAGCCACAGCAGGAAGTGGGAAAAACACCGATTGTCCCTGTAGTGTATATTCAGCCGCCCCAAAAATGCGGTGCAAAGGATTTGTTTCAGGAGATTATTGAATATCTCAAATCTAAGGCAACTAAAGGAACAGTATCTGAAATGGCTGAGTATCAGAATTAACTAACTACAAGAAATAAATGGAGGATAGACATTATATTTTGTCCATTTTGCAGGTGACGAGTACGATATATATTTTGTGTTGTTCCAAAACTTTGCTCATCAACCCAATCTTCTTTTAAGCATATATCATTTTTATATTTATTCAGGCGATCGCAAATTAAATCAATACAATCATTAACTTTACCATCAATCACAAAACCTAACATTGCTGCATAGTCATGACCTATGCTATATGTACCTTCAACGAATCTTTTTACACCTTCTATAACATAATCTTTTCCTAAATGTCTATTTGGTTTTGTACTGCTAATTCGCTTACACTCTATACCAAAATAATCTTCAATACCCCAGGAATAAACCATTTTAAAATCAATAAATCCATCAGGTTTAAGACTTTTATTAGAACGCCGTGTTGCAGCTTCATTCACAATTCTTGGTGGTCCGTTTATCCCACGATTTTCCTTTTCTAGCCACATTTGATTATGCAAAGCACCAGCAATAGTATCTTCGTCACTTTTGGTATTAATCTCCGGTTTTTGACATACTTGAATCCAAGCTGATTGGATAATATCAAATACTGTTGCAATAATGTCTCTTCGATTAATAAATGATGGTTGTCCAACAGTACCTGAATCATCCAATGGCAACATAACTTAATTCATCCTTAAATTTTCAAGTAAAACAGAATCAGCATCATTCAATCCAGCAGAACGACTCCAGTAACGAAGTTGACGAGGTTTAATGATATATATATTTTCACCTACGTAAACTTTTAAATTGCGTCGTGTAAAAACACGATCACCAAATTTTGGTGGTAGTTGTTTCGCAATGCTTTTCAGCACAGTTATCAAATCCTCAGCCTGAATAGTTTGTACAATTTGCTCACGACCTGGATATGGTACTATGCTGAATTTAACCACTTGTAATGGTGTATTAGCAATATCAAATATATCCGCAGCTATACTTCTTTCTTTGAGCGTATCAAAAAATGGTTCAATCACACTCATAAAACTCAAAGTATATGCTTCTAAATCACTAGCTTTAGGTTTTTTTAATGCTGCTGATTTTTCACGATTCATATATAAATCAATCGTGATTTGGGTAGTATCTTCAACTAAAATACGTTCATCATCATTTAAATCATAGAGATCAAATACAGCTTGATTAAGTTGTTTTTTCAAATCTTTTTCAACAGATTTACTGGGAGATTGACGCAATCTACCTTCTATCTCAATAATGTGAGTAATCAATCTTTCGTTATCTTCATTAGGTTCAGGAACAGGAAGTTGTACTAAATCCTGTGTCATAACTGTGTTTCGTTCTATTCCCCATGACGAAGCAGTCATAAAGATAAAATAGCTTGCAATTGATGAGTTAATCACTCCATTTAAATAGTGAGCTAAATGCACTATTTTTTTTTGAATTGCTATTCCTGAATAACTGTTTGTGTAAGCAATATCTTCTTCACTAAATGCAGCACAAACACCATTAGACTCTACTTTTTCAGAAATAATAATTAAGGGAGCTTTGTAAATTTGAGGATTTCTTGATTCTGCTAATCTTGAATATGGCAGAATTTCTAATTCTCTTGCATCAATTTCATATTTGGGCATATTACCAGAAGGTAGCCATTTTTTACCAAGTAGTTCCTCTGGAATCGCATATTTTTGATTTCCTACTTTAAATCCACTCTTGGGTGAATTACCTGTTATTTCTTCAATTTTGGGAAACAACCTTAATTTTTGAATCAGATACATATCTCTAGCACTACCCCAAGTAGCAATTTTCAGCATATCTGAATCTAATGCTGTGCTAAAAACAGGAAGTCTTTTAATATGTTCTGCTCCAATTTCTATAATTCCATGTTGTCGAAAATCTATAGAACGTTCTGGACATACAAAATAAAAATTATCTGTCTGTTCCGAACGGTTACCTTCTGCTATTAAAATCATTGCAGGAGCTTCAGAATTAGGAAATATATGTTCTCTCCGCAATTTAGATAAATTAATAATAACTTTTGGTTTATATCTCCTTAACAGAGATTCTTTTGCTGTTTTACCTGCTGAATCATTACTAAAAAATGGTTTACCATGTAAAATTAAACCAATACAAGTCTTATTATTAGCAAAGTCACCAATACGCCATAAAAATGCTTGGTCAGGAGGTGTACCATAAGCTGTAGGATATCCATCTGGATATCCAGATTCAGGACGTTTACGCTTACAGTATTTTTCTGCTGATTTGTTTAATGTTGATTTTGTCCAAGGTGGATTCCCAACAATTGCATGAAATTGTTTTTGTACAAATACTTCTATTTTATTAAATTCGGCTGCTTCATTAAATATGTCACTAGTAAATAAATTTTTACCAATCAGCTTTTCAAATTTTAAATCATCTGTTAATTGACGATTTTGTTCTAATTCATAATCTAATTCTAAAGCAGTCAGATAAAGACTAAAAGCAGCAATTTGAACTGCTTTTGGTTCAATATCTACACCAAAAATTTGATTATAGAGAGTTTCACGAATTAGCTGACGATTTGGTATTTCTCCATTACTCCAACGCTTAACAACTAATCTCCGCAAAGATTCAACTAAAAATACACCTGAACCACAAGCTAAATCCAGAACTTTAGCATTACCATCTAATTCTCTAAATACTTCAGAAAGTACCAAATCAACTAAATTGATAGGTGTATAATGGGTACTATTTTCTTTTGCTGTTTTTGAATCTGTAGCATAAATAAAACTTTCATAAATTGAGCTAATCAATTCTATGGGAATAACTTTAAAATCATAAAAACGCCATAAACGTTGTCGTCCTGTTGCTATTTCTTCTACACCACCTATTAAACTTTGTGCAATTTTGAGATGTTTTTTATCTACAGCATTTTTTTCTTCCGAAGAAATAGGAAATAAATCTCCATTAAAAATTGTCTGTAACCATTCAAAGAAATTATAAGTTGCTAATTTATTATTTAATAATGTGTTAAACGATTCTACTCCAAAGCGATTGCTAAAAAAGTCTTGATTTAAAATACCTCTATCTTGCAAATAAGCAACAAAAACAGAACGTATTAAAAGCGCGTGAGCAAATTGACGATCTAATTTTTGATTTTCGGTCAATTCTTTCTCAGCGACATTCAAATCTTTTACAAGAACTGAATCTACTCTTTGTTTACGATCAATTTGCTTGGCTTTTTCCCACTGCCAAAATTCACCAGATTCAATTTGCAACCGACTAGCGTATTTGTTCATACGTTTTAAGTCGCTTTCTGTTGTTTCAAATCTCTCAATTAAATTCCGATTTGGATCAATTTCATCCTGTTCTCTTGGTTGAGAATAAGAGTTATAAAGTAAAACCTCATCAGGAGTAATTACCCACAACATTGGGGCTAAACCGTGATTCCAAGACAGTTTATGTAGTTTAGCTAACTCTCTAGGATTAGGTTCATTTAATTGAGTGAAATAAATACAAGGTGAACCAGATAATTCATATATTGCTGTTGCGTTAATTTGCTCAGGATTAATTACCGCACTGTATTTAATCAGCTTTTCTAAATTCTTCCGAATATCTTCGGCTTCTGTAACTCCTGTAGTTGGTACACCATGACGATAAAAGCCAGTATGCTCCATTACTCGCTGATATATTTGATTTGCAGCTATGCTAGAACTCATGACTGGTTTCTCCTTCCCATCCTTAGTATGTGTTTTTCTTACCTCTTTAAAACTATTCCTGTACGTTTATCAAAATCTAAAACATGATGTTTTTCAGCTTCTGTTGCTAATTCTGTAATTACATCTCCAATTGCTCCAATTTCGTTAATTACGACTTGTCCCTGATTTTTTCCTGATGTTTCCAATACCATTAAACCGAAATCTTGCATATTTTCAATTAAATAAAGTTGTGAATTAACAAAAACTAGGCGATGCTGAAAAAACGAATATTCATAATTTCTTGACTTTAAAAAATCTAAAACTTTTCTAATCTCCTGTAATGAAAGTTTTTCTCTTAATCTTTCAATGGTTTTTATTTCTAGAATTTGCTGCCACTTATAAACGACTTTAGGGTGCTGAGGATTACCAAACTTCTCTGGTACTACTAACCCAGTGCGGTCTAAGTAACTTAGTCTGCCAGAGCTTATGCTAGTCAAAGCGATGGTTTCTTGTCTAGTAAATCCACTAGCCATAAAAAGACTTGTACTCCATATAACATACAGCACTATTTTGTTTAAATTTTAGTTTAGATTTTAAACACTTGTTTTCAACATACCCTAAAACAAGATTTTTTTTAATAGTTGTTTAAAAATGTTAATTTTAATGCTGGTTCAAGCTGTTGCGCTTCTGATTTGTACATCCAGGGAGGGTAGGATGACTACCCCACAAGAGTTACGTAAAATTATGGTATGCAAATTATAGAATTTTCAGCGGTTAAGCAACTCATTTTAAGAAACAATTGTTACTTAAAATCAAGTACTGAATACTATGTAGTAAGGAAAATATGAATTAATAGTTTTCTACAACATTGCTAAAGCTTTTGAGATTATCCCTCAATTGTTGATGAACGCGATCGCCCAAAAAAGGAATCACAGTTTGTCCCTGACAAAGTGCCTCTAAAGCCGCTTGCTGGTCAAACTCCGCCAGTTGCAAAGGTTGTTCAGGCGATTTTGAAGGTAAAAACATCAACCGCTTCATCTTATCTTCAGTAACAGACTCCTCAAATAGCCAAGGCTCTCTTTTACGCAAAGTCTCCAAAGCTGCATGACACATTTCAAAGTTTAAACCAATTGACAGCAAATGCTCCATCACTGACAATGCCAACAAGTCAGCCTTAGAATAATAAACATTTCTTCCCTTACCACTGGCATTAACCGTAGGTACTATAACCCCCTTCTCCCGCCAATACTGTAACTGTCGGCGAGAGCAATGAGTAATTTCTGCTGCTTCGGTGCTTGTGTAGAATTTTCCTTCCATAAGAATCATCCTATAGAAGCTTTTTCTAAAACACATAATTTTTTAGAATAACATTATGTGTTTTTGTGATATTGTATTTTCATGAGTCAAATTACTGTTCAATGTCGCCTAATTGCCAGTGAATCTACCCGCCAACAACTCTGGACGTTGATGGCAGAATTAAACACGCCGCTAATTAACGAACTACTGCAACAGCTTAGTAAACACCCAGACTTCGAGAAATGGCGACAAAATGGCAAATTTCCATCTACCGTTGTTAGTCAACTTTGCCAACCTCTAAAAACCGATCCTCAGTTTGCCTGACAGCCAAGCCGTTGTTATTTATCCGCAATTCATGTTGTGGATTACATCTACAAATCGTGGTTGACAATCCAGAAACGGCTACAGCAGCAGCTAGATGGTAAGATTCGCTGGCTAGAAATGCTCAACAGCGATGCTGAATTAGTAGAAACCAGTGGTTACAGCTTGGAAGCTATTCGTACCAAAGCTGCTGAAATTTTAGCAATGACAACCCCAGAATCTGACACTAATCTTCCTTTAACTAAAAAAAGAAATACCAAAAAATCGAAAAAATCATCCGCTTCTAACCCAGAGCTTAGCTTATCTCATAAATTATTTGATACTTACCAAGAAACCGACGATATACTCAGTCGTAGTGCCATCAGCTATCTACTGAAAAATGGCTGCAAACTCAACGACAAAGAAGAAGACACCGAAAAATTTGCTAAACGCCACCGTAAAGTTGAAATCCAGATTCAAAGGCTGACAGACAAGCTAACAAGTCGAATACCCAAAGGTCGAGATTTAACTAATACTAAATGGTTGGAAACACTCTTCACCGCTACAACCAC
This sequence comes from uncultured cyanobacterium, assembly GCA_903848645.1. Lineage (GTDB taxonomy): Bacteria > Cyanobacteriota > Cyanobacteriia > Cyanobacteriales > Nostocaceae > Dolichospermum. Next base: position 661 of record CAINGU010000002.1, on the reverse strand, counting down.
CGTTCCAAAAGACAATGCTGAAGCGAAACGCTGGCAAGATATTCTGTCAACCCGATCAAGTTCTCTCCCTTTTCCTCTGGTTTTTGAAACCAATGAAGACCTTAAATGGTCAACAAACGAAAAAGGTAGGCTGTGTGTTCGCTTTAATGGCTTAACCGATTTAACTTTTGAAGTGTATTGTGATAGTCGTCAACTGCACTGGTTTACACGCTTCGGGAGCAACGCGATTTTGTGAGATGACCTCCAAGGAGAGCGATCGCCAAGTCCAAAACAGGCATCGCTAAAATACATATTCAAGTCTTGATTGAACCAAATCATTGAAATACTTTCAAGAAAAAGTTACGAAACTTTTAGAAATTACTAACATCACGGAATGGAATGGGCAAACTTTTAAATCTCGTGAAGAAAATATTAGAGAATCTGCATTAATATTGGCAGGAGAATGTATCAGCTTATTACTTCACAATCTAGCTCAATCTGAAGAAGCTCTATTGACAGCCATGAATCAAACCCAATGAATGCGGATAAAAGGACTTGAACCTGTTAAGTAGTCTCAAACCCTGATTATAGCGTTACTTGTATTTACTCACTCTGAACCTTGAAAAATGAATGAGTAAAAAATGAGTAAAACTTTAGAAGTCGGTGGGACAGGTAATTACGA
>CAINGU010000001.1 GCA_903848645.1 uncultured cyanobacterium | reverse complement strand
TTCTGTAGGTGTTTTTTGTGGAAACATCCGTTTCCAAATTTCTTCCCTTTGAGCTATATCTGGAAAGGGAAACTGGACAACAAACCGCAATCTACGTAAAAAAGCTTGGTCTATAGAAGTTTTTAAGTTAGTAGTTAAAATTGCTAACCCCCGGTAAGATTCTATTTTTTGTAATAAATAACTAACTTGCATATTGGCATAACGATCATGACTATCTTTAACATCAGAACGCTTACCAAATAAAGCATCAGCTTCATCAAAAAGTAATATTGCTCCTCCAACTTCTGCCACATCAAAAACACGGTGCAAATTCTTCTCAGTTTCACCAATGTATTTACTCACAATAGAACTCAAATCAATTCGATAAACATCTAAATTTAAAGTGTTTCCCAATACCTCTGCTGACATAGTTTTTCCTGTACCACTTTGTCCAGAAAATAAAGCACTAATACCGAGTCCACTTTTACTTTTAGAGATAAATCCCCAAGACTCATATACTTTACTTCTTTGGCGGACATGAACAGCAATTTCTCGCAGAGTATTTAGTTCTTTTTCAGGTAGAATTAAGTTATCCCAATCTGCTACTGAATTTATTCTTTGCGCTAGATCATCTAAATTGAGACGAGCTTGTTGGCGACATATATTCCATAATGGGTTATTAATGGTAGATGTAGACGAATTCAAATTTTCTTCAGTTTTATTTACTAAACTTTTAGCTTGTAAACACACTGATTCAATCACAGAAGAATTGAGATTAAAGTGGGAAACTAGAACATCTATATGACTATGAAGATTCAATTGATGTTTGCTCAGTGTATGTTGCCAAAGTAATCGCTGTTCATTAATTGTAGCTGGCTCTACATCAAAAATAATTTGGCTTCGTTGTCGGGAACGACGGCGCTCTCGACTGCTAACTATTAAACGACAGTCAATTGTTTCAATAAGTCTAGAAATTTTACTCTCTATGTTAGCATCAATATTTTCGAGTGAATTACAGTCTAATAGTAATACACTAGTATTTAACATAGCTTCTCTTTCCCACAGCCGTTGAAACAAATTTAGCTGAGTGATATCTGCTAAAAGTGCTTCTGCGGAAATGACTTGTAAATTTATTCCTGTCTGTGTACAAGCAAAATGAGCGATCGCTGTTTTAATAACTATTTCTTGACCAGATAATTGGACTATAGGGAATTTATGATCAACCGAAGATAGCCAAACAGCAGCAACTTCATCAGCTATTTTTTGGTGTGATGGAGCTAATTTATTAATTGTTGGTAGCGGTTCTAACATACCCAACAACCGCTGATCTACCTTCTGTATTCCCCATAGATAATGTAGTATCCGCTCATCAATTCGTAGTGGAGTGTTAGTCAATGATATTCCTGTTCCTAGTTCAATCATCTGCCAACGTCGTAAGGGTGCGTCGGGAGTAATTGCTGTCCAAAATGCTGCTGGTAAGGCAATTAAAGCTACACTCAAACAAGGATAGTTGATCTGTGAATCTCTCGTAATTTTTGGAAATAGAGTAGTCCAGTTTCTATTTAGTTCTATTCCCACACACAATAGGAGTATATCTCGCTCAAAATTAGACAATCCAAAAGTATCACATAATTGCTCCAAAGCAGATGGCTGTGACATCATGGATGGTTTTAAATCTAGAGGAGGGTTGAATTTTTCTCCCTGATTATGCTGATTATTATCAATAAGTTGGATTTGGGAACTTTTGTATTCTAATATTAGTTTAATCCGGTTAATTGCCTCCATTAAATAGTTTTGATTATCTGCCGACCAATTAGTATTTACATTAGTTGATATAGCCATTTAACCACCGTTTTTTTGAATTAATTCTTGTAAATAACTTTGTGCTTCTACTGTTGACATCAGTAAAGCCTTTTTAGAGTGCAAAATTTCGTATTTTCCGCCATGATAGCCATGTCCCAAAATCAACCCCAAACTGACTGCTTGATTAGCTAAGTTAGTAAGTTGATTGAAACTATTTATTTCTACTTCTAAATTTAGAGTTTCTCCAGCCAATTCTTCATCCATCATAAGTTTGTACAACTCCTCATACTAATTAAGAAATTATCAATTTGGGACTAATATAGTTATTAAAAGTTGGACTATCTTCACAAGTATCAATATTTAATTGACTTTCTGCTCCATCCACTATTAACCTTAGCAGATACTCCCCAGATTTGATCCGATCAATTGGAATAGTGATTACATTCCCATCTGATTGGCGTTTAGCAGCCTCAAATAAATAAGATGCAGGATTTTGTGATGTCATCTCATTTAGTGCTAAAACTACACGTTGTCTGATACCAACAGTTAAATTCACCTGCACTATTATTTTAGCAAAGTAAGAACCATCACTATTTTCTTCGATATCTGAAGCTATTACATCTGGTAATATAGTTGGGTGCAAAACAAATGGAAAAACATTTGACTCAATATTATGATAGCTAGGTGGTTGTAGCGCCAAATTTTCTGCTGTTGAATTTATGTTGGTAGAAATATGATGAATCACCTGTAAACTTTGGACACCACAGCGCAAAGATTCAGGAGGAATCATTTCTAGAGGCAGAAATATTTGCTTCTCATTAACTTCTGTAGGAGTGATTTCCACTTCTCCAATCCGCACTTTAATGGCATCACTTTTAAAATTCCTACCCTTAATCTGTAGGGTACTATTTGTCAATATTGGATCTAGATAGCCTAACTGAGAGACTACCTGTTCAACTACTGGTTGATAAGGAAATGATGCCACACCACCAAAACCTGCACGACGTACAGGTAATGCTCGTTGTGATGGTTCTTGACCATCAATTAAAACTATCAGAACTTTGTAAACAACCGAAAGTACATAGGGAGTTTGGAAAAATGTTGACCAAACTTTTGAGAGGTCATCTAAACTGAGGTCATTTAGTGAAATATTGATTTGTTGAACTTGATCTCCTAGATTAGAATCGCTCAAAAATGGGAAATTTGAATTAGCCAATGTTTGCTGAATCATCTCTGAGGTAATAATACTCTGATCATTGAGAGTCCGCAAAACACTACCTAATATGCGCTGGGGTTCTAACTCAACGTCATTACCATAAAAACTCAACATATAGTATAAGTCCAGCGCAGCCTGGCGTTTATTGGGAGTAGCTCTAGAACGCATAGGAGTAGCATCAATATTATTCAGAGCCGGATTGGTCAGTACCTGATAAAGAAAAATATTTACACCTAGTTCAGAGGGTCCACTACCTAAATTAATCGGTTTTAAAGTTGTCACTCTCGCACCTTGTAAGTCAAATTGGAGAGAGTTTTGGACAATTCTTTGGAGAACTGCGGTTACAGTCGCAATAGCTAGATAGTTACTCACGTTAGTTAACTGCTATAATTGTACATATTAAGTATCTAGAGCTTACGCATTGAAAAAAACATCATCCATGTAGTCTAGACAATGGCATTCTTATCAAGGTTAGCAAAAATATGCTCACCGATAATAGAAGTAAGTGCAACATAAATTCTAGAATCAGCAACGCCGAATTAAGTTAAGTGGTTCTCAGGTAGGGAGAATTTTAGCGAAAAAAAGTACGTTTACCTTTGGGCAGGGTATAGCCGTTGATTTGCTTTAGAGGATGTTTGAAAAGGAGCGAAAGTGGTAAAAAAGCTCTCTCAGTTTGGCTATCCTCGGTTGATTATAAATTCCCTATAGTACAATTATCTATCACATGATGAATTTTTTTTACACAAAGCCTATACAGTCAAGCAAAAAGATGCCAGAATAATAATACCATCTGCTGATTGAATTCTAGGTATACCGATGCAGAGCCGTGAAGCGTCCCACTCCTCAAAATCTAACCAACAGTCTGCATCCGTACCAGTGTCGAATCTCTTTCCGGCACGACCGTTTGGCGTTCCTACCCAAACAGAATCAATTGCTGAAAATACAGGATTAGATGAGGCTAATGAGTATTCCTCACATCCTAGTCTGGACTTCTCCCATATCACTGTTTCTGCACCAGGAACACCACCTCCAGAACCACCTCCACCACCTTCACCATTAACTGGAGCAAAGCAGGTTAAATATAGGACAACCAGGGGATGAATACGAAGTTGAAGCAGACAAATGTGCATCACAGGTAGTGGATCGGATCAACTCACCTCTTTTTGTGCCTATTCAACGTCAAGAAATATCCTCTCCAACAGAGTCAGAACCAGAATCACAAGCGAGTATTCAAAGGCAATCATCCGGGTTTAACCCTTTCAATATCTCTGTTTATCAACCAGGAACAACCCCACCTCCTCCT